>JAWXAM010000037.1:0-43362 GCA_034439495.1 Terricaulis sp. | reverse complement strand
GTTGAAATCCAGCTGTCGCTGCAAAGTGTAGACTGGGAAGTTGCGGGCGGACTTAACGTGCGCATCGGCGTGCACTGCGCCCCAAACGCGACGAACGATCAAGTCGATCAGGTGATCGCCAATCGGGCGGCGCGCATCATGTTAGCGGCATGGCCCGGGCAGATTTTGGTCAGCTCGGTTGCGATGAGCGTTTATAGCGCCCCTCGTGACTGCGAGTTTGCGGATCTCGGCGCGCATCGTTTGAAAGGCATAGAGGAGCCGCTCCGGCTTTTCGGCCTCATCCATCCACGCTTTCCGGTGCGTGAATTTCCGCCGCCGCGCAGCCTCACAGCGCCGGTCCAGGCGGCCCCGGTTCAAAGCGAGCCCATTTACGGTCGCGACGCCGAATTGCGTGCAGCGGTGGATCTGCTCGCGCAACCGCGCAGCTTGTTGACACTCACAGGGGCTGGCGGGGCGGGCAAGACGAGGCTGGCGCTGGAAGTTGCGGCAAGTTTGCCAAAAGATCTAGCCGTGTGCTTTGCGGATTTGGAAAATGAGCAGAGTGTAGAAGCCCTGAAGGGGGCGCTGGCGTCAGCTTTGCGTCTGCCGCTCTCGGCCGGCGCCTCTGGCGAAGATCAGATCATCGCGTACTTGCGCGAGCGTAGCTTAGTTATTGTTCTGGACAATGCGGACGCCGTTGCGGGCGCCGCCGAATTCCTCGATCAGGTGCTCGAGGCATGCCACGAAATTCGGTGTCTGGTGACACGTCGCGAGCCCTTGGGCGCCCCACGCGAAACCGTTATCCGCCTGGCCGGCTTGCCACCGCCCGCCAGCGCCGACGCGATCTTGACTACGCCAGCCTCTGTATTGTTCGTGCAAGCGGCGCGCCGGTTCGACGGCGATTTTGCACTCGCTCCCGATGACTTCGCCGCTTTCGTCGAAATCTGTGAGGCAGTGGGCGGCAGTCCCTTGGCGCTGCACTTGGTGGCGCAGTGGACCAAGTTCATGTCGATGCGCGACATCGCGAAGAATCTGAACGACGGCTTGGGGTTTCTCGATGACCTGAGCGGCGATGGGCAGGGGCGGCGCAGTTTATTGCGTGTGTTCGAGGGTTCGTGGGCGCTTTTGTCTGAGGCCTTGCGCACAGCCTTAGCGCGGCTTTCGGTGTTTCGCGGTGGCTTTGATCTTGAGGCGGCGCGGGCGGTGGCCGAGCTTGACGCGCCCGTCCTCGATATTCTGGAACGAAAGTGTCTGATTGAGAGCCGCGGCCGCGGCCGGTTCGTGCTGCATCCGCTCTTGCATGAGTATGCGTTCGGAAAACTGAAGGAAGCCGAATTGGGCGCGGTTGGCGGCACGCAAGCGCGCCATAGCGCTTATTTCCTCGCATTGGCGCAATCATGCTTTGTGCAAGCGCGCAGTGCGTCGGGTGTGTCGGCGCGCAATCGCTTTCAAGGCGAGTCGGCCAATTTGCGCGCGGCGTGGACGTATCTTGCAGCGCGCGGAGATGACGCGCTGCTGCGTGAGAACGCCGAGGCGGTGTTCTACGCATGCGCGCTTTGCTACGCTTACCGCGAGTGCGATGCGCTCTTTGCAACGCCGGTGCAAACGCCCGGGCTTGGCGCCTATTTCGCCGCGCTACGCGCCAATAGCGCTGTGCAGCAATGTAAGTATGAGCAAGGTTCGGCCTTGGCCCACGAGGCGCTCTCCGGCGCGGGCGGAGACTGGATCGTCGCTGCCCATGCGCATCAGGCGCTCGGCAATATCGCCCATATTAAAGGGGAAGTGCGTGAGGCGCATCAGCACTATGCGCAGGCGCTCGCGTTGCGCGCGGGCGGCGCCGACGACTTTGGTTGCTTTTACACGGTGATGTCGTTGGCGATGCTGGCTGTACACGAGAGCGATCTCGCCGATGCAAAGCGCTGGGTAAAAGAGGCCTATCAAATCTGTCATCGTCTCGACAGCGCTCTCGGCATGCAATTGGTGCACGCCTGTGCTGGCGATATCGCGCTGAAGGAGGGGCGTCTAGAAGACGCCGAAGCCTCTTATGCCGAGGCGCTTCGGCTCGAAGAGGGCAACGCCCACCCTCAGTTTCGTGCTTCCAGTCTAGTCCGGCTTGCGGGGGTGAACGCGCTTCAGGGCCGGCTGGGGCGCGCCATTGCACAATTCGATGAAGCCTGTGAGGTCGCGTCCGCGCTGGGCGATAAGCGCGTGCGGGTAAACGCGCTTTTGGGCAAGGCCCGCAATATGCGCCTCGCCGGCGATACCAACGGGGCCCGCTCGGTCAGTGTCGAGGCGCTCGCGGATGCGCGCGCTTTAGGCTCGGCGCTGCAGATGGGCCAAGCTCTTCTCGAACTTGCGCTTGCTGAATTGGAGGCAGGCGATCGGCGACGGGCGTTGCGCTTTGCAAGCTATCTTGAGTTCTTTGAGGATGAAGCGCTGCGCGCTGCCGCTGCGGCGCATTTTGGCCCAAGCGATGAGGCGGCGCCAGTCATCAGGCTCGACGAGGCGTTGCTCCAAATTATCAAGGAGCACGAATATGGGCGCTTACGCCTCTAGCCATGAAAGCTTGGCAGCGCGCGCGGCACGCGTAGCACAAAGGCCAGAACGCTGGGGAGACGATGCCGCCAGCGCGCGTGCATTCATCATTTATGACGCACGCAACCTTGTCGCTGCGATCTCACTTTCAAGCTGACATGCTGCACCAGCGAAAGATCATGAACGCATGGTGCAGTCGATTTGTGCGAAATTGCACATAGCGAGAGCAGACGGGTTGAGAGACCTTTCGGAAGGAGGGACGCGATGCGTCAGCAAGATGCGCTCCAAGCTTTCGCTTCGTGGGTCGACGCCGGTCTGGTCGAAGCCGAATGGGCAGAGCCACTCACTTTAAGTCTACGCCTCACGGGCGCCCGCGCGCTTGCGCTTGGATCGCGCACTGACGGTTCAAATGTGGAATTATTGGGCTGGAGTTTGGGCGCTCCAGCGGAATTTTTGTCATTTTGCCGCGAACTGTCCGCCGGCACCGGCGCACATGGCGTCCAGGAGCGCCCGGTTGTGGGGCTCGGCAAGATTTGTTGGGCAAGCACGCTTGGCCGCGGCGGGGCTACGGTTCTGTTCGCTTTCTATGATCGCGACGCAGAAGCGAGCAATTTGCGTCCCATCGCGGACATGGCGCAAAAATGCGTTGTCGCACGTGCTAAGTACGAGACTTCAGGCGCGCCCACGCACTGAAGGTGCGCGCCGTTTCGGCCGCGTTTTCAACCCCTGACGATCGCCGAGAGTGGCTAAAGCGCCCCTAATCGCATGCGCGCGGACCCCGCACCCTCCCTGCGGCGCAGAAGAGGAGGCTATACGAGATCGCCAATGTGAGATGCGTCGTGTCTTCTGCGCCACGGTTTAGTGTTGCGTTCGATGCGCGCCCAGGTTTTAAAGTCCCGTCGGCTCGGCAGATCCGAGCGTGTGGGGCGGGCGCGTGTAGATGGACAGCAGAAGCGCAGGCGATTTCGACCGCCAGCTAGGTGAGCAAGTGCGCTTGCGTAGGCTCGAGATCGGCATGTCCCAAGAGCGTTTGGCGCAATTGCTTGGGGTCACCTTTCAGCAAGTCCAAAAATACGAAAAGGGCGTCAACCGCATTGCGGCGAGCCGGCTCTTTGACATCGCCGCCGCCCTCGACGTGCCGGTGAACCGCTTCTTCGAGGCGCTCGCCGGCGCGACGCCATTCAGCGTCAATTGCGAGCGGCCGAAAGGCGCCGACGAGTTGCTTCGCCTCTACGGCGCCATCCCAAGCGTAAGCGTGCGCCGACGCGTTATCGATCTGGTGCGCGTCATGGCTGCAGAGGGCGAGTGATCGCGCTCGCCTGTGCTGCGCGGCGCTGACGCCAGCGCTGACCAAACGCTTCACAATGCGCTTCAAAATGTCAGAGCGCTTGGCTTCGCGGCCCCTAACTGATCTTCATACTGATCGATTGGGAGATCATCCCACACAAGATCATGGTCCTGTTGGGTGAATTTCACCCTGGAGAAAAAGCCATGACCTCTAAGAATGATACGCGCGATGACGTGATCGATCTCGGCGCCGCAACCGAGGTGACCCAAGGGATCTACGATCCGGTCAAGAAAGAAAACCTCGTCACGCCACAAGCGCGCGACTTCTGAAACGACGGCGCGCGCGGCGGCGCCTCGCGTTGCCGCGCGCCAGCGCACGGAGCAAGCACATGAATCCGAAAACTGAACTTCCAGAAGAGGCCGTGACTGATCTCGGCGCAGCGACAGAGCTCACACTGGGTGTGTGGGATCCGATGCTGAAGGAAAATCTCATCATGCCGCAGTCTCGTGACTTCTGAGATTGAAGCAGCGGGCGCGGCGCGTGCCGCGCCCGGGTCGGCTGAGAGCGGGTTCTATCGATTATGCGCGCACGTGCATGCCTGCATCGATCACGACACAATGGTCTTCCTTGACCTCAGACGCAATCGCTACTGGAGCGTGCCGCTCGCATATGCTCCGTGCATCTCTGGGCTTTCTGAACACTCAAATCTCTCAGGCGGCAAGACGCCGAAGCTTGTTGAGCTTGGTCTGATCGAGCCTGGCTGCCGAGTGGAGGCGTACCGCGCGCGGGCGCGTGCGCCGGAGGCGCGCGTGGCCTTCGTCGCCTCCGCCAAAGTCTCGCTTGGGACCCAAGCCGCTTTCTGGCTGGCCTGCGCGCGTGCATCGCATGCGCTCGCGGTCAAACGCCTCGACCGCACGTTCAACACGCTGGCGTCCGTTCGCCAGAATATTGGCGCACCGCGCCTCACGGCGTCTGCGGCGGTCAGCAGCTTCGAAAGCTTGCGGCCCTGGTATCCGCACAAGCGCATATGTTTATTCGATGCGCTTGCACTCAGTTTCTTCCTCTCAAGCCAGCACATCGCCTCCGAATTGGTGATCGGCGTGCGTGCGTCGCCTTTTGCGGCGCATTGCTGGGTGGAAACAGGCGGCGCGTTAGCCGGAGACATGAGCGACCATTGCGCGTCCTTTACGCCGATAGCGTGGGTTTGAACCCATGCGGTTTGTCGGGCTTCGCTGGACACCAGGGTCGCGCGAGCAAACCCGGGCGGCGCGCACCATTGCGGCCGCGCTTGGTGACGGTTGGACCACGCTCATCGACTGGCGCGGTCTGCTGTTGCTTCACCTGAATGAAAGTCAGGTCGAGATACTGCCGCATGGAATGGGCGTCGTCTTTGGCGACCGTTATGGCGATGGACCTGATCCTTCGCCGCCAAGTGATGTGGCCCTCGATCCGACGCCTGGGTGGATTGCCGCGCGTTGGGGCGCCTATGTCGCCGTCCTTATCGATCGCGGCTACGATCTGGTGCGGGTGCTGCGCGACCCAAGCGGGGCTGTCAGCTGCTTTCTCGCAGAGGCGGCGGGCGTCCATCTCTTCTTTGGCGATGCGCGTGATTACGTTGCGATCTGCGAAGCGCCGGCAGCCGACCTTGGCTTTATGCGGGCGTTTCTCCGCTACCCGCTTTATCTCGAGCGGCGTACGGGGCTGGCGGGCGTCGAAGACCTGTGGCCGGGCGAAGCGGCGATCTTTCCCCGCAATGGCCGCCGCCTCGATCGTTATTGGACGCCGCATTTATTTTCACGCGGCACACCTAAACTCGATTGGGCGGCGGGGCGCGTTGCATTGCGCGCCAACGCCGAAGAAGCCGTCGGCGCTCAGGCGCGCCGTCACGCGCGCATCGCGCTCCGGCTCTCGGGAGGATTCGACTCTTCGTTGGTGCTGGCGCTGCTTCGCCGCACGAGCGAAGCGGAAATTGTATGCGTCAACGAATATTGGGAAGGCGCGCCAGAAGGGGATGAGCGCGCGCAGGCAAAAGCGGTGGCGAACGTCTTTGGCGCGCCCTGCCACGACCTCCGTATCGATCCTGCGACTGTGGACTATGCAGGCGCGCTTTCGGCGCCGCTGAGCGCAAGGCCCTCGCTGGCGTTGCTGAGCTTCGGCAATCCCGGGATTGCCCGCTTCTATGCTAATCTCGGCTGCACCGTCATCACGTCCGGACAGGGCGGCGACCATCTCTTCCATCGCAGTCGTACGCCGTGGATCGCGGCCGATGCGATCCGCGACGGCGTCACCGGCGCGCGAGCCATGCAAATTGCGCTCGACACTGCGCGCTTAACCGGCGCGCCGGTTTGGGACGTGCTCGCGACGATGGCGCTCGGCGCAGTCCACGCAAGACCAAGGGCGCGACATCGTTCAGAGGTTCTCGGCGTACTGACAGAGGGGTCCGAAGCGGCGCATGATCATGTTTGGGAGGCGGAAGCGCGATCAGCGTCTCCGGCCCGCGGCTTACGCATCCGCCAACTTCTCGATGCTCTGAGCTACCACGACGAGACGTCTCTCAGTGCGGCGGCCCCAACGCGTCCCTTTCTCTTGGCGCAGCCGGTGATCGAGACCTGCCTTAGCATTGCGCCCTATGTGATAACGCAAGGCGGCACAGAGCGGGCGCTCGCGCGCGCTGCGTTTGGCGACCTGTTGCCGGACAGCGTCACGCGTCGAACTACGAAAGGCGAAACGACACGTTATTTCGCTGCGGTGCTGAGCAACAATTGGGATTGGATCAGGGAGGTGTTGATCGATGGCCGGCTCGTGGACTCGGGCGTGGCAGACGGCGCTGCGATGCGGCGCGCGCTGCGGCGCGATTGGCGACAGGATGGATTGGCGGCCGATGTTCTTTACGCCCTCATCGCCGGCGAGTGCTGGTTGCGCAACCTCGATCGGACAATATCTGAGGCTAAAGTCTTACGCACCTCACGCGCCACTGCCGATGTTCCGGCCGACGGCGGCGCGCACACGCATCAGTCCGGCGACAGCTAGAAATTCACTGACGCAGCTGACGCCAGCGTTCCAGTCGCGGCGGTTCAGCTGGATCCTCGCGTTCGACATTGCGCAGCCAAAAATCCAGCCAGTCGATCGCGCGCGTCTGCGCGCTCAGGATTTGGTTGGGCCGCCACTTTACGTGAAAGGCGCCTGGATAGAGATAGGTTTCAATCGGACGGCCGAGCTCGCTCAACCGTGTCGCCAGTGCAAAGCCCATGAGCGCCTCACTCTCGGGGAGGTTCATCAAGAGCGGTGTGGTGATCGCCTCGGCATGGCCCACAGTCGCATTGGAAGCCCACCAAGCGGCCCAAGGGCTGGCAGGCGGGGCCCAAGGTCCTTCGGCGCCGATGTCGGTCAGTGAACGGCGAAATGTAGCGGAGCCTAAGGTCCAAGCAGTCGTGTCGACGGGCGGCGTGCTGACGACAGCGGCGGCAAATAGATCCGTGCGCGTGATCATCCAGAACACGGTCTCGGCCCCATCGCTTAATCCGGTGATGCCGATGCGCGCCGGATCGCTCAGACCTCGTTGATCGAGAATCTGGAGCATCGCCTCCAATGCGGTTTGTTTCATGCGGTTCTCTGAGCCATCGAGCTCGGTGCGGATCATGAGTTCGTCCGCTGACGTCTGGGCTTCAGCCCCGCGCCATTCGGGGCGATCGACGCTGAGCACGAAATAGCCACGTCCCGCCAATGCATGGATAGGATATTCATTGCCGACGCCGCCGCGCAAAAAACCGCGCGAGCGATATTGAACAATGACAACCGGATAGCGCCGCCCGCGCCTGTAGTTCGCCGGGTAGACAAGGTGCGCGTAAGCATCGTTGCCATAGGCGTCGCGGACCTCGATGCGTTCGACGCGGGTCAGATCGATCTGATCCCAGTCAGGGTTTGGGTCGTAGATCGCAGTGAGGGCGCCCGACGCCAAATCAATGCGCACCAGTCGCCGCGGCTGCAGCGCGCTCTCTTGAAAACAAATGAGCGCTCCTGCGGCGTGATCACACCCAAACAATTCTTCGTCGGCGCGGCGGATGCGACGCAGAGTGCGCTGATCGGGCGACCAGGCGTAAAGCGCAGTCAGGCTTTCACTATGACCCTCCATGCGCCTGAAGATGATTTCACCGCCGATGATCCAGATATCGAGCAAGCGGCCAGTGCAGTGCGCGAAGTCGCAGGCGCGGATCTCCTCTCCGTCAGCAAGCGAGGTGTAGACGCCAAGGGAAGGAGACGCGGCTCGATCGGCCGGCGTGCGCGGCCCGATCCAAGCAACCGCGCGCTCTGCGCGATCGAGAGAGATAGCAGCGTTCGCATAAGGCGGCCGAGCGGGCCCCGCGAGCCGCTGCGCTTCCTCCGGGCTGGCGGCGCGAACACCGCCAGTTGCAAGATCGATGACGCTGACCGTTCGCGCCGCCATGGTGAGCCCGCGCGGGCGAAGACTATAATAGGGTTCAAAATCGGTATCGGCGTAAAACCCCTGACGCTCGTGTTGCGCCGTGAGACGCCTTAGCTCTTCGCGCGGCGTCGCAGTTTCAACGATCATTGCGCTTGGGCTGAGCCAAGCGAAGCGCAACACGTCCGCATCTTCACCGGCGACCCGCACTGCGTCGCCGCCGTCCCGCGACGCGCGCCAAAGTTCCGCGCGGCCGTCGCGACCGATAAGATACGCAAGCGCGCTTCCGTCCGGAGACCAGCGCGGCGCACGATCGGTCGGGGCGCCGCTGAAGCGGCCATTATTGGACCCAAGAATAAGCCCGCCCGCGTCCGCGACTGGCCGCGCCGCGCCGTCCCCCGCGACAACCATTAATCGGTAATGATAGGCATCGCTTGCGAGATCGGTTTCGCGCTCCATGAACGCGACCGTCATTTCATCCGGCGATACTGCGAGCCCCGAGCGATAATCGCCCAGATCTCGCAAGGAGAGGAGATCCTCCGGCGTGGGGGGACGCGCTGCTGCAATGGCGGAGAGCCACAAAGTCAGCCCCGCCAATGCAGCAGCGCGTGTGAGACGCATCACCAACGCTGTCTCACTTCGACCATCACAACACGGCCGACCGGGGAGGCGTTCAGTGTGTCAAAGCCCATACCAATAGGATTGTTGGCGAAAGGTGGATCCTCATCCGCCAAATTGCGGATATCGAGCGTGAGTTCGGTCGCAGCTCCATCCTCACTGAGATTAAGACGGCGCGTGATCCGTCCGTCAAAAGTGGTCCATGATTGGATCTCGCGCGCGGGCGTGCTCAGCGTATCGCGGTATGAGTCGGTGTAGTGCAGGGAGAGAGCGCCGCGCCAGGCGCCAGCGTCGAGCGCTACGCCTGCGCGTGCACGCCAGTCTACCGGATTGAGCATGGTGTCGAGCACGTCCGTGCTCGCAAGCGAAGGATTGTTCTGTCGTGCGAATTGCAAGAGACCGCTTGCGCTCGCAAACAAAGACATCTCTCCAAGCGGCGTCTCGAACGCATAAGACGCCGCCAGATCGACGCCGCGAACGCGAAGCGCGGCGAGATTGGTCAGCCGCTCATCCCAAATGACTTCGATGCCGTCCGGCGGAATGACCCCTGACACATCGTCGGTTAGCGCGAGGTAAGCCGCAATCTGCTCCGGCGTGGGATTGCGAATGAAGTAACCTTGGTACTGCGCCGGGTTTTGAAAGGCGTCGAGGATGAAGCCGGGGATAGCGATGCGATTGGAGAAATCGATGTCGAAATAGGTGGCCGAAAGTCTGAAACCCTCAAGCCATGAAGGTGCAAACTCGAAACCCGCCGTCCAGGTGTTGGCTTCCTCAGGTTCGAGATTGGGGTTGGCGCCCAGAATTTGCAGCAGCCCCGTCGAGCCATTGGTGGCGTCGGGATCGAGGAAGCCCGGCAGCGAGCCAATAGAAGCGCCCGTGCCGCCGAGCATTTGCGCAAATTGCGGCGCCTTGAACGACTGCCCCCACGTCGCCCGAAAGGTCAGATCGTCGAACGGCGTCCACTGAAGTCCGATCTTAGGCGTGGTGGCGTCGCCGAAATCGGAGGATTCTTCGCGTCGTACCGACAGCGAAAGCGACACTCTATCCAAAACCGGGAGAAAGGCCTCGGCATAGATCGCGTCGGTGGTGCGCTCGCCAGGGGCCTGGGTGAAGGGTGTGGTGATGATGCCAGAGCCCGTTGTCTCGGTGCGATCGATCCTGAAGGTTTCATGGCGCCGCTCAATGCCGACAGCGATGCGCGCGCGCCCGCCCGGCAACTCGAACACGCCGCCATCGGCGCGCAGCGCGTAGCCGATCAGTTCGGAATCGGTTTCAAGGTGCTGGCGCATGGTGAGCGACGCTAAAGCAGCGGCAGGCGTATCGCCGCCATCGCCAAACGGATTGAACGCGATCGTAGGATCTGAACTTGCCAACGCGGCGCCGATCGCGGCCGAGTCGGCGATATTGAAATTGTCCACTTCATCGCTGTGCGCGCCGTAAGATACGCTGGCCTCAAGCCGCCAGTCGGATCCTAAGTCAAACTCGGCCCCGGCGGCGCTTGCGAGCGTGCGTGAGCGCGTATCGGTCATCAGCGGTCCAAAATCGTCGCCGAAGAAATAGCCGAGATAGAGGTCGCCCTGACCGGCAAAGAGTCCGTTCTGCTGGCGATAATAATTGGTCTCCGGCACCGCGATGACACCGCCGAGTTGGGATTTTTCCGCATGAGCTCGTCGCTCGGAGGCAAGGATATCAGCAAAGAGCCGAACCGAGCGGTTCATGTCGTGGCTCAACGAAACGAAGAGCCCGTGGCTTTCCTGCTCTGGCAGCAGTAACGAACCTTCATTGCCATTTTGTAGATTGACCACGCCGTTTTGCAGATCGGCTTCGGTCAGTGTCAGACCATTCTGCCCCTCTGGAATGGCGAGCGTCACCGGCGTTCCGCCCACCAAGATGATGTTGCCTGGCGCTGCGGTGATGCGCGAAAAGTTCGTGCCGCCATAGCGGGTGAGATCGGTGGTGGAGGCGTAGTCGCGGTCGGCCGCCGCCAACGCGTCGCGCTGGCGATATTCATAGCCGGCGATCATCGATCCGTTCGCCCAATCGGCGCCGAACACATGCGACAGGCCGATTTCATTCATCGCGTCAGCGCCGCCATAGCGGATTGTTGTTTCCGGCCGGTCCAAGGTCCGGCGCAGAAGCACGTTGACGACGCCGCCGACGGCATCGCTGCCGTATGTCGCCGAGGCGCCATCTGCGAGTACGTCGACGCGTTCGATCGCGGCCAGCGGGATCGCCGAGATGTCGACGAAATTGCCGAGACCCGCGGGGGCGAGACGGCGGCCATTCAACAACGTCAGTGTCGCATCGGCGCCTAGGCCGCGCAGGTCGACGGTCGAGCCAAGCGCGATGTTGTTGCCGGGCGCGGTCGAATTGAGCTGCGTGAGTTCACCCTGACTGCCGGGGAAAACTTGCGGCAAAGTCTGCAGCAAATCCTGCACATTGGTGCGGCCGCTCTCGTCGATATCGCTCCGATCGAGCGTCAAAAGGTTCGCGCCAGCGGGCGCTGCGCCGCGAATGCGCGTGCCGGTGACCACGAGTTCGTCGCTGCGGCTTGCTTGATCGCCCATGCCGTAGCCGCCGTCATCGCGGCGGCCTCGATCGCGACCGCGCCCGCGGGGGTTATGCGGGCCTCAAGGTCAGATCGCGACATCAGGACGGAGAGCGCTTGCGCCGACGTAAAGCGGCCAACTACAGGCGCCGAGACAAAGCCTTCGAGTTCTTGTTGCCCAAACAAGATCTGCAGATCCGATTGTTCGGCAAAGCGCAGCAGCGCTGTGGATAGAGGCTGCGCCGGAATATTGTAGTCGCGCTCGGCTTGCGCCGTGGGAGCAGCCGCGTCAGGCGCTTGCGCTTGTGCAGGTGCGCTCAGCGCGAAGCTCGAAACAGAGGCCAGCGCCACTGCCAGCAATGAGCGCACGCCATCGCGCCGGAGGCGCGCCGAAAAATCCATCATGTCTTTCCCCCATGCGCCACCTCACACGGGCAGCTTCGAGGGGAGGGACGTGAGAACCGGCCGGATTTAGCACTCGGTCGGAAAATATTTTTGCGCGGCGCTGTAGGGCCGGTCTGAGCTCAGGCTAGAGGGTCGCCGTCGAACTCAACACGATTTCGTCGTCGCGTCGTTCGGTGTTGATCGCGAGGTTGTTGCGCAGCAGTTCGAGAAACGCATCGAGATCGTCGGCGCGCACCAAGCCGCCGACGCGAAGTTCCGCGAGCGCTGGATCGGCGAACGCAAAGCGCACGCCGCTTTGCCGCGTTACGTCGGCCACGGCCTCGGAGAGCGGCGTATCGTCGAAGGCGAGCATGCCTTCGCGCCAGAGCGTGCGGCGCGCGAGCTGTTCGGCCGTGGACGCGTCGACAGCGATGTCTTGGCGGCCAAACACGATCTCACTGTTGGCGCCGGCCAAGACTGGCGAAGATTGTCCGAGCCAGGTGCGATGCGATGCGCGAGCCCCCTCCGACAAAAGCGCAACGCGCGCGCCTTCGGGAAGCAGCTTCACCAGGATGTCTCCGCTTGCAGCTTCCACCTCGCCAGAGGGTGTGGCGATGGAGAAGACGCCGGCGCTGCTCTCGGCGATCTGAAAGAGCGCTTCACCCGCCAAAAGCCGTGCATGGCGGCGATCATCGCGGATATCCACTTCGAGCTGCGAACGCGCATTCAGCAGCACAAGCGTGCCGTCGGCCAAATTGACTTCGCGCTGCTCGCCGACGCCGGTTTCAAACGCTTCTGCCGATGCGCCGGACAAAGCCAAGTAGCCGCCAATCCCAACAGCCAATGCGCCCACACTTAGACTCGCTGCAAGCGCACGCCGTCGCGCCAGAGAGGCGGGTACGCCGGGATCAGCAGTAAGATCGAAGGCGTCGAGGCGCGCCAGCAAATCCATCTGGTTCCAGGCGCGGCTGGCAAGTTGGAACGCGGCGCGGTGATCGTCGGATTTGGCAAGCCAGCGGCGAAAGGCGGCGACATCGCCGGCGTCAAACTCAACGCCGTCGAACTTGACCACCCAATCGGCGGCCTCACGTCCGATCCGCGTCTCGCGTGGGCTCGTCATCTTCTTTCTCGCCCGTCCCGGCTCGGCAATACCAATGGTCGGCGCGGCGGCTGAATGCAAGGCGCGCGATTGCGTAGGCCGATGGCTGTGATTGGCGAAACTCGATATTGGATGAGCGCGGCTTCTGGCAGGCCCCACGCGCCGAGGGGGACAAGCGTGGGCGCTCTGGAAAGCATAGTGGCGGGCGCAACCGCTAATCTTCTAGCGCCGGCGGTCTTGTTTTTCGCCCTTGGCGCCATTGCCGGCTGGCTGAAATCCGATCTCACCATTCCCGAGCAAGCGGCAAAGACGCTGGCGCTCTATCTGATGCTGTGCATCGGCTTTAAAGGCGGGGTAGAGGCGCGCGCCAGCGGCCTCACCGCAGAACTCGTTTCAGCGGGCGGATTTGGTTTGGTGTTGAGTTTTGCCGCGCCTTTCGCCGCCTATGCGGCGCTGCGCAGCTTTGGCCGGCTCGATCGGGTGACGGCGGCGGCGACGGCCGCGCACTATGGCAGTGTTTCGGTCGTCACCTTCGCCGCGGGTTCGGAATATTTGCGCGCGATCGGGGTTGAGTTCGGCGGTTACATGGCGGCCGTGCTCGCGCTGATGGAAACGCCGGCCATTCTGGCGGCGCTGCTGATTGCGGGCGCCCCCGGAAGCAAGCCTGGCAGCGCGCAGAGCGCGCGCTTTAAACCTACGCTTTGGCGCGAAGTGTTCTTGAACGGCGCCGCCGTCGTCCTCATTGGCAGCTTTGTTATCGGGGTGATGAGCGGCGAACGCGGCATGGCGCGGCTGGATCTCTTCGTCACTGCGCTCTTTCAAGGCGCGCTCTGCTTGTTTTTGCTCGACATGGGATTGGTGGCGTCGCGAAGGCTTGCTGAAGCGCCTCAACTCAATGTGCGCCTCATCGCCTTGGCGATTGGCTGGCCCTTGCTCAGCGCGAGCGTAGCGCTTCTAGGCGCGCACGCGCTGCAGCTCTCGCTCGGCGATGCAAGCCTGCTTGCGGTGCTGGCGGCGTCTGCGTCTTACATCGCAGCGCCAGCGGCGATGCGGATTGCGCTGCCCAAAGCTGATGCCGGCGTTTATCTCTCGCTCTCGCTCGGGGTCACGTTTCCGTTCAATCTGCTTGTCGGCATTCCGCTTTACCATGCCGCCGCGCGCCTGCTTTACGGATAAGACGTCATGAAGTTTGCGACCCGCACCAAACTTGAGATCTTCGTCGAGGCCCATGCCGTCGATGAGATCGAGCACATGCTGAGAGACGTGGGGTTCAAAGGCTGCAGCGTGTTTGCCGGCGTCGAAGGGGCGGGCAGCCACGGCGCTTGGCGCCAGACTGGCGTTGAGGAGGTCGGAATGCGCCTGGTTGTCACCATCGGCGCGGAAGAGGCGGCAGAGGCTGCTCTTGTCTGGCTGGAAAACTATTTCGCGGCTTATCCGGGCGTGGTTGCGATGAGTGAAGTTAAAGTCTTGCGCGCAGAGCGGTTCTGAGCCTGCCGAGCCGCGTCAGATCAATGCAGCCGGCCGGCAATGAGGCCGACGAGGATGAGATTTAAGCAAGCGATTGCGCAGATCAGCGCCGCAAAAATTTCAGCGTACACCAACGCCTCCCAGGCTGTTATTCGCCGCGCGCGTTGGGCGCGGAAAATCAATCAAAGATGTCGAAGAGGTCGAACCCGCGTTTGCGCCGATGGCGCCCGTCTCCGCTGGCGCGCTCATAGTCGCCGCGCTCGCCATATTCGCCTTGTTCTCCGCGCTCGCGATATCTGTCAGGCGCGGGCGGGCGTTGAACATAAGCCGGTGCGGGCGCGGGGGGCGCAGGCTCGCTGTCGCGGCCGCTCTGGATGATTTTTTCAAGCTCGCCGCGGTCGAGCCAGACGCCCCGGCAGGTTGGGCACATGTCGAACTCGACACCGGCGCGATTCAAGGCCTGCATGTTGGCTTGGCAATTGGGACAGACGAGCAGCGGCATGAGAAACTCCAGAAAGGCCGCGCCTCCGGTCCGGGGAAACCGGAGGCGCGCGTGAGATTAGCGCCGCGTATGCGGCGGAGTATCGCGCATGTGGGCGGCGAGTTTGTCCTTCAGCCTGAGCTTCAGCTGCTTCAGTCGCTTGGCGCGGATGAAGTCGGGCTGCGGGCGTTTTAACTCCGCATCGAGGTCGGCCTCGATGGCGGCGTGGCGCCGCGCGAGGCTCGCTGAGTGGGCGCCGGCGATCATGCCCGATGCCCGCGTTCGGTGCGCGCGCGGCGCATGTGTTCCTGCTTCGCTTCCCGCGTCTCATCCTCTTCGTCGTCCATGCGCCGCTTGCCGCGTCGCTTCTTTATTTCGACACGAAAATTGACCTCCTCGTCGGGACGCTTCTTTGCGCGAAGCGTTGCATGCATGGCGCCGATTGCGTTGATCATGGTGCTCCTCAATGTCCACTCCGGCGGCGTGATTGTCCGCTTCAGAGCGATGCGGGCCGACATCGCAGCACATGCCGCCAGAGGGGCCCGGCCCGCCTCGTCAATGTGTAGACACACGCGGAAGCGAACAAGGCGTGGGGCGATGAGATTGAGCAATGATTACCATGGCGCTGCGCAGCCAGCGCGAGGTGCGTGTGTGCAACGCGTGAACGCAAGCGGCATTGGTGCATATGGCGCACCGCTAAGAAAGCCTTTGAACGGGACGCTCAAGGGGTGTGAACGAAGACGCGCCCGCAAGCTGGAAAGCGCGCGGGCGCGTGGCAGAGCAAGGGTGCTTTTCTATTCCTCGCGCTGGCCGAAGAGCGAGAGCAGCAGCTGGAAGAGATTGATGAAATTGAGATAGAGGCTAAGCGGGCCCCACACCTGCGCTTTGGCGGCGCCGTCGCCGACGACGCCATCGAGATACTCGGTCTTCAGGCGTTGCGTATCGAAGGCGGTGAGGCCGGCGAACACCAAGACGCCGATAACCGACGCAACGAAGTGGAGCATGCTCGATTGCACGAACATGTTCACGACAAAGGCGATGACGACGCCAATAAGGCCCATCATCAAAAATGTGCTGAGACCGGAGAGCGCACGCTTCGTCGTGTAGCCAAAAAGGCTGAGCGCCCCGAATGCGGTCGCTGTCACCAGGAAGATCTGGGTGATGGATTGGCCGGTATAGGCCCCGAAGAGCACCGCAAGGCTGACGCCTTGCAGCGCCGCGACGCTCCAATAGAGGCCATGTGTGCCCGCGACCGATAGCTTTTGTGCACTG
Organism: Terricaulis sp.; assembly: GCA_034439495.1. GTDB lineage: Bacteria > Pseudomonadota > Alphaproteobacteria > Caulobacterales > Aquidulcibacteraceae > Vitreimonas. The sequence continues at coordinate 27,271 of JAWXAM010000037.1, read as the reverse complement.
AACGAGGCGATGAGCAAGAGGCCGAGCGGCGCCAAAATTGCGGCCCAGCCCAAGGCGGTGAATTGTCCAGGCGCGGTGAAGAAAAGTGCGCTCGCGCCGCTCTGGATCAGAAAGAACGCAACGGCGCCGCTGAGACCAAGCCCCGCGAACATATAATTATAAATGCCCAGCATGTGCTGGCGCAAACCGACGTCGTAGTCGGCTTCGATCGCACCAGCTCGCGATCGGCGCGCGCGTTGGTTTTGGAAGTCTTCAAAGGCCATCTAATCCGTCCTTGTGGATTCAAGGTTGGGATCGCGGACGGAGGGCCTAATCCCGCAACGGGATTCGGGGGGGCGAAACGTGCAAGATTAAGGCGCACTCCGCTCCGCAATCCTCCAGTCCGACATCGCGGCGCTGCGCCGCCAGAGGGGCCCGGCCTGGTGCACAAGAGATAGAGAGCCGATTTTGGCTGTAAAGCGCGCCGCTGATTGGTTTTGCTGATGCCAGCAATCGACGCCACAGATGGCGCTTCAACTGGCGGCGCGGGCAGCGTCGAGGGACGCCAGAATGAAATTTGCGAGCCGCTCTGCGGCGACCGGCAGCGTCTTTCCTGCGCGAATTAAAGCGATTTCGGCATCGGCCAGCGGCGGAAAGCCGTGTTCGGATCCGAATATTATCAAGTCGTCGGGGACCATTTCCGTCGGTAGGGCCGTGACCCCAAGGCCGGCGCGCAAGGCGGCGTGCTGGCCCGCGAGTGAGGGACTGGTATAGGCGATACGCCAAGACTTTCCCGCTGCATCGAGCGCCGCGGTCGCGCGCTTGCGATAAACGCATGGCGCCGGCGCCGCGATCAGCGGCACCGGCGCATCCTTGGGCAGAACGTCTTCGCCGGCGCCGACCCACACCAGACGTTCACGCCAGACCGGTACGCCGACATCAGCGCCGACGGGCTCGCGCTTGATCAGGGCCAAGTCAAGTTCGCCTTGGCTCATCTTGTCCATGAGCTTCAAGGTGAGGTCGCAGGTGACCGAGAGGCTGACTTGGGGGTAGGCGCGCGCATAATCGCCTAAAATGCCCGGCAAGTGAGTGGTGGCGAAATCTTCGGGCGCGCCGAAGCGCACCTCGCCCTCAAGCGTGTGCTCGAACATTTCGCCGATGATTTCGTCATTGACGCGCAGCATGCGGCGCGCCTGCGCCAGCAAGGCTTCACCTTGGCCCGTAAGGACCACTTTGCGCGGATCGCGGCTAAAGAGTTCGGCGTTCAGCTGTTCTTCCAACCTTTTGATCTGCAGGCTGATGGTCGATTGCGTGCGCCCGAGCCTGACGCCGGCGCGCGTGAAGCTCTTGGCGTCCGCCACCGCTGCAAACGCGCGCAACAAATCGAGATCCAGATTGATGAGTTTTGGTTTCTGGGTCGGCATAGGCTCAATCTACCAGGACGCCCGCATCGGGGCCAATGTTGGATCTGATGTCGTCCGCGAGACAGTCAGTGTGGTTGTCTGACGGACCGCCGCACGGGACTAAGCCGAGCAGGCTAGCGGCTGTGACAAGAAGCTTATGCATGCCGATCTCCGAGGTGCGAAAGCCAACTTGGCTCTTTGCGCGTTAGCCGCGTTCAGTGGCTTGTGTTGATTGCGGCGCGCGTCACCTAACGGACGATCAGGAACGCGACATAGGCGCAATAGCCGACAAGCAATGTCGCGCCCTCCAGGCGGGTCAGGCGCTTGCCTGTGATGGCGAAGGCGAGCAGCAAACAGGCGCTGCCAATGAGCGCGCCCCAGTCGACCCAGCCGATGTCGCTCGGGATCGTGATTGGTTGGATGAGCGCGGTGACGCCCAAGATTCCGAGGATATTGTAGAGGTTGGAGCCGATGATGTTGCCAATAGCTACATCTGAGCGCCCTTTAAGCGCCGCCGCGAGCGTAGCGACCAATTCTGGCAATGAGGTGCCGATCGCAACGATGGTCAAGCCGATCACAGTCTCGGACACGCCAGCGAGCCGCGCAGTGACGATCGCGCCTTCGACCAGGAGATCGGCGCCCCAGATGAGGAGGCCAAGGCCTCCGAGCGCAAACAGCGCCGATTGCCATAGCTTTTGCGGAACGGGATCGTGGGTATGGCCCTCCGCTTCATGCATGTGCGCTGCTGCGCCGCCACTGCGTTCGATCCGCCAGATTGCAAGCAGGTAGAAGGCCAGTGAGATCACAAGCAGCGCGCCGATCCAGCGATTGAGTTCGCCAAAGATCAGCGCCATTGCTGTGAGAGCGATCGATGCGGCAATGACGAGGGTTCCGTCGCGACGAATTGCGGCCGGGTTCACCGCAAGTGGGCGGATCAACACCACAATTGCGAGAATGAGCAGGATGTTGCCGATGTTGGAGCCGAGCACATTGCCGAGTGCGATGCCTGGCGAGCCCGAGAGCGCAGCATCAATGCTGGTCATCAGTTCAGGCGTGGAGGTGCCGAAGCCGACGAGGGTAAGGCCGATCAGGAGTTCAGATAGGCCTAGCCGGCGCGCGACGCCCACTGCGCCGCGCACAACGCCTTCGCCGCCAATCGCCAGCAGCATAAGGCCCGCCACGATCTGGATTGCTGCTTCCATTATAGTCCCCCCGTGGTCTTCGCCGCGTTCGGGCGCGGCCAAAAACGCAACACCGCCCCCGCCATCAGCAGCGACAGCGTCGATCCCATCAGCACCCCGAGCCTTGCGCCCGCCTCGCCAGCCTCGTCGCCAGCGAAGGCGAGGCCGCCGATGAAGAGGCTCATCGTGAAGCCGATTCCGCAAAGACAGCCCACGCCAATGATCTCGCGCGTGGAGAAGGGTAGCGGCGCACCGAAGAGCCGTGCGCTCGCGAAGGCGAACGCGGTGACGCCAATGGGCTTGCCGAATGCAAGCGCGAGCGCAACCGCCGCCGGAACGCCACTGGTGACCTGCGCCAAACTCAGCCCCGCAAATGTGACACCCGCGGCGCAGAAGGCGAAGACCGGCAGCACAAAAAAGGCCGAGACCGGATGAATTGCGTGTTCAAGCTTGCTGATGAGTGTTTGCTTGCCCGCGATCAAACGCGGTGGGACGATCATCGCCGCGGCAACCGCCATCACCGAGGTGTGCACGCCTGATTCTTTTGCGAGCCCCCATACGCAAAGAGCGATCACCGGATAGAGCCAGATCGGCAGCGCGTACCGGCGGCCAAGCGCCGAGGTCGCCGCGAGCAGCACGAGTGCGGCAAGGAGCGGCGTCAGCGCCAAATTGCTCGTGAACAAAAAAGCGATGAGCAGGATCGCCAGCAAGTCATCCACGACGGCGAGCGTGAGCAAAAACAGTCTGAGCCGTGGATCGACCTTGGGGGCGAGAATTGAGAGTGCGGCCAGCGCAAAAGCGATGTCGGTCGCCACAGGCACAGGCCAACCGCGCGGATCGAGCGTCCCGGCCATGATCCAATAGAGGAGAACCGGCGCTGCGGCCCCGCCGATCGCGCCGGCGACGGGCAGCAAGACGGTCCTTGGGTTTGAGAGTTCGCCGGTTGTGAGTTCGCGCTTGAGCTCCAAGCCGATCACATAAAAGAAGACGGCCATCAGGCCGTCCTTCACCCAATCCTTCAGGGAAGCGTCGATCCGCCAGACGCCAAGGTCGAGCGTCCATTGCGTTTTCAGCGCATCGAAATAGGCGCCGGACAAGGGCGAGTTGGCGACGAAGAGCGCAAGCAACGCCGCAAAAGCGAGCAGCATGCCGCCGCCAGCTTCTGTCTTCAAAAAGTGCGCAACCGTACGGCCGGTCACGCGGCGGCCCGTTCAGCAATCTCGATGGACGAGGGCAGACGTAGAAAAGCGCACGCAAATGGTTTTAGCCGCGCGTCGGACAGGTAACCGATCGAGGACATGTCGCACGCGCTCCGCAGCTTAGGCTTCTCTCACGGGAGTCGGCGCGCGCTAAGTCTGCGTTGCAGAACCGAGCCAACACCGGGATGGATCCCGATGCGGTCCGACATCACGACAAAGCCATCGAAGACTTTTCGCCGTCAGAGGGGCCCGGCCCGCACAGCACGGGAATTAAGCCGCCCGCTGGCGTCTTCAAGACGTCAAGTGGCGCGCGCGCGCAATTTGAGCCGATCAATAGCTATCATTGCAATTCTCAATCTACCCAAAGGCGCGCCGCTTTGGGGCGTCGAGGCGATTGCGAGGGGCAGCTGGGGGCGGTTAGGTGCGCCAACGGGCGGCGACCTGAAGACCCAAGGTCGCTGCGGCAACGTAACCGCAGACGAGGAGGACGGCGCTCGGGGCCGGCGACCAGATCGCGCTCGCGCCCAGGGCTAGAAACACGAAGGCAGGCATGGTGTTCAGGACGAGGGACTGAGCTCGCCGTGGCCGCTGCGCCGCAGCAAACGTCAACCAGAGCCCGCCGCTCAGCATCGACAAAGCGGCGCATTGCAGAAACAATTGTGTGTAGGCCGGGGCGTCTTGCGAGCGTCCCAAAGCCAATGCGCCAAAGCCGGCGAAAGCCGCCAGTGAGTTGATCCGGAGAGAGCTGCGCCAGTCGGTCAAGCGCAGAGCGCTCGCGCGCTGAAGCGATGATTGAGTTGGAGCCAAAGCCAAAGCCAAAGCAACGCCGCATCGGGCGACGACGCAGGGACTATGTGTCGGGGCCAGTGACTGTATGCAGGCATGTTCGCTCACTCGATTTGCTTTGGAGCGGGGCTCGCTTCGCTCACTTCAGAAAATGAGTTCACGATTGGCGCTGACCAAGTCTTATCGCGCGTATTGAACGACGGTTCGCCGCGCTTAATCGCTATCATTGCGAGAAAGAATGCCGCGCGCGCCACGCACGCGGCGTGCGCCGCCTATTTGGGTCCTGGTAGGCGAGGATCTCGATGCAAGGACCGACACTGACGCATACGCGGCGCGCCAGCGATTTACACGAGCGACAAAGCGGTGGTCTTGTCGTTGTCATTAACGCCGATGCCGGGCGCGTCCGCAAACTTGGTCCAAAAACGCTGCGTTCGCTTCTTCGCCGCTTGGGTCCGGCAGATATCGCCAAGGTCGTGACTACTGACCGGCATGGTATTCGCGATTGCCTCATCGACGCCGCGCTTCAGGCGCCGCGCGCCATTGCAATGATTGGCGGCGACGGCACGGCGCATGCGGCGATCGAGACGCTGACGCCCTTGGGGGTGGCGACTATTCCGTTGCCGGGCGGCACGATGAACAGACTATCAGCGCGCGTGTTCGGTCGCGCGAGCCTGGAGCAATGTATTTGCGCGCTCGGTGAGGGCGAGGTGGGCTATCTCGCAGGCGGCAGGGTGAACGAGCGCACCTTCTTCGTAGCGGCTGGCTTCGGCGGCTGGATGCAGGTGCAGTCGTTGCGTGAACGTCTGCGTAAGCCCTTAAGTATCGCCGGTCTTCGCGCCCTCATACGCATGGCGCCGCGCCAATTTGCGGATCGGGTGTTTTGGGCCAGCGAGGGCGCTGCGGCGCTGTGCCATTCCACTTTGATTGTCGGCGTTGGCCGTATCGATACGGCGCTCGGCTTCGGTCTTGAGCGCCACGAGCCGGCTCTGTTCGAAGCAGCCGGCGCTGATATCCGCGGTTGGTGCGATCTTGGCTGGGTGACGGGCGCTGCGATGGTGCGGCGATGGCGGCGGCTAAAGCGCGTGACTGCGCTCAGCACGCGCGTCCTTCGCGTTGAAAGTAATCACGAAGGCACGCCGGCGCTGCTTGACGGCGAGTTCCATATGCTGGGCCGCGTCAATAGTGTGACGTTCGAGCCTAAGCTCGGCCTGGTGTGGGCGCCAACACGGCGCCGCGCGCCTTGGTAAGAAACGCGGGTGAGCCTGGCCGCACTGCTGTCGCTGACCGATGGCGAGCAGCGGCGCAGCTGCGATCGATCGCACTCGGATGCTTTCGTCGTCGAGCACTTGCCTCGGTTGCACGCCGAGCGGCCGTCAAAGGCCGTGTGGGCGCGGATCAACCCGGAGCAAGGCGCACAACTTCAATATGGCTTGGCGCTCTTCGGCGTCGAGGCCGCCATCGGCGTCGGCGATCCCGCAGCACGTGTCGATGAGAAGGTCGCATTCGCGCGGGCGCTGGACGAGTCTGGACACAAGCTCAAAGGCGTCGCGTTCGCCTGCGTCGTGGTCTTGCGCGAATCTGAACGTGATGTCTTCGAACAAGGTGAGCACCTCGGCGATTCCCAGCGCTTTGGCTGGCTCAAAGCGCAAGATAAGTCGGCGCATCCGCAACGTTTCTTCAGGCGACACCCACCCGTCCGAATAGGCCACGAGCGCGCATCCGGCGACGACGGCTTCCATCAGGGCGATGTCTGCGTCGGCGAGTTCGCGGCGCAGCTCTGCCGGGCTCAGCCGAGATTTGGTGCGCTTGAAGCTGCTCTTTGACATGTTCACTCCAGATCGAGGGATTGCTCTATTATCAGTTGGACATCAGCACCGGCAGCAGCGGCTCGTTGAGCACCGAGACCGTCACTCCGCCGAGCAAGTATTCCTGCGCCGGCAACGTCGCGTAAGCGCCCATGACGAGGAGCCCAGCGCCGCGTTCGATCGCCGCCTCCATGATGAAGCGGCCGCGGGCGCGATCTTCGCTTTCAAGCATCTCCCATGTCGCGTCGACGCCGTGGCTTTGGAGATATTCGGCGGCGTCCTGCGCGGCCTCGGCGCGCGGAAACTTTCGGGCGCCGAGGACAGAAAAAACCACGACCCGTTTGGCCTGCTTGATGAGCGGCAGCGCGGCGGAAAGCACGCGGCTCGCCGGCTCGCTATGGTCCCAAGCAATTGCGATGGTGTCGAGACGCAGATGGAAAGGGCGGCTGAGCGGCAAAGCCAGAAGCGGGCGGCCGCTGTCAAACAAAAGCTGTTCGGCGAGGTGTCTGGACGAGGCGTCAAAGTCCGGAAGGCCAAGCACCGAAAAATCGTGCGTCCGCGCCGCCATCACGACGGCCCGCTCGCCGTCTGCGAGGCCGTTTAAAATTTCGACGAGCCGGACGCTGACGCCGGCGCTTTGCCCGGCGTCTTCCAGTTGTTGGCGCAGGCTCTGGGCCTCTGCGGCGGCTTCGGCGTTGAATTCAGCGACCGGCAAATGCGCGTACTCGCGCACCAGCCAGTGCGCCAGCAGGGTGGCATGAGACCGCGGCACGGACGCGGTGACGTTCGCTTTTGTGATCTGCGCCAGAGACATGGCGCTTTCAATCGCGCCCGCCGCGCTCGGCTGTTGTCCGGTTGGGAGTATGAGCTGAATTCGACCCACGATCATCGCGCTCCTTATTTGGGGGGCGCGCTGCGCTCGGTTCGAAAAGCAGCAGCCTGGCCCGCCGCGGCTCGACATCGCGATCGCCATGATCGCCAGAGGGGCCCGTTCCGCAACCTTTGAGCTGGACCTGCAGGAGACCCATCGCAAGGCGCCGGGTGATTGAGGAGCGCAATGATAGCAATAGAGGCGGGCGACGTCAGCGCTGCTTCCTATCGTCGAAGCGTTACCTATATGCGGACCGAAAGGAGACGCATCCGCATGAAGCTCATGGCGATATCGCGGCGCAATCTTTTGGCGGTCGCAGGTTCGGGTGTGCTGGTGGCCGCCTGCAGCAAAAACCCGGCGACAGGCCGGCGACAATTCATGCTGATCTCGGACGCTGACCTCGCCGCGCTCGGACAAGAAGCCTGGCGCGATGCGCTTCAGCGTCTGCCGCGCGTCAATGATTTAGCGATGCAGCGGCGGCTGGCGCGCATTGGCGAGAGCGTCGCCCAAGTTTCGAGCACGCGCGCCAACGACTGGGAGTTCGTGGTGTTCGACAGTCCAGAGATCAATGCGTTCGTTCTGCCCGGTGGCAAGGTTGGGTTCTTTCGCGGGCTCATGGAGCAGGCGAACTCGGATGACGAGATCGCCGCGGTCATGGGTCATGAAGTGGGGCATGTCGAGGCGCGCCACGCTGCAGAGCGGATGAGCCAGCAAGTGGCTTTGCAGGTGGGCGTCTCCATAGCTTCAGCGGCGCTGTCGGAAGAATACGGCCAAAACGCCGACATCATCGCTGGCGCCCTTGGCGCCGGGGCGCTTTACGGCGTCATCCTGCCGTACTCGCGCATGCAAGAGTTCGAGGCCGATAGGCTTGGCGTCGACCTGATGCGCCAAGCTGAATTCGATCCGGCTGGCGCGCTTTCATTTTGGCGGCGCATGGCGAGCGGCGGCGAAGACGCCATTGAATGGATGTCGACGCACCCGGCCGACCAAACGCGATTAGAGCGTCTTCAATCCCTCATTGCCGATAATGCTTGATATGATCAGGGACGTGGCTGCGAGATCCAGTAACAGAAGTTCAATGGGGCGTCGACGCATCTGAAGACGCTCACGCTGGCTTCCAAGCCGCGATCAACGCTTTTGTGCTCACGGTCTCGACCTGCTCAGTATAGCGCTGATGGTAGAGCATCATGAGCGCATCATGTGTTTGGTCTGATGAGCTGCAGAGCGCATCGCTCGCGATCACCACGCGGTAGCCACGGTCAACCGCACCCAACACCGCAGCGAGCACGCACACATCGGTCTCTCCGCCGCTGATGATCAGCGTATCGGCGTCAAGTCGCTTCAGTTCAATATCGAGCGCGGTGTCGATCCAAGGGGAATAATACTTCTTGTCGATAATGGTCGCAGGCGGAGCAAAGCGCGCTAGCTCCGGCACAAGCTCAATCATCTGATCGGGCAGGTGATCCCGCGTCATGCTCGACCAGCGTCTCCAATAGCGCGCCCAAGCGCCTCGGCCTTCGCCTGGGTGTGCGGCTGGGATGAAGCGTGAGAAGATCGTCTTGCTGGGGTCGGCGCTAACCAACGCTTCGACGTTGGGAAGGACGCGCTTCATCCAAGGCGTCTGCCACTCGGTCGCCTCGGCGAACAGACATTGCATGTCGATGCAGAGGTGAACGGTGCTCGCCGACAGCGGCCCGTGGCGAAGTCCTTCAAGGTCCGCCTCGCCCTTCATGAGGGGTATTCGTCGGAGCCTTGGACCCAGAGGAAAGACTGGATGTCGATCATGTCTTTCGGCTCGAGGTCTCTAAGGGCGACCTTGAGATCGCCGGCAAGCTGAAGCGCGCTTTTATAGGTCGTCCAGTTGGGCTTGGAAGCATACTCGAAGTCCAAGCCCAACACGTCTGCGGCGCGGCGCATGACGTTGGGCTTAATGAAGAGATGCCGGTCAGGTTGGGCGAGAAAGCCAAACACCGTAGTCACAGGCCAGGTGACGACGCGGGTTTGCTTGCGCGGCAGAGCCCCGAGCGCGGCAACCCAGTCTTCAAAACGCTTCCGCGGCGAGCCGCGCCCATGCAAGAATTGATAGAGACCCTTGGCGAATATCTCGGCGCCGTCGCCTCGGATGCCGTCGCGCAGCGCCATCTTCTCAAACGAGAATATCAGATTGGTGCGGCCTTCTATGCGCAGCGCGCGCAGTGCAATCTCCTCATAGCGCTTCTGACGCAGCAGCGATTTGAAGGTGCTTTGACCGAGAGCTTCCCGCCAGTGGCAGTGTGCGTCCCATTTATAACCGCGTTCAATATAGTCTTCGTTGGCGAAGCCCTCCGGAAAATATCTCAAAAATTTGCGCTGAGCGATCTTGAGCGCGGGCTTCGCGGCGCTTCTCGCCCGCGATGTCTGGAATGATGTCGCCATAGCTGGAAAAGCACTAACGACGCGCGGGGTTCCTGTGCGCCAATGCGCTTCCCATATCGACCCGTGATGTCTGCTCTTTCCCAACCCATGCTCTTTGGCGCCATGCCGATTTCATCAACTCCGGCTGGGCTAACTTATGTTAAAGACGTGCTGAGCGCGGCGCAGGAGCGTGATCTCGTCAACGACATCGGCGGATTGAATTTGAAGCCGTTCGAATTTCGCGGATTCACCGGCAAACGACGGACCGTGTCATTTGGCTGGCGCTATGACTTTAATGGCGGCGGATTTCAACGCGCGGACGCGATGCCAAATCATTTCATGCGCGTGCGTGATGTGATGGCTGAGCGCCTTGAGCTCACCGCTCAAGACTTCGAGCAGTGCTCAGTGATTGAATACGCTCCGGGCGCGGGCATCGGTTGGCATCGGGACCGGCCGCAGTTCGGGAAGGTGGCTGGTCTTTCGCTGCTGGCGCCGTGCCATTTTCGTTTCCGACGTCAGGATAAGGCGAGCGGCTGGCTGCGCCAGACGCTGCTGCTTGAGCCTCGTTCGGCCTATGTGTTGGATGGCGAGGTGCGGCGTGACTGGCAGCACTCGATCCCGGCGCTGGCATGTCTACGTTACTCAATTACCTTCCGCACATTGGCGCACTGAGCGCGGAAACCACGTCGATCCAAAAGCGTTGGCGCTTCATGCCGTTCGACACTCTTCAGATCGACTTTGTTAGCAAACCCCATCAGCTTCGCCATGTGCAAGTCGCCGCCATCCCGCTGCTATGGGCTGGCGGCGCCCCGCAAGTGCTCTTGGTGACGACGCGCGGTCAGGGGCGCTGGATTACACCCAAGGGCTGGCCGCTCGGCGATTATCCCGACGCGGCCAGCGCAGCCCGGGAAGCATTTGAGGAGGGCGGCGTTATTGGCCGGACTGAGCCTTATTCGCTGGGCTCGTTCGACTATTGGAAAGGCGCCGGCAAACGCTGTGTATATTTTGAGGCCCATGCCTTTGCACTTTATGTCGAAGAGGTGCTCGACGCGTGGCCTGAACGCACATCTCGTAAGCGCTGCTGGTTTAGCCCGGAAACGGCGGCGCACCTTGTCGGTAATCGCGCGCTTGCCGATCTCATACTGGCGGCCGCATATGGCCGACGCACGCCCGCGCTGGAGGCCGCCGCGAGTTGCCCTCTAAGCCGTGTGCTCTGCTAGGCGCTGCGCGTAGACATCCGTTGAAAACGGTATTTACCGCGAATAAAGCGGTTGAAATATTCGCCTTTGGCAAAGGCTTGGCGCATCTGATGCGCGATGTCCGGCGGCACTTGGTAGTAATGATAGATTGCGCCGCTGGCGAAGGTGACCTCAAGCGTCGCGGCGACATCGTTGTAAGAAAAGGCGCGAATGAGCGTGGAGGGCATGGCTTACACAAACCACCGACGCGGTAATGGCGTTCCGGGCTAGATGCCGCTCCCTCTCACGCCGCTCAGCCGCGGAAGTTTACCACCTGATCCAATTGCTCTGGCGCGCTGGCTCATCGGCAAGCGGGTCGTGCGCCCGCTTGACGGCGCGCACGTAGGCGGGCGCATTGTCGAGACCGAGGCCTATCTTGACGACGATCCCGCATCGCACAGCTTTCGGGGTCAGAACCTGCGCAACCGCTCAATGTTTGGCGTCCGCGGCAATGCTTATGTCTACCGCATCTACGGCATGTGGTTTTGCTTCAATGTTTCGGCGGGCGCTCCGCGTGAAGGCGCGGCGGTTCTGATCCGGGCGATCGAACCCGAGTTTGGTCTGGATGCGATGGCCGCGCGCCGGCGCGGTGGGGATCCCAGAGACCTCACGCGCGGACCTGGCCGGCTCTGCGCTGCGCTCGCTATCGATCTTCAACTCGATGGCATTGACCTTTGCCGGGCCAATGGCGCGTTGTGGCTCGCAGAAGGTGGGGCGCCGATCGGGCCGATCGGTACTAGCCCCCGCATCGGCATAACCAAAGCCGCCGATGCCCCACTCCGGTTTTATGAGCGCGGCAATCCCCGTGTAAGCGGCCCTAAGAGCGCCCGCACCTAGCCGGCGCCGGATGACGGTTAGTGTTTCGCCCGCCGGCGAACCAGTTCCGGTTTTTTGCGTTGGAGGTGGAGGCGGTGTGAGAAGGAGTGCACGATGCCTCGCGAATTGATCGATACCGGAACCGACAAACGCTACGTTCGCCGCGACAAAAGCGGCAAGTTCAAAGAGAGCGACGATCAGGGTCGCTCGCTCGCAGCTGACCGTCGCACGAAGGCCAAGACCGTCGCCAAAAAAGGCGAGGGCGATAAGGGCGACCAGAAACGCAAGGGGTGAAGGTGCGGTCCGCGCAGCACGCCGATGGCCAAACCTAAAGTTGCAGCCGCGCAAAAGCAGCGCGCGGCGTCAGCGCCGCTCATGCGCACCGCTGAAGAAATTGAGCTTTGGAAGGCCGAGCGGCGCGCCGCGCGTGAAGCCAAACGCGCCAAGCAGCGCGCGGAGAATGTAGGCCGCGCCGAGGCCATGCGCGCCGAGCGCTTGGCTCATCCCGTCGCCCTTGGCTCAAAGTCAAAACTGGGCCGGCGAACTGCGCTGCCACTCAATGTCGGCTGTTCGGGCTGGTTCTATTGGCACTGGAAACGCTGTTTCTATCCGGCGGACCTTTCGACCAAGGATTGGTTCGACTATTACGCCGCGCGCTTCAAAACCGTCGAGCTCAACGCGCCGTTCTATTCGTGGCCGACAGCGGCGACGGTGCGGACGTGGCTGAAGCAGGCTGGGCGGCGCAACTTTGTTTACACCGTCAAGGTCTGCGAACTCATCACCCATGTGAAGCGCTTTGACGGTACGAAGACGCTCGTGCGCGATTTCGGCTATATCGCAGATATCTTAGGCCCGCGTTTTGGCTGCTTTCTGTTTCAGCTGCCGCCAAGCTTTCATTATACGCCCGGCCGTTTGCGCAGCATCATCGGGCAGCTTGAACCCCATCGGCGCAACGTGGTCGAATTTCGCCATGCCAGTTGGTGGAATGACGAGGTCTACGCGGCGTTTAAAGCGGCCGGGATTATCTTCTGTTCGTGCAGCGGGCCTCGTCTGCCGGATGTTTTGGTCAAGACCGCGCCCGACGTCTATGTGCGCTTCCACGGCACGACACGCTGGTATCGGCACAATTATTCAAGGTATGAACTGGAACTGTGGGCCGAGCGGATCGCGGCTGCGGGCGCGGAGCGCTCTTGGATCTATTTCAACAATGACAATGATTGCTACGCCATCGGGAATGCCCGCACCCTGCAGCGTTTGCTAAAGCGGCAACTTTCGCCGTGACGCTGCGTTCTTCCGTCATGGAAGACGCAAACGCAAAGAGAGAGTGCGGCCGCGCTGAACCCAAGGCCTCACCCCAGACCGATCAAATCGAGAGGGTTGAGAAATTGCATGGTCTCGATCGATCGGGGCTCGGAGAAAAGGGCTGGGCCGAAGTGCCGGAGGATCGCATTGGCGGTCATCCTGAACTTGAAACTGCTCCAAGTCCGGACGGGACTGGCGGCTTGAATGGGCCCCAGCCGGAAACAGACTTAGCGACGGGCGCCGCCAAAACAACGGATCCGACGAACGTTAAATGACGCCGCCATGGGTAGGCGCAGTGCAGTCCAATGCGTCCTGTCGCCCGAGCTCGTCGAGTAGGCCCTGCATATGCGCGGGCAAGCGTTCAACCAAGCGTTCAACGGCGAAAGCAGATCTGAACGCGGCGCCAAAGCCCTCAAGCTTATCGCCCCTTTCCCGTTGCCGGCTTACTGTGTCGGGAGTTGGGGCGAGGGACGACATCATCATGCACTCAACAAGCGAATGGCTCGCTTCTTGTTCCGCCGCGCGAAAACAAAACTCCGAAATTGCAAGCGCTTACGAACTCTTCGCATTGATTAACGCGCGCACAACGAGACGCGCGAGTTGGGGCGTCGGATGACGACCGTGCTCGCTGGCCGCGTTTCGATTTTTGCTCCGCGAATCCGCGATGCGATGGAACCGGAATGGGGTTCCTCGGCGTTTTGCAACGCCAGAGCGTTCAATTCCCGGGCAAAGCCCTCGAACTGACGCAACAAGCGGCGGAGTAGGACGCGTGGCGAACACCAAAGATTCCGCAAGCACTTTGCCGATCGCGTCGACTGGAATTACGGGGCTCGACGATATTCTTCAAGGCGGGCTCGCCCGCAATCGCGTCTTCTTGCTTGAAGGCACCCCTGGCACCGGCAAGACCACGATTGCCTTGCAATTCCTGTTAGAAGGACGCCGCGCCGGCGAGAAGGGGCTCTACATCACTCTGTCGGAAACGGCGGACGAATTAGCGAGCAGCGCCAAATCGCACGGCTGGTCGCTTGACGGCATCGAAATCTTCGAACTGCTTCCACCCGAAAGCCTGCTTGACGAAGAACAGCAGCAAAGCCTGCTCTATTCGTCTGATCTCGAATTGGGCGAAACCACAAAGCGCATTTTCGAGGCGTTTGAAGCGGCTGCGCCGGACCGAGTGATTTTGGACTCGCTTTCAGAAATCCGCCTGCTGGCGCAGAGCTCGCTGCGGTACCGTCGCCAGATCCTGGCGCTCAAGCATTTTTTCGCCAAACGCCAAGTCACGGTTGTGTTGCTTGACGACCTCACCACGGAGACGACCGACAAGACGGTTCATAGCGTGGCGCACGGCGTGCTACGCCTTGAGGAGCTTGCGCCCGATTACGGCAGCGAGCGCCGCCGGCTGAAGGTGGTGAAGTATCGAGGTCAGCGCTATCGCGGCGGCTTCCATGATTTCGTTATCGAGACCGGCGGCGTGCAGGTCTTTCCGCGCTTGGTGTCGGCCGAGCACAAGGGTGGCTTTAAGCGCGAAGTGCTGAGCTCCACGAGCGCCGAGCTCAACGCGTTGCTGGGCGGCGGCGTCGAGCGCGGCTCCAGTGTTCTCGCCTTAGGACCTGCAGGATCCGGCAAATCCATTTTGATCCTGACCTTTGTCGCCAATGCGATCGCGCGCGGGGAAAAAGCCGCGATATTCCTGTTTGACGAAGAACGCTCGCTGATGATCGAACGGTCGAGTTCGCTCAATCTCGACTTGGCGCAGATGATCGCAGACGGCGGGCTCACGATAGAGCAGGTCGACGCCGCCGAACTCTCACCGGGTGAGTTCGCGCATCGGGTGCGCAAGAAGATCGATGGCGGGGTCAAAACTATCGTCATAGACAGCTTGAACGGCTACCAGGCCGCAATGCCGCAAGAGAATGCGCTTTTGTTGCACATCCACGAGCTGCTGCAATACGCCAATCGACAAGGCGCGACGACCTTCTTGAGCGTCGCCCAGCACGGCTTGGTTGGCGACATGAAGTCGCCAGTCGATCTCACCTACCTTGCTGATACGGTGATCTTGC
The DNA here is from genome assembly GCA_034439495.1 of Terricaulis sp. Classification (GTDB taxonomy): domain Bacteria; phylum Pseudomonadota; class Alphaproteobacteria; order Caulobacterales; family Aquidulcibacteraceae; genus Vitreimonas. Next base: position 12,237 of record JAWXAM010000037.1, on the reverse strand, counting down.
TCCGCTATTTTGAAGCCCTCGGTCGTGTGCGACGCGCCATATCGGTGATCAAAAAGCGCACGAGCGGCCACGAGAACACGATCCGCGAATACATCATCGATAAACGCGGCCTGACATTGGGCGAGCCGCTCATAAATTTCCATGGCGTCTTACGCGGCGTGCCAACCATGGTCGGGGATGAGACCGCGCTGTTGAAAGCCGAGCCGCAGTGAGGCTAGAGCTTTCTGAACGCGGCCTTATCCTTGCGCCGCAAGGGCGTGACGCGCAGGTCGCCGCGATGATGCTGCGCGAGGCCGGCATCGGCAGCGACATATGCACTACAATCCTTGATCTCGTCGATCAGCTCGAAGCCGGCGCCGGCTTCGTGTTGGTGACCGAAGAGGCGCTGCGCCGCGCCGATCTCAGACCTCTAGCCGACTGGTTAGAAGCCCAGCCCGAATGGTCGGACTTTCCTTTCATCCTGCTGACCCAGCGCGGCGGTGGATTGGAGCGCAATCCCAGCGCCGCGCGCCACCTCAAGGCGCTCGGCAATGTCAGCTTCCTGGAGCGCCCGTTTCACCCCACCACCTTGGTCAGTATGAGCGTTTCGGCGCTACGAGGACGACGGCGGCAATATGAGGCGCGGGCTCGGCTGCTCGAGCTGAGCGAACGGCGCCAGCATCTCACTGAAGCCAATGAAATGTTGGAAGAGCGGGTGCGCCAGCGCACCGGGGAAGTCGAGGCCGCCTACGACAAGGTGATCGAGGAGAGCGTTCAACGCCTGCACGCGGAAGAGCAACTGCGCCAAGTGCAAAAGCTTGAGATGATTGGCCAGCTCACCGGCGGCGTCGCGCATGACTTCAACAATCTTTTGACGGCAGTGCTCGCCAATTTGAGTCTATTGCAACGTCACTTGCCGGCCGACGATGTTCGCGCCCAACGTTGGATCGACGGCGCCACGCAAGGCGCAAATCGCGGCGCATCGCTGACCCAGCGTTTGTTGGCGTTTTCGCGCCGCCAGAGCCTCGCATTGGCGCCGACCGATGTCGTGGCGTTGGTGTCGGGCATGAAAGGCCTGCTCGAGCGCTCGATCGGTCCGGAGATCGACCTCGCGTTCGATCTTACGAGCTTGGATGCGGTATCGATGATTGACGCCAATCAGGTGGAATTGGCGCTGCTCAATCTGGCCGTAAACGCGCGCGATGCGATGCCTGAGGGCGGGCAGTTGCGCATTGGCGTCGATCACTTCAGCGGCTCCGCGCCCGATCTGCCGACGGGAGACTATGTTCGTATTTGGGTGAGCGATACTGGCGCGGGCATGGATGCAGATACGCTGGAGCGCGCGATCGATCCGTTCTTTTCAACCAAGGAATTGGGCAAGGGCACCGGGCTTGGGCTCTCGATGGTCCATGGTCTTGCCGTCCAGCAGAACGGCGCCTTGCGCCTGGACAGCGCTCCGGGCGCCGGCACCCGGGCTGAGCTTTTTCTACCCGTCACCCATGAGCGCGCCGAGGACAGCGAGGCGCCGACGCCCGCGGTCGCGCCGCTCACGAGGCGCTCGCGGATTATGCTCGTCGATGACGACGCATTGATCGCAATGAGCAGCGTCGACATGCTTGAAGATCTGGGCCACGAGGTCGTCGAAGCCAATTCGGGTAAGGAGGCGCTTGATCTCCTCGGCAAAGTCGAACCGATCGATCTGCTGATCACCGACTTCGCCATGCCCGGCATGACCGGCGCTCAACTCATTGACGCTGTCCGTAGTCGGTTTCCGGACCTGCCGATCTTACTGGCGACCGGCTACGCCGAACTGCCAAACGGCAAACTGAATGACATTCCAAGGATCGGCAAACCTTACACCCAACCGCAACTCGCCAGTGAAGTGGCGCGATTGCTGAGTAGTGTCTGAGCTGGCGCAATTGGGCTGGCCGGCGTGCACGGCCAAGCCCGCCATGGTGTGCGCGCCAGCGTTGGTGTTGGGGTCGAGAGCGCGCCGCACGACCCGCACCACAACGAGCGTGGGACCCTCGGCGTGGAAATGTCTGAAGGGTGGTTGCGACGGTTGGGAACTCAACGAGGCGGCGCCCGTTCACCGCCATAGCAGGTGTAAGCAAAAGCGAGGACCCGACATGGCCAAAAAAGCGAAAGCGGCGCGCAAGAGCGCCAAGAAAAGCGCGACCAAGTCCGCAGCGAAAAGCAACGGGCGCGCAAAGCCGATGGACGCTATCCAGCTCCTGAAGAGCGATCATCGCACCGTCGAAGGTCTGTTCGAAGAATTCGAGAGCACGAACGGCCCGAAATCGAAGCAGCGTATCGCCAATCAGATCTGCATGGAGCTTATCGTTCATGCTCAGATCGAAGAAGAGATCTTCTACCCTGCGATCAAGCAAAAGGTGGAAGAGGAAATCTATACCGAGGCCCACGTCGAACATGACGGCGCAAAGATGCTGATCGCGGAAATTCTGGACGGCGATCCCGAAGACGAATTCTACGATGCTAACGTTAAAGTGCTATCTGAAATGATTAAGCATCACGTCAAAGAAGAAGAGCAACGGGACGGGATGTTCGCGCAGGCCAAGCAGGGTGAGGTGGATCTGGTTGCGCTTGGCGAGCAACTGGCTGCGCGAAAAATGGATCTTACCAACCTCTATAAGCGTACCGGCCTGCCAAGGCCCATGACCCGCACTATGAAGCGGATGCCGAAAGTCGAGTTGGGCCAACCGATCGCCTAGAGCGCGCCATGCGTTGGGTACGCGACAACGGCCTTTCGATTGCGCTCTTGCTGCTGTTTGCGGTGAGTGTCGTCGGCCATGCATTGTCGGGTTGGATCGCCAACAATGAGGAGCTCGTTCGCCATTCCGCGGCGCCGCTCACACTATCGTCGTATCTAAGCGGGGGAGAGTTTAACGCGACCCTGTTTGAAAATTGGGAAAGCGAATTCCTGCAAATGTGGGCCTATGTCATGCTCACGGCTTACCTATTCCAGCGTGGCTCGCCAGAATCCAAAAATCCGGACGAAAGCGCGCCCCAGGATCGCGATCCAAAGCTTGACCGCGATAAGGCGAATGCGCCTTGGCCAGTGCGCATCGGCGGCATGGCGCGGGTTATCTACGCGCACTCGCTCGGCTGGGCGCTGCTCATTTTGTTTTTAGCGTCGTTTACGTTCCATTGGCTTAACAGCACGCGCCTGGCTATTGACGAGGCGCTCCAACATGGTGAGACGCCGCCGACACTGTTTGAGCATTTAGGCAGCGCCGCGCTTTGGTTTGAATCGTTCCAGAACTGGCAAAGCGAGTTTCTTTCAACCGCGGTGTTGATCTTGCTCGCCATCTATCTGCGGGAGAAGGGGTCGCCCGAATCCAAGCCAGTTAGCGCTGCCCATTCGCAAACAGGGACAGACTGAGCAGCGCCATGTGGGATTGCATCATTGTCGGAGGCGGGCCGGCAGGTTTGACCGCAGCCACCTATCTCGGACGCTTTCGACGCGAGATCTTGTTGGTCGATAGCGGCGAGAGCCGGATCAAGCGCATTCCGTTGACGCGCAACACGCCTGGATTTCCCGAGGGCGTCGCTGGCCCAGAGCTGCTTGCGCTCATGCAAGACCAAGCCGGGCGTTATGGCGCGCAGTTTCGCGGCGGATCGGTCGATGATTTGGTCGCGCACGAACGCGGCTTCAGCCTCTCGCTGAATGGTGAGACCATAGAGGCGCGCACGGTGCTTCTCGCCACCGGCGCCAAATTGATCGAACCGCCGATTGCGGGTTTGGATGAGGGCCTGCGGCGCGGGCTCATCCGCTATTGTCCGATTTGCGACGGCTATGAGGCGCGCGGCCAACGCATCGCCGTGCTAGGCGGCCGCTGCGGGGCGATTAAGGAGGCGCATTTCCTGCGCACCTATTCCGAGCACGTCACCTATCTCCATTTCGCTGGAGGCGAACTCAGCGCTGAGGAGGTGACGGGCGCAAAAGCTGCAGGCATTTCCATCGCGCCGGCTGGCGTCGAGAGCATCTCTCTTGATGACCAAGTTCGCGTCATCGACAAGGCGGGCGCGGTCGAAAGTTTCGATGTGCTTTATCCGTGTCTCGGTTGCGATCCGCTTAGCGATCTTGCGCAAAGAGCGGGCGCGCGGTCTGCGCCCGAGGGTGGTTTGGTGGTCGACGCGCATCAGCGCACTAATGTCACGGGCCTCTACGCGGCAGGCGATGTGCTCAGAGGGTTGGATCAAATCGCCAGCGCCTGCGGCCAAGCCGCCATTGCCGCGGTCGCCATACATAATCAACTCCGCGAGGCGGAAGCCCCCGCGCGTTAGCGCGGCACACGACCGTTAGGCAGGCGCGCGCCGCGCCGCCGCGCGCAACAAAGCGGCGACTTCCGCTGGCGGCAGAGGCGGCTTCAATTGCTCGAAGGTGCATTGCTCGGGCGCCTTGTCCGGACGCCAGCGCAGAAGTCTTGCGCCATGCCGGAAGCGATCGTCTGTGACCTGGTCGTAGCGGACCTCGACCACCAGCTTTGGCTTCAGCCCTTCCCACTCGCCGCTGCGCTCCGTCGACCAGCGGCTGGGACCGCCCGGGGCGCGGCCGGTAAAGCCCTTGCCTTTGAGCTTCTCCAGTTTCGTCGTCAGCGCTTTGCGCTCAATGTTGCTGATGGCGGACGAGAAGCCGACATGATGCAGCAAGCCTTCATCATCGTAGAGACCGAGCAGCAGCGAGCCGACCTCATCGGAATTGCTGGCGTAGCGAAAGCCGGCGACGACGCAATCGGCGGTGCGCAAGCGTTTCACCTTCAGCATGGCGCGCTCGCCGCTGATATAGCCGCCGCCCAGCTTCTTGGCGATGACGCCATCGAGGGCCCGGCCGCTTTGCTTTAGCCATTTCTCGGCGGCTTTTGCCTCGCGCGTATAGGGAGAAAGCTTGATGCCCGGCGCGCCCTTGCCGACCAGTTTTTCGAGGGCTTCGCGGCGCTGTGCGAGTGGGGCCTTGATCAGACTCTGGCCTTTAGCCGCCAGACAATCGAACACCATGAAGTCTGCAGGCTGTTCGCTTGCAAGCTTGGCGACCCGGCTCGCGGCCGGGTGGAGGCGCATCTGCAGCGCCTCGAACGCGAGCTTGCCCTGGTCGACGATTATGATCTCGCCATCGATGACGAAATTGTCGGCTTGCATGGCGCTGACGCGTTCGACGATGTCGGGAAAGTAGCGCGCCAAGGGTTTGCCGGACTTGGCGCGCAGATCGACATCCGTACCGGATTTGAACGCCAAGCACCTAAAGCCATCCCATTTGGGTTCAAATTGCCAATCGGCGTCCGCAGGCAGAGCATCGGTCAGCTTGGCCTCCATCGGCGCGGTGGTGAGCGGCAGTGCAAACGCCATGTCAGCGGCCAGGCTTGGCGACAAGTTTTTTAGCCGCCGGCAGGAACGGCCGCTCGCCGTCGCAATAATCGTCCCAAGCGCTCGATTTCTTCAAAAGCGCCGGCGCGGTGCGAATGGTGTAGCGCATCGGGTCGAGACCGTTCTTCACCTGCGCCCAGCTTATCGGCATCGACACGGGCGCGCCGTCGCGCGCGCGCGGCGAGAGGGGAGCTACGGCCGTCGCCATCCGGTCATTGCGCAGATAATCCAGAAAGATGCGGCCGACGCGCTTGGCCTTCGACATGTTGGTCAGATAGCGGTCGGGTGAATCGGCCGCCATTTGCTTGGAGACTTCGAGCGCGAATGCTTTGGCCAGCGTCCAATCGACCGTGTCTGAGCGCGTGGGCTTGAACGGCGTCACGACATGGAGACCCTTGCCGCCGGTCGTTTTGCAAAAGCTTTCAAGGCCAAGCGCCTTCAACCGGTCGCGCATCTCTTTAGCCGCTTCGATCACCGCGCTGAACGGGAGGTCTTCAGCAGGATCGAGATCGAAAACGAGGCGCCCCGGCGTTTCCGGTTTGCCCGGCTGACAATTCCAGGGGTGTAATTCGACCGATGCGATCTGCGCCGCGGCAACCAAGGCGGCCACAGAGTCAAACTGCACGTAAGGCTCATCGACGCCCTTGATCTTGACCCGGCTGATGAAGTCCGAGGCGCCGCGCATCGGGTGGCGCTGGAAGAAGCGTTCGCCGTGAATCCCGTCGGGGGTGCGGATGATCGAGCAGGGGCGGCCTTTGACGTGCGGCAGCATCCACGCGCAGACGCTATCGAAATAGGCCGCGAGCTCGGCCTTGGTCACGGGTGCGCTGGTCCTGGTCGCGGGCCAGAGCTCTTTGTCGGGCTTGGAGATCGTGACGCCGCGAACGACGATGGCGGCAGCGTGCGCCGCCGACGCTGTCTTAGCGCGCTTTGCCTTCTTCACCGGCGCGGTCATTGCGGCGAGGCTTTCTTCGAATGCCAGACCGCGTCTGCCTTTGCGCCTTTGTTCAGCATGAAGGGCCTCGGCTTTTTGCCTTTGCCTGCCGCGATCTCCTCCATCGTTCGCGATGAAGCGACGGATTTGGCGTCCTCAAGCAAGTCCTCTCCCGCCTCGTCGATCGCATATTCGTCGCGGTGTTTGATCAAGAGCCAATTATTGCGCTTTTCGCCGTCCCGGCGGTTCATACGCACCAGCACAAAGCCGCCATTCAGCTTGTCGCCGCTCAGCACGAATTTAAGCTCGCCCTTGGCCAATGCCTTGGCCGCGTCTTTGGTTTGGGGCGCCCAGAAGCCGCGGTCCCACAGCATGACCGTGCCGCCGCCATACTCGCCTTTGGGAATCGTGCCTTCGAAATCGCCATAATCGAGCGGGTGATCTTCGACTTCTACAGCGAGGCGCTTGTCTTTGGGATTGCGCGAAGGCCCCTTGGTGACGGCCCAGGAGCGAAAGACGCCGTCGAGCTCAAGGCGAAGATCGTAATGGAGGCGCGTGGCGGCATGCTTTTGAATGACGTAACGCAGATGCGGAGCCTTCTCCACTTTGTGCGCGCCGGAAGGCTCTGCCGTCACTTTGAAGTCGCGCTTGGCGCGATAGGTTTTGAGTTTGGCGTGCGCGGTCGATTTGCGCGCTGTCTTCTTGCTGGCGACCTTGCCCGCTTTGGTGGTTTTGCGCGCCGCCTTCTTGGCCATTATTTCCTCGCCGTCTTTCGGGATGTGCGTTTGGCGCCGGATGCCGCGGCGCGCTTTTTCGGCGCGGCCTTGGTCTTTGCGGTCTTTGCGGCGCTCTTCTTTTTCTTCAAGCTCGCCTGCAGCGCTTCCATCAGGTCGATGACGTTCGATTCTTCGCTTTCGGGCTCGTCGGTCTCGATTACATTCTGGCCTTTGCGCTTACGCTTGATGAGATCGCGTAACGCATCCTCGTAGCGATCTTCGAAGGTTGTCGGATCGAATTTGGCGTGCTTTTGACTCATGATCTTGCCCGCCACCTCGACCATTTCCTTATCGGTGCGCACGGCTGGGATTTCGCCGAAGAAGTCTTTCATGTCGCGCACTTCATCGTGGCTGCGCAGCGTGGTGGCGATGATGCCTTTGCCGCGCGGCTCGAGCGCCACGAGCCGCTCGCGCTGCGACATGACCAGCCGCCCGAGCGCGACTTGACCGCTCTCTTCCATGGCGGCGCGGATCACGGCGAAGGGTTCGGCCGCGAGCTTGCCGTCGGGCACCAGGAAATAGGGATTGTCCCAATAGAGCCGGTCGATGTCTCCGGCCGGCACGAACTTATCGATGTCGATGGTCTTGGTGCTTTCGAGGCGCACCGCATCGATCTCCTCCTTAGTGAGGGTGACGTATTTGCCTTTGGCGAATTCGAAGCCCTTCAGGAGATCCTTCCGCTCCAGGATCTCATCGGTGGCGGCGTCGATGACGACGCTTTTCACCCGATGCTTGGTGTCGGGATTGATGAGATGGAAGTGGACGTCGCCGGCAGGCGAGATGGCGTTATAGAGCGCGACTGGGCAAGTCACGAGCGAGAGTTTGATGTGTCCGCGCCAGGAAGGTCGGGTTGCCATCAGCGGGGAACGCAGCAAACGGCGCTCGGTTGCTTCAAAAGCCCTCGCAGCAAACGCTTAATTTATCGGGCTTGCGCCAGCCGCTCCTGAATCCAACGCTCGGCCTCGCTCAAATCTGTGAAATGCGCCTGCTGATCCTCAAGCGCCCCCAATCCGAATTCCAAGAACGCTAAAGATCAAGCGTCCGTCGGTATCGCTATAACGGGCGACCTTCACCGGTCGAAATTCGATGCTCATGGCCGTGATCCGGTTTCGGACTGGCGACGTCACCACCGGACTCCAGTGTATAAGGCTTGGAGCGCGACGCGTTAAACTATGTTGGTGCAGCGTATTTTTGCTGGGGGCCGGGGCTGGCGCCGGTGCGCGATTACGCTGGCAGGGGTCACTTGCGAATGGCAGTCCGCTTCTGCCTGGCATGCCATGACCACAGCACGTGTGCTCAAGACTAAGGTTTTGCACCGCGACGAACTTCAACCAATCTTTGGTCCTCAAGCCAAACCTCGACACCGAGATAGGTCTCGTGCTCGTCCAGAATCTGCTGCGCGACCGTGTGCGCCTGGGCGGGGTCGGCATCGACAGTGCGCCATTGGGGGACGCTATAGCGTGTGTCGTAGGCGTAGATGTGCAGCAGAGGCAGGCGGTTCATCTGGGCAATGTGAGACCGGGAACTGTCGGCTGCACTAACGCAGGATAGGCGAGCGTCGGCCGGAGAATAACGGGTGGGGATTGAACGCGCCTCGGCGCTGCCCGCTCGCCAAGCTTTTTGCGTACGCGCCGGAACGGCGCGCGCATCATGGCGTTGATTTCGCTGAATTTCGGAGAGAGGATATGAGCACTTCTGATCATGCCGCTGGGCGATCGGCGTCAGGCCATGTTGCTTCCGGCGCCAGGCGCAGCGCTGATGCAGACGATCTGTTGAGCGGTGATGGGCGCGATCGATCGGAGGCGCGGTCGCTGCCAGAGCTTGCAAAAGACCTTCTAAGCCACGCCAGCGACCTCATTCGTAATGAAGCGCGTTTGGCGCGCGCGGAAGCGGTGGAAAGCTTGCAGCGCGTGGCTGGCGGCATGGTGCGCGCGGCCCTTGGCCTCGTCTTTACGGGGGCCGCGGCGGTGATGTGTTTGCTCGCGCTGGCCTACGGGCTGGAGCAGCTGATGCCGAGATGGAGCGCCGCGCTCGTGAGCGCCGCCATCGGCGGGATTATTGCTTATGGTCTTATTCGATCCGGCAGGGACGCAGCGTCCAAGAACGCTCTTACGCCGCCAAAAACAGCGGAGCAAATTTCCAAAGACGTCCGGCTGGTGGAAGAGCGTGTGCACTCGTGACGCCTGCGAGTGACGCCCTTATCGCTGCACCTGCGGGACCCGTGGATTGCTCGCTTTTTGGAGACGCTTAATGACACATCTCATCGATGCGGAGCGGCTTGTCGAAACCTTTGCCGAGACCGACCCTCACATGCCTCAAATCGTGTTCGCGTTATTGTCGGTCTATCTAAAGCAGGGGCCGTTTGAGTTTGATGCAAGCGCGCTTGCAGAGCAGCTCGCGCGGGAGCCGCAGGTCTCGCGTCTCAACGCAGAAAAGCTTGCAGCTCTGCAGCCCGATCTTGAGCGTTTTTTCACGCCGACCTCCGAGGGGTGGATCCCGCGCTCCGGCGTCCTAGTAGCCGACTAGCTCACCTCAGCCCGCCGTTGAGCGAACCACATCAACCGGCCGGGGCGGTATGAACGAGCATCTGCGCTAGACTATATTCCCCGCGCGTGTGAGCCAGCGCCGACGCGTGTCGGCGCTATCGCTGTCGCCGATCGCTACTGCACAAGTTTACACGTTCTTTGCCGGCATCCTGGAACGCGGGTGCGTGTGCGCGCTTATCGCATTTGCGCATCGTGCGCAGAGGAGAAAGCGTCATGGCAAAAGGTAAGAAGTCCGGCGGTAAGGGACAAAGCGAGGGCCGCAGCCAAGGACAAGGCGGTCAATCTGGCAAGAGCAGTGAAGCCGGCCAGGGCAACAAGGGCGCCAAACAAGGCGATCGTAATTGAGACGCAGAGACTGGCGCTTCTGGTGGAAGCGCCAGTCGAAGCCGCAGCGCGATGAGCATGGAGCAGTCGCATGCAAGTCTCGTTGATCGCCGATTGCCAAAATCTTTTGGGCGAAGGCCCACTCTGGGATGAGCGGTTGGGGGTGCTCTATTGGGTCGATATCCGCAGCGCCCAGCTCTACGCTTTAGACTTCTCATCGGGGCGCGTTACACACCGCCCGCTTAACGCTCCGGTCAGCGCCATGGGCTTGACCGGCAGCGACTTGCTGATCGCCGCCGCAGGCCGGCAGGTGGGCGTGTTAGACCCGATCGCTGGCCAGTTCGCGCCGCGTCTTGAGTTCGAACGCGATCTGCCCGCCAACCGGAGCAATGACGGCGCGGTGCTGAGCGACGGTCGCTTCTGGTTTGGCACGATGGACGATGGCGGAGCTGATCAGCAGGGATCGCTTTATGCGCTTGATTGCGAGTGGCGTCTGCAGCGCGTGCTCGGTGACTTGTCGATCCCAAATGGCATTGTGAACACGCAGGACGGTTGCGAAGTGCTTGTCGCCGATTCCAGCCGGCAAATGATCTTTAAGCACCGATTGAATGGCGTGACGGGCGCGCTGGGCGCCGCTCATCTGTTTGCCACGACCCTATGTGGGCCAAGCGCGCCCGATGGCGCGGCTTTGGACGAGGAAGGCTGCCTTTGGAGCGCCTGTTGGGATGGCGGCTCTGTTGTTCGCTACGATCCCACTGGCTGTGTGGCTGCCACCATCACACTACCGGTGAGCCGACCAACATCGTGCGCCTTCGCTGGCGCGGGGCTGTCAACTCTGTTTATCACCAGCGCCCGCGAGGGCTTGTCGAAAAGCGAACTCGCTCGCGAACCCCTTGCGGGCGGCTTATTTGCTGTAGACGTCAAAGTGCGCGGGGCGCCCAGTGCGCGCTTTTCGCTCTGAGTGCCTAGTGGCAGCGCGCTGCTCCCCCTTATCGGCGCGTTGGGTTCTCCTCGCCGTACTTCATGAGGAGGTGTTTGAACTAATTTCGGCGCTGGCGCCTGGCGCGGGATTGCCGCGCCGAGCGTGCTCGCCAAGCGGCGCTACGACGCTTGCGGGCGCATCCTCGTTGGCGTCGGCAATGCGACGGAAGGTGGAAAGCGCCTGTCCGACCACCTGATCCATGTTGTAATAGCGATAGCTTGCCAGCCTGCCGACAAAATGGACGTCCTGTTCAGCGCGCGCCAATGCTTCATATTTCTTGTACAGAAGCTGATTTTCCAGTTTTGGGATCGGGTAGAAGGGGTCGCCTTCCGCCGTCGGATACTCGTACGTCACTGTTGTCAGCGGGTGCTGTTGGCCGGTCAGGTGTTTGTACTCGGTAATGCGCGTATACGGCACCGCTTCGTCCGGATAGTTCACCGTTCCTACGCTTTGAAATTGTTCACACGAGTAAATTTCGTGACGGAAGTGGAGGCTGCGATAAGGAAGCTTGCCGTAAAGATAGTGAAAGTAGGCGTCGATCGGACCGGTATAAATCAGATTTTGATAACGCACTTTGCGGCGCACGTCCTCGAAGTCAACGCCGAGCTGGATCTCGATATTGCGATGATCCAGCATGGCCGAGAACATTTCCGTATAGCCGTTAAGCGGCATCGCCTGAAACCGATCGGTGAAATAGCGATCGTCTGTGTTCGTGCGCGTCGGCACGCGGGCGGTGACCGATTTGTCGAGCTCGCTCGGATCCAGCCCCCATTGCTTGCGCGTGTAGCCTCTGAAGAACTTTTCGTAGAGATCGCGGCCGATAGCAGAGACCACCACATCTTCGGATGTGCGAATGGCGTCTACAGGTTGCGCGCGGGCGGCTAAGAACCGTTCTGCCGCTGCCTCATCGGCAAGCTCGAGCCCGTACAATTTGTTGAGGGTCGTGCGATTGATCGGCATCGGGACATGAAGGCCGTCCACCGCCGCGAGCACGCGATGCTCATACATTCGCCAACGCGTGAACTGGCTGAGATAATCGAAGATCTCGGCGCTGTTGGTGTGGAATATATGCGGTCCATATTGGTGCATGAGGACGCCCGCGCGGTCCGTTCGGTCAAAGGCGTTGCCGCCGATATGGTCGCGGCGATCAATCAAGAGCACACGCTTGCCCAGTTGCGACGCCAACCGCTCCGCTAACACGCTTCCTGCAAAGCCCGCGCCGACAATGAGATAATCATAGCGCGGCGCGGGCGTGCGCTTGACGCGGTTGATCGGGACGACACGCGGATCGGGCCGCTGCAAATGCTTCAG
>JAWXAM010000036.1:0-7291 GCA_034439495.1 Terricaulis sp. | reverse complement strand
GCCGCCGCTATCGCCGCCGCCGAATTCCGGTGTCGCATTGTCCCGTTCGCGGCCCCGGCCGCCGCGCTTTTCTTTCTTCTTGTCGTTGGTGTCGTCGTCACCGCCGCCGAAATCGTCGTCGAAACTCATTTCCACTTGTCCTGATTAAAGGCCGAGGCGCACGCCATCGGCCGCGCGCACGCAAGAGCGCACGCACGTCACTGCGAATTTCTGCTTTGTTGGGGTTGGAAAACTTTGCCGCACTCTGCGGAACTTCGCACCTTCACCGGCCAACACGGCCAGCGCTACACGAAACGACTTATGATCGACAGGGTTCCGCTGCGCAAGCGGCAAACGTAGGGTTTACGCGGGATTCATGTCGTTTTGCAGCGCCCGTTTTTCCTGCGCCGCGATCACCCGTGACACAACCAGAGCGCCTAAAAGCTTCGACGCGATGCCGGTCAAAATCGTGCCCCAGGCGAAAATGCCTTCTTGGCCGGGTATCTGCGAGGCCAGCCAAATGAAAACCATCTGGTCCAGAGGCGCCGACACCGTGCTTGAAAGCATGATGCGCTGCGAGAGCGGGCGCTTAGAGAACGTGTAGACGGCCCAGTCCACTGTCTCGCTGATCAGGAACGCCGCAGCGCTCGCGAACACCACAACGATCCATGAGGTGAGCATCGAGAGGATGAGCCCAGTGATCATTGCGCCCCAAACCCAGTGCTTCATCTCCCGCTGCGCAAAGTCGCGGACCACGAGCACGAGGCCGGTCACGATGGCTAGCGGCTGAAACGCGCCGCCGCCGAACGCCTCTGGAATCGCAGCCGTCGGCACCGCGCCGAACGACCAATTGATCAGCGGCATTAGCCCGACATAAACCCCCGCCCAACGATACCCGGCGAAGTAGAAGCCAGCCATCACCGCCAGCACGATCGGCAACGCGATCTGCCATTGCTGCAGAAATGCGAAAATCTCTTCGAACGTCATGGCCCGCCCCGTCACACAATCGTCGTCGTATTTGCGCCGTGTGACAAGCAGTGGCGCTTTCGGATAAGGTGCGCATGCCGATCACGGCGGGAGGAGCTTCATGAACATTCGCGCACTCAGCATTGCCGCCGCTTGCGTTGCGGCAGCGTTGCTTCCCACGACTGCATCCGCTGATGAAGTGTGGTCGCTGCCGAGCGGCAATCAACTCGTCTATGATCGCGACGTCGGCGCCACGGCTGTGCTGACGTATCGCGCGGAGCAAGGCTTAAGCCCCGGGCAAATTTTCGTCGTGGGTCTCGGCGGCCAATACGAAGGTCGCACTCGATATCAGGGCTATTGGGTCGAAGCCGATGACGCAGGCGATGCATGCGCCGCCAGCATCGTCGACGCCGAAGGCCGCACCTGGCGCCGCTGGGGCTTGGCCACAGTGCAATTTCAGCGGCCGACATTTCCGTCTCGCGTGACCATCACGCGCGGCGAATGCCTCAGTGCGCCGGCCGGGCGCGTCACAGCACAACCCGTCGTTGGCGCCGGCGTGCGCTAGAATTTTCGGACTCTGCTGGCTGCGTGACACCTGTCACGGCGAACTCACTTTGCAGTGAGTAGCTTTCTCTCATCGCAGCAACGCGATTGACACCAACTCCAGCCAGGGAGCACGAAATGACCAAGTTATATTGCCTGATCGCCGCCGCCGCCGTGTTCTTTCCGATGGCATGGGCGACCTTGAGCCAAGCCGCGATGATCGTCGCTTAAGCGGTGCGACGCTCGTGGCAAGGGGGAAGGGCGCGGAGCAATCCGCGCCCTTAATTTTGTGAAAGCCGCCAGCCGCTTTGGCCCTTGGTCAGAGCTTCCGCCAGGAACGGCAACGCTTGGTGCAACGCAGCTTTCAAACCGAACGGCGGGTTGATCAGCGCCACACTCGAACCGACCAGCCGGCCCTCGCGCGTCGGCGATGCTGTCCACAAATCGGCGCGCAGAATTTCTTTTGCGCCTTGCGCGCGCACTTCATCGTCGGCGGCGGTGAGCAGGCGCTCATCCTTCAGCGGCCGCCACCACAAATATGTGCCGTGCCCAAAGCGCTTCAGCGCGCCGCCGATCGCGCGCGCGGAAATGTTGAGTTCATCCGGCGCTTCGTAGGGCGGATCGATCAACACCAGTCCCCGCCGCTGCGGCGGCGGCAGAAGCGCGCTGAGAGCCTCCCAACCATCGCGCGCATGTACCTGAACATTCGCTTGCCGGGGCAGCGACCGGCGCAACGCCGCATGCTCCTCCGGATGCAGCTCGCACGCCATCAACACGTCATCCGCGCGCAGCTGTGTTGTCACTAAAGCCGGCGAGCCGGGATAGGTGCGCAACGCCCCATCCTGATTGAAGCTGCGCACCGCATCGAGATAGCGCGCGACCAGCGGCGGCGGTTCTGGCCAACTCCAGAGCCGGCTGACGCCATCCTGCCATTCCGGGCTACGCTGCGCCTCATCGCCGGCCAGATCGTAAAGGCCGCGCCCGGCATGGGTATCCAGCACCGCGAACGGCGTCTCCTTGCGCTTCAGCGAATCCAGGCAGAACAACAGCACGGCGTGCTTCAGGACGTCGGCATGGTTGCCGGCATGGAAGGCGTGGCGATAGTTCACGCCACGGGCTTAGCGGGAGAAGCAGTCATGGCAAAGGTCCTTGGCGTCGGCGGCGTGTTCTTTAAATCGCGCGACGGAGATGCGATGCGCGAGTGGTATGGCCGTGTGCTCGGTCTTGAGTTCACGGATTGGGGCGGCGCGCTGTTTTTGCCTCAGGACGCCGCCGCTCATCCTGGCGCGGCAACCGTTTTCAGCCCGTTCAAACACGACACGGACTATTTCGAGCCGTCGGACAAAGACTTCATGTTCAATCTGATGGTCGACGATCTCGACGCGATCCTCGCGCGCGCCAAAGCGGCGGGTGTCGAGCCGGTCAAAGTGTTCCCCGAGGAAGCCAACGGCAAGTTCGCACACATCATGGACAATGAAGGCCGCAAGATTGAATTGTGGCAGCCGAAGCCCATGTCCTGATCATGGATGGCTTTCACGACAACACAGCCCGGCATCGCTACGAGTTCGAGGCGCCTGAGGGCCTCTCATTCGCCGACTATCGCGACATCGCTGGCGTCCGCGTCATCATGCATGTCGAAACACCGGAAGAGGCGCGTGGGCGCGGCTATGCGCAGAAGCTGATGGACGCCATCGTCGCCGAAGCGCGTGAGCATGGCATGCGCCTGCGCGCCAGCTGCTCCTACGCGGTAGCTTATTTCCGCCGCCACCCGGCAGCGCAGGACGTGCTGGCTTAGCTTGCCAGCTCCACCGGAAAGCCCTTTTCGCGCCAAGCCTTCATCCCGCCATCGAGCGCAACGGCGCGCGTAAAGCCGAGCTTGCGTAAAGTCGCCGCCGCCAAAGTCGAAATCTTGCCCACTTCACAATAGGTCACGATCCGCACCGTCGGATCCGGCAGTGCTTCATTCACGCGCAGTTCTAGAACGCCGCGCGGCAAGTGACGCGCAGTGGGGATATGCCCCGCCTCGAACGCATCTTTCTCGCGCACGTCGAGGACAATGAAATCATTGGCGCCAGCCGCTACGCGCGCCTTCACCTCATCCATCGACATGAACGGCACTTCCGCCGCCGCTTCCGCCAGCATCTGCCCAACACTAACGCCGCCGCTCATGTTGACCCGTAGCGCTTCGGTCAAATGCTCCGGCATCGACAGCGAAAGCGTCCGCATCATCTCGACGAATTCGCCGCGATCTCGCTTTTGCAAACGCGGATTGGAGGCGAGCTCTTCTTCAATCGTCGAGCAGGTGTGCCCCTTGTAATTGTGCGCCGGGTAAACTTTGAGGCCTGGATCGAGCTTCAGCAGCTTATTGAACAAGCTGTCGTAGAGCTCGTTCGGGTCGCCGCTCGGCAAATCCGTACGGCCCGTGGCGCCGATCAGCAAAGTGTCGCCGGTGAACACCCGATCGCTCGTCACCAGGCACATCGCGTCGCGCGTGTGCCCCGGCGTGTGCAGCACCGTTAGCCGAATATTGCCGACCTTGATCACATCGCCCTCGTCGACACGCAGATCAGGGTAGGGCGCCGGCGCAAGCCGATGCGCGACAGCGGGAATGCCGAGCTGTTTGCTGAGCTGCTTCGTGGCGCTGAAATGATCTGCGTGGGTGTGGGTGTCGATCACATAGCGGATGCGGACGCCATGCTGCGCCGCTAGCGCCTTGTAGCGGTCGATCTGGCGGACTTCCGGATCGATGATAGCCGCCGCGCAGGTATCGCCGCAGCCGATCAGGTACGATTGGCAACCGCCGGTGGCGATCTGCTCGAAAATCATGGCGCTCCCTCTTTTTAGGGGAGACTCCACCTTTCCGCCCCGGCGTGCAACCGCTCCCGCCCGTCGCGGGAGCGGCTGTGGTTTAGCCCGGCTGGCGAACTACTCGCAGGTATGGCTTCACCGTGGTCCAGCCGTTCGGGAAGGCGGTTTTGGCGTCTTCATCCGAAACGGCAGGCACGATGATCACGTCCTCGCCCTGCTTCCAATTCACCGGTGTCGCCACCTTGTGTTTGGCCGTCAGCTGGATCGAATCCACCAGACGGAGCACTTCGTCGAAGTTGCGGCCGGACGACATTGGATAGGTCAGCGTCGCCTTGATGATCTTGTCTGGGCCGATGATGTAAACCGCGCGCACGGTTGCGTTGGTCGCGGCGGTTCGGCCCTCGGAGGTGCCCGTCGTGTCCGCCGGCAGCATATCGTAGAGTTTTGCGACATTGAGATCGTGGTCGCCGATCATCGGATATTGCACGTCGCCGCCGGTGACTTCCTTGATGTCCGCGCGCCAGCGTTCGTGGTTCTCGACTGGATCGACCGAGAGCCCGATCACCTTCACGTTGCGCTTGGCGAACTCAGGCTCGAGCTTGGCGAGGTAACCCAACTCAGTGGTGCAGACCGGCGTGAAATCCTTCGGGTGCGAAAACAGGATCCCGTAGCTATCGCCGAGCCATTCGTGAAACTTAAGCCGGCCTTTAGTGGTGTCGGCTTCGAAGTCCGGGGCTTTGTCGCCAATACGCAGCGCCATGGGGAGTCTCCTGATTTTTCGCCCGCTAAAGGGCATGCAGGCAAGATGGGATGCTCTGCGGCGCTGACAAGGCAATGCGCGGCGTGGAATCGGCCCATAATGGGGAGTTCGTGAGGGAGTGCGGCGTTGAAGCGATTTTTAGCCTGGTTCGGCGCCAATCCCCTGCGCCCGGCCATCGCCAGCATGGTTGCGATCCTTGTGCTCGGCTCCGCCGCCAAGATGACAAGCGCCGCGCAGCTCGACCGCGACTGGTATCCCTATTTAGGCCGCACCGCCTACGTGGAGATGCAAGACCAGGCGTTCAGCGTCGCGCCGATTTCTGACTGGCGCTACACGCGCGATGGCGTCGCCGAAGAGCGCTACATGGAGGGCGACTACAATATCGATGAGCTCCGCGAAGTCTGGTTCATGTTGGAGCCGCAACCGGGGTCCCAACTCGCGGCGCACACTTTGCTGCTGTTTGAATTTGAAGGCGATCGCTTACTTGGCCTCACCATCGAGGCGCGCCGCGAGCAGGACGAGCAGTATTCGGCTCTGCGCGGGCTCTTCAATGCGTTCGAGCTTGCGTATGTGTGGGGCACCGCGCGCGATTTGCTTATCCGCCGCGCCGTGATGCTCGATCACGAAACATTCGTGTATCCGGTCGCGATCAGCGATGAACAGAAGCGCGTCCTGTTGCGCCGCCTGCTTGAGCGTACGGAATCGCTGGAAACCCGCGCGCGCTATTACAACACGGCCTTTTCCAACTGCACCAACGAACTCGCCAAAGCCGCCGGGTTCAACTGGGCGCCTGCCTACATTCTAACCGGCCGCTCAGACGAATATCTGTTCAGCCGCGGCCTCATCCCTGGCCCGAACTTCGAACGCGCTCATGCGCTCTCTGACGTTACGGATTTCGTGCAAGCGCTCAATCATGCGCCGCCAGAAGCGTTCGATGCGGCGCTCTTGCAGGAGCTGCGTCAACGATGGCGCGCTGAGCTTAGCGGCCCCGCGTAGCCAGCGCGGCGAGCGCCAAGACGGCCAAAAAGGTCGACATCGAGCCGACAACGAACCAGACGAACCAATGCATGCGCGAAGCCTCCCAAGGCCAGCATGCTAGGGGCGGCCAGGGCGCGCGCCTTGAGCGCAATCAAATCCCTATGAGGCGGCCGCCGAGGCTCAGCGCGACAATCAGCGAGATGATTGAAATAACGAAGCCAGCGATAGAGACGCCGAAGCTCCACCAGAAGGTGTTGAGCCGCAGCCGCATCAGTGTCAGCCGCGTTTCCTCCAATTCGGGATTGCGCTGACGTCCACCTCCGCCGCCGATTGGCTCTTCCCGAAGAAAGCCCAGATAGCCGCCATGCAGCGCCCAATAGCGTCCCGCATTGGTAAGCGAGACCTCCGTGCGGCCGTCATCTGCAAACTTTGCAAGCTTCGCAGCGACCAACAGATCGGCGCCCGCCTTGGCCTGCTCCAAATCGGCGTCATCGACAAACACCGGCGCAGGGGACGCGGTGAGCGCTCGCACTATGAGATCGTGGGCTGCCAGTTCTGCGCTCATGCGTTTCTCACTTACTGGCGCGGATTAGCGCCTCGCGTTCTTCTGGGCTTACCGCCCGCCACTTACCTTCCGGCAGATCGCCGAGTTCCAGCGGCCCGATACGTGTGCGAAAGAGGTCAACCACTTCGAGATCAACCAGCTCGCACATCCGCCGGATCTGGCGATTGCGGCCCTCGTTGAGCACGAAGCGCAATTGCTGCGGCTCGACGGGAACGATTTTCGCCGGCTTCAATTGGCGCCCGTCGAGCGAAAGGCCGTGTCGGAGAAGGGCGAGTTTTTTGTCCGTGATCCGTCCGGTGACGCGAACCAGATAATCCTTATCGAGCTGAGAAGTTTCCCCGATCAGCGCTTTCGCCAGCACGCCGTCTTCGCTGAGCAGCAGCAGCCCGCGCGAATCCTGATCGAGTCGCCCCAACGGCGCGAGCCGCGTGCGCTTGTTCGGCAAATTACGTGGCGGTCCGATTAAGTTAGTGCGCGTGAGCAGCCGCGCCGCCGGTATCTGGTCGTACTCCGGCTGCGCCGAAACAAAGCCGACCGGCTTGTTGATGACCACACTGATCGGCGGCCGCTGCTCGCCCTGGCTGACACTGATGCTCTGGCCCGGCTCGATCTTCCGCCCCGGATCGTCCACCCGCGCGCCGTCGATGAAAACCAGCCCGTGAGCGATCAGCTCTTCAGCCTCGCGCCGCGAG
>JAWXAM010000035.1:0-10660 GCA_034439495.1 Terricaulis sp. | reverse complement strand
GCGAGCTTGAGACGCGCTGTTCACGTTCTCTGCGGTGACAACCAGGCCCGCAGCCTTGGCCGCCAACAGACGGCGTCCAAGCGGCGTGCGGTCGCCGGATTCCAGCGCCAGAAACGGATCAGGCTGCGTCGGCGCGTCGACAACGATTTCGCTATAGAGAGAACGCGCGCGGACGCCGAAAGGCAGCGGGCAATCGTCGTCGCCGCGCAACACGACGTTCCAGCCACGCGCGCGCAATCCTTCGGGAAGCCCAGGTCCGACGGCCACGATCTCGCGTTCATTGAGCTGAAAGTTGAAGCTTCGGCGTGTGCACCCGGCCTCAAGTGCAGCTTCATTTAGCAGATCGGCCTCAAGCATGGATTGGACTTCCGCTGGCACGGCAAGCGTGAGCGTTGTCCGCACGCCGCGCTCTAGCGACGCCATACGCGCAGCGCGCAGCAGGCGAGCAAGATGGGAGAAGGCGAAAGACTCGTGGGCCGGCCCACGCGGGCGCACAACAGCAGACGCAAGAGCGCCAATGCGCAGATCGACGCGGGCGCCGATGGCGAAGGCGAGCGGCTCGGGCTCGCTGCGGGGGCGGAAGGGAATAACGTTCATGGCGGCAATTCAGCCGCCCTTATTGCACGCGCACGGTTAAGGATCGGCGGGCGAAGAGGGTGAAGGCTGCGTTAGTGTTTCAACGCGGCGCGACGCCGAGACGCTCAACGTGCGATGCCAGCGCCTGCAGTAGGGCGCGTCCAATGGGATGGCTTTCATCGACAATGCGCTCTCGTGCGGCGGCACGCAGGGCGTCCGCATGCGCGCAAACTAAAGCTGGGTTCGCGCGCGCGGCGGCCTTGCCGGCGTCGGTTTCTATCAGTCGGCACAAGGATGCGGCGATATCCGAGATAATGGGAAAGCCATAGGTGGCACCCATACCCTTCAGATCGTGAGCAGCTCCCAGCATTGGCTCAAGCGCCGCGCTGCTCCAGCCAGCGCCTTCAGCGTTAAGCCGGGCTTGGTGCAGCCGTTCGATGTCGGCGTCGAGCCATTCCCCCATGGAACTGCCGAGCACAGTCAAGGTCTCTTGAGCACGCGCGATAGCTGCTTCATCGAAGAGGGGCGCCTTGAGCTCGAGGCGGCGCCCTTCAGTGCGCGGGTCGATGAACTTAACGTTGGCCATGCGTGAGTAAGCATGGGTGCGGCTGATGAACAGAGCGTTGACGTCTATACGCTGAACTGTTCGCGCAGCACCCGCTCATCGAGCGCGTGGTCGGGATCAAAAAGCAAAGTCAGCGGCTGAGCCGGGTCCTCGTGAATCTCAACGGCGCGAACATCTCGCGTTTCGCGATTGTCTGCGGCGGCGCTGACGCTGCGGCGCTCAAACTCAAGGACTTCGATCCGGACTTTCGCCCGGTGGGGCAAGAGCGCGCCGCGCCAGCGCCTGGGCCTGAACGCACTGATTGGAGTCAGCGCCAGGAGCCGGGAGTCGATTGGCAAGATCGGGCCATGGGCGGAAAAATTGTACGCGGTGGAGCCTGCGGGTGTCGCCACCATGACGCCATCGCAGAGCAGTTCGGCCATGCGCTCGGCGCCGTCGACGCTGATGCGAAGTTTGGCGGTTTGGGCGGTTTGCCGAAGCAGTGAGACCTCGTTAAAGGCGCGTTCCTCGATAATGCCGCCAGCGGTTTCGCACCGCGCTACCAGCGGCCGGATGCGAACGGGCTGCGCAAGCGCTAGGCGATCGAGCAGATCGGCTTCTCGATAGTCATTCATCAGGAAGCCGACGGTGCCGCGGTTCATGCCGAATACGGGCTTACGATCGGTCAACCGCCGCCGCAGCGTCTCCAGCATCAGGCCGTCGCCGCCGAGCGCGACGATGATGTCAGCCTCAGCCTCTCCCACCTCGCCGTGCGCATGGCGCAAGCGGCGGAGGGCGTCTTGGGCTTCGGGACGGGCGCTGGCGGTGAAGGCGAGTTTCATGCAGGCGCCACTATAGCGACGCGCCCGACCTGGGCCATGCGGAAAGAAGGGTTGGTTGAGCCGGCGTCATCTTCGGTCTAGGCTGCCCCACGGAGGATCAAATGGCCGACGACGTTGGAGCATCCCTGAAGGGCCGCGTGAGCGCCGAGGAATGGCAGGCGCGCGTTGACTGCGCCGCTCTCTATCGGCTGGTGGCGCTGCACGGCTGGGACGACATGATCTTCACGCACATCTCGATGCGCGTGCCCGGTCCAGATCATCACTTCCTGATCAATCCGTACGGAATGTTCTTCGAGGAGATCACGGCTTCGTCGCTGGTGAAGGTCGACCTCGACGGCAACATTGTTTCGCCGACGCCGTACTACATCAATCCGGCGGGCTTCACGATCCACTCCGCCATTCACGCCGCGCGCGAAGATGCTCTGTGCGTCATCCACTTGCACACCGACGCTGGCGTTGGCGTATCGGCACAGAAAGATGGCCTGCTGCCGCTCACGCAAAACGCGCTGCTGATGCTGCCGAACCTCGCCTATCACGGGTATGAGGGCGTGGCGCTCAATCTTGATGAGCGCGAGCGTCTGGTAAAAGACATCGGCGACAAAAAACTGATGCTGCTGCGCAATCACGGCACGCTGGCCGTTGGCGGAAGTGCCGCGGAAGCGTTTGTTGGAATTTTCTTCCTTGAGCGCGCGTGCGCGCAACAAGTGGCTGCATTGAGTGCGGGCCGTGACAACGTGTTGATTGCGCCGGAAGAAGCGCAAGAAGAAACGCGGAACGGACCGGCCAAGGGTATGGGCATGGTGTCGGGGCTGGCGTGGCCGGGGTTGAAGAGAAAACTGGATCGAGCGCTGCCGGGCTACGACTCTTAGGCCTAATTGCAGCTTTGACGCCTGTGCCGGCGCATGCCGGCGCTTGGCTGGCGCCTGAGGGCGGCCAGCAGATCTGGACATCTGCCGCGGGCGAGCGCGAGGGCCTGAGCTTCTTCGAAACCTCAGGCTATTTTGAAGCGCCCCTAGGCGCCGAGACATCCGTCGTGATCGCGCCTTGGGTCGAACAGGGCTACGAGATCATCGATGGTTGGCGTGCGGAAGCCACGGTCGGCGCCAAGCGCGCGCTCTACCGTGACGAAGCAAATGTGTTGGCGATTCAGGCCGGCGCGCTCTGGGCTTCTCACCCGCGAGAGGGCTGCAGCGAAGGCGGCGCCGAGCTTCGCGCGTTAGCTGGACGTGGCTTCGGGCGAACAGGGTTCGCCAATGTTGAGGTAGCCGCGCGGGCGTTCGAGGGCGGGTGCGAAAGCGAACGGGTCGATCTCACGGTTGGTTACCGGCCCGCAGAGAACTGGCTCGCGATGGGTCAAGTATTTCTGGACTCCCAGCGAGAGGATGAGGCGGTCATTCGGGCCCAACTCACCATGGTCCACTTCCGTCCAAGCGGCAGGGGATTTCAGCTTGGACTGCGGGGCCGGGTCGATGGGGAAGCCGAAGAGGTCGCCGTGGTGGTAGGCTGGTGGGGCAGGGTAGGCGATTGATCGCAT
The DNA here is from genome assembly GCA_034439495.1 of Terricaulis sp. Taxonomy (GTDB): domain Bacteria; phylum Pseudomonadota; class Alphaproteobacteria; order Caulobacterales; family Aquidulcibacteraceae; genus Vitreimonas. The sequence goes on along the minus strand of JAWXAM010000035.1, from coordinate 7,164 downwards.
CGCGCCGGTCGCCCGTAGTGTTAGACACAATTCTGCAAAGAGTTTGGATGTAAGGTCCGCTACATCATGTTGGGGATGTTCAAACGCTATGGCTTCGCGGCCGTCGTCGCCGTGGGGCTCGGCCTGATGACGCTTGTCGTCGCAGGCAAAGCGTTGCTGTCCGGCGCCGAGGAACAAGGTTCCGCGAAGGCAGCTCCCTCCGCAGGTGGCCGCCCAGGGGGACCCGGCGGCGGCGCTCCAGCCGTGCTAGCCGCGACTGTCGGGATGCATGTCTTTACCGATGGCCTGCAGGCGCTTGGCACAGCGCAATCTCGCGAAAGCATCGTGCTGACCCCGAAGGTCGCCGACACCATCCGGGCCATTCGCTTCGATAGCGGCGACCGCGTGCGGCGCGGCCAGGTGCTGGTCGAAATGTCGAGCGTCGAGCAAGCCGCCGATCTCGCCGAAGTGCGCGCCTCGAACCAAGCGGCCCAAGAAGAGCTTCGCCGCTACCAAGAGCTTTATGATCGCGGCTTCGCTTCGCAAGCGCGGCTGGACACCGTACGCGCCGCAGCTGAAGCGGCTGAAGCGCGGCTTAACGCGGGCGGCTCGCGTATCGCCGATCGAACCATTCGCGCGCCGTTCAATGGCGTGGTCGGCTTGCGCACCGCGAGCCCCGGCCAATACATGCGCCCCGGCGATCAGATTGGGACGCTTGACGACATCACCGAGATCAAACTCGATTTCGATGTTCCGGAAACGCAAATCGCGCGGCTGACGACTGGCGTCGAGATCATTGCGCGGACATCGGCGTACCCCGACCGTACATTCACTGGCCGGATCGCGAACGTGGATAGCCGCATCAACGCAACAACCCGGACAGTGCGGGTGCGCGCCATGCTACCAAACGCGGATGAGCATCTGCGTCCCGGCATGCTCATGACGGTGGAAGTCCGCTCCAACCCGCGCGAGGCGCCCGCCATTCCTGAAATTGCTCTCCTCGATCGGGCTGACGGCACTTTCGTGTATCGCATCGCAACCGTCGACGGCGTGCAGCAAACCGATCTCGCACGTATCACGACGGGCGCACGTAGCGGCGGTATGGCGGAAGTGCTCGAGGGCCTGAGCGTCGGTGATCAGGTGGTCACTGAAGGCCTTCAAAGTGTGCGGCCGGGCCAACCTGTGCAAATCGCGCCGTCGGCCGGTGCGGCGTCCGATGACGCGGCCGAGATGCCGCTTCGGCCACGCGGGTAGGCCGCGAAGATGACGCTCTCCGATCTTTCCGTTCGCCGGCCAGTGCTGGCGATCGTGCTATCGCTGATCATCATCGCCTTTGGCGCCATCGCCTTCACGACGCTGCCGCTCCGCGAATTGCCAGATGTCGATCAGCCGGTGGTGTCGATCAACACTTCCTATCCCGGCGCCTCAGCGCAGGTTGTTGAAACTCAGATCACGCGCATCATCGAAGACCAGCTTTCGGGCATCGAAGGCGTTGACGTCATCAACGCGACCAGCCGCGACGGTCGTTCTTCGATCAACATCGAATTTACGCTCGACCGCGACCTCGAAGACGCCGCGAACGACGTGCGTAATGCCGTCAGTCGAGCGCGCGGCAATTTGCCGGCGGACGTGCTTGAGCCGGTAATCAGCAAGGCCGATTCAGACGCCAGCGCGATCATGTGGTTCAGCCTCAACTCCGACAGGCTGGACACGGTTGAGCTGTCGGACTTTGCGCAGCGTTACATTGTTGACCGCCTGGGCGTCATCAACGGTGTCGCCAACGTGCAGATCGGCGGCGATGCGCGCCGGGCACTGCGCATTTGGTTGGATACCAATGCCTTGGCGGCGCGCGGGCTCACTGTTCAAGACGTTGAGACAGCTCTGCGCGCTCAGAATCTCGATTTGCCGGCGGGCTATGTGCAAAGCCAAGAGCGCGACTATCAGGTGCGGGTCGAGCGTCCGTTCCAGACGCCGGAAGACTTCGCGCGCATGCCGCTGCGCGCAACTTCCGATACTGATGAAGCCGTCGTGCGCCTTGGCGATGTGGCGCGGGTGGAGTTCGCCCCTGTCGAGGAACGCCGCATCTTCCGCGCCAACCAGCGCGATCAAGTCGGCATTGGCATTGTGCGGCAATCGCAATCCAACGCGCTAGACGTAGCGCGGGCGGTAAAGGCCGAAGTAGAGAATATCCGCGCGACACTGCCAGAGGGCGTGGAACTCGGCCTTAACTTTGACGGCACCGTTTTCATCGAGCAGGCGATCTCGCGCGTCGTGCAGACGCTGATCGAGGCGACCGTACTCGTCGTCCTCGTGATCTTTCTGTTTCTCGGATCATGGCGCGCTGCGTTTATTCCGACAGCGGTGATCCCAGTCTGCTTGATCGGCGCGTTCCTGATCATGTCGCTGTTCGGTTTCACCATCAATTTGCTCACGCTGATGGCGCTGGTGTTATCGATCGGCCTTGTGGTCGACGACTCGATCGTGGTGCTCGAAAATGCGCAGCGCCGCGTCGATACATTGGGCGAGCCGCGCGTCGTAGCGGCGCAGCGGGGCGCGCGCCAAGTGTTCTTCGCCGTGGTGGCGACGTCGGCGGTGCTGGTGGCGGTCTTTGCGCCCATGCTGTTCGTCGGCGGCTACGTCGGGAAGTTGTTCGTTGAACTCTCCGTGACGATCGCTGGCGTTGTTGTGATCTCGGCATTTGCGGCGCTGTCGCTGTCCCCGGTCATGTGCTCGATGTTGCTCAAACCGGCCGCGCAATCCACGCCGCTCGCGCGGTTCGTCGATCGCACGCTGGATGGGATGCGCTCTTCGTATCGCGCCTCGCTCGAGGCGGCCATGAACGCCAAACCGCTTGTGTTCGCGATGTTCGGCGGCGTGCTGCTCGGCGGTGGCTTTCTGTTTTCTCAATTATCCAGCGAACTGACGCCAGCCGAAGATCGCGGCCAGCTGATGGCGTTTGTGAACGCGCCCGAAGGCTCCGGCTTCGAATATAGCAGCCGCGTGATCGAGCAGGTCGAAGGCATACTCACCGAGTACGTGGACTCTGGTGACCTCACCCGCTTCATGGTGGTGCTGCCCGGCTTCGGTGACGCCGGCACCAATCGCTTTTCCAGCGGCTTCGTCATGATGTTCCTGGAGCCCTGGGGTGAGCGCCGGCCTGCAAGTGAATTGATGACGGAGCTCAATCAGCGCCTCAGCCAAATTCCGGGTGCGACGATCCGCGTTATCATGCCAAACGCGTTCCAGCGCGGCGGCGGTGGCGGAGGTGACGGCGCGTCCATCGTGTTGCTGGGGTCCGAGTACGAGCCACTCGCCGAGACCGCCGATCGGATTATGGACCGGCTGCGGGAGAACCCGAATTTCTTGCGTCCGCGCATGAATTACGAACCCACATCGCCGCGCGTGCTGGTCGACATCGATCGTGAACGGGCTGCTTCACTCGGCATATCCGTGCAAGCGATCGGCCGTACGCTCGAAGCCACGATGGGTTCACGCAGGATCAATACGATTAGTGATCGCGGTGAAGAATATTACGTCTATCTGCAGGCCGAGCGTGGCGAACGCTCCGATATCAGCGATCTCACCAACAAGTTCGTGCGCTCAGACCGGACGGGTGAATTGGTGCCGCTCTCCACAGTCGTTTCGCTCCGCACCGTGGGCGATAGCGCCGAACGGCGCAGAATGAACCGCCAAGCTGCCGTGACAATCGGCGCTTCAATCCCAGGAGACCTGGCTCTTGGCGACGCCATGAGTCAGCTTGAAGATATCGCGCTTGAGGAGATTGGCGATCAGCCAATCGCCATCGATTACACCGGGCAAGCCCGCCAATTCCGGCAGGCGACAGGCGCCGTGGGCTTCGCATTCGGCTTTGCGTTGATCATCGTCTTCTTGGTGCTGGCGGCGCAGTTCGAGAGTTTTGTCCACCCGATTGTGATCATGCTTTCGGTACCGCTTGCGGTGGCGGGCGGACTGTTTGGGCTTTTCCTCACTGACGGCACGCTCAATATCTATAGCCAGATTGGCCTCATCATCCTAATCGCGCTCTCTGCGAAAAACGGGATCCTGATTGTAGAGTTTGCAAATCAGCTCCGCGACGAAGGCAAGAATATCCGTGACGCTATTCTGGACGCATCAGACCTCCGCATTCGGCCGGTCTTGATGACGTCCATCGCGACTGTGGTCGGCGCCGTTCCGCTGATCATCAGCCACGGCGCGGGATCGGAAAGCCGGGGCACCATCGGCGTCGTGATCTTCTTTGGTTTGCTCGTCTCGACGCTTCTGACGTTGTTCGTCGTGCCGGTCTTCTATGACTTGCTGGCGCGCTACACCAAATCGCCGGAAGCGACTGCTAAGGCGATTGAGGAATACGAACACAACGAGGCGATCACGCGCCCCGCCGAGTGATCAGTTTTCGGCTGTCTCAATCATCAAGTAGGCAATGAGATCGCGGCGTTGCTCGTCGCTGCGGATGCCCGCAAAGGCCATGCGGTTGCCCGGCAGAAAACTCTGCGGATTGGCCAGCCAGTCGTCGAGACGATCGGCGTCCCAAACGAAATCCGCATCCTGAACGGCCTGCGAGTAATTGAAGCTCGCGGCGGTTCCAACCTCGCGCCCGAACACGCCGTGGAGGTTCGGCCCAACCCGATTGGCACCCCCGGCATTGATCGTGTGGCACGAGCGGCACTGCGCGAAGGCGCGACGGCCATCATCAAAATTCGCTTCGTTATAGGGAGCTGGCAGAGAAGCCAGCGCCGCTTGAATTTCATCTGCAGAGCGTGCGCCCGGCGCCACTTGTGCGGCAGCGCTTGTCGGCGTTTGCGCAGGCGTTGTGCCTTGGCCGCAAGAGGCGAGGGCTAGAAGGGAAAGTGTGAGTAGAATCTGGCGCATGTGCAGAAGTACCCACGCGCAGATGCGCGGCGCAAAGCGACGGAGCGTCCCACACTTTCAGATGGTGCCGCCAGAGGGACTCGAGCCGGCGGTCGGGGCTTGAGTAAGCGGCTGTTAAAAGAAGAGAAATTGAGGTTCGGTTTGTGTTGTCGTCTCTACCCACTTTGAAACCCATCTTTTGGGGCTTGATACATGGGGAAAAAATCCTAGTCGTCGTATAGCATAAAAATGCTCATAAATCAGGGGTATAGCTCAAGGGAAGTCCAAACGCGGATGGAGGCAGGTCTAACGTCCTAAGATGCTGGCTCGGTTTGGCCGGCCCCAGGCATCGGGGGGCTACGCAGATCCCACTTGCGTGGAAGTGGTGGCTTGGCGGGTAAACCTGACGCTGGAATGGCAGCGAGCGTCAAAGCCAGATAGAGCTCGACACCGTACATCGCCGTCGTCTGAATTTCGGACTGGATCGCGTGTAGTGCATCAAGCGGCAGTTCATGGAAGCGATGGCGCACCAAGTCTCTGCTACGGCCACGATAGGCGATTAGCGTGTCTGGCTTCTCACCTGCGATGTATTCAGCATGCGCAACGGCGTTCCTGTTTTCCTTGCAGATCGCTGCGGCTTTCAGAAAGTGCTGAAGAGCGTCGCGCTGTTCATCGTTGTGAAGTTTCGCCGGCAGTTCATCTCTAATTAGGGCCGCGCGACTTTCATTGCCCAGCAATTCATAAACGCGCTGCGCGACTTTTCCGTCTGGAATGAGCAACAAGATAAAGCCGTGATAGGTGACCTCAATATGCGTCCAGCCCGTGACGATCGTACCGATCGCTAGCATGTGCGCGTCATACGGTTTTGCGTGTTTGGGCATGTGGTTAGTCCAAAAGAACCATCGGTAAAGCAAAGATGAGGCGCGGGCGGACGCGTTGCGCGAGGCGTTCTAGACTCCGCCGATCAATGGGGAAAAGGGCGCGGAGGCCGAAACCCCCGCACCAGGAAAGATAACCACATGGAGCATGCGCTTTCGCTCGCAGTTACGAGCGCGAACGCACACAGGGTCGTCAGAGCTTTATCGAGTTAGGAAAAAAGGCTCCGAACCCTTCACCCATCACTCCGCAATGACGGGCGTCGTCGCGCGTTATCTCCCGCAAAAGGAATTTGTCCTTGGTCGGAGCGATGGTGGCCTTCAGGCGTGCACCGATGGTGGCGATGCCGAGAGCCGAACTGAACGCGATGAATGAGGTGGCTCCATCCCAAAACCCCGTACCGATGTCATTTATCTCGTCGATCAGCGCATCGTAGCGAGTTGGGTGGCCGTCCTCAGCGATGCGGAAGGTAATCCAATAGTCAGTCATAGGCGTAGTTCGCTTTCTGAGTAAGCGACCGGACCTTGACAAACCGGGAGCCGGAGGAGTCTAAAACTCCACGGGGTCGACTCTAGCTTCCTGCGGCCCGGTCTAATCGGTGCAGGTTGTTCGGTTCCACAAACGCCGCAGGGGCCCTAATCCCTGCGGCGTTTGGCGTTAAGGAACCGAATCGTCAAATCGACTCGTGCAATTTTTCGCCGTGATGAGTCAAGCGATGTAGGGCTTGACGAATTTCGCAGCGAAGGTGGGCGCCGTCATTTCGCGTACGCACCTCAAATCCTGAGATACCGCTGCAATCGTTCGGCTCGCGACACCGAACGAAACTTATTCGACGTGAAAAACGCGCGCTCCAGGAACGATGCTAGCTCGGGGGTTCGATTCCCAATGCAGGCACCCAAGCCCAATTCCGAAACGATGCTTGCAGAATCGAACTCGTTTCGATTCCGCTGCGCGCAAATTCAATGTGTTAGCGGAACGAACAAACGCGATTTGTACAAGAATATTCGAGGAAGCCAACCCCACGGTTCTACCCACCAATTGAACGCTCGCGATGCAGCACGGAGCGCCGATAGCGCCTCCATTTGAAATCGCGCCAGCGTGTATGCTTTGGAAATCAACGGCGACTCTATTTAGAGTCCAGCTACGGTGCATGTTTGGGGTACGGGCGTGCCGCCAGAGGGACTCGAACCCCCGACCCCCTGATTACAAATCAGGTGCTCTACCAGCTGAGCTATGGCGGCGCCGGGCGAGCTTTTGCCAGCACACAACCGGCGGCGAAAGCCCAGATTGGCGCCTCGCATCGATCTCCCGTTTGCCCCAAAGGCGCGATATGGTTAAGCCCGACCCGGTGGGACGCATGCTTCGTGGGCTTGAGAGCCTGGCGGGGCGCTTAGCGCGACACGGCAAAAGGGGGATATCATGAGCTTCTGGGGTTCCGTGTTC
>JAWXAM010000034.1:0-14610 GCA_034439495.1 Terricaulis sp. | reverse complement strand
GGCCAGCTCCCGCGCAAGCAGCAAAGCAATCCCCGCCTTGCCTGCATCGAGCAGCAACGTGGCGAGCGCAAGATCCTTACGGCCGGTGCGCAGCACATTGGTCGCGCCGATATTACCGGAGCCGATGGTGCGTATATCGCCCAGCCCCGCGGCTTTGGTGATCACAAGCCCGAACGGAATCGAGCCGAGGAGGTAGCCGCCAATAGCGGCCAGAAGGAATGGAAGCGCTAGCACCCGGCATCTCTAACAGCCGAAAGCCAGCCTGTGGAGAGGGCGTGTTCCGATTAGGCGTGCGAGAGCGCGAAGAAGCCGAGCACGGTGGCGAAGCCGATCCATGCGATCGACGGCGCGATCAGCCAGAAAGAGCGCTTAGAGACGGCGCGCGCTTGCAAGGCTGCGGTGATGACCAGGACAAGCGAGGCGGCGTTAGCGCTCGCGCTGATCAACGTGTTCGAGCCGGACGTGATGACGGGATAGAGCAGAGCCCAGCCAATCAAAGCCAGAATCCAGTACGAAGCGCGCCGGCCCGCCAGGCCCGTTTGATAAGTGTACCAACGCGCCGCGCCCCACATCGGGAAGATGATAAGCCAAACGACAGCCACGACGCCGCCGGGGGGATTGAACGACACAGCCTCGTAAGCAGGGTCGTTTGAATTCCAGCCCAGAGCGTAAACCAAGCCATTGCCAATCAGCACGGCTAGGAACGGCAGTATGATGCTGATCGCGAGGCCCCGCTTATCGTTGCGGTTCCAAGGCGAGCGCGATGAGTGGTCGAGAACGACATCTGTCATGTGGCGGCAACGCTGCTGACGCGGGGAAAGTTTCCTATGCTGCCTTTAGCTGCCTGCGCAGCTGGTGGGCGCCGCACGTCCGACCTCCCATTGCGCCGAAGCGCCGCCGCCGCGGAAGCCGTAGCGGCCGTTGGTATAATAGCCGTCGCCCGCGCGCGGCAGCACCATGGAAGGGCCGCCGATGATGGCGACGCGCGCTTGCGTGCCATCGGCTTCGACCATGAGCTGGGCGCCGTTATCGCAGCGATAGGCAATCGGACCGTCGAGCGGGATAGGCGGCGGCGTGCCGCCGGGGCCGGGCTGGCCAATATCCGGCGCTGGCGATGCGCACGCGGCGAGCGCGAACAATGCAGCGAGTGCGAGTTTGATGCGCATGTCCAAACCTCCTAACCGCCGAAGACGGTTCTGCCGGCAATGAATGTCCGTTTCACGACGCCTTGCAACAGCTTCTTGTCGAAGGGCGAATTGTTGGACTTGGATTTGAGTCTGTCGCTGTCGAGTTTGAAAGGCGCGCCGATGTCGATGAGGATGATGTCGGCCGGCGCGCCCTTGCTGAGGCGGCCAGTCGGGAGCTTCAGCAGCTCCGCCGGCTTTAACGTCATGGCGCGGATGAGTGTGTTGAGCGCAACGTCGCCCTTGTGATGCAATGTGAGCGCGCCCGCGAGCAGGGTTTCGAGGCCGACAGCGCCGAATGCGGCTTCTTCAAACGGTAGGCGCTTGTCTTCCGCCTGCTGCGGGTCGTGGCCGGAGACGATGACATCGATCAGGCCGTCGGTGACAGCGTGCGTAAGCGCGACGCGATCGTCCTCGCTGCGCAGCGGGGGCGAGAGCTTGGCGAAGGTGCGATAGCCGTCGACGTCTTGTTCGTTGAGCACGAGGTGATGCACGTTGACGCTGGCAAAGGCGCTGACACCGCGCGCCTTGGCGCGCTTTAGCGCGGGCAGCGTTTGCGCTGACGAGAGCATGTCGAGCAGCAGCCGGCCGCCGGTGAGTTCGGCGAGTGCCAGATCGCGTTCGGCCATGATTAGCTCGGCCGCGGCGGGGATGCCCGGTAGGCCGAGGCGCGCGGCGAGTTCGCCTTCGTGCATGACGCCGCCTTCGGCGAGGTGCGGATCTTCTGGGCGGTGGGCGATGAGCGCGCCGAACGAAGTGGCGTAGGAGAGCGCGCGACGCAGCACGCGCGAGGAGAGTATCGGCTTGTCGCCATTGGTGAAGAGGACGGCGCCGGCCTCGGCCATGAGGCCGATCTCGGTCATGAGTTCGCCGTCGAGATGCTGCGTGAGCGCCGCTGCTGGCAGCACACGCACGCCGCCGGAGCGGTCGGGCCCGCGGCGCAGCACATAATCGACGAGACTTTGGTCATCGATAATGGGCGTTGTGTTCGGCTGCATCACCATGGTGGTGACGCCGCCCGATGCGGCGGCGCGGCCGGCGGATTTGAACGTCTCTTTATGCTCGGCGCCCGGCTCGCCGATAGTGACGCGCATGTCGATGAGGCCGGGTGCGAGATGGAGGCCATCGGCGTCGATGATCTCGGCGCCATCTGGGGCGCTGGTGATGGCGCCGATGTCGATGATCTTCTCGTCGAAGAGGATAGCGCCGACCTCGACCTTGTTCTTGGCCGGGTCGATCAGCTTTGCGTTCTTGATCAGCGTGGGGCGGGTCATTTGCGTTTCATCGCCACGTTGAGCGTTGTCGAGAAGGCGATGGCGATAATGAAGGGCACCCAGATCGGAAGATCGCCCAGGCCGGGTGTTTCAAGCGCGGTGGCAAGGTGATCATCGACGCACCACCAGAGCAGAAACATCCACATCAGGCGCGCTCCGTATTGGCGCCGGTCTCGGCGAGCGCTTCTAGCACCGCCATACGTACGGCGACGCCCATGCGAACTTGAGTTTCGATAACGGAGACAGCCGGGTTGTCAGCAACGGAGCTGTCGATCTCGACGCCGCGGTTCATCGGGCCGGGGTGCATGACGATGGCGCCAGGCTTGGCGAATTTGAGCTTGTCTTCGTCGAGGCCGTAGAACCAGAAGAACTCGCGCGCAGAGGGGAAGAAGCCGCCGGCCATGCGCTCGCGCTGCACGCGCAGCATCATGACGACGTCAGCGTCCTTCAGGCCCTCCTTCATCGAGTGGAACACCTTGGCGCCCCAGCGCTCCGCGCCGAGCGGCATCAGAGTCGGCGGGCCGATGAGGCGCACTTGCGCGCCGAGCAAACTGAGCAGCGCAACGTTAGAGCGTGCGACGCGGCTGTGAATGACATCGCCGCAGATGGCGATGGTCAGGCCTTCGATCTCGCCAAGCTTGTCGCGGATGGTGAAGGCGTCGAGCAGGGCCTGCGTCGGATGCTCGTGCTTGCCGTCGCCAGCGTTGATGACGGAGCAATCGACTTTCTGCGATAAGAGTTCTACGGCGCCGGATGAGCCGTGGCGTACCACGAGCAGATCCGGGCGCATCGCGTTCAACGTGGTGGCGGTATCAATCAGCGTTTCGCCCTTGGCGACTGATGAGCTTTTCACCGACATGTTGACGACATCGGCGCCCATGCGCTTGCCGGCGAGTTCGAATGAACTCTGCGTACGTGTCGAGTTTTCGAAGAAGAGATTGATCTGTGTGCGGCCGCGCAGCGTGTCGAGCTTCTTGATCTTCTGTTCGGCCAGTGGCGCAAAGTGCTCGGCCCGATCGAGCAGGCTTTCGGCTTCGTCGCGATTGAGGTCGGCGATCTGCAGAAGGTGCTTATGCCGGAAACGAACGGGGCTCGTGCGCGCTTCGGATTTCTTCACGCCGGTCGGTCGCTGAGCCATGCGCGCTTGTTAAGCCCTGTGTCGGCTTTGCTGCAAGCGCGGCGCAAACAAGGCGGGGATAATCGTTTCAGCCATCTTGGCGCCGCGGACTCGGTGCTGTACTCGTTTTGTTCTGCGGTGGCTCAGGGCGGGTTGGATCGTCTATGAACCAAGGAGGAGGGAGTGATGTCGAAATCGCACCCAAAGCGTGAGGAAGCTACCCCATTGCGGCCTATCGGCCTGGCTTTGGCCGCGGTCGTGGCCGGGATTGGGGTCGGCAAGGCGCCGGCGGTGGAGGCGCGCGCCCATGCGCCGCTCGAGCCTGTGTCGCAGGCAGAGACCTATCGTGCTGATCCAACCAACCACCCGGGCTTCGAGGAAGATGCGGAGATGGTGGTCGGCGTCAGCGAGCCGGTGGAGCCGCTCAGGAAGCGCTGATCTCTGATCAGCGTAGCGCGAGTGTGATCGCTATCGGCATCGTGATGAAGGAGAGCGCGGTGGTGGCGGTGATGATGGCGGCCATCAGGCGCGCGTCGCCGCCCATTTCGCGGGCGAGTGTGTAGCCGGCGGCCGCTGTGGGCGTGGACGCGATGCCGACAGCCACGGCGGTGGCGAGCGGGCCGGCGCCGGTGAGCATGCAGGCGCTGTAAACCAGTAACGGCGCGAGGATGAGGCGCATGGCGGAGGCGGTGGCGACCTTGGCGAAGGACGCGCGCAGCGCGCTGAAATCGAGCCCGGCGCCAACGCACATGAGCGCGATCGGCATGGCGGCGCCGCCGAGGAGATCGAGCGCGGCGCTGGCGTAACCGAGATCGTGGATGCCAGCGAGATTTGTCGCGATGCCGATAGCGCAGGCGAGAATGAGCGGGTTGGCGATGATCTGATCCAACACCGCGCGCATTGAGGTGGCGCGCGCCGAGCCCCAGCGCGCCAGCACGATGACGCAGATGATGTTGAGCGTGAGCACGAGCGGGCCGAAGGCGAGGCCGATGAGTGCTGGGCCTTCCGGGCCGAAGAGCGCGGGCGCGGCGGCGAGCAGCGCAAAGCCGTTCCAGCGCACGCTGCCTTGGAAGACGCTGGTGTAAGCGGGCCCGTCGCCGCGAAAGATAAAGCGCAGGCCAAGCGCGCAGAGCACCAGCACCAGAAAGCCGAGCAGAACGCCGCCGATGAACGGCAGCGCATCCGCGCCAGCGAAATCGGCGCCGGAGATCAAAGTGAACAGAAACGCCGGGTAGAGGATGAAATAGCCGAAGCGATTGACCATGCCGAATTGCTCGGACGTTGCGATGCGCGCGGCGCGTGCGGTGTAGCCGAGCGCGATGAGGATGAAAGTCGGAACGAGCGCGCCGAGGACGTCAGTCATCGGTCCGGCGTTCCTGCATTGCGTCCAGCGCGCCTTGGAGCATGTAGGCCGCGGCCATTTTATCGACGACTTCGCCGCGGCGCCGGCGCGAAGCGTCGCCTTCGATGAGGGTGCGGGTCACGGCGGCGGTGGAGAGGCGCTCGTCCCAGAGCAGCAGCGGCACGTCGCGCTTGGCGATCAAGTTGCGCGCGAAGGCGCGGGCGCTTTGTGCTGACGGGCCGGACGAGCCGTCCATATTGAGCGGCAGTCCAATGACGAAGCCCGCGCACTGGCGTTCGTCGAAGAACTTCAGGATCGCCTCCGCGTCGGCCGCGAACTTGATGCGCGCCACCGTGCCCAAGGACGACGCAATCATGCGCGTTGTATCGCTGACGGCGACTCCGATCCGCTTCTCGCCTGGGTCGAGCCCCAATATAGCGGCGCGCGCCGGCAGGGCGGCGGCGAAGGCGGGGAGATCGAGCAGGGCCATTAAATGTGCGCCATCACTCGGCGCGTGCTTGTGCTAGGTCAAGCGCGCGCGTTGAATGCGGGATGCTTCGCACCCTTATCCTCGCCTCGCTATTGGCCCTCGCCGCCTGTGCCGCGCCTGCTGCTGGGCCTGTTGTTCACTTACCGGTCCTCGACGCCGACCTTGCGTGTAACGCCGGGGATGTCCGCACGTGCCCGGCAGGCGGCTGCACGGCGGCAAACCGGGGCGAGCAATCGACGCTCTACATCGCGCTGGAGGTTCCGGCGCGTGGCGGGGCGGGGCGATTCTGCATTGCGACGGGCTGCGAAAATGCGACCTATGCGCCGCGGGCGACGAACGCGGGCTTTGGCTACACCATGCGCACCAATGACCGGACCAATTATACGGCTGAACTCGAAATATCTTCCGATGCGCGCTCTTTCACCCTCAGCGAAGGCAATTCCGAGGGCATGAACACGTGGACCGGCACGTGCAGCGCCGCCGGCTCTTGAACGGGTAAGCGGGGGCCTATAAGCCCCGGCTCATGTCAATCGATGAGAAAACCGTCCGCAAGGTGGCCAAGCTCGCGCGCCTGGCGCTGCCCGAAGAGCGCGTCGCGCCTATGGCCAGAGAGCTCAACGGCATCATGGCCTGGATCGAGCAGCTGAATGAGGTCGATGTCGAAGGCGTCGAGCCGATGACGAGCGCCGTTGAGGGGCTTTCGTTGCCGATGCGGGATGATGTCGTGAATGACGGCGCTGATCCTGAGCGCGTGCTGAAAAATGCGCCGAAGAGCGAAGATGGGTTCTTTGTTGTGCCAAAGGTGGTGGAGTGAGCTTCACGATCACCATCGAAACGCCGCTCTCTGATGATGTGCGGGCGCTGGTGAAGGCGCTGAACGAATACACGTTCGATCTGACGCCGGCTGAGTTTCGCCACCACATGACGGTCGAGCAAATGGCCGGCGCGGACACGACTCTGTTCGTGGCGCGCGATGCGAACGGCGCGACGCTTGGCATGGGCGCGTTGCGGCGGCATGCGAATGGCGTCGGCGAAGTAAAGCGCATGTTCGTCAAACCGTCCGCGCGTGGTTTGGGTGTCGGCCGGGCGATCCTTGAGCGGATCGAAGCGCTGGCCCGACAGGAAGGCATCGGCCGTGTCGTGTTGGAGACCGGTTCGAATTTCGATGCGGCCAAGCGCGTCTACGAGCGCGGCGGCTTCGAGACGTGCGAGCCGGTGTTGGATTATCCGCCGAGCGCCTGGACGGCGTTCTATGCGAAATCATTGAGTGCATAAGCAGTATGACTGATCTCACCTCCCTTACCTTGGCTGAAGCGCTCGACGGCATGGAGAAGAAGCAGTTCTCCTCGGCCGAACTCACCGAGGCGTTCATAGCGGCGATCGATAAGGCCAATCCGCATCTCAATGCGTTCGTGGTGACGACGCCGGAGAAAGCGCGCGCGCAGGCGAAGGCGTCGGATGAAAAGCGCGCGGCGGGCACAGCGGGCCCGCTTGAAGGCGCGCCGCTTGGGATCAAGGATTTGTTCTGCACCGAAGGCGTGCGGACGACGGCGTGCTCTGGAATTCTCGGTGAGTTCACGCCGACCTATGAGAGCACCGTGAGCGGCCAGCTTTTCCGCGACGGCGCGGTGATGCTGGGCAAGCTGAATATGGACGAATTCGCGATGGGCTCGTCGAACGAGACGTCGCATTTCGGGCCGGTGGTCTCGCCTTGGCGGCGCGGCAACGAAGACTCGAAACTGACGCCGGGCGGATCGTCTGGCGGCAGCGCTTCTGCTGTGGCGGCGGATTTGTGCTTGGGCGCGACGGCAACGGATACGGGCGGCTCGATCCGTCAGCCTGCGGCGTTCACTGGAACTGTGGGGATCAAGCCGACCTACGGGCGCTGCTCGCGCTGGGGCATTGTCGCGTTTGCGTCATCGCTCGATCAGGCTGGGCCGATTGCGAAGACGGTCGAGGATAGCGCGATCCTGCTGCAATCGATGGCGGGGCACGATCCGAAGGATTCGACGTCGCTGACGAACGCCCTGCCGGATTTCCGCGCGGCGACGAAGCGTTCGATCAAAGGCATGAAGATCGGCGTGCCGGAAGAATACCGCGTCGATGGCATGCCGGCTGAGATCGAGGCGCTGTGGCAGCAAGGCATCGAGTGGGCGAAGTCGGCCGGCGCCGAGATCGTGCCGATTTCGCTGAAGCACACCAAGTACGCGCTGCCGACCTATTATATCGTGGCGCCGGCGGAAGCGTCGTCGAACCTCGCGCGCTATGACGGCATGCGCTATGGCGCGCGCGTTGCGGGCCGCGATTTGAATGGCACGTACGAGAACACGCGCGCTGCCGGCTTTGGAGCCGAAGTGCAGCGCCGGATATTGATTGGCACGTATGTGCTGAGCGCCGGTTATTACGATGCCTACTATCTGCGCGCGCAGAAGGTGCGCCAGCGTATTGCGCAGGATTTCCGCGACGCGTTTGAGCGCGTTGACGCGATTCTGACGCCGGCCACACCCTCGGCCGCGTTCGCGCTCGGCGAAAAGGGCGACGATCCGGTGGCGATGTATTTGAACGACATCTTCACGGTGACGGCGAATTTGGCCGGATTGCCGGCGCTGGCTTTGCCGGCGGCGGTCGATGCGAATGGCTTGCCGCTCGGGCTGCAAGTGATCGGCAAGGCGCTGGATGAAGAGAGCGTGTTTGCCGTTAGTGCCGAGTTGGAGCGGGCGGCTGGCTTCCGCGCGAAGGCGGCGAAGTGGTGGGTGTAGGCGCCCATGTTGTTCCGGCGCCGTAGCGTTTGCGAATCCCGCTAGCTTGGCCCGATGGCCAAACGCAAAGCATCCGCGGCTAAGCCGCAGCGTCGTCCGCGCAAAGAGATCGACCGGAATTTCTTCTTCGGCGACGTGTTCATCAAAACCGGGGTCGCACTAGCGGTCGTGGTGGCGATGATTGCGGCCTACACGCCGATGACGGTGAGCAGCGCGCTCACTGACGGCATGTACGATTACTTGGCAGTGATGCTCGGCTTTGGTGCGGTAGCTCTGGCCTGTTTCATGTTCGGCCGGCATCTGCGACGCGAAGCCACGCACTGGGATTTCGACTAGTTCCGGCCTTCTGCGCTTGACCTCGTAAGCGCTAAAGCCGAGTTTCGCCGTCTAAGGAGACGGCCTTGAACGCAGCCGAATGCACGCGCCTTGGCGCATATCTTTCCAAATTGCTTGGCTCGCCGACTGTGTCGGTGGTGTCGAAAGGCGCGGACGTCGCTGACGTGCTGGTCAATGGGAAAGCCGTCGCGCAATTGCTGCGCGATGAGGACGAGGGTGAGCTCTCGTATGCGATCGATTTGGTGATCCCGTTGGCCGAGGGCGCCAAGAAGAACGCACCGATCAATGACGCGGAGCGCGCGCGCCTGCAGGCGGCGCTGCGCCAGACTTTGCATGCGGCCGATCTCGACGTGCGGGCCCGCCCACGCAAGACCGATAGCGCCGAAGTTTACGTGCACGATGAATTCGTGGGCACGGTGTCCGTCGATGAGGACGAGGGCCACGTGCTGACGATGTCGATCCTAGACATCGATCTTGAGGGCGAAGAGTAGCCCCAAAAGAAGAACGCCCCGGCATCGAGCCGGGGCGCAGTTGTTTTCGTTCAATCCAACACAAAACCAACCGCGCAGGCTGAGGAAGCGGCGCGGGCAATGCGGCTATAAGACACCCAACATCGAGGCGACCAGCGGGTGGCGGACGATGTCGGAATCGGTGAGGCGGCAAACGGCGATGTTTGCAACGCCTTCGAGTTTGTCGGCGACGCTGTGCAAGCCGGAGAGATCGGGTAGCAAATCGGTCTGCGCCGGATCGCCCGTGACGACCATGGTTGAGCTCCAGCCGAGGCGCGTCAGCAACATTTTGATCTGGCCGTAGGTGCAATTTTGCGCTTCGTCGATGACGACGAAGGCGTTGTTCAAGGTGCGACCGCGCATGAAGCCGACGGGCGCGATTTCGATCAAGCCTTCCGCCATCAGCGCTTTGAGGCGCTTGGGCGAGAGGCGATCCTGCAGCGCGTCGTAGAGCGGGCGCAGGTACGGCGCGAGTTTGTCTTCCATGGCGCCAGGCAGGAAGCCCAATGATTCGCCGGCTTCGACCGCGGGTCGTGAGAGCACGATGCGTCCGACTTTGCCGCTTTCGAGCGCTTCAACCGCCTTGGTGATGGCGAGATAGGTTTTGCCAGTGCCGGCGGGGCCGAGCGCAAGCACGAGAGCGTGCGTGTCGATCGCCTCCATCAGGGCGGTTTGACCCTTGGATTTGGGGCGGACGTTTTTGACGAAGCTTTCGGCGCGATTGAGATCGTTGGCTGGCGGCTGCCAGCCGCCGTCCAGGACTTTCAGGCTTCGCGGACGGCGATCTTCGTCGCGCTGAAACTCCTGAACGTTGAGGGTGCCTTGGGCATGTCTGCGCTTAGCCGTCCGCTTCGCCATCGAGGTCTCCTTTCGGGAGTACGAAGAGGCCGCGCGGCTTCTGCCGGCGGCCGGTGGGGAGTCGAAGAAGTTTGAGGAGTCGGAGGAGTCGGCGGCGGATGCGCCGTTTGGCGTTTTGGCGATGGCGCTCTTGCGCTGTCTGCCCACGCTCTCCCCCACTTGCGGGCTTGCGCCCTGGAGACCGGTGAACCCGAAAATTCAGGTTCGATAGTGAAAGGAGACGCTGAACCGGTTAACGAGGCATTGAGGTCATAAACATTTCGCAGGAGGAGCGAGCGAATGCCGATTTACGCCCTGGCTGACGCCGATCTTGAGGTCGAGGACGAGAACGCTTTTTGGGTCGCGCCGAGTGCGGTGCTGGTGGGGCGAATCGTTTTGAAGCGGAACGCCAGCGTCTGGTTCGGCGCGGTTCTGCGCGGCGACAACGAACCGATCGTCGTCGGCGAGAACTCGAACGTGCAGGATGGCAGTGTGCTGCATACCGACATGGGCGCCCCGCTCACCATCGGCAAAGACGTGACGATCGGCCATCAGGTGATGCTGCATGGCTGCACGATTGGCGATACGTCGCTGATTGGCATTAAGGCGACAGTGCTGAACCATGCGGTGATCCCGAACTTCTGCTTGGTTGGCGCGCATTCTTTGGTGACGGAGCGCAAGACGTTCGAGGAAGGCGCATTGGTTACCGGCGCGCCGGCGCGTGTCGCACGAAAGCTTGAAGAGCAACAACGGCAGGTCATTCAGTTCTCGGCTGCGCACTACGTGGAGAATTGGAAGCGCTACAAGCGCGATTTGCGCGAAAGCCGGCACTCTGACTGATACCGTACGGGAACGAACTTGCCCGGTGATCCATTAGGTGCGCGAGGCGCCTCAACCGGGATCTGGTTTCATGAAGTATATCTTTTTCGCCGCCGCATTCGCGCTTGCGCTGGCGGCTTGTTCCGATCCGCAGCCGCGCGTTGTCGAGGCGCCGGTGGTGCAGATGAGCCAGCAGTCTCGGGCTGAGATGACTCGCGTGAACGCGGCGCGCATCACGGTTCCGATGCCGGAAACTTTGGTTGAGCCGGTGGCCGAGACCCCCACCGCTGCCGTGCCGGGTGACACCAATGTTGCCGCTGCCCCAGTCTATGACGCGGGCTTGGTGCGTGTGCAGACTCTGCTCGACCGGGTACATTTTTCGCCGGGCGTCATCGACGGACAGGATGGCGAGAACGTGCGCAAAGCGATCTCGGCGTATCAGCGCGCGCATGATCTGCCTGAGGATGGGCGTGCGACCGACGAGCTGCTGCAGCACTTGGAGCGTGCTGATGGCGCGCCGGCATTGACCACTTACGTGCTGACGCAGGCCGACATTAATGGCCCATTCGCGAGCGTGCCGAGCGGGTTGGAAGCGCAATCGGAACTTGATGCGCTTGGCTTCCAGAGTCCGGCCGAGGCGTTGGCTGAACGCTTCCATATGGATGAGGATTTGTTGCGCACGCTCAATCCGGGTGTCGATTTCACGCGGCCGAACATCGAACTTATTGTGGCCAATGCGGGCGGTGAGCTGAGCGGCCAAGTGGCGCGCATTGATATCGACAAGGAAGCGCTGACGCTTCGTGCTTATGACGCGAACGATCAGATGCTGGCATTCTATCCGGTCACGATTGGCGCCGGCAACACGCCGCGGGGCGAGTTGGAAGTGACTGCGATCGCGTTCGACCCCACTTACAATTACGACGCTGACGCGCTGCCGGCGTTCAATGACGATAGTGGGCGCACGTTTACGATTGCGCCGGGGCCCAACAATCCGGTGGGCCTGGTCTGGATCGCGCTCAATGCGCCGAGTTACGGCATTCACGGCACGCCTAATCCTGAACTGATCAGCAAATCGTCCTCGCGTGGCTGCGTGCGGCTTACCAATTGGGATGCGGTTGAACTTGGCCGGGCGACGCAACGCGGTATTGAGGTTCGGTTTCACGAGACAACGACCGAGGCGCGACGGGCAACGGAGAGCGGCTGATTACCAGCGGCGCACGCGGCCGGTGTCGACGTGAATGAAGTTCGACTCTTCGTAATAGCCGACGCCCCCGGCTTGCATCCCTATAGCGGTGTCGCGCAGGTGGGTTAGCGCGATGCCGGCAATGCGAATGTCGATGGCTTTGCCTTGCATGTGCAGGCTGCCCGTAGCGACGCCGCTTGATCGTTCGGTTAGTGCGGCGTTGGTCGCCGGCGAGCGGTAGCCGGAAATGATTTGGAATGGCGCCGATGCCTCGACTAGGCCGTGCAGCCTATGCAGCAAATCCAACAGGTTTGGATCCATCGCATAAACTTCGCCCGTCCTATGATCGCGCATCACAGTATTGATGGCGGCGAGCGCGTCCGGGACATATGATCCGGCGCGCCAGTAAGTGTCGTTGAAACGCTCGTTCGTGTGCGTGTTAACGAATGCGAGCGCCCGTGCATTGCTGCTTTGCAACGGTAATTGTGCCGTCGGCGCTTGCCCCGGTACTGCATTTGCGGGCATCAGCGCAGCAGTGACGCCAGTGGCGATGAGAACGCCGTTCAAGAGGGCGCTGCCTGAGACTTTCAGGATGTGGCGTCTGTTCATGTCCGATGCTCCACACGAGCGCGGTTAATGGGTGTGCGGGGCCAATGTGAGGCGATGACACGGCGAATTCGCTTTTTGGGAACAAGCATGGTTCCTGCAGTGTTGGCGGTAGGATGAAACGCCCGCGCACCATTTTTGCACCGTTCGCGCTCGTGGCGGCGATCGGCTTGGCTGTGCTGTTCACCAAGGTTGAGGTGCGGCCGGCGGCATCGGAAGAGCAAAACGTTGCTGAGACGGTGTCGGCGCCGACGCATAAGCCACGCATGCGCACCTATGCGCTGAGTAAGGTCCCCACTGGTTTGATCGTGCCGGTGTCCGGTTTGGATAGCGATGATCTGAGCGACACGTGGGGCGCGCAGCGTTCCGAAGGGCGCAGCCATCAGGGCATCGACATTATGGCGGACCACGGCACGCCGGTGCTGGCGGCGGCTGATGGCGAGATCGCCAAGTTTCACGACAGCGTGCGTGGCGGCATATCGATCTATCAGATCGATGAAAGTGGACGCCTGCTCTTCTACTACGCTCACCTGGGCGCGCGCGCCAACGGCCTGCGCGAGGGGCAGCAGGTCCGGCAGGGCGACGTGATTGGGTACGTGGGCGCGACCGGCAACGCATCGACGCCGCATCTGCACTTCGAGATTCAGCATCGCGACCAAGGCCGCCGTTGGTGGCGCGGGCAGGCGGTAAACCCCTATCCGTATCTGCTTGCAGGCGAAGCGCCAGCGGGCCATTTCGTTGCGGCAGTTTCTGGGCCGAGCGGCGCGCGCTAGGGTCACGCCCGGAGGGCGGCTCTTATGCAAACGCCAATATGCCAAGGTCTCGGGATTGAGTTTCCGCTCTTTGCGTTTTCGCATGCGCGCGACGTGGTTGTCGCGGTGTCGAAAGCGGGCGGCATGGGCGTGCTGGGCGTTGCCGGCTATTCGCCGCAGCGTTTGAAGGAAGAGTTGGACTGGATCGATGCGCATGTCGGCGGCAAGCCGTACGGCGTTGATCTCATCGTGCCGAATGCGCATGAGGCCAAAGCGGGCGCAAGCATCGATGTAGAGGCGATGGTCGGCGGCCTCTCGCAGCAACATAAGGATTTCGCCGCGCAGATACTCGCTTCGCGCGGCATCGACGCGGGCGCGCTTGAGGCCGAGCGGCGCAACGGCGCAGGGTTCGCACGCAATCTGGCGGATGCGGGCGCGGCGTCGATGGAGATCGCGTTTCAGCATCCGATTAAGCTCATCGCCAACGCGCTCGGCGTACCGCCGCCTTTGATGATCGAGATGGGTAAGCGCCATGGCGTTGCGGTCGCGGCTTTGGTTGGCGCCAAGGAGCACGCGCTGGCGCAAGCGGCGGCCGGTGTTGATGTGATCATCGCGGCCGGCACCGAAGCGGGCGGGCATTGCGGTGAAGTTTCGACGCTCGTTTTGGTGCCAGAAGTTGTGCAGGCGCTCGAAGCTGCGGGCCACGATACGCCGGTGCTGGCGGCGGGCGGCATTGTCACGGGCTCGCAGATGGCGGCGGCGATGGCGATGGGCGCGGCGGGCGCCTGGTGTGGCTCGGTGTGGCTGACGACGCCGGAATCGGAAGCGAGCCCGGTGGTGAAGCAGAAGATGCTGGCCGCCTCCTCGCGCGATACGGTGCGGTCGCGCTCGCGCACCGGCAAACCGTCGCGGCAGCTGCGCTCGCCCTGGACGGATGCGTGGGAAGCGGACGGCGCGCCGAAGCCGCTGCCGATGCCGCTGCAGACATTCATCTCGGAGCCGCCGCTGCGTTTGGTCGATAAGCTGGCTGAAGGCGGGCATGCCGGCGCACAAGAATTAGCGACCTATTGGGTTGGCCAGGGCGTTGGGCTGATGAACACGACGGTGTCAGCGGGCGCCGTGGTGCAGCTCTTCAAGGAAGATTTTCTGCGCGCGTATGAACGGCTGGCGGCGTGCGTGGGGGATTGAGGCGCGGCGTTCATGGCTCGTCCTTCCGCATAGGCGCGCGTCATCCTTGTGGGCTTGCGCCGAAAAAAATGGAGAGCGGGACGCGATGGGTCTCGTCTCGTTAGTGCGCTGCGTAAACAGCGCGGAATAGACGCGATCCATCGCGTCCCATGATCGATTTCTACCGGCTTGGCGCGAGGAGGTTTTTCACTCCCGTGGCTCAGCGCCGGCAGCG
>JAWXAM010000033.1:0-8042 GCA_034439495.1 Terricaulis sp. | reverse complement strand
CTGGGAGGGTGATATGAAGAAGCTCATCATCGCGGTGACGGCGCTCGCTCTCGCCGCCTGCACTCCGCCGCCATCGGAAACCGGCGCCGAAGATGTCGTGCTTGGCATCTACAATAGCGTGACGGAAAACATCGGCCAGCGCGTCACGCCGTTGTCCGAAATACCGATGACCGACGATCTCAGCGATCTCGTCACCCGCGCCCAAGCCGCGGCAGACGCGCGCGGCGAACCCTTCATCGAAGGCGACATCGCCGCCAATTGCCAAGACTGCACGAGCATCGGCGATCTCGTCATCGGCGCGCAAACTGGGCCCGAGCCCGTCCCCGCGCCCAGCGGACACCGCATGGTCGAAGCGCGCTTCACGCTCAACGGCACAGAACCGCGCGCGGTGCTTTACGACATGGTGGAAACACCGGAAGGCTGGCGCGTCGACAACATCCTCGCCGAAGGCTTCAGCCTGCGCACCGAGGCGCAAGCCTATCTCGAAGACACCAACGACGCACTGGAACCCACGCCGCCGCCGCCCTGACGCATCGCATCTCCCCTTGCCGCCGCCAGCTTTTTCCTGAACAAAACTGCGCGACGGCAATATAGGGCGATGGCATGGCTGAGCAGGCGACGGCGAAGGGCTTTCTGGGTTGGATCGAACGCGCGGGCAACAAGCTGCCCGATCCGGTCTTCATCTTCTTCTGGCTGATCGGCATTCTCGCCGTCGGCTCCGCCATCGCCGCTGGCTTCGGCTATTCCGCGCTGCACCCAACGCAATTGAATGAAGACGGCACGCCGCTCGTCATCAGCGCCGCCAGCATTTTCTCACCTGAGAACATTCAGCGTCTCTGGGTGGAGATGCCGCAAACCTTCACCCACTTCCATCCGCTCGGCTACGTGCTTGTCGTGATGCTCGGCGCCGGCGTTGCCGAACGCTCCGGCCTCTTCGCCACCGCCATGCGCGCCGCCGTACGCGATGCGCCGAAGTTTTTGCTGACGCCGGTCGTCGCCTTCGTCGCCATGATGGGCAACCTCGCCGCTGACGCAGCCTATGTCGTGCTCATCCCGCTCGCCGCCGTGCTCTATGCCGCCGCTGGCCGCCATCCGATCGCGGGCATTGCCGCCGCATTCGCCGGCGTCTCCGGCGGCTTCTCGGCCAACCTGCTGCCAGGCCAACTCGACGCGCTGCTCTTCGGCATCACGCAAGCCGCCGTCGACGCCTCCAGCCTGCACCCCGGCTGGCTCGCGAACATCGCCGGCAATTGGTACTTCATCGCCGCGATGCTGTTCCTATTCTTGCCGGTGATTTGGTTCGTCACCGACGCGATCATCGAGCCGCGGCTGAAGCGTTTCAGCCCGCCCGACGGCGAAGCCATGAACAATATCGGCGACGCCAACGCGCCGCTTACCAAAGAAGAAAACAAAGGCCTCGGCCGCGCCGGCATCGCCGCGCTCGCCGTCGTCGCGCTCTGGCTGTTCTTCACCTTCGGCCCAGGCACGCCGCTCATCAACGAAGAAGCCGAGATCGAGCAAGCGCGCCTAACGCCGCTCTATCAATCGCTCGTCGCCGCCTTCTTGATCCTCTTCCTCGCTTGCGGTTGGGCCTATGGCGCCGCCGCCGGCACCATCAAGGGCCACCGCGACGTCGTGAAGATGATGGCCGGCGCAATGGGCGATCTTGCCTATTATCTCGTGCTCGCCTTCGCCGCCGCGCACTTCGTGGCGATGTTCAACTGGTCGAACCTCGGCCTCATTTTCGCTGTGCAAGGCGCTGATGCGATCGAGAATTCCGGCTTGCCGATGCCGGCCCTGCTGGCGCTTATCGTGCTCTTCGCCGCCGGCATCAATTTGCTCGTCGGCTCCGCCAGCGCCAAATGGGCGCTGCTCGCGCCCGTGCTCGTGCCGATGATGATGCTGCTCGGCGTCAGCCCGGAAATGACAACGGCCAGCTATCGCGTCGGCGACAGCGTCACCAACATCATCACGCCGCTCATGGTCTACTTCCCGCTCGTGCTGACATTCGCACAGCGTTGGCGCACGGATTTCGGCCTCGGCAGCCTGACCGCGACGATGCTGCCGTTCTCGATGTTCCTTATGATCACTGGCGTCGGCATGACCTTCGCCTGGGTGTTCCTGGACCTGCCGCTCGGCCCCGGCGCCGTCGTTGACTACGTGTTGCCAACGCCGGTGACTGCGCCGGTTACGCCCTAAGCGCTCGCGCCATCAAGCGCGGCGATATCTTCGCCGCTCAGCGAGAGCGACAGCGCGCCCATCAGCTCCTCGAGCTGTGCCGCGCTTGTCGCGCTCGCAATCGGCGCCGCGATCGCAGGCTTCGTCATGATCCACGCCAACGCCACTTGCGCCGGTGTCGCGCCCAACCGCGCGCTCACCGCATCGAGCGCCGCCAACACGGCAGGCCCCTTGCCTTGCATATATTTATCCATGCGCTGCCCACGCACGCTCTTGGCCTTGTCCGCCTCTGTCCGGTACTTGCCGGTGAGATAGCCGCTGGCCAAACCGTAGAACGGGATCAGCGACACCTTCTCGCGCACGCAGATCGGCATCAGCTCCGATTCGATCTCGCGGTTCATCAGATTATATTCCGGCTGCAGCGTCGCGATCGCCACGCCCTGGCGCTTCGCTTCCGAAATCGCCGCCTCCAGCCGCGCCGGCTTGAAGTTCGACAAGCCCAGCGCCCGCACTTTGCCCGCCTGCAGCAAATCCTTCAGCGCGCCGATGAACACTTCCGGCTCCGTCGCCTCATCGTCACGATGCAGCTGATAAAGATCGATCGCATCAGTCTGCAGCCGGCGCAGTGAGTCATCGCAAGCATCCAGAATATTCTGCCGCCCAAGCCCGAGCCTCTTGTCCCACATGCCAACCTTGGTGCAGAGCACGACGGCTTCACGCCGCCCACCGCCTTGCGCGAACCATTTGCCGAGCACCGTCTCGCTCTCGCCGCCGACATGCCCCGGCGCCCAGCTGGAATACACGTCCGCCGTGTCCACCGAATTGCCGCCCTGCGCCACGAACGCATCCAGCACCGCGTAAGACGCCGCCTCGTTCGCCGTGAAGCCAAACACATTGCCGCCCAGCATCAGCGGCGCGATCGTGATGCCGCTCGTACCCAGTTCACGCTTCTGCTGCATCGTGCCGCTCCTCAAGTCGCTGGACCGCCAGCGACGAGACGCCGACAATGCACTGTCATAGGAGCCATTATGCGCCTGCTCAACATCGCCGCCGCGCTTTCCGGCGCAATCGCGCTCATCATGCTGGTGCTGGTCGCGCACGCACTGCAACTCGCGCCGCCTGACGCCGAGCGCATGCAGCTAGGCGCTTTCATCCAACTCGCCGCAGCCGCCGCAGGTCTCGCCATCGCAAACCGCGACGGCCGCCTCAATCTCATCGCTGGCGCCATGATCCTCGCCGGCGCCGCGATTTTCTCTGGAACACTCTATGCGCTTTCGCTCACAAGCGATCGCAGCTTCGTCATGCTCGCACCTGTCGGGGGAATAACGCTCATTTTAGGTTGGATTGCGCTCGCATTCACCAATCCACTGCGCCACTAACGCTCGAATCGTGGAACCAGCGGCCTATATAAGTCGCTTCCCATGCTAGACCCGCACACATGACAACGCCTCCCGCCACCACCACGCCCGCTGAGACGCCGGTCTTCGAACCAGTCGTGAGCGCCGAAGCGCTGGAAACGGAAGCGCGCAGCTTTATTCAAAAGCTGTCCGCAATGAGCAGCCAGGAAATCGCGACAAATCTCGGCTGGACGCTTGCAATTATTGTCGGCGCCATCGTCGCGCTTTGGCTGTTGCGCTTCGCCATTCGCGCCATCGCCCGCTGGCTCTCGCCGAAGCAGGATAAGGACGCGGAAAGCGGCAAACAGGCGCGGCAAAAAGTCGGCGGCTGGACGATGATTGCCGCCCGCTTCCTCGCCACCATCATATCGCTCGGCCTCATCCTCAATCTCTGGGGCTTTGACGTGCGCGCTGGCGCACTCGGCCAAGTGCTCGGCGTCTTCTGGCGCGCCGGCCTCATCATCATGCTGACCATCGGCGCAATCGAGCTCGTCAGCTTCGCTATCACCCGCGGCCTTCACCGCGGCGCCCGGCATGCCAAAGATCTGCGCCGCGCCGCACAATTGCGCACGCTGGCGCCGCTGCTTCAGGCCGTCACCGCCGGCCTCGTCGGCATCATCGGCTTGATGATGACGCTGTCGCAATTTGGCGTCGAGGTCGGCCCGCTCATCGCCGGCGCCGGCATCATCGGCCTCGCCATCGGCTTCGGCGCGCAGACTTTGGTCAAGGATTTCATCACCGGCATCTTCCTCATCCTGGAAGACACCGTTTCAATCGGCGACATCATCACCATCGGCGAGTTCGGCGGGGTGGTGGAGGATATGTCGCTGCGCACCATCAAGCTGCGCGATTTCGACGGCACGCTGCACATCTTCCCCTACAGCGAGGCGATGGTCATTCATAACAAGACCAAGAGCTTCTCGATGGCGGTGTTCAATCTCTCGATCTCCTACACCTCCAACATCGTCCGCGCGCTCGAACTTATGCACGAAGTCGGCGACGAATTGCGCAGCGATCCGAACTTCTCGAATTTTATCTTGGACAAGATCGAAGTCGTCGGCGTCGATAGCCTCGCCGATTCCGCGGTGATGCTGAAAGGCCGGATCAAGACGCTCCCGGCCAAGCAATGGGCGGTGCAGCGGGAGTATCTGCAACGCATCAAGCTGGCGTTCGACGCAAACGGCGTCGACATCCCGTTCCCGCACCTGAAGCTGGTGGCGCCCGATACGCCCGTGCCGGTGAGCCCACCGCGCGGCGCGGAATAGTCACGCCTCCGGCGGCGGCGGCGGCACATCGTCAGCGCCAAGCTTGCGCTTCAGCGCTTCGACATCGCGCTTCAGTTCACCCACGCGTTCCAGCAGCGTCCACACCGCGACGCCCAGCGCCACGAGCAGAACGATAATGGTGTAATCCGCTGGCGATCCCATGCCGCTCCTCTCCCCGTCCGGCGCGGCAAAATCAAGGCGCGCGGCGGCCGCGACCTTCCTTGACCATAAAGCGGCTGTCACTCACCTTCCCTCGCCAATGCACACGCAAACCGTGACCATTCCCCAGCGCTTCAACGGCCCGCCGGGCTCGGCGAATGGCGGCTATGTGTGCGGCCTGATGGCGCGTCTCATCGATGGGCCGAGCGAAGCCAGCTTGCGCGCGCCGCCGCCGCTGGAGACGCCGCTCACGCTCACGCGCGACGATCAGAGCATCGTCACGCTCCGCCACGGCGAAACACTTTTGGCCGAAGCCAAACCCGTCCCGTTCGCGCTCGAAACGCCCACCGCACCGAGCTTGCAACAAGCGCGCGAAGCCGCAACGCGTTATCCCGGCCTCCGCGATCACCGCTATCCCACCTGCTTCGTCTGCGGCCCCGGCCGCGACGATGGCCTCGACATTTTCACCGGCCCCGTAGAAGGCGCCAATCTCGTCGCCTGCACATGGACGCCGAGCGCTGATCTTGCAGGCGCAGACGGAACGCTTTTGCCGGAATTCATCCACGCTGCGCTCGATTGCCCAAGCTATTGGGGCATGCCGCACGCTGGGGAGCCCGCGCTGCTCGCACGCCTCACCGCCAGCATTGACGCACCGCTGCCGCGCGCTGGCGAAGAGCTGATCGTCATCGGCTGGCCGCTCACCGCAAGCGGACGCAAACACGGCGGCGCCGCCGCTCTCTATCACGGCGACAGCCGCCTCATCGCCCGCGCCGAAGCGCTCTGGATTGAACCTCGCCCGTAAGGCGGGCATTTAACTCGGACAGCGCGAATCCGCCTCAGCGCGCTGGAAACGCCATTCCATCGCTTGCTCCGAACCTTCCCCGCCATCGATGCGCGCCGTCATCACGTCGCCATCGCGCGAATAGGAGATGCGCTTCGGGAAATCATGCGCCGCATTCTCGAACACAATGCGCTGACCAGCATGGCTGGTCATCACGAACTCTGTCGGCGGCGCACGCCCACCCGGCATCGAATAATAAACCGGCTCGCCCGCCGCGTTTGCGGCAATGCGCAAGAACTCGTAGCCGCCGTCGCTGAGATTGGTCCCAAGCAACACGCTTCGTCCGGCGCCGATCCAATTCTCCGCCGTCTCGCCGTCAGCACACGAGAGCCAATAGCCGCTCATCCAACCCGGCAGCGCCCGCGACGGATCTTGCGCCGACACACCACACGAAGCCGCCAACACGGCCAAACCCATCACCAGTGCGCGCAAAGAACTTCCTCCCGCCGCAATGCCACTCAAGGCGCCTCAAGCGCTCGCTGCGCCCGATCGTTCAGATACACATAAAGATCGCTCAGCTCTTCATCGCTGAAATGCACGAAGCGCCCGCGCGCGACATCATCCATCAATTCCAAATCACGCCCGCCGATCGGCACGCCCTCGCGCATCAGCCGGCGAAAATCCTCTTCCGGATACGCCGCCATCATTGCGACCAAATCCGGCGTGCGCCCGTCGCTCTCCCACGGCACATCCGCCCGCAACGAAAAGCCATGGCACTCGTTGCAGGAGGTCATCGCCAGATATTCCCCGCGCGCCAACGGCGTATCAGGCGCGCTCTGATGCTCCAGCGCCGGCAAGCGCGCGAGCCAGGCCGGCATCACGTCATCCTGCCCCATCGCGATCGCCATCCGAATCTGAAACGGCATGCCGCTGCTCGGCGCCGGTCCCTCCGCCACCGGCGCGCTGCGCAGATACGCGTAGAGCGCCGCAACATCTTCATCGCGCAAATGCCGGAAATTGAACGACGGCATCGAATACATCCCGCGCCCTTGCGCATCGATGCCATGCCGCAATGCGCGCTCGAACGTCGCCGAATCATGGTCGCGCGCATACGAAGCGAGGTTCGGCGTCACCACCATCCCCCACATCGGCGCGCCCTCAAACTGCGCGCCGTGACAGCCGCCGCAGCCGCGCGTTGCCGCCAGATGCTCGCCGCGCGCCAACGTCGCCGCATCGCTCGCGATCTCGCCCGCAAACGCCGGCGGCGACGCAAACGAGCGCAAATGCATCTCGCTCGCCGCATAGACCCAGCCGACAAACAACAGCGCCGCCAGCGCGACACCGCCTAGCGCCATAGCGCCCCACTTCAGGAACTTCCCCGCCATCGCCCGAACTTGTGATGCGTCGGCGCGGCTGTCGAGATCATCTTCGCTTGAAGCGAGCCGCCCACGCGCCTACACCCGCCGCATATCCCGGGGGGCCGCTTTACGCGGCTGAGATTGAGCATCCCGCTCTGACCCGTCGAACCTGAACCGGTTAGCACCGGCGGAGGGAGGAGCGCTTTATGAATAAGCCCGAAAACCAAACCGCGTTTACGCCTGCGGTCACCACTGGCCCGCTCATCGGCTCGCGCAAAGTCTACGCCAGCGGCTGCGCGCATCCCGACATCCGCGTGCCGTTCCGCGAAGTGGCGCTGCATCCGAGCGCGAACGAGCCGCCGCTCACCATCTACGATCCGTCCGGCCCCTACACCGACGCGAACGCTGCCATCGACATCGATGCCGGCCTCGCCCGCCCGCGCGCGCAATGGGTGCTGGCGCGCGGCGACGTCGAAGAGATCGACGGCCGCCCGGTGCAGGACGTCGACAACGGCAACGTCTCGCCGGAAAAACTCACCCCCGCCTTCCCGGTGAAGCACAAAGTCCTGCGCGCCAAAGGCGATGCCTGCGTCACGCAGCTCGAATACGCGCGCCGCGGCATCATCACGCCGGAAATGGAATTCGTCGCCATCCGCGAAAACATGCGCCGCGAAGTGCTCGGCATCCGCGACGGCGAAGACTTCGGCGCCTCCATCCCCGATTTCGTCACGCCCGAATTCGTGCGCTCCGAAATCGCCCGCGGCCGCGCAATCATTCCGGCCAACATCAATCACGCCGAACTCGAGCCGATGATCATCGGCCGCAACTTCCTCACCAAGATCAACGCCAATATCGGCAACTCAGCCGTCACCTCCTCGATGGCGGAAGAAGTCGACAAAATGGT
>JAWXAM010000032.1:0-18926 GCA_034439495.1 Terricaulis sp. | reverse complement strand
GTCTTCCGAGGTGACCGTGCACGCGATGCGGCCGTCGGCGCCGCCGACGCCTTCGGTCATCACCAACCCGACTTGGTTGGAACGTCCGAACGCTCGCGACTTCGCACGTTACTATCCCGAACGCGCTCTCGAGCGCGGACAGGAAGGTCGTGTGAACCTCGCCTGCATCGTCGCCGCCGACGGCCGCATCGCGTGCACGGTCACCTCGGAAGACCCGCAAGGCTGGGGTTTCGGCGCTGCAGCGCTGCAGATCTCACGCTCCTTCCGCATGGCGCCTGCCACGCGTGACGGCGCTGCGACTTCGGGCGGCCGTGTCAACGTGCCGATCCGGTTCAACGTCGCCGGCTAACGGTTAGAACTAAATGACTTGAAGCCGCGGGCTGCGAAAGCATCCCGCGGCTTTTCGTTTATGTGTGGCTGTTCGCGCAGGCGTGATCGCGCTCAAGCGAGCGTGAATAGGCGCGTGCGCTGCTTCGGGCGCAGCCTCTCTGCATGGCCGGCTTGTGTCGGCGAGGGAGGCGAACATGGCGATAGCTGTATCCGCGCGCCGCAGCGCGCAGTTCGAACCGAGTGTCGAACCGAACGTCATTCCGTTCATCGATGTGCTGCTGGTGTTGCTGGTGATCTTCATGGTGACGGCGCCGAAGCCGACCGTGGATCTGCAACTCGAATTGCCCGTGCGCGGAACGCTGATCCCCGTGACGATCCCGCCCATGATTGTCGATCTGCGCGCGGCGCCGGGCGGCTACGCGATCTTTATCGGTGATCGCGAACTCGGCCTTGCTGAACTGCCGGGCGTTGTGTTGGCGCAATCGCTCGCCGTTGATCCCGTTCTGAATGAAGCGGATGTGTTCGCGGAGGCGCGCGTCTATGTGCGCGCTGCCGATCAAGGCATCGCTTACGGCGCCGTCGTTGCGGTGCTGGATGAGTTGAAAAGCGCGGGCTTTGAGAAGGTCGGCGTGTTTGCGCAAGCGGCGGACGAGGAGGCGTAAACACTTCTCGCGCAAGCGTGATGATGATCGCGCGCGTGTGAATTGCCGCTGTTGCAAGGCGCGCGCACGCTCTCCTCAAGCATCGGCGTTGAGATCGATGCATGCATGGGAGGCGCATCATGGCGCATGCGATTGGAGTGCGCGCGACGTCGTTCGTGGCGTCCGCGTTTGTTGTTGGTCTGACGATGCTTGGCGCGCTGACGATGACATTCGTTCAGCAAGGCGCAGGCGATTTCATCTCTGACGTGGTCACGGGCTTTGTGGAGCCGCCTAAGCCGGTTGATCCGCCCAAAATACGCGAAGCCGCGCCGCCTCCCACGGTGACGAACGAAGGCGAGATCCAGGTCGCGCCGCTTGATGAAAATCTGCCGCTCATTCCAACGACCACCTTGGCGTCGGGCGGTGGCAGCGAGGGCAGCGGGCCGCCCAATATCGCGGATCCGCGCTGGGTGCGCGTGCCGCGCGACCTGGCGCGTTATTATCCGAGCCGAGCGCTGGAGCGGGGCATTCAGGGCAGCGTGACGTTGAATTGCGCGGTGAGTACGGCTGGGCGGCTCGCCTGCGTCGTCGTCTCGGAGACGCCAGCGCGTTGGGGCTTCGGCGACGCGGCGCTGCGCATCTCGGAAGACTATCAAATGGTTCCCGCGACCCGCGATGGCGTGGTGGTGGAGGGCCGTCACCGAATGGTGATCCCGTTCCGCCTGCAATGAGGGGAATGAGGCGGCGGGTCATCGCATTTTAGCCGTCTTTGGCTCGCAAATCCCGGTCGAGAGGGCTACATCCGGCGACCGGAAAATCTAGGAGAAGACGTACCATGAAGGTTCTGATCGGCGCTGCGGCGGCCGCTTTTATGTTGATGGCGTCGCCGGCACTGGCTCAAGCCACCATGACCGCCAATTGCAGCGGCTTCGACGCCGCCCCGACACTGCCTGACGGCGCGACCGCGTCGCGTGCTGAGATCGAGGCCGCGAACACCCGCGTGCAGGCCTGGAATGAAGCGCGCCGGGCGAAGTTGGTGACGTGCCAAGCTGACATCAACGCGATGTCGCAAGCTTTCAACGCGGCTGAGCAAGAGCGCCGCACGCTGGCGACGACTTGGGATGCCGAAGTCACCGAGTTCAACGCCCGTGAATCAAGCGGCTCCGGTCGTCGCGAACGTGGCGGCGTGGTTACGCGTCCGGACCGGTAAGCTCCGGCGCGACGCTCTCTGCCGCATAGCGCCAGAGCGGCGTGAATATAGCTAAAGCAATCGCAGCCAGCGCTAATCCCCCCGCGGGGATTAGCGCTGCAGTGCGTGGGCCCCACTCGCTGGCGGCAAAGCCGACGATCGCCGAACCAATCGGCGCGCCGCCCATAAATCCCATCGAATAAACGGCGAGCACGCGGCCGAGATAGCCAGGCTCCGCCGCGCCCTGCGTAATCGTGCGGCTCATTGAGATGGCGACGCCGGCCGCTAACCCCCACACCGAGACGATCGCCAGGAAGGCGATGTAAGGTTTGTCGACTGCGAAGGTGAACAGCATCGCGGCGCTGATGATGTGCGAAGCGATCAACGCGCGGCCCGGACGCTGAAGCGGTTTCATGCGGCTGAGTGCGACCGCGGAGATAAAAGACGCGCACCAGAAGCAGGCGAACAGGGTGCCGAGCTGGCTCGCCTGCACGTCCTGATCGGCGCCGTAATATTCGCGCACGATCAGCGGGAACAGCACCTGAAACGAACCGACGACGAACACGCCGACATAAGCGGCGGAAATCAGCATGGGCGACATGATCGGGTTGCGGAACGCGTAGGAGAGCCCGTCGCATACGTCGCGCAGAGCGCCTTTGATGGTGCGCTCATGGCCGTGCGGCTTTGAGTCCATAAGGCCAAGCGCGATTGCGGCGCCAAGGCTCAAGATGATCGCTTGCAGTGCAAGGAATGGCGCTGGGGTTGAGCCGGCGTAGCGGGCGACGAGGATGCCTGCGATCTGCGCGCCGATTTGTACGGCCGTGGTGGCGGCAGCGGCGGTGGCGAGCGAGGTGTAGCGGCCGCGTGCCGTTTCACGCAGCACAACGCCGTTCAGCGCTGCGTCACGCACGGGCATCGAGAACGCTGCGCACGCGCCGACCAGCATCGCGTAGCCGATCAAGATTTCGTAGGTCAGCAGCCCGGCCGCAACAATGGCGCAGAGCGCGATCGAGGCGAACGCGAAGATGAGGTAGAGCTTGGCCAAGGTCGGGCCGGCGCGCGCGCGCTCGGCGAGTAGGCCGCCGAACAGCAAGAGGCAGAACATCGGCGCTGACAGCGCCGACTGCGCCAGGCCCACGCCGGCTGGCGTGGCGCTCAGAAAGAACGCCACCAAAGACGGAAACAGCACAAATTGCATGCCGAAGGCGAAGAAGTAGAGCGCGACCAGCACGTAATAGAGGCTGAGCTCGGAAATGCCGCCAAACGGCCTGCGTGTTTCGGATTTCTGTTCCGTGTCCATCCGCCCCCGCTTCTGACCGCCGAGGTTCAGCTACATTCCCGTTGACGGGAGCTTAACGCGGCGCGTGGTGACCTTCGGCGATATGGCGCCTACGAATCAACCTCGTCCGGACGTTGCGGACCCACTTGCGCCGCTTGAACTGAGCGTGCCGCACGCGCCGAAGGCCCGCGTGGCGCTGGTGGGGCGGCTCTGCGAGATTGTGTCGTGGCCGGAGAGCCGTCTGCCGGTCTATGAGCGCCAGCTTGCGGCCGATATTCTGGTGGGCTTGTTGCGGACCAGCAACGTCGAGCTGCGGCAGCGCTGTGCGCTGGGCCTCGCCCGTGTCACGGACGCGCCGAAGGCCTTATTGCGCTACCTCGCGCGGGACGAAATCAGTGTGGCGTTGCCGCTCCTCGAAAACGGCGCCGGTTTCGATGATTCCGATCTGGTCGCCACTATTCGCGCCGGGATGGCGGCGCATTGGCTTGCGATCTCGCGCAGGCGGCATCTGACAGAATCTGTCACCGACGCTTTGATCCAGACAGGGGACACAACCTCAATCGAGGCGGTGTTGAGGAACCAAGGCGCGCGTCTCTCGACCCAGGGGGTCGATCTTGTCGTGGCGCGATCGCGGCAAGCTGCGTCGCTTCCGGCATTGTTGGTTGCGCGTAACGAAATTCGCCCGACGCAGGCGCTGGTGCTGTTCTGGTGGGCTGGGTTTGAAGCGCGGCTGCAAATTCTGCGTCGTTTCGCAGTCGACCGAAATGTGCTGATCCAGGAACTGGGCGATGTGTTCAAGTTGGCCGCGGCCGAGGGCTGGGCTGATGCGGACACGCGTAAGACCTTGCAAGTGATCGAACGCCGGCAACGTAATCGCGCTGCGGCGGCGCAAAGCCCCTATGGTTCGCTTGAAGGCGCGCTCGCCGCCGCTGAACACGGGCTCGATCGCGGACTTATCCACGAGATCGCGCACCTCGCAGGCGTAAAGCCGACAACGGCGTCACAGATCTTTGCTGATCCCGCCGGCGAAGCGATTGGCGTATTTTGCAAAGCCGTCGGATTAAAGCGGCCATTGATGATTGGCCTGTGGAAAGCGCTGCGGCGACCGAACGGTGATCCGGACTCAACCAATAACCCGCTCGGCCGCGCAGCTTACGTGTTTGACACATTAGCGACGGCGAAAGCGCAAACTGTGCTCCGCTATTGGAATTGGTCGTTCACCGCTGACGCCGCCAATATTGAGCGCGCCACGTTCAACGACGGCGACACCGATATGGCATTGGCGCGGCGGAACGCCACGTTGTTGTTCAACCGCAACAGCTAGGACGGCGCCTGCCTCGGCTGGCGAATCCGCCGCTGCAGGTCTAAGCCTCACAAGCGCGCGCGCCGGCGGCGCGGGGAGGCTGATCTATGCTTCACGCCGCAGCGATGCTGTGCGGATTTATCGCTTTGTGGTTGCTCACAACGCAGCGCCTTACCAGCGTGCAGGATGCGGTTGTCGCCGCGATCGCGGCGCTGATTTGTGTGGTGCTGGCAACACGCTTGGGCGGCGTCTCCGGCGCATTCGCGCGCAGCCCGCGTGCGCTCTATGGTGTTGTCTCGCGTCTTGGATCGGTGCTTGCGGGCGCGACGGCGACGATCCGTTCAGCGTTGGCCGCGGATGTCACATTGAAACCCGCTTTGGTGCGCATCAGGACGCGGGGCCGCGGCGACGAACGCGCCGCATTTGCGGATTTGCTGAGCGCCGCGCCGGGCATGGCGGTGGTTGAAACCGACGCCGAGGGATTTCTCGTGCACGTGTTGAATGAAGATGACGTCGACGCTGCCGATCTCGGGCGGCTTGAGCGCGTCGCTGGCGCTCAGGAGCCGCGTTCATGACCGCGTTGCTGATCGGTGTGGCTGTGGCGGTGTCGGGGTTGTTGGCGCTGCTGCGGCTGTTCTCGGGGCCAACTTTGCACGATCGCGCGCTGGCGGCCAAAACTGTCATGGTGCGCGCGGCTTTGATTTGCGCCGCACTGGCGGTTGCAGCGGGACAGAGCGACTGGCTCGATGCGGCGATCGCTGTGGTGCTGACGGCAATCGTGCTGGTGCTGGCGATAACGAAAGTGTTTCGCACGCGGACATTCCAAGCGCCGCTTTCACGCCCGCAGGAGGACATCTGATGGATGTGCTGACTCTGCTGCGCACGGGTCTCGGTGCGCTGGTCGCGGTGGCGGGACTTGTTGCGATTTTCGGCGGCACGCTGGGCATCCTGCGCTTTCCCGATTTTTACACGCGCCTGCATGGCGCGAGCGTTGCGGATGCGCCGGGGGCCGCGCTGGTGTTGGCAGGGCTCGCGCTGATGGCGCCGGATTTCGCCATCGCTGTGCGTTTGCTGTTGCTTGCCGGTTTGGTGGTGGCCGCGGGGCCAATCCTGTCTCACGCGCTTGCAAGCGCTGCGCATGCGGGTGGGCTCTCACCACTGTCAGGCCGCTACAAGGCGCCGCGTCCGGGCGCGCATGCACAGGGCGATGATCCATGATCGGGCTCGTCTCGCAAACATTCGCCCTGCTGCTCATCGTAGCGACGATCGCAGCGGCGTTCGCGGCGCTGACGGCGCGGTCGTTGCTTGCTCTGTGTTTGTGCTTGGCGGCGGCGGGCGCGATGGCGGCGGCCGCTCTGCTGGCGCTCGGCGCCGGCGATGCGGCTCTCGTGACGACGATCGTGGTCGCAGCTTGGGGGCCGGTGCTGCTTCTCGCTGCGGTGCTGCTTAGCGCGCGCTCTGCAAAATCATTCGGCGCAGGGGCGCCGTGGTTAAGTTTGCTCGCGGCGGCGCTTGCGGGTGGAGCGATCGTGTTCGCCGCGCCGGATCTGGGTTCAGCGCTTCCGCGCGTGCAATCGGCGCCGGATGCAATTGGATTCTGGCTCACGCCGCTTTTGCTCGTCGCCGGCGCAGGTTGCGTTGGCGTGTTGGGATACAGCGAGCGCGGCGCGCTGCACGCACGGCAGGAGCGTGACACGTGAAGCCAGGTGCGCAAATCGTCCTCAGCAATGCGGCGCGCCTTTACGCGCCGTTGATAGCGCTTTTCGCGCTGACGCTGGTGGTGGCGCGCGCGCCGGGCGAAGGCGTCGGCTTCATCGCGGGGCTGATGTTTGCGTTGGCGTTTGTGGTGCATGGCTTGATCTTCGGCGCGGCCGCCTCGCGCGCTGCGTTTCCGCCGCTCGCCGCGCGCCTGTGCTTGGCGTTGGGGATTATTGGCGCTGCGTGTGGGGCGGGACTGCCGGGCTGGCGGTTTTCTCAAGTCGCGATCGAGGCTGGATTATTTGCTGCGACAGCGAGCGCTGCGGCGTTGATCGTGATCGTGCTATTTGGCCGCGCGCCAATGCTGCGTGATGCGGATTGGTGATGGGGCCGGAAATCCTTCTCACCCGAGCGATCTTCGCAGCGGCGCTGGTCTTGCTGATGTGCGGCGCAGTGGCGGCGTGGGCGTCGAACAACGCGATCAAGAGGCTCGCCGGCATTGCGCTGTCGATGCTCGGCGCGATCTTGGGGCTTGCGGCGCTGGGTGCGCCCAACGCGTTGCTGATTGCTGCTGCGTGCGCAGTGTTCGTGCAGCTTGCGATCGGCGCTGCCGTGACGGTTCGTCTGCAAGAGGATTACGGCGCGATCGAAGCGCCGGAAACGGATCAGGCAGACCGGCAAGATGACATGCCGGGGCGCGCGCCGTGACCGCTGCATTGGATCTCATGCGCACGCATGCGGCTTTGCTGCCGCTGATTATCGCGATCGTAGGCGCGGCGCTGGCGATGTTGTGCCCGCCGCGGCTGAGTTGGGGGCTTGCTACACTCGCCGCCTTGCTCTGCGCGTTCGTCACTGCCGACACATCCGTGCGGGTGCTGATCGCGGCGGCGCCGCTTTGGAGCGTCGCAGAAGGTGTACCGCTGCTTGCGGATGGGATCGGGCTTTTTGCGTCGCCGTTGATCGCCGCCGTCGCTGCGTTGGCGCTAGCGGCCTCCGGCGCAGTGTTGAGCGACATCGAGCGACGTACCTGGCCGCTCGCGATGGCGCTGGTCCTTTGTCAATTGTTCGGCTGGCTGGGTGCGCTTGCGGCGCGCGATTTGGCTGGCGTGTTCGTGGCGATCGAGACGGCGTGGCTGGCGTCAGTCGCGTTGTTGGCTTTCAGCGCCGGGCGGACTGCGCTGGGCGGCGCGTTGCGCATGCTGGGCGCGGGCGGGGTAGGATCGGCGCTGTTTTTGTGCGGCGTAGGCATCTTCTATCGCAGCGTTGGCACGCTTGAGCTTTCGGCTATCGCGACTGCTCATATCGAAAGCGCCGACGCTGCGGCGCTCGGCGCAGGCTTGATGCTGCTGGGGGTTGCGCTGAAGGCGGGCGTTGCGCCGCTGCACGATTGGATGGGCGGGGCGTTCACGCGCCCTGGCGGGCCGGCGGCGCTGGTTCTTGGTACGGTTGGGGTGATCGGCGCACTCGCTGTGATCGTTCGCCTGGCTGGCTACGTCGCGACATCGCCCACCATCGGTGAGGGCGTTTCGATTGCGCTTGCGGTGCTGGGTGGCGCGAGTGTCGTCATTGGCTCGGTGCAGGCGGTGGGCGCGCATAATTTGACGCGGCTCGCGGCGTATGCGGGCGCGGCGCAAGCGGGCGGCATATTGCTCTGCGTAGCGTTGGGATCGCCGGCGGGATTCGCGGCGGCGCTGGTGCAACTCACGGCGCTGGCGGCTGCGGCGTTGGCCTTGTTCGGCGGCGCAGCGGCTGGGGGCGTGCAATCGCTTGAGCACCTCGACGGATTGGGCCGGCGCGCGCCGCTGGCGGGCGCGGCGATCATGACCGGGGCAATCAGCTTGATGGGCGCGCCGTTGACGCTTGGATTCTTGGGGCGTTGGCGACTGGTCGAAGCCGGCGTCGGCGCTGGTTGGTGGTGGGCGGCGGGCGCTGTGATTTTTGCCTCGCTGGCCGGTGTATTCTACGGCGGGCGCCTGATCGAACGGCTCTATTTCCGGCGAGCGGGCGATCTCTTCCACGGTCCTAACGATGCGTGGCGATGGGCGTTGGCGCCGATGCTTGCTGCATCAATCGTGGCGATCGCGTTCGGTGTGTCGCCGGCGCCGCTGCTGACCGCGGCTGACTCTGCTGGCGCGCTTATGTTGGGCGGCTTGCCATGAGCGCAGAACTCGCACTCCTCGGCGTGCTGGCGACGCCGGTTCTGCAAGCGCTGCTGGTGCTGGCGCTGCAGCGGCCGCCTGGCCTGCGCGATGTGGTTCACATCGTCGGCGCTTTGATCACCGCGCTGTGCGCGCTGCGCTTGGTGGGCGCAGCAGCCGAGCAGGAGAGCGTGCGTCTGGTGTTAGCGCAGCCTTTGCCGAATGTGGGGTTGGCGTTTGTTGTTGAGCCGCTTGGCGCGTTGGCGGCGGCGGCGCTGAGCGGACTTGGCGTGCTGCACGCGGTGCATGCGGCGGGGATGGTGCGCGCGACGCAGGAGAAAGCGCCGGCGCGGTTGATGGCGTTTATCGCGCTCGCTGCGGCGGCGACAATGGCTGTCGCGTTCTCGGCCAACCTGTTCACGTTCTTCGTGGCTTACCAAGCGCTGACGCTAGCGGTGTTTCCGCTCGTCGCGCACCGCGGCGATGAAGAGGCGCGCCGCGCGGGGCGCACATTCCTGGCGACTCTGCTTACGGCGTCGATGGGCTTGTTCCTGCCGGCGATGATTTGGACATACGCGATCGCGGGCGCGTTGGATTTTCAACCAGGCGGCATGCTTGCGGGTAAAGTGGATATCCCGACCGCGAACATCTTGCTGGTGCTGTTCGTGTTGGGGCTGGCGATGGCGGCGATGCCGCCGCTGCACC
This sequence comes from Terricaulis sp., assembly GCA_034439495.1. Classification (GTDB taxonomy): domain Bacteria; phylum Pseudomonadota; class Alphaproteobacteria; order Caulobacterales; family Aquidulcibacteraceae; genus Vitreimonas. The sequence goes on along the minus strand of JAWXAM010000032.1, from coordinate 9,643 downwards.
GTTGGCTGCCGGAGTCGAGCAAGGCGCCGGACCCTGCGCTGGTTACAATTCAGGGACTCGCGATCATTCCTGCTGGCGGCATCGGCGTGATCAAGGTCGCCGCGTTCGTGTTCGGACCAGCGCTGATAGAAGCGCGTCTGGCTTCGCTCGCGCTAATCGGCTTGGCGGGCGTCGGCATGTGCGTGGCTGCGTTGATCGCGCTGTCGCGGCGCGATTTGCGCGAGCGCCTTGCGTACTCGTGTATGGCGCAATCGTTGGCGGTGGTCATGGGCGCGCTGGTGGCGTTGCCGATGGGACTGTTCGCAGCGGCGCTGCAGATCGTGGCGTTGGCGTGCGCGGCGACGACGCTCTCGATGGCGGTGGGCACCAGCGCTGCGATCACGACGCGGCGCAACGTTGAGGATTATGTCGGGCTTGGCCGCGTGATGCCGTGGACATTCGCCGGCTTTGCGCTCGCGTCAGCCAGCATGATCGGGATGCCGCCGTTCTCAGGCGCTTGGGCGAAGCTTTGGTTGATCACCGCATTGGGTGCGCCGGCCGGCGGCCTGATGTGGGCGGCGGCATTGGTTGGCGTTGCAGCGGTGCTCACGTTTGCACATCTTGGCCCGCTGGCGGCGAGCGCGCTCTCGGGTAAAGCGCCAACGGACGCGTTCAAACGACCGGATGGCGCGTCCATCTTGCTCGCAGCGCCGGTTATTCTCGGTGCGGCAGCGACGCTCTCGTTGCTGGTGTTGGCGGACTCGCTCGCACGGTTCTTGTCGCCGATCTGGAACAGCGCGCCATGAGCAGAGCGCCCCCTCCGCGCGGCGGTATCGCCGGCTTGGCCATTCTGCTGTGCTTCACTGCAGCGGCGGCGGGTGTCGCGTTTGACTTCATGTCGCGCGGCCCTGGCGGCTTCTGGGTGGGCGCGCAGCCTGGCGCGGCCGCGGCGATTGGCTTTGGCGCGGCGCTGTTTGCGGTGATCGCCGCGCGGCTTGCCCAGTTCTTGTTTGGCGCGCGTGGGAAGGAGGGAAGCGATGGAAATCCCTCTTAATCCCGGCTTCATCCCGATCTTGGCCGGCCTTGCGGTGCTTGCAGCGCCGCGCGTTGCGCGGGCGCCAGTCATGGCGCTCGCGGCGCTGGCGGCGATGTGGTTTTTGCTCGACTACCAGTTCGGCGCGGCCAGTGCGATTGCGCAGATGGGGCTGCCGGTCGTGCTGCTCAATCTGGATGCACTGAACCGCATCTTCGGCATCGCGCTGCTTATCGCGCTGATCGCGCTCTCGATTTATTCCGGCGCGCGGCGAAACCGGTACGAGGACGCGGCGATCCTGATGTTGGTCGGCGGTTCGGTGTCGGCGTTGTTTGTGGGCGATCTCATTATCTTCGTGGCTACGGCCGCGCTTGCTGGTCTTGCTGCGTCTTGGACTGTGTTCGCCTCGCCGATTGAAAATGCCAATCGCGCCGGCGTGCGTTTGCTGATTTGGCACGGGCTTGAGGGTTTGCTCTTCCTCGTGGGCGTTGCGCTGCATCTGACAGCCGGCGCCGCCAGCGTTGAAATTGGCCGGCTCGACGTGGCCACGATTTCGGGCGGTTGTATTTTCGCGGCGCTGATGATCCGCGTGGGCGCGCCGTTTGCTCACGTGTGGCTGAAGGATGCCGTATCGCATGCATCGCCGGTTGGGGGCGCTGCGTTGTCAGCCTTCACGACGATGCTTGGCGTGTACGCGCTGGCGCGCTTGTTTCCGGCTGAGCCGCTGCTCGTGCCGATTGGCGCTGCGATGATTTTGATTGGCGCACTTTACGCCGCCTCTGAGACCGATCTGCGCCGCGCCGCCGCTTACGGGTTGACGGCGCAGACAGGCGTCTGTGTCGCGCTGGTCGGCGTCGGTTCGCCGCTGGCGATGGCGGCGGCAGAAGGGCACGCGTTCGCGGCGTTGCTTGCGTTCGTCGCGCTGCAAATGGTGCTTGGCGCTGTTCTGGAGCGGCGCGGCAGTGTCGACGCGGCCGCTCTAGATGGTCTCTCACGTGCGATGCCGATCCCGTCGCTGCTGATGGTTGCGGCAGGGTTGGCGGTTGCCGGCGTTCCAGGCTTTGCGCTTTATGCAACGCAGACGGTGGCGTTGGAATCGGTGGCGCAGTGGGAGCTACGCTGGCTGTGGCTTTGCATTGCTGCGCTGCCGGCTGTGCTGCTGGTGTCGTTGGTGTTGCGACCGGCGCTTGCGGCTTACCGCGCATCGGCGCCCGTGCCGTTCAGTGAGGCGCCGTTTCCGATGCTGCTGGGCGCAGGGCTCGCGACGTTCTTGTGCCTCAGCATCGGCCTCGCGCCGGGATGGCTGTATAATCTTATGCCGACTGCTCTGGTGTTTCAGCCGTTCGCGATCGATCGGTTGGCGCCGCAGTTTGAACTGCTCGGGGTCGCGGGCCTCATCTTCTTGGCGCTGCATGCCGTCGGCGCGGCGCCAAAGGCCTCCTCTATCCGCACGCTCGATATTGATGCGCTCTATCGCGGGCCGTTTGCGCTCGCGGGGCGGTGGGCCGGCGTGCTTTTGCTTCGCGTTTACGGCGCGTGGCAGGCGGCTGCGACGCAAAGTGGACATGCGGTTGGGCGCCTTATCGCGGCGCTGGCGCAGCTCTGCGATCGGCCATTCGCGCCGGCGCGGGCGGCAAACGTCGTCCAGTTCATCTCGATCGGGTCATTCCTGATGATCATCCTGCTCTTCATCTAGCGGCCCGTGGCGCAGGTATAGGTTTAGTAATCACGGCTTTGCGCGAAATCCTCCTCAGGAAAAGAGGCTCTTATGCTTGGTTTTGGCCTTTCCAGAATTGCTCATTCCATCTATAGTTCGCGCCAATAGTATTAGGCCGGATGAGTAGTGCAAATGGAGCGGCAGCAGGACTTGGTAGGGATGGCGGCCGATATCGTTTCGGCTTTCGTTTCCGCCAATGAAGTCGCGCCCCAGGACATTCCCGGTCTCATTCGGACGGTCCACGCCGCTTTGCTTGAGGTGTCCGGCGCGCCCAGACCGGCGGAGCCGGCGCTTGAGCCAGCTGTCTCAGTGAAGAAGTCAGTCACTCCGGATTTCATTATCTGCCTGGAAGACGGCAAGAAATTCAAATCCTTGAAGCGCCATCTGCGCACCCGTTATGCGATGAGCCCGGACGAATATCGGACCAAATGGGGTCTCCCGCACGATTACCCGATGGTGGCGCCGAACTACGCGAAAGAGCGTTCGAACCTGGCCAAACGAATGGGTCTAGGAAAAAAAACCTAGAAATAGGACAAAATCTATCCCACACCTGAAGAACGGCTTTATCCTCTCTTTGGATTAGACGTTTGGAGGTTGAGATGGATTTGAGCGAACGGCGCGCCGCAGATGCGGCCGCCGCGCAGCTGGCGGCGGGTGTCGCGGCATACGGTTTAGGCATATCGGAATCGGAAATTCTGGACCGGCGGCGCGGCTCGACCGCCGCGGCGTTCGCGCGGCAAGTGGCCATGTATCTTTGTCATGTCGGCTTCGAGCTGAGCTTGGCGCGCGTCGCAATGGCGTTCGAGCGCGACCGTTCGACTGTGGCGCATGCGTGCCACGCGATCGAGGATCGCCGCGAGGAGATGCAGTTCGATCTTTGGATCAGCGCGCTCGAAGCGATGCTGCGCAAAGCGCCGGCGCCCGGTGCGCCGCGCGAGTTGGCGCAATGAGCGCGCGTGTCGAGGAACGCGTGGTGCTGCGGCTGGCTGCGCATGGGGCGGTGCTGGCGCGGGATCGTGACGGCATCGGCTACGGCGTCTTCACGGGCGGTGATCGCAGACGCAGGCCCACTGCGCGATTGCTCGCTGTTTCGGTGAGGCAGTTGGAGGCCGATGGGGTGATCGTCGCGCGCGGTAAAGACGCGTTCGTACTCAGCGACGCAGGGCGCGCACGTTTGCGCCGTGAAGACGACGACGTCGGCGAGGCGCCGTTTTTGGCGCAGCATGTTGAACTCGAAGCGCGCGTGGTCGTGGACGCTGACAAAAGCGAGCGGACGGTGCGCGGCGTCGCGCGCAGCAACGTGTTGCGCAAGCTCGCGGCTTTGCCTGGCGTTGATGGGGCATCGTGGCTGAGTGCTTCCGAGTTGCTGGCGGCGCAAATGCTGCGCAACGATTGGGAGGCGAGCCAAGCGGGCCTGACGCGTGGATCTGATTGGAGCGCGCCGCCAATTGGCTCGTCGCGCGGCGCTAGCAACGCTCAGGAGCGCGCGATGGCGGCGCGCTGCGATAGGGCGCGGCGGGTTGCCGATGCGCTAAATGCGCTGGCGCCGCCGCTGCGCCGGATCGTTGAGCGCGTGTGCCTGAATGAGGACGGCCTCGAAGCGATTGAGCGCGGGGAAGGTTGGCCGTCGCGTTCGGCGAAGCTGGCGCTCAAGCTGGGGCTAGCGCAGTTGGCGCAGGCGTTTGCGCGCTAGAGCGCGGCGCGGGCTTCGTCCTGGATGCGCTTCATCATGGAGAAGAGGCCGTTCGAGCGCTGTGCGGTGAGCGCCTCTTTCAGGCCGAGGCGCTCGAACACGTTGCGGGGATCGACGGAGAGAATCTCCTGGGGCGTCCGACCGGAGAAGATGCGGAGCAGCATCGCCACTTCGCCGCGCACGAGGTGCGCATCTGAATCACCGCGGAAATAGAGCTGTTCCGGCGCTTCTTGGCGGCGTTCTGAGACTAGCCAAACCTGGCTGGTGCAGCCGCGCACGCGATTGGCTTCGGTGCGATGTTCATCGGCAAGCGGCTCAAGCGCGCGTGCGAGCTCGATCACATACGAAATGCGCTCCTCCCAGTCTGGGAGGAGCGCAAATTCGTCTGCAAGTTCTGTGATGGTTGCGTCGATCGTCGCCATGGCCCCGAGATGCGCCTTCGCGCGGCTCGGGGCAAGGCTACGCTTAGTCGCGACCCGCGCGGCCGGCTGTCGGCAGCGGCGTCATGGCGGCGGTGTCGGCTTGGCCGACGGCGCCGATGCAAGTGCCGATGTCGCGGAGGCCGTGCTGGCCGAGGCAGAACGCGTTCTCATAACGGAAGCGCGCGGCGGACATGCATTGATAGAGCTGCAGCTGGGCCATCTCGATGCAATCGCGCGAGCGCGGATCGCTGATCAGACGGCTGACGGCGCTTTGGTTGGCTTCAACGGCGTCAAGCGCTTGGAGCGCGGCGACGGCCGACATGCGGTCGAGCGCTTCGGCGCGGGTCACGTTAGCGCGCTGCGCGGGCGCTGCCGTGGCGGCGACTTCCACGACTTGATCGCCGCCGCGAACGGCGTCCCAGAAGCGGCGGCCGCCGTAGGCGGTCGGATCGCTGGGCTGGACGCTAAGCGTCGCTACCGTGAGACGCGGAGAAACGGTCGAAGGCACGGCATCATCTGGCGCGCCTTCGCGGCCGAGTGTGCGAATGCGCTGAACGCGCGCGGCTTGGGCGGGCGCGACGGCGTTGGCCCAACGCTGGCGTTGGATCGAATAGGCAAGCTCTTGATAGCGATCCGCGACGCTGATGATGCGTTGCGAATCCGCGTTCGCGGATTCCAGAAGCATGCGGGTGGCTTCTTGGCCGCCGCGCAGGCTGCGTGCGTAAGCGGGGTCAACGGTGACAGCCCAGATCACGGCGTCGCGGCCGTAATATGCAGCGGCGTCGCGCACGCCTTGCACGAAGGCTGGCGATTGCGCTGCGGTTTGCGCGCCGTATGCGATCCAGCCGCGTGTCAACTCATCGCGGTTGTGGCGGGCGACGCGATCGAGCGCCGTCTCTAGTGTGTTCGCGTCACGCGGTGCGGTGGAGCGCAGCTCCGACACATCGTTCTGGTAGGCTGCATAGGCCGTAATGGCGGTTTGCAAATTGCCGTCTTCAGCCACCGTCTGGGCATTCGCGCCTCCAAGAAGGGCGACTGCTGCGGTGGTCGTCCATGCAGCAAGACTGCGCATCGGCTCTACTCCCTAAAAATCCCGACTGGTTGAGTCCGCTTCCGATAGCGACTCGAAGCGGGCATCGTCTCTCTGAGCGCGTTAAGAAGTCTTTTACTCGCGGGCCGCCTTTCGGTGTCAACGAAATCAGCAGTAACAAACCCTGCAAAAGCAGCGCCACGCGCGCTGTTGGCGCTGGCGTGCTGGCTTTGGCTGGCCGGGGTCGTGGTTTCCGCGACACTGGCTTGGTTAGCAGGCGCGGAAACGCGGCATTTGGCGGGCGCTGTGGCGCTTTCGCTGGCGCCGGCTCTGGCCGGGTTCATCCTATTACCTCATCTCGGCAAACTGCCCGTGGATGTGAGTTTCATTCTGGTTTGGTTGATTGCCACGATGGGACTGGCGGCAGGTTCCGGCGGAGCGACCTCGCCGCTGGCCGCGTCGCTGATCATTGCGCCGGCGATGTGTTTGGCTTTGGGGCGGCCTTGGGCGCCCGAGGCCGGGGGAGCGGCGGCGCTGGGGTTCGCGGCGGCGGCGGCGTTTGCGGCCTTCGCAACAAAGGGAGTGCTGGGCGGCTTTGCTGAGGCGATGGCGGCCGTGTCGATTGCCTTCGCAGCGGGGCTGATGGCGATCTCTCAGCGGGCGCCTGCGGCTGCGCGCGACACGGAGATGGGCCAGCGCATTGCTGAGGTTTCGCATGAATTGCGGACGCCGCTGAACCACATCCTGGGTTTCTCAGAGATGATCGAGCGCCAAATCTTCGGCGAAGTGGGCGCGCGCTATGTCGAGTACGCGGGGCTTATTCGAAAGAGCGGTACGCATCTGCTCGGGTTGGTGAACGATCTGCTCGATCTCTCAAAAATTGAAGCGGGGCGATTTGAGCTGGAGCGCGAGACGTTTGATGTGCGCGCTGTGGTCGAAGATGTCGTGCGCCTCTCAGCTGACAGCGCCGAGAAGAAGCGCATTGCGCTCGGCATGGTGACGCCGGAGCAGGCGCTGAATGTCAACGCCGACGCGCGAGCGTTGAAGCGCATGCTGATCAACACGTTGGGCAATGCGATCAAGTTCACGCCGGAAGAAGGGCGCGTGATCGTATCGGCGCAGGCGCGCGACGGCGCACTCGTGCTGGAGACGATCGATAACGGGCCAGGCATTCCGGAAAATGAGCGCGAAACGTTGGGGCAGGCTTATGAGCGGGGCTCCGGCGGCGCGCGTGCAGAAGGCACAGGGCTTGGGCTATCGCTGGTGCGCGCGCTGGCTGAGCTGCATGGCGGGGCGTTGACATTCCACGAGGCGCCGGGCGGCGGCGCGCTGGTGCGGGTGACGCTGCCCGTTCTTGCCGCAGATTAGCGGCGAATAGTGAGAAAGGCGCGCGCCGCGCCGATATCGCCTACTTCAACCAACAAGCTTTGCGCGGCGCGTCCGTTTTGCACGCGCAGTTCGATGCTCTCGCGCGGATCTAAGGCGAGAAGATCGCGAAAGGTTGTATCCGTGAAGGTGAATACGGCTTGGCTGCGGCCGTTGGGCAATTGCTCGATGCTGCGCGCAGCAGGGACCGTGCGTGCTTGCGCTGGCGAGGGCAGGCCGGCTTCAAGGCCGCTAGCGATGCGCTGATTGAGGCTGATCTCGCTGCGTGCGCGCGCAGGGTCACGCATGATCATGGAAACGGAGCGCGGCGCGGTCTCGCCGCGTGCGACGGGGATGGTGAGCGTGAGACGTTGAGTCTCGCCGATTTGGCGCACACCGAAGGTGGCGGCGGTGGGCGCGTCGATACTTTGGCTGAGGCGCCAGCCTTCGCTGGTGCGGCGCGCGATCCAGGCGCGGTCCCAACCAGGAAACTCCATCGTGCCGGCATTGGCCCACTGAGCCACGGTGCGAGACACGGAAGTGACAGAGGCCGCCGTGCGCGCATCGTTGCACGCGCGCTGGCTGGCCGCGTTGACCACAGCGCCGTCGAGTTCGCGCATCTGTGCGTTTGACCAGCCGGCGCGGAGCAGCGAGCCGCGCGCTTGTGCGACGGACACGTTCAGGGCGTCGCGGATCGTCGAGGTGAGCAGGCGGCAGCGCGTATCGGCTTCGATCAGGCCCCGGCGCTCGACATAGGCTTCGCGCGCGTTTGGCCCGGTTTGGGCGGACGCGGAGGCGGTGAGAACGCCGATCAGGGCGGTGGCGATAAGAACTGAGCGCATGTGAGCTGAAGAGGTTAAGACAGCCGGGTTGCGTTCCGGTGAATGGAGGCCCTCGGGTGGAAGAGTTAAAGACGGATTTTTGGGCCAGCGCCCTGATCCGCCGCGCCCAGATCGGCGGGGCCTTCGCTGGCGTGGTCCGCAAGGGCGACACCGACGCCGGGGCGGTGCTGGTGAAGGTGGCGACGATGAACCGCAAGGCCCGGCTCTATGCGCCCGCGCGCAATGGCGAGGGCGACCGGGTCTGGCTCGATCTTTCGGCTGGGACGCTTGGGGACGACGAGGCCGAGGTGGACGCGGCGATCCGCAAGCGGATGGAGAAGGACCCCGACCTCTGGGTGATCGAGGTCGAGGATAAATGGGGCCGGCATTTTCTGGATGAGCCGGTGGATTCCGGCGGGGCCTGACCTCGGCGGGTTGCCGACCGGGCGGTGGGGGCTTAAACGCGCCGCTTCACGAAAGTAGAGCTATGTCCGCCGACCCCGCCACCGAGGCCGCCCGCCGCCGCACGTTCGCGATCATCTCGCACCCTGACGCCGGCAAAACGACGCTGACGGAAAGCCTGCTTCTGGCCGGCGGCGCTATCCACTTGGCCGGCGCGGTGGCTGCACGCGGGCAGGCGCGGCGCACCAAGTCCGACTGGATGAAGATCGAGCGCGAGCGCGGCATCTCGGTGTCGAGTTCGGTGATGATGTTCGAGCATGACGGCATGGTGTTCAACCTGCTGGATACGCCGGGTCACGAAGACTTCTCGGAGGATACCTATCGCACGCTAACGGCCGCGGACTCCGCGATCATGGTGCTCGACGCCGCCAAGGGCATCGAGCCGCAGACGCTCAAGTTGTTCGAGGTTTGCCGCTTGCGCGACATCCCGATCACGACGTTCATCAACAAGATGGACCGCGAAGCGCAGGACCCGTTTGCGCTGCTGGACGAAATTCACTCCAAGCTCGCGATGGATACAGCGCCGATGTATTGGCCCGCAGCGTCGGGCCAGCGTTTTGCCGGCATGCTCGATCTGATGACAGATGAGTTCGTGCCGTTCCGCCGCTTGGAAGCGGGCGAGCAGGGTTTTGCAAACGAAGAGCGTCAAAAACGCGGTGGCAACGATTTCTTGCTTGGCGTTACTGACGACGTGCGCGCGGAGTTGGAAGAAACGGCGGAGCTCGCGCGCGACGGGTTGCCGAAGTTCGATCTGCAGGCGTTCCGCGAAGGACATTTGACGCCGGTATATTTCGGCTCCGCGCTGCGGCGCTTCGGCGTGCTGGAGTTGCTGGCAGGATTGGGGGCCTATGCGCCGCCGCCGCGTACGCAGAAGGCCGTGGTGAAGGGAGCGCAGACGGAGGTCGAGCCCGGGCGCAATGAAGTGTCGGGCTTCGTGTTCAAGATTCAGGCGAACATGGATCCGAAGCACCGCGACCGCGTCGGCTTCTTCCGCATTTCATCAGGGCGGTTTCAGCGGGGCATGACGCTGAAGACCGCTGCCGGCAAAGGCTTCAACGTCCACGCGCCGCTGATGTTCATGGCGCAGGAGCGCGAGATCGCGGACGAGGCGTTTCCTGGAG
>JAWXAM010000031.1:0-37610 GCA_034439495.1 Terricaulis sp. | reverse complement strand
GTCTCGGTGATTTCCAGGCAGATCGCTGCGTTGGTGTCTTCGACCAGAGAGATAGCGAGATCGGTGAACGCAGAATCGCCGACGAGGCGGCCCGACAGATTCACCGAGACGATCATTTCAAAGCCGGCGGCGCGCAGGCGACGCTGATCGCCGATGGCTTGAATCAGCGTCCATTCCGTTAGCTCTGCGATGTGCCCGGTCTCTTCGGCCATTGAGACGAAGAAGTCCGGCGAAATTCGGCCGCGCGTGGGGTGGTCCCATCTGACGAGCGCCTCAACACCGGTCACCGTTTGAGTGATGAGATCAAACTTCGGCTGATAGTGAAGGGCGAGATGGCCGCGATTGATGCCGTCGATCATCTCGCTCATCAGCGAGAGATTCTGCGCCGGGTCTCCGTAAGCCACGGCATCAAACATCGCCACGTCGCGTTGAGCAGCGCGCGCTTGTTCGGCCGCGATCAGGGCTTGATCTAAAGCCGTGTGATCGGTTGCCAACGGAATAGGCGCAACGCCTGCATTGAGCGTCACATCCACCTGCACGCCGCCGACGGTGAGCGGGCCTTCGAGTGCTTCGTGCAAGTCAGCGGCGAGTGCGAGCGCCGTCGCTTTGTCCTGGGTTGGTAAGAGCACGGCGAGCGTGTCAGCGGCCAAGCGGCCGAAGGGCAATGCCGGGCGCTCGGTCTTAAGTTTCTGGCCAAGCGCCTGCACGAGTTGCACCGTCAAGGCAAAGCCGATGGCGTCGCGAATGGATCGATAGCGCACGATCGTCAGCGCCAGCACAAACCCGTGCCCGGCCGTATCCATGCTTGCCTCGAGCGCGCGCCGGTTCGGCAATCCTGTGTCGGAATCGTGCAGCGCCATTTCGGTAATGCGCTTCTCGCGGCTCGCGATCTCTCCGGACATGACGTTGAAAGACTGCGCCAGGCGCCCGATTTCGTCGGTTGTTTTGACGACGACTTCAGGGCGTTCGCCCCGTTCGAGCGCGTGCGCAGCGAGATCTAGCGCCGCGATTGGACGGGTAATGTCGCGCGCCAACGCCCAACTGCCGGCGACGATAAGCGCCATGCTGATCAGGCCGATAATGATGATCGAAGCGAGCAGGGGTCGAAAACTCGCCATCGCCAGGGCGAGCGGATAGCGCAGCATCAGAACGGACGCGCCTTCGCCGCCAAAAGTGCTGAGCGGTTTGATGAGCGCGATGGCGGCGCTCTCTCGGACACGCAGGCGCTGCGGCGTGTCGCCTGCGGAAGGCGCGCGCTCAATGAGTTGAGCGACAGCGTCAAGGTCTCGGGGCTGAAGCGTCTCGTCGTTCGTGCGCCATGGCTGCCCGTTCGCGCGGGTGAACACGCTGGCTTCGAGCGGAATGGCCGCCAGCGCCTCCAGAGAGCTCAGATGTTCAGGGTTCAGTTCGGCCGCGAACACGAGCCAGCCGATAAGATTGGGCGCGCGGATCGGCGCCGACACAGCTTGGAACGGGCGCCCCTCAATCATCAGCACGCCGGCGGCGCCTTCATCGGTGTCAAGCGCGTTCCAAAGGAAATCAGCGTCGGCGGTGGTAGCCGCGTCAAGGCCGATCAGCTCGCCGTCAGCGCTCATCATGAAAGCGCGATCAATTTGCAGACGCTCGCGGAGATTATCGAGCGCTGACGTGATCGTCGGCTGATCCATGGATGCGACCGCGTCGCGGAAGCCAAAGTCGCGCGCCAAGATGCCGGCGCTGTCACGGAGTTGCTGTTCTCGCATGGCCCAGACGCGGTCGAACACGGCCCCGTTCGCCTGTAGCTCGCGCCGTACGCTTTGCGCGGCATTTTCGGAAACGGCGGCGTAGACGGTGAACGCGACAGCAAAGAGCGCCAGGCCGAACAGGCCTGCATAGAGAACTGTCAGCTTGGTGCTGAGGCGCGTGAACAGGCGATCAATGGCCATGACCGCCAGCCCGCAACTGCACGGCAAACGTTTCTTGTACGGCGCCGGAGGCTGGCAGCGTTGTGGCGCGGCTTACAGCGCCGCCGCGCGCGCGAAGATTTGGATGCCAGACCCGGAGCGTGCCGGCGCCGACTGCGCCGGGGATTACGACCGCGCCGCTGGCGGTGGTGCGGCCCACATGAGGCGTGTCAACGACGATGATGTAAGCCTGCATCTGATCGTGGATGTTGCAGCCAACTGCAGCGACGCCGACCTGGGTGAAGCGGTATGAACGGGTTTCGTCGCGGCCGAACAGTTCAAGTTCAAACCGATTGCCTTCGGAGAACGAGTAGACGTGGTGGCGGACGCGATCGAGGTTTGGAAAGCGCACCGTCGCGCCAACCGGCACGATCAGAATGTAGGGATCGAATTGCAGGTTCTGCTGCGCCACCTGATAGGGCCAGCTGAACCGGATTGGTGCGCTGACGCCTGCGGCAGGTGTGAATGTCACGACCGCGTTTTCGACCGCAGCGCCGCTTGCGTCCGTTACGCGGACGGTGAGGTCGGCGGCAGCGGCGCCGCCAGCAAACAGCAGGGCGGCAAGGGCGGTCAGCAGGGCGCGCATCGGCGCACGTTAAGGCGAAGGCTTTAAGCTCGCGTATAATTTGAATTCTTCGAACTGTAATAAACGCTTCGTTAAGCGGTGAAACGCAGTTTCCGAATAATGAAGAACGCTCTGCTCGCCGCCCCTGTCTGTGTTTTGGCGACGGCTGTCGGCGCTGAAGCGCTAGCGCGGGACCTGGTGTGGGGCGGCAAGCTGCCGCTCACGCGCGGCGTCACCAGTATTGAAGGCGGCACTGGCGCGGGCCTAGCTACGTGGGCGCTGATCGGCGGCAACGCGACCGAGGATGGGGTCGGCGTTTCCGCATTTTACACCGTCATACCGCTTTCCGATTACGACTTCACGGCTTATGGCATGGCGGTCGGTCTCTATGATCGCGTTGAGCTTTCGTACGCGCACCAAGAATTCGACACGGGCTCCACCGGCACGTTGCTCGGGATTGGTGAGGGCTTCACCTTCGAACAAGATATTTTTGGCGTGAAAGTGCGTCTCATAGGGGATGCGCTTTACGATCAAGATCGTTGGCTGCCGCAAATCGCAGTGGGCGTGCAATACAAGCAGGCAGAGCACGGCGCGTTGATATCCGCGCTTGGAGGCGAAGACGATAGCGGGCTCGACGTCTACGTTTCCGCGACCAAGATTCTTCTCGATCGCTCACTCGTGCTGAATGCCACAGTGCGCGCTACTGACGCTAACCAGTTTGGCCTTCTGGGGTTCGGCGGCGACCAACAGGGCGATCGGACGGCGCAGGTTGAACTCTCCGGCGCGTATATGCTCAGTGATCGTCTCTTGGTTGGTGCGGAATACAGAACGCGTCCAGATAATCTGGGATTTGCCGCCGAAGATGACGGCTACGATGTGTTCGCGGCCTACGCCGTCACCGACAATCTCACCCTCGTCGCTGGCTATGTCGAACTCGGCTCAATCGCGACTTTCGATGATCAGAACGGCGCGTATTTGTCTCTGCAGATTGGGTTTTGAGATGGTGATGCGCGCTTTGACCCTCTGCGCCGCGATTGCTCTGACGTCCCTAAGCGCCGTTGCATCGGCGCAGGAGGAGGAGCCCGTCGCACCATACGTGCAGTCTGACGCCAATGCTGGCGCGCAGCCGATCAGCGATCCTGAAGTGCTTGCGGCTTTCAACGGCCGTGACGGCATTCGGCGCATCGCCAATCGCACCGTCGATCTGGCGCTCGCGGACCCACAACTCGGCCCTATTTTTCGGCCGTTCGACATGGTGCGCTTGCGCCGAACCCTGAACGAGCACTTCTGCTACCTTCTGGGGGGCGGCTGCACCTACACCGGGCGCGACATGACCACGTCTCACGCGGACATGGGCGTGCAAACGCGCGACTTCAATTTGCTCGTGCGCCATCTGCGGACGGCGATGGAAGAGGAAGATGTGCCGTTCGCGATGCAGAACCGCTTTCTAGCGGTGCTCGCGCCTATGCACCGGGACGTCGTGGCACGCTAAGCGCGGCCCGGCGGTTCAGACTTTTCGCATCAGGAAGCTAAGCGCTGTCCAGAACAGCCGCGCGAAAACGATAGCGGCGAGCATGGTGAGCGCAAAACCTGGAACGACCTCGACAAAAATCTGCGCGGGTACGTCACTGAATAGACGGAGTGCGGCGAGGTAAAGTGTGGCTGCCAGCAGACAGAACATGAGCCAAAACGCAAACGCGTCGTCGAAGAAGCGGCGTCCGCGGCCAAGCCGAAGCGCAACTGGCTGGTGGGCGATGCGCAGAACCAGAATCGCAAAAATATAGAGCAGCGCCGGAAGCAGATAATCGAGGATGCCGCCGCCGAGCAGCCAGCCGAGCAGCGTTTGCAGCAAAGCTAACCCGGCGCCAGTCGCCACCGCGCCGCCGAAGAGCCGCAAAACCGGCAGCCCGCCGATATTGGAGCCAACGCTGGAAAGGAGCATCGCGGCAGTCTTGCCGCCTGACTTCTCCCCCGCGCGCCGACCGATCTCGAGCATGGCGCTGCGGAAATTGCCGTGCTGGATTTCGCTCACCTTGGCGTCGAGTTCGTCCAATTGCGGTGCGCGGGCGTCGCCGTTCCAGTTCGAGAAATCTAGAACGTGGAATTGGCCAAAGCCCATGGGCACCTCGATGCCGGCTTCGAATGTGATTGGCAGCAGCTTTTCTGCGCTGACAGCCTTGTCGGCTTCATCAAGCACCCAGCGCGAGGCGATTGAAGTCTGCGTCCAGATGACGATCGAGGCTTCGCTTGCCTTCAACTCGTTCTCGATGGTTTTTCGGAACGCGTCGCCGATCGCAAGCTCGCGATCCCACCAGACCTCGTGATCACGGGCCATAAGCGCCTGCGCCAGTTGCTCAGCCCGGTCGCGATCTGCACGTGCATACGAGATGAAGATGCGCGCCATCAGCAGCTCCTCTGTACGCTCCAAGCGCCGACATATTCGCCATTGGGCTTGGTCAGCGTGATGTTGAGCGTGAAGGATGCGTCGCGCGCGCCGCGGTTTTCGCGGATGTAGGTGGACGTCAGCTGCGCCGCCATCGTCAGGTCGGGGAAGTCGGCGCCTGGCGTGAACAAACGCACCGCTTGCGAACGAATGAGAACGTTGCGCAGGGCGTTGAACATCACGTCGGTTTCGAGCCGGTAGGAGTGGGAATCGTTCGCAAGGTCGCCGATGACCACGCTTGGGCGGCCGCCCTGTGTGACGTCGACGAACGCCGCATCGGTGAAGATGCGGTTGAACAACTCCTCAGCCATCGTCTGAAACTCAGTTTCGGTCAACGATGCGCAGCTCGAATCGGCGCGGCCTCGCGTCTGTGCGTTGGCCGGGTCAGCGGCGCTCACAGCGATGACCAAAGCCAAGGCGCCTGCAAGAGCCCGAACTATCTGCGTTGCGAAGTGCATCAATCAGCATCCCTGATCGTTAGGCGGGCGGAAAAGGCGGTGTCGGTTTGACCCACGGAGCGAATGGCTTCGAACGCGTTGGGGGAGAGGGAAAGGTTTTGCCAAGTCGACGTCGTCTGTACCGAGAAGCCTTCGCGGTCAAACCAATCGATTTTGTATTGGATGTGCTGATCCCGCGACGAAACGTTCTGCGCCTGCACCTCGACCATCTGGTAGCGGCCAGCGGCGCGGAAGCGTGGTTGGCCAAGTTCGATACGCCGGCCGATGCTGGAGCTCTCGAGGTTGATCGTCAGTTCTGGCGCGTTGCTCTGCGCCAAAGCGGGTGAGGCGGCGCATAGCGCTAGAACAAAGACTCGGCGATTGATGCTCTTCATGGCGCAGTTTCCTCGATCCCGCCATCAATCCAGAGGCGGCGCGGTTGTTCGACTGTCAGCACGCCATCCATCACGCGCCCATAAGCGACGCAATGCTGGAGATCTGCCGGCACGTCTATCGTGCGCGTGTGCGCGACGCGCGTGCCGGACAATGCGTCGAGGCGGAAACGTGTTTGATTCGCGGGGAGGCGCACGCGTGCGATGTGAAACTTAGAGGGTAAGGTTGACCAGCTGCGCATGTCGGGAGAGTCGAAGCTCTGCTTGAACTGCATCACTGACGACGCAAACTCGCCCATGTCGGCGGCGAAGCGCTGCTCGGTGCTTGCGCGCCATGCCGAGGCGATGACGCCTAGCAGCATTTGCGGCATCCGGTCCTGCTGACTGCGCATCACCATCGCCTCAACGTCGCCGACCGCGTCAAGCCGCGCAATCGGCGCGCCGCGCGCAGGCGCTAGCTGCAGCCGCGTGATGCTTGAGCCGTTTGGTGCATAGATTGGAATGCGGACTGGGATGATTTGCTGATCGAGCTGGACGCCGTACAGCAACGCTTGACGCGATGGCGCAAAACCCTCGCCAATGATGATGTGCAGGATGCGCTCACCGGGCGCGGGCGGCGCCTGCATCGCTTGAATGGCGGCTGCGAGCTGGGGCGAGGTCCCCGCCAACTCCAACGCGGCCTGATACGAGGCTCGGGCGTTGCCGCGCAGAGCGGGGCGCTCAACGCTGGTGATTTCTTGGATCGCGCCTGACAGATAAAAGCCGAGTGGATTCACGTACGCGCTTGGGACCCGGCCGGAGATCGGCTGGTAGCTGGTGAATTCCGCGGCGAATGTGTCCGTGACGCTGGCGGCTTTCGCGCCATTGGTGCTGTCTTCGCGCGCCTGGCCCAGACGCTCTTGCGCGCGGCCAATCTCTTCCTCGAAATTGCGCCGGGCCAGATCCTGTTCTTCGATCGCGAGGCGGTTGACGTTGTAAGCGCGCCGATCGCCCGCAACGAGGTAGTTCAGCGCGAGATAATTGAGCTGCAAAATGCGCTCGTAGTCGCGCTGGGTATAGACTGCGATCTCATCACGCCCGGTCACGAACGCAGCGCCACGCCGGATGATGCGGTTGCCGAAGCGGCGGAGGCGCTGCAGGCGGGTGCCGGATTCGTTTTCCTGGTCGGTCGATACCGCATCGTGCGCGGTGCTGAAGTGTGTGGTGGAGTCAGGGAAACTGGTGGCGTCGAAATTCATCAGTCCCAGTTCGGAATTGCAGAGAAAGACGTCGCTGCTTGAGAACAGCGTGCGTGGAGCGGCATTGGCTGCGGCGGGGTCGTCTTCCGCGGCCGCGGCGGCAGGCGCCAGAGCGCTTGCAGGCGGCCCGTCTCGATAGGTAGCGATCGCGCTCATGTAGTCGCCGCTCGAAAGAAGGGAGCGGATCGGCTGGAAGCCGAGCGCATATCCGAGAGGCGTAAGCTCTTGGCGACCTGCCGTGATTGGCGGGCGCGCCGTGTTGGTCTGCGGCGATTGAGGGTTCACGCGCTGGATTAGGTCCGACAGAGATTGCGCGCTCGCCGCGCCGGCCGTCATGGCCGCCGCCGCGCCGAGCAGTGCTGCTCTTCGTGTGCTTGTCGTCGGGATCATTGGAGCCTCATCTTCACTGGAACTACCACTGCACGGGCGCCGCGGCGGGCTCGGCCGGCGTGGATGCATTGGCGCCGGCATTGCGCGGGCGGCTCGACGGTGCGGCGCCGGACAAAATTTCCAGCTCCACATTGACGCCATTTGTCGCGAACGCGGGGCCAGCGAAGCGCGCGCTCGCATTGTAGCCAGGCGCAGCGTCGGTCACGACGACTTCCCCGAGCCGCTGACGTGTGCGCGTCGCCGTGTCGACGCGGAACGCTGCGAGACGTGTGCCTTCACGAAGACCCGCTTCGGTCCCGCGATTGAGCGTTAACGTTCCGCCTGCTTCGCTCACAACGCGGATTGGAAACATACGGACCAACAACGCGGCAGCTGCATCGGCGGCAAATGCGTCGATGATGGCGTTCACGGCGGTGGAGTCTTGCGGCGAGCCTGGGCGCTGTGTCCGCACCGGCACACTGTAAAGCGTGCGTCCGTCAATCGTTTGCACGCGCATCGTACCGGTGGCGAGCAATCGCCAAGCGGTACGGGTTTGACGCGTCTCGCCGCCCACCGAAATCGACTCTCCGGCCTGCGAAGCGCTGATTTGGACCTCGCCGGTGAGCAGGAAGTTCGCTGTGGCCAGGCCATAGTCGAGGTTGGCGTCCTCGACGCCGCCTGCACGCGCGGCGAGGTCGCGCTCGGCTTGCAGCCGCGCCAAATCGCTCCGGGTCAGAACTTCGATGCGATCGCTTTCAACAAGCCGCCCGGAAATGGCGCGCGTCACCAACAGGACGGCGTTCTGCGGCGTTCGCCAGTTCGGCGGCTCAAGCAATTCAACGCGCATGTCGCCGACGGCGAGCGCCGTGCGGTTGGACGCAGCGTTCTCACCGATAGTGGCTGACTGGGCGCCGGCGCTGGCGTTTGTGCCGACACTCAACGCGCGCGAACGGCCGGGCGTTATGACGACGATGTCGCCGCGGGAGAGCGAGCCCTCCACCGGCGATGCAGTCGCAAAATTATCCTGAACGCTGATGATGCGCAGTTGCCCCACTGGCTCCCGGATCGTTCCGAGATGCACGCCGCTATTGCCGCCGTCCGCCGCAATGTCCTGGATCGCGCCTTCTTCTTGCTCGCGCTCGACGTCGTAGATCTGACCGACGGCAATGCCGTCCGTTGAGCCGCGATTGATCGTGAGCGTGTCTCCGCCACGGACAATCCGGGCCGGGGCGAGGGTGTTCAACAGGTCACGCGTGATGATCTGCGCAATGCGATCGTTGAGCGCGAGTTCTCGTTCACGATCGAACGACGCTAATGTCGAGTTGCGATCCCAGCGGATGCGGATTGCCGGAGCGACGACAGATTGCTCGCTGAGTACGATATTGCCCGTGCCAGCGTGAAAAACCCGGTAAATCAGGACCGGCGCCCAATCAAACTCAATGTATGGATTTTCAGCGCTGGCATAGCTATCCGCCGCTTCAACGTTGCCTGGGCCGATGGCCACCACGAGGACGTAGTCTGCATTCAGGCGTTGGCCGGCGCCCGAAAGGTCGGCGTCCGCGTAGGGATTGCCGCGCCGCGCTTCTGCGCCGCCGCTGGTTTCAGTTTCGGTTTGTGTTGTTTGATTGGTGGTCTGCTGTCGTTCGACGCGCCGCTCCCAAAAACGCAGGGATTGAACGAAGTCGCGTGGCTCGGTGTCGGACTGCGGCTGACTGCTGATCTCCCGCAAGGCGTTCATGAATTGCGACGTGTCCTTCACGTCGAAGCGTTGGGTGCGAGTTAGCCGGCCCGAAATTTCGGCGGCGAGACCGTCCATTGAGCTGTCGCGCAACATGCTGGCCATCTGTGCAGGGCTAAGCGTGTCTGGAGCTGCCGTGGGCGTCGTAGCGACGCCGTTTTGCACCGTGGTCGCCGCGGGCACGGTGGTTGCCGCGGATTGTTGCGCTTGGGCCTGCGCCTCGGCGCGCTCTTCGCGTTGCCGCTCTGCGCCCTCTAGTGCGTCGAGTACGCTAGGCGTTGCGATGGCGATGCTAATGCGGCCGTCGCCGCTTTGGCCGCTCATCATGCGAAGCAGGGGCGGACCGGCTAGCGCGGCGACGCCAACCGTCGCAATCAATACAGCCATGGCCACAAGGACAATGTGCGAGGTCTTCATGGACGAATTTCCTTATTGGAGGCGGGCGCTAGCGCCTGCTTCGATCTCGGCTGAGCTGGAGACGATCTCGGCAAGGGCCAAGCGCGGCATCAGTTCGACGACGCGCAACCGGCCAATCTCCTGTTCGACGGTGCCGAGCAATTCGTTGGTTTGCGGATGCCGAATTTCGCGCCCGCCCGGGGCAAAGACGCGGAGTTCCGCGCCGACATGAAGACCGCTCGGCGGGCTCAAGAACACGCGGTTTCCATCGCGTTCGACTACCAGGATCGCTGCGGCGGTTGAGGTCGTGGAGGGGTTGCGCGCGCGCACATGCTCAGCGAGTGCGCGGCCGGCTTCGCGCGCCAGCAATACATATGCGTTGGCGTTGGCCGTCTGCGTTCCGGCCGGCGCACTCCAGCTCCGGTCGACCAATCGGCCTTCATCACGGTAGGTCGCTTGCAGCGGAAAGCGCGTAACGACAGACGCGTCGCGCTGGTTCATCACCGTGATCTGCAGCGAGATCGAGCCGGAAATCGTGATCAGGTCGCGGCCTTGCTGATAGGGCGCCGGCCGCCGCCGTTCGGTCAGCTCAATCGCGGTGATGGTGGGCGCAATCACGGTGTCGACGCTTTGCGCCGGCGCGCCGCGTCCTCGCGTGCGCTCCACTTCATCAAGCACGCGGTTAAGCTCCGCGGCGTCGCGTGTTGGGATGTAGAAGAGTCCGGTGCCGGCCAAGGCGAGCTCCAGCTCGCGGCGCAAGGTCGTCTCAAACCCTGGCGGGATTGTAAGCGCAGGATCGACGATAATGCGCGCGACGACGGCCGTCGCCCGAGGCTGCGCTGCCGCCTGCGATGCGACACCTACGCTCAAAACCACACCGGTCGCGAATAAGCGACGAGATAAACGCGGCGTAAGTGCGCTAAGTCGATCAGATTTCAACTGATTGCCCCCCGGCGTTTTGTGCGGGCAGGACCTCTCACCACCCGTGGCGGTATTTGAAACGCAAGAATGACGGTAGCGCAAGGTGTAACAAATGTGTCGCGTTTTGCTTGGTCGCCGTCAGACGAAAATCCTCAAGCATTCCCGAAATTTGTCACCAACGAGACGATGCCGCGTGCGGACCGCGTCTCTCTATGTCGGATATCGGACAAAGCTCGGCAGAGCGCAGCAGTGCGCGTGCGCCAATGCGCTATTGCTGCGCAGGCGAAGGTTCGTCTTGGATCGATTCCAGATAGACGATCAGTGCTTCGACATCTTCGGGCGCGAACGTGAAGTTCGGCATCGCTGGATGGCCGACAGTAATGCCCTCTGCGAATGCTTCTTGCAGCGCATCCACGCGGTAGTTTGCCGATAGCGTACGAAATGGCGGCGCTTCGGGCGCCGGGCTGTCCCCTGTGCGGCCCGTGGCGTGGCAGCCGCTGCAGTGCTGCTCGACCATGGCTTGACCCCGCTCCTCGGCGGTCGGCGCTGGCGCTGGACCTTGCGACGCGCAGGCGCTGATCAGCACCAGAGTTGCGAAAATGGCGGCGTTTTTCATCGGGAGCCTCCTTCAGGCGGCTTCGAGCAACTCCAGCGCGCAGCGATTGCGGACGACGACATGGCGCGAACTCGGCAGCGCGATGGTATGGTCCCGTTCCATCTGTGTGAAGGCGCGCGAGACAGTTTCGATGGTCAAAGCAAGATAATCGGCAATATCTGCGCGCGACATCGGCAGATCGATCTCGCATTGGACCGTAACGCGGTCGGCCAGCTGCAACAGGAACGCAGCGACGCGTTCGCCGGCGCCCTTGCGGCCAAGCACTAATGCGTGTTCCTGAGCGTTCTGAAGCTGACGTTGGACTAGGTAGATCAGCGCCCGCGCGGCGGAGGCATCCTGGGCCGCGGCAGTGTCGATGGCCGAGCGACGCACGAGCGCCAGATCAGCGTCGACAACGGCCTCGGCTGAGAGCGAATGGGCCTTGCCGCACTCGAGGCCGAAAATGTCGCCTGGGAAATAGAAGTTGAGGATTTGCCGGCGCCCGTCGCTGGAGAAGCGAATGGTGCGCACGGCGCCAGAGACGACGCGATAGACATAGTCGGCGTCTTCGCCCTCGCCGAACACCTCCTCGTTCCGGCGAAAGTGCATGCGGGCCCCCTGTAGCACCAAGCCGGGTCCTAGGGCGATGGAGTCAGAGACGTGCCGCGTGGCCGGGCCGCCAGACGTTTCGATGCCGAGATCGCGCATGGAAGTTCTCCTCTGGGCTCTGGGATACGAGGGCGGTGCGCGCCGGGAAATTCGTGGCGAACGCTTAAGGACAATCCCTTAGTCCTGACGGCATACGGTCGTGCGCGCTTGGTCGCCTTGGCGGGGCGCCGGCGCGCGATAAGATGGTGATACCGATGCGTTCAACTCATCTTCCGACGCGCCTCACCGCTGCGCTTCGCCAGCGGCCGTGGATCAAACCCTATGCGTTGGCGACACTGGCGTGCGCCGCAATGGCTTTGTTTGCGGTGCTGGTGCGGCAGGGCGTGCCAGACCTGTCTACGGCGCTCCTGTTCTTGCCTGTAGTTTGCAGTATGGCCGTGATGGGGGGCCTGGGTCCGGGCCTGGCCACCACGGTGGCATCGCTCGTCGCTGCGCGTTTGATCGCGCCGGAGCAGGGCGAGGTGCTTATCGTCTTCGCGGCGATGGGCGTCGTCATCGCGCTGATCGGCGACCGGCTTTTCCGTACGCGTCGTGTCGAAGATAATGCGTCTCGTGCTTTGGCTGAGCGTGAAGCGCATCTGCTCTCCATCTACGACACAGCGCCCGATGCGCTGATCGTGATCGACGAACACGGCGTGATGCAATCTTACAGCGCGGCCGCTGAGCGAATGTTTGGCTGGTCGGCGTCCGAAGTGCTGGGCCGCAATGTAAAAATGCTGATGCCGCAGCCATACCGCACACAGCATGACGGCTACCTCGATCGCTATCTCGACACAGGTGAGCGGCGCATTATTGGCATCGGCCGTATCGTTGTCGGTGAACGCAAGGACGGCTCCACTTTTCCGATGGAGCTTGCGGTGGGCGAGGTGCGGTCGGAACGCGGCCGGGTTTTCACCGGCTTTGTGCGCGACCTCACAGAGCGCCAAGCCACTGAAACGCGTCTGCAGGAGCTGCAATCGGAATTGGTGCACATGTCGCGTTTGAGTGCCATGGGCGAGATGGCCTCGGCTCTGGCGCACGAGTTGAACCAACCCCTCAGCGCTATCGCGAATTATCTGAGCGGCGCGCGGCGGCTGTTAGAGCGTGCTGGTGTCGATGAGCCTCGGGCCGGCGATGCGCTGGAGAAGGCCGCGGATCAAGCTTTGCGGGCGGGTGAGATCATCCGGCGCCTTCGTGATTTCCTTTCGCGCGGGGAAGGTGAGCGGCGTCTCGAAAACTTGCCGAAGCTGGTGCAGGAGGCGTGTGCGCTGGCTCTGGTGGGCGCGAAAGAGCATGGCGTACGTGTACGATATGCGCTCGCTCACGATGTCGAGGTCGTGCTGGTTGACCGCGTCCAAGTTCAGCAGGTGATTTTAAACCTTGTGCGCAACGCTATCGACGCCATGGCCGAGCACCCGCGCCGCGAGTTGCTGGTCGAAACAGCGGCGGTCGATGACGGAATGGCGATGGTAAGCGTCGCGGACACGGGCCCGGGTGTAGATGAGACGGCGGCGGCCAAGCTGTTTCAACCGTTCGTGACGACCAAAGCCAGCGGCATGGGCGTCGGCCTTTCGATCTCGCGGACCATCGTTGAAGCGCACGGTGGACGCATCTGGACCGAGCCAAATCCAGGTGGCGGCGCAGTCTTTCGGTTTACTGTGCGCTTGGCGCCCTCGGATGCGTTGGAGACTCAAGATGAGTGAGCCTGTCGTTCACATTGTGGATGATGACGCGCCGATGCGGGATTCAGTGGCGTTTCTGCTTGGAGCGGAGGATATTCTGACGCGCACTTACGAGAGCGCGCGTGCGTTGCTGGATCGGCTCCACGCGTTAGAGCCTGGTTGCATCATCACCGACATCCGCATGCCCGAGATGAACGGGCTCGAAATGGTGACGGAGCTCAAACGTCTCCAAGTCCCTCATCCCGTGATTGTGCTGACCGGCCATGCGGACGTTTCGCTCGCGGTGCAGGCGATGAAGGCGGGCGTCGTCGACTTTTTGGAGAAGCCTTTCGAAGATGAGGCGCTGCTGCGCGCGGTTCGCGCCACGCTTTCACGCAGCGGAGATGAGGCTTGCCGGCAGAAAGAGCGGGCCGAACTCGCGGTACGGCTGGCGCAACTGACGGCCCGCGAGCGGGACGTGTACGAGGCGATCGTGGCGGGCGATTCGAATAAGGCGGCGGCGATTAAGCTGGGGATCAGCCCGCGCACGGTCGAAATTTACCGCGCCAACGTTATGAGCAAGATGCACGCGAACAGCTTGTCCGAGCTGGTCCGGATGGCGCTTCAAATCGAGCGGCGCTGAAGCGGACTTGAGCCAAGTCAACGCGGATCGCGCCGGATTGCCGGATGGTCTTGGCCACTGTGGACCAAATTTGTCGCCCCATACCCGTTCCGGTGCTTGTGCTTGTCGATGACGATCCGGCGGTTCGTCATGCGCTCAGCTTTGCCTTCGAGACGGCGGGCATTCGTGTTGTCACATTTGCAGACGCTGAGGCGGCGCTGAGCGTGCGCGACCGAACAGCGTGGTCTTGCTTAGTGCTGGATCAAAAGCTGCCCGGCATAAGCGGGCTAGACCTTCTGGAACGTCTCCGCGCGGCGGGCGTTGAGGCGCCAACGATCCTGATCACAACGCATCCCACGCGCATTACGCGTCAGCGTGCGCTCGCAGCTGGGGTCGAGATCGTCGAGAAACCACTTCTGGATAACCAGCTCTCGCAAAAAGTGCGCGAGATCATGATCGGCGCGCCAGGTTGATCTGACGCAAGGCGGTCGTGCCGAAGCTTCCCCTAGGGTGAGCCGAAGGAGACGCGTCTCATGGCTTACAAGTCGATTCTGGTTGTCGCCTCCGGGCAGACTTCCGACGCGGAAGTTATCGGCGCTGCCGCCAAACTTGCGGCGCGCTTTAGCGCACAGGTTTCCGTCGCGCCGGCGTTTCCCGATCCGGCGGCGGATCTCGTCTATTATGGCGCCACGCTGCAGGCTTCCGGTGAGGCGACCGCGCGTATCGTAGATTCAGAGCGCGGGGCGCAGGAGCGTCTCGAAGCGCTTGGCCGCGAGGTCGCGGCACGCGAACGCGCCGCGATCGCAGTAGAAAAGCGAGCGCTACAGCCGATCGTTGCTCTGGCGCCGGCAGCAATCCTCGCGGACGTGGTGATGTTTGCTGGCGATGCTGCACGCACCAGTCTCGCAGGGCTGTTTGCCGAGACGCTGCTTTCGACGCGCGCGCCGGTGATGCTGATCAAGGGCGACGCCGTTGTGGGCGGCGCGGCAGCCGTGGCTTGGGATGGCAGCGCACAAGCTGCGCGCGCCATACGTGCGGCGATGCCGCTGTTGCAGGCGGCATCACGTGTGCTGCTGATGCGCAATATTGATGACGAGACCAAGGAGTCGGAAGCTTCAGATGTCGGCCGTTTGCGCGCGCATCTCGCACGACACGGTGTTGGCACCATCGAAATGAGGGACCTGCGCGGCGCCCGAGTGGCCGATTCTCTGTTGGACGCGGCGCGCGCCGATCAGTGCGATCTATTGGTGGCCGGCGCGTACGGGCGGCCGCGCCTCTTTGAGATGGTTCTCGGCGGCACGACGCGTGCGCTGGTGAATGCAGCCGGTGCTCCGAACCTCTTGCTGTCACATTGAGGCAGGTCATGGCGTGCAAAATCATACTGACGCCTGTGATCGCGCTGGAGGAGGATGAAGCGGCGCTTTGTGCAGTTGCTGAGATTGCCGACAAGTTTGACGCTCAGCCAATCGCCCTCATTTTGGCGATGCATCTTGCTTCGTCCTTTATGGATCAAGCGGCGCCGCTCTCTGCAGTTCTTGAGGATTTGGCGAGCGGCTCGCGTTCGCACGCGGCTCAGTTGCGGAGCGGCATCGCTGCTTGGCTGCAGCGCGCGCCTCGCCCATTCGAAGTAAGAGATTTGGCAATCGAGAGCGCCGTGAATGACGACCGCATCGTGGCGCACGCGCGTCTCGCTGATCTCACGATCATGGCGCATGCCGCTTCGCACGATCGCGCCCGCCGCGCAGCGATAGAGGATGTCTTGTTCAAATCGGGCCGGCCGATGCTCGTCGTGCCTGCGCGGCCGCTTAAGCGGCGAAGCTGGGATAGAGTTGTCATCGGTTGGAACGCAACGGCAGAGTCTGTGCGCGCTGTGGTCGGCGCGATGCCGTTTCTAGCCGGGGCGAAGCAGGTCGTTATCACGACCGTTGATGCGAAGCGCACGTCCGGCGCCACGTCCGCGCCTGGTCAAGAGCTTGCGGAGTACCTGCAACGCCACGACGTGACAGCGGAAGTACGCAATATTGACGGCCTGGGCCGAAGCCATGGCAAAGCGCTGCTCGACGCAGCCGTCGATATCGACGCAGATTTGTTGGTAATCGGCGCATACGGGCACTCTCGCGCGCGTGAGCTGCTTTTTGGCGGCGTGACTCGAGAATTGCTCGCGGGCTCAACCGTCCCGCTGCTGATGGCCCACTGATGGGAGAGTAGAATGGCGCGCGTTGAAAACAAGGTGGCGTTGGTCACCGGCGGCGGCCTCGGCCTCGGCCGCGCTTGCGCGATGCTGCTGGCGCGAGAAGGCGCCAAAGTCATGGTCACTGATTTGAAGGAGCAAGAAGGCCGCGCCGTGGCCGACGAGATCGTCGAGGCCGGCGGCGAGGCGATGTTCATGCGTCAGGACGTTTCGTCCGAGGCGGATTGGGAAGCGACCATTGCCGCTGTGGTGCGCCGTTTTGGCCGGCTGAACATTCTCGTCAATAATGCAGGTGTCGCGCTGGGTGGCGATGTGGAAAGCACGACGCTAGAGCAGTGGCGTGCGTTGATGGCCGTCAATTTGGACGGCGTGTTCCTCGGCACCAAACACGCGATCGGCGCAATGAAAGGGACCGGTGGCGGCTCGATCGTCAACCTGTCGTCCATCGAAGGGCTGATCGGTGATCCCAATCTTGCTGCCTACAATGCTAGCAAGGGTGGCGTTCGCATTTTCTCGAAATCAGCGGCGTTGCATTGCGCCAAGTCCGGCTACAAAATTCGCGTCAACTCTGTGCATCCCGGCTATATATGGACGCCGATGGTTGAGGGTTATTTGGCCTCTCAGCCTGATCCGGAAGCGGCAAAAGCCTATCTCGCCGGCCTTCATCCTGTCGGCCATCTGGGTGAGCCAAATGATATCGCTTATGGCGTGCTCTATCTTGCTTCCGATGAATCCAAGTTCGTCACCGGCGCCGAACTGGTGATCGATGGCGGATACACCGCACAATGACCAGTGAGCGCGCTCCGCGTCGCAGATACATTCGCGCCCCACACGCGGCCGCGATTTATTTCGCATTGGTGTTTGCCGTCGGTCTGCTGTTGGGGCCGGTGCGGGTGCTTTGGCTTGAGCCTTGGCTCGGTCAAGCGTTGGCGGTTGCGCTTGAGGCACCGCTCCTTATCGCCGCGATGTGGTTTGCGGCTCGTGTTGCGCCGACTTGGGCGCGCGTTGACGGCGGCTGGTTTAGCTATCTCTCGATTGGCGTTCTGGCGCTCGTGTTTCAGCAGATCGCTGACCTTGCCGTCGGCTTCGGATTGCGCGGTATGACGTTGGCGGATCAGCTCGCCTACTTCTCCACGCCCGCGGGGATGATTTACGTGCCGACGCTCTTGGTGTTTACGCTGATGCCGCTCATCCGGATGCCGCGCGCGGGCGCGGCGACTTCAATCAAGCCGTTGCGCGACGACCCTGCCGGCTAGGCGTGTAGATCACGAACGCTGCAGCGAGCAGAAAAGCCGCCGTACCGCTCCAGCAGGCGGGGCAGTGCCCCAAGAACTCTGGAGCTTGCGGCCCGGCGCCGCACCACGCCGATTGCAGTGCGCGTTGCAGCGGCGTCGCCATCGCATCCGTAATCGCGCAGAGCGCGCTAGGCCATGCCGCAGCCGCCGCGACGAACGCGGACGCTACGTTAATCCGGACATTGGCGTCGCTCATGTTTGAACTCCTGCTCCCAGATACCTGCGTCGCAGGCGCGCACCTTGAGCCAGATCAAACGCTGCCGAAGCGAGCGCTGATACCGGGTCCCTGTAGTTGCGGCGCATGCGTAAGCGCCGGCGGGGGAGTTGCGAGATGGCGGCTGACGCACGTGGGCATCAGGATCGGATCGACGCTTGGGCGATCGGGGCAATTCTCGTCGCCGGGATTTACTGTTCATTGTGGGGCGTCGCGAACGCCACCGATTCCGCATTTTCGATTCAGATGTGGACGGCGCTGGCGGCGTTTCTGGTGGGTGCGGTTCTACTAACCGGTTTCATCGGCCGCGGGGCCACCGGCAGCCAAGCTACCCGTTACGAGAACGGCGTCGTCAAAGCCGGTGTAGGCGCCTCAATGTTTTGGGGCATCGCCGGCTTTCTGGTCGGCGTGGTGATCGCCGCGCAGCTCGCGTTCCCCAACATTTTCTATTTCGAGGAATGGGGCTGGACGAACTTCGGACGCCTGCGTCCGCTGCACACATCGGCGGTGATCTTCGCTTTCGGCGGCAACGTTCTTATCGCCACCAGTTTCTACGTCGTGCAGCGCACTTGTCGCGCGCGGCTGGCGGGCGGTTTGTGGCCCTGGTTCGTCTTCTGGGGCTATCAACTCTTTATCGTGATGGCGGGCACCGGCTATCTGCTTGGCGTCACCGAGGGCCGCGAATACGCCGAGCCGCCGTGGTACACTGACATCTGGCTGACTTTAGTCTGGGTCGCTTATCTGCTCGTGTTTCTTGGCACGATCTGGAAGCGCCAAGAGAAGCACATCTACGTCGCCAATTGGTTCTACCTCGCGTTTATCGTGACGGTTGCGATGCTGCACATCGTCAACAACATGGCGGTCCCGGTCAGCTTTGCAGGCTGGTTCAGCTATTCATTGTTCTCAGGCGTGCAGGATGCGCTGACGCAGTGGTGGTATGGCCACAACGCCGTCGGCTTCTTCCTCACCGCCGGCTTCCTCGGCATCATGTACTACTTCATCCCGAAGCGGGCTGATCGCCCGGTCTATTCGTACCGGCTTTCGATCATCCACTTCTGGGCGCTGATCTTTCTCTACATCTGGGCCGGCCCGCACCATCTGCACTACACGGCGCTGCCGCAGTGGGCGCAGACGCTGGGCGCGACGTTCTCGATCATGCTCTGGATGCCGAGCTGGGGCGGCATGATCAACGGCCTGATGACGCTCTCAGGCGCGTGGGACAAGTTACGCACCGATCCCGTGCTGCGCATGTTGGTGGTGTCTGTCGCGTTCTACGGCATGTCGACATTCGAAGGCCCGGTAATGTCGATCCGCGCTGTAAACTCGCTGTCCCACTACACGGATTGGACCATCGGGCACGTGCACTCTGGTGCGCTCGGCTGGGTTGGCTTCGTCAGCTTCGGCGCTCTCTATTGCCTCGTTCCGTGGCTGTGGAAACGCAAGCAGCTCTACTCTAATGCGCTCGTCGAATGGCACTTCTGGCTCTCGACCATCGGCATCGTGCTTTACATCACTTCGATGTGGGTGGCGGGCATCATGCAAGGCCTGATGTGGCGCGCCTATAACGAGTTCGGCTTCCTCGAATACGCATTCGTCGAGACCGTCGAAGCCATGCACCCGTACTACATCATCCGCGCTCTCGGCGGGACGCTGTTCCTGCTCGGCGCGATTATCATGGCTTACAATCTGTGGCGCACCGCGACTTCGAAGGAACCGGCGCACACGCGCGATTCCGACGTGCCGGCCGCCGCCGTGGCTGCTGAATAAGAGGGGCGGGGATCATGTGGAAATTTCACAGATGGTTCGAGCGCCACTCGCTCATCCTGGTGGTCGGCATCCTGGTGGTCGTCTCGATCGGCGGCCTGGTGCAGATCACGCCGCTCTTCTTCATCGAGAGCACGATCGAAGAGGTTGAGGGTGTGCGGCCTTACACGCCGCTCGAACTGGCGGGGCGGCAGGTTTACATCCGCGAAGGCTGCTACACCTGCCACTCGCAGATGGTGCGGCCGTTGCGCGACGAAGTGGAACGCTACGGCCACTACTCGCTCGCAGCCGAGAGCATGTACGATCACCCCTTCCAATGGGGATCGAAGCGTACTGGGCCGGATCTCGCGCGCGTCGGCGGTCGTTATTCGGACGAATGGCACCGCGCGCACCTGCAAAATCCACGCTCGGTGGTGCCGGAATCAGTGATGCCGCCATACGCGTTCCTGGCGCGCGCTGACGTCGATACTGACCGCATGGGTGATCACTTGCGCGCTAACCGCTTGCTCAGTGTGCCCTACAGCGACGAACAGCTGGCGAACGCGACGATCGATGCGCGGGCGCAAGCGGAGCCGCTGGGCTCCAACGCTTATGATTTCGAGCAACGTTATCCAGGCGCTGCGGTGCGCGATTTCGATGGTGATCCAAATCGTGTCACCGAAATGGACGCGCTGATCGCCTATCTGCAAATGCTCGGCGCCGGCATCGATTTCGACACCTACCAGGCGCAAGCGCCTGAGAACACGAGGTAGGCGTCATGACGTACGAACAAGCGACGCACTTCGCGCAGACGTGGGGTCTTGCGCTTCTCGCGGTCTGTTTCGGCTTGGCGCTAATCTACGCGCTCTGGCCGGGCAACAAGATGAAATTCGACCAAGCGGCGCGCAGTCCGCTCGACGATGGGGGCGACGACAATGGCTGATCGTGAACGCGACGCCGTCAGCGGCACCGAGACCACGGGTCACGAGTGGGATGGCGTGAAAGAACTGGACACACCGCCGCCGCGGTGGTGGCTCTACATCTTCTACGCCTGCATCCTGGCGGCGATCATATATTGGGTGCTTATGCCGGCATGGCCCATCGGTAACGGCTATACTAAGGGTGTGCTCGGGTTCTCGGACCGCAATAACGTTGCGGCTGACGTGAGCAATCTGCGCTCGGCACGGGCGCCAATGTATGAGCGCTTGGCCGCCGCCAGCACCGCCGAAATCGCCGCCGATCCGGCGTTGCAAGAATTCGCCCGTGCGGCCGGTGAATCCGTCTTCGGCGATTATTGCCGCACATGCCACGGTGCAGGCGGCGCCGGCGCACCCGGCTACCCGGTGTTGGCTGACGACGTGTGGATCTGGGGCGGTTCACTCGCAGACATCGAACACACGCTGCGCGTTGGCATTCGTTCCGGTCATCCCGAGGCGCGCAACTCTATGATGCCAGCTTTCGGCCGAGACGGGCTTTTGACGCCCCAGCAAGTTGGGGACGTCACGGAGCACGTGATCAGTATCTCTGCTGCGCGTACGCGCCTTGATCCAAATGGCGCCTCGGCGGCGCGCGGCGCAACCATCTATCAAGAGCAGTGCGCTGCCTGTCACGGACCGTCCGGCGCTGGCGACCGTACGCTTGGCGCGCCGAGCCTCAATGACGATCTTTGGCTCTATGGCGGCTCGCGCACTGAGATCCGCCGCCAGATCGAGCTTGGGCGCGGCGGCGTGATGCCGGCCTGGGAAAGCCGCTTCGACGCCGGCACGCTGCGGGCGCTGGCCTATTATGTCCACGAAATGGGTGGCGGTGAGCCAGATGCGATCCCGGTACCTGCGACAACGGAGACGATTGCGCCTGAGCCAGCTCAAAACGGGCAGGCGACCGCGCCGCTAAACTAGCGGCATGACCAAGACGACTTTGATCGACACCACGGCGCGCGCTGGCGATCTTGCGATCGACGCGCGCGCCGTAAACTCGAAAGAGGCGCGCGCGCTCTATCAGAAGCGCGAGCAAATCTATCCCAAACTCGCGCAGGGCTTCTTCCGCAATCTCAAATGGGCGGCGATGGTCGTCCTGCTTGGCATCTACTACATCACCCCATGGCTGCGCTGGGATCGCGGTGAGGGCCGAGTTGATCAAGCCGTCTTGGTCGACTTTGAAGGACGGCGGTTCTACTTCTTCTTTCTCGAGCTTTGGCCTCAGGAAGTGTATTACATCACCGGCCTGTTAATCCTGGCCTCGTTTGCGATCTTTCTGTCTTCAGCATTGTTTGGGCGCGTCTGGTGCGGCTACGCGTGCCCGCAAACCGTCTGGACCGATCTTTACATCTACGTAGAGCGCGCCATCGAGGGCGACCGCAATGCCCGCATGAGGCTCGACAAGGCGCCGATGTCGCTGTCGAAGGCCGGCAAGAAAGTTTCAAAGCATCTCATCTGGATTTTGATCGCCGCTGCCACAGGTGGCGCCTGGGTGTTCTACTTCGGCGACGCGCCCACACTGTTTCGAAATATCTTCACGGGCCAAGCCGATCCAACCGTCTACCTCTTCATCGGCATACTGACGTTCACTACCTACGCGCTCGCCGGCACAATGCGGGAGCAGGTCTGCACGTATATGTGCCCGTGGCCGCGCATTCAGGCCGCCATGATCGACAAGGATGCCCTCTCGGTGACGTATCGCGCCGACCGCGGCGAGCCGCGCGGCGCCCACAAGAAGGGTGACACATGGGAGGGCAGGGGCGATTGCATCGATTGCCGCCAATGCGTCGCCGTGTGTCCGCAAGGGATAGATATTCGCGACGGTGATCAGCTCGAATGCATCAATTGCGCGTTGTGCATCGATGCGTGCGACGAGGTCATGGAAAAGGTCGGACGACCTAAAGGACTCATCGCCTACGACAGCTATGCCAATCTTGAGCGACGCCAGCAGGGTAAGGGCGCTCGCTATAAGCTCATCCGCCCGCGAACCATTTTGTACGGCGCGCTTATGACGATTGTCGCAGCGCTCATGATCTATGGTCTAGCCACGCGCCACACACTGAGCCTCAACGTCATCCGCGACCGTAGCCCGCCCTTCGTGCGCCTTGCGGACGGCAGCATCCGCAATGATTACGCGTTGAAGCTGATCAACATGACCGACCAACCGCGCCGCGTGCAGATTTCTGTCGCGGGATTGGATGGAGCCCGGTTGCTCGCGCCAGCCCTGAACGCCGAGGGTAACGTTGTCGTCGACGCGAACGCCGACGCCGTCACCAATGTGCGTATCCATGTCGTGGCGCCGCCGGGCGTCAGCACTGGCTCGCACGACTTGAGTTTCACTATTCGCGACAGCGCTACTGGCGAAGTGGCCACCAGCGAATCCGCATTCCTGGCAGGAGGGGCGCCATGAGCACCGCACGTTTCGAGATCCGTGGCTGGCATGTGCTTGCCGCTATGCTGGCATTCTTCGGCGCCATCATCGCCGTCAACGTGACCTTTGCGGTGTATGCGATCCAGTCGTTTCCAGGCGAGGATGTGCGTCGCTCATATCTACAAGGTGTGCAGTACAACGACACCCTTGCCGAACGACGCGCGCAAGCTGCGCTCGGTTGGCAGGTCAGCACCGCCCTTCGCAATGACGCAGACGGCGCATTGGTGGAAGTCATGCTCACCACGCGCGACGGCGTAGCGATTGGTGGCGCTGACATCGCCGGGAGCCTGCAATGGCCGATGAGTTCACAACGCGACCACGAACTCTCATTCGAGCCGGTTGGCGGCGGCCGTTACGTTGCGCGCTTGGGCGAGTTGCAGCCTGGCCGCTGGCGGCTGCGCGCGCGCGCCGATGGCGAGGGCGGCGCGCTCGATTTTGAATCGGAGCTCACATGGCAACCGTCGCGCTAACCGAAAGCGGCTGCCCATCCGGTCTCGCGCCGGCGGCCGATGCAGAGACGCGCCGCGCCGATCCCGCCGCGTTCGTGCGCCGTGATGCGCATGGCGCAGAGACTCTGGAGCTTCTGATCCAGGGCGCAAAGTGCGCGGGGTGTATCCGCAAGATCGAGAGCGGCTTGTTGGCGCTCCCCGGCATAACGGACGCGCGGCTGAATTTATCTACAGGCCGCCTCCGCGTCTCGTGGTCCCCCGGCACGGTGGCCCCCAGCTCAATCACTGAGTCGCTCGCGCGCATGGGTTATGGCGCAGCGGCGTTCGATCCTGCCGCCGCGGCGCGTCAAGTCGATGAAGAGGGGCGCAAGCTGCTGCGCTACCTTGCGGTCGCTGGCTTCGCGGCGATGAACATCATGATGTTCTCGGTGCCAGTTTGGTCTGGCGATGGCGAGATGGGCGAGGGCACGCGTACGCTCTTGCATTGGATATCTGCCCTGATCGCGATCCCGGCGGCGCTCTATGCAGCGCAGCCCTTCTTCCGTTCAGCATGGACGGCGCTGCGCGCGCGCCGCGCCAACATGGACGTGCCGATCTCGCTGGCGGTGTTTCTGACGCTCGGCATTTCCATCGCTGAAACCCTGCAGCAAGGCGAGCACGCCTATTTCGACGGCATCACGATGCTGCTCTTCTTTTTGCTGATCGGGCGCTACCTTGATCACAAGCTCCGTGAGCAGGCGCGCACTGCAGCACGCGACTTGCTGGCCATGCAATCTGTAACGGCATCGCGCATAGGCGCTGACGGGCGTGTTGTGGCGATAGGCGCGGCCGAAATTGGCGTTGGCGATACGTTGTTGCTGGCGTCCGGAGATCGAGCGCCCGTCGATGGGATCATTCTCGAAGGCGTCTCGGACCTCGATCGATCCATGCTGACGGGCGAGACGTTGCCGCAAGCGGTGCGGCCAGGCGATCAGATCCACGCGGGCGTCATCAATCTGAGTCAGCGTTTAGTTATTCGTGCTTCAGCCCGCGCGCAGGATTCGTCAGTTGCTGAACTCGCGAGGCTTATCGAGGCGGGCGAGCAAGGCCGGGCGCGCTTTGTGCGATTGGCGGAGAAAGCCGCCGCGCTTTATGTGCCGGTCGTCCACTCGCTGGCCTTGGCGACATTCTTGGGCTGGTTGCTGGCGCCTGCGCTGTTGCGCTTCGTTGGGTTCGAGGTGGCGGACGTCGGTTTCCGGGTTGCGTTGATGAACGCCGTCGCGGTGTTGATCATCACGTGCCCGTGCGCGCTGGGTCTTGCAGTGCCGGCGGTGCAAGTTGTGGCGACGGGGCGCTTATTCAAACGCGGCGTGTTGGTGAAGTCTGGTGACGCGTTGGAGCGGCTGGCCGAGGTCGACGTCGCCGTGTTCGATAAGACGGGCACGCTTACACTCGGCAAGCCGCGCTTGATGACGAACGTCGAGCCTGACGTACTTCGCGCCGCAGCATCTCTGGCGCGCATTTCGCGCCATCCGCTATCGCGTGCCTTGGTGGAAGCCGCCGGTCCCGGCTTGTCGGCAGATAACGCGCGCGAAATTCCCGGCGAGGGCATCGAGGCAGGGGATGCGCGGCTGGGCCGGCGCACATTCGCAGCGCCTGCCTGTCTCGACGCCGAAGATGGCGCAGCGGAGCTGTGGTTCGCGCAAGGCGATGCACCGCCGGTGCGCTTTGCTTTTGTTGACGCGTTGCGGATCGACGCGGCGCAAACTGTTTCGGCGCTAAAGCAGCGCGGCATCAAGGTTGAGCTGATCTCCGGCGATCGGCCGGTGGCCGTGGCCGCGGCAGCACGCGAGGCCGGCATCGAAACTTGGGTCGGTGGTGCGTCTCCATCTGACAAGACGGCGCGTCTCGCACAATTGCGCGCTCAAGGTTTCAAGCCGCTGATGATTGGCGATGGTCTCAACGACGCTGCCGCGCTCGCCGCAGCGCACGCATCCGCTTCACCGGGCACCGCGCTCGAAGCGAGTCAGGCGGCTTCAGATCTGGTGATTCAAGGCGCAGCATTGATGCCGCTGATCGAAGCGATCGATGTCGCCAAGATGGCGCGCGCGCGGGCGTTGGAAAACCTCCGCTTCTCGGCGCTTTATAATGTGATCGCGGCGCCGCTGGCGGCGGCCGGCTTCCTCACACCGCTGATCGCGGCACTGGCGATGTCGGGCTCGTCGCTCTTCGTCACGTTGAACGCGCTGCGATTGCAGTTGAGCTGGAGGCGCGCATGAACGTCATGATCTTCCTAATCCCCGTGGCGTTGTTCATGGCGGTGGTGGGGTTGTGCGCTTTCTTTTGGAGCTTGCGGTCCGGCCAATACGAAGATCTCGACGGCGCCGCCCATCGCGTCTTGATCCCCGACGACGAAGACGCGCCCAATTAGGCCTGTCCACCCGCGCCGCCTTACCTAGAATGGCGGCGTCCCGCTCTCAAATGAGCGGCGGTGGGGGAGGGCGCGATGGTTTCGTTCAATCGACGTGAATTGGCGCTGGCGGCGCTAGCGGCCGGCTGCACCGGTGCGAGCGGCGGCGATGATGACATCATCGTCCATGGCGGCCCGATCTATACGGGCGTCGAAGGCGCGCCGCGCGCTGAGGCTGTGCGCATCAGTGGCGGACGTTTCGTTGTCGTTGGCGCCTTAGCCGATGCGCGCAACGGCCGGCGCGCGCGCGAGATTGATCTCGGCGGCGCGGCAGCTTTTCCGGGCTTCACCGACTCTCACGTTCACATCGCCGGTGTTGGCATGGCGGCGATGGTATTAGATCTGGTTGGTGTCGCCTCGATCGCCGAACTCACGCAACGTTTGCGCGACTACGCGGCCGCGCATCCGGAAGGCGCGATTGTCGGGCGCGGCTGGATCGAAACCCATTGGCCGGAGCGGCGTTTTCCCAATCGCGCCGACATCGATGCGGTCGTCAGCAATCGGCCGGTCTTTCTGCAGCGCATCGACGGTCACGCTGCTGCCGTAAACTCCGCAGCGCTCGCGCTCGCCGGCATTGACGCAAACACCAGCAATCCCGCCGGCGGTTCGATCGAGCGCGATTCCTCCGGGGCCGCGACCGGCATCTTGGTCGATAACGCCATGTCTCTCGTCGAGACCCAATTGCCGACGCCGACACCGGAAATGGTCCGTGCTGCGATCGCGGAAGGCGCACGGCTCTACGCGTCCCGCGGCTGGACCGGCATCG
This sequence comes from Terricaulis sp., assembly GCA_034439495.1. GTDB lineage: Bacteria > Pseudomonadota > Alphaproteobacteria > Caulobacterales > Aquidulcibacteraceae > Vitreimonas. The sequence goes on along the minus strand of JAWXAM010000031.1, from coordinate 11,127 downwards.
CAAACATGAGCACCAGCCTCGCCGAAGCGCAAATTCTAGCGGATTTGGCGCGGCGTGGTGAATTGCCGTTACGCGCCGACATCTACCTAACGCCGCAAGATTCCGAAGCGATCCTGCAAAGCGGACCGTATGGCGAGGGCCTCGTCCATGTGCGCGGCGTGAAGCTTTACATGGACGGCGCACTGGGTTCGCGCGGCGCTGCGCTTCTTGCGCCATATAGTGATGCGCCTACGCAAGGCCTGTTGGTGACGCCAGTCGATGAACTCCGCGCCATTCTCGCACGCGCACGGCAAGCGCGGGTGCAGGTGGCGACGCACGCTATCGGCGATCGCGGCAATCGCCTGGTGTTGGACGCTTATCGCGACACGTTTGCAGACGATCCGGCTGCGCTGCGCGCCGCGCGCTGGCGTATCGAACATGCGCAAGTGATCGCGAGCGACGACATTCCACGATTTGCGAGCCAAGGAATCATCGCGTCCATGCAGCCTTCGCATGCGATCAGCGATCTCCACTTCGCGCCGGCCCGACTCGGTCCCAACCGGCTTGCTGGCGCCTATGCCTGGCGCGCCTTGCTCGACAGCGGCGCGATGCTTGCGGCCGGGAGCGACGCTCCGGTCGAGAAGGGCGACCCGCTGATCGAGTTCTACGCGGCAAGCTATCGCCACGACTTAACTGGCTTTGCCGGCCCGGATTGGCGACTCGATCAAGCGGTCAGCCCTGTCGAAGCGCTGAGGCTCCTCACCTCCGGCGGCGCCTACGCCACGTTCGGTGAAAATGAGCGGGGCGTGATTGCGCCCGGCAAGCAGGCGGATTTGAGCGCCTTCTCAGTTGATCTGATGACGGCAGAACCCGGCCAAATTCCCGGGGCGCAGGCCGTGTTGGCCGTTTCAGCGGGGAGGGTGACGCACCAGGCCGGGTGACGTGGCGGATGGCGCCCGGGGCACACCGGCCGGCTCGGAGGTCGCCACTGGCACGATTGGCCTTGCAAAATCTGAAAACGTCGGGTTATTCCTAGATAGACACCGGTGGCAAAAACAAAGATAGCGGTGTCATAGGGATGAAACGAGAGACTTGACGGGGGTCGGGCAACGTTCCGCCATCCGTCCGGCTCGCCGGGGAGGGACGTTTGATGGCGATGAAATCGAACACGAAAACGCGTTGGACCCTAAGTGGAACATCGCTTGCGGCGCTGGCGATGGCCGTGGGGTTTGGCGCGGGCGCGCCGGCACAAGCCCAGGACGCTGAAGCGGACGAAGATGAAATCGTCATCACCGGCTTCCGCGGCAGCTTGGCCGCGGCGATCGACGTAAAGCGCGAAGAGACCGGCGCCGTCGACGTCATTATGGCCGAAGACATCGCGGACTTCCCTGACCTGAACCTCTCTGAATCGATCCAGCGTATTCCTGGCGTCGCGATCACGCGGGACGCTGGCGAAGGCCGCCAGATCTCCGTGCGTGGCCTCGGTCCGCAATTCACCCGCGTCCGCATCAACGGCATGGAAGCGCTGGCCACGGTTGGCGGCACCGACGCCGTCGGCGGCACCAACCGCGACCGCTCGTTCGACTTCAACGTCTTCGCCTCCGAGCTTTTCAACTCCATCACCGTGCGCAAAACCGCTTCGGCTGAAGTGGAAGAAGGCTCGCTCGGCGCCACTGTCGATCTGCGAACTTCGCTGCCGTTCGACTATGACGGCTTCACCATGGCGGTCTCCGGCCAAGGCCTCTACAACGACCTCTCCGAAACCACCGACCCGCGCATCGCGGTGCTGATCAGCAATCGCTGGGACAACGGCTTCGGCGCGCTTTTCTCGCTCGCCTACAGCAGCCGTGAGTCGCTGGAAGAGGGCTCCAGCACGGTGCGCTGGCAGAACGGCGGCTTCACCGCAGAGAACACGAGCTACTCGCTTGCGCAGCTGAACGCGGCGTTCCACCCGCGCATCCCGCGCTATGATGTGTACGAGCATGAGCAAGAGCGCCTTGGCGTCACCGGCGCGCTGCAATGGACCCCGAGCAGCAACACCAGCGCGACGTTGAGCGTGCTCTACGCCAATTTCGACGGCACGCGCTCGGAAGCATTCTTGGAATCCCCGGTGTTTAGCGCGACGGGCGCCTCGGGCATCGGCGGTGTTATCGTTCAGGACGCGCAAATCGACGGCAATACGCTGACTTATGGTGTGTTCGATAACGTCGACATTCGCTCGGAGCTCCGTTTCGACGAACTGCAAACCGAGTTCACGCAAGCGACGCTGAACTTTGAGCATGATTTCTCGGATCGTCTGACCTTCACGGGTTTGGCGGGCTACTCGCAGTCCGACCACAACAACCCGGTTCAAACGACGCTTCTGTTCGATGCTGATAACATCCAGGACTACGTCTACGATTATCGCGCCAACAGCCGCTTGCCGTTGTTCACCTACGGTACGACCGATCTCGAAAATCCGGCGACATGGCACCTTGAGCAAATTCGCCTGCGTCCGCAGACCGCGCTCAACACATACGCCACCCTGCAGGGCGATCTCGAGTTTGAACTCAGTGAGATGTTTACGCTGACGGGCGGCCTCAACTGGCGCACGTACGAGTTCGAGACGACCGAAATGCGCCGTTCGAACGGCACGTCGGCGAACCTTGAAGGCTCGATCCCAGGCTTTGCTTCTGGCACGCCGATCGCGAACTACAGCTTCATCCAGACGCTGAGCGGGCGGGGGCTTTCATTGCCAACTGGCCTACCGACGCAATGGCTGGTGCCGGATGTGAGTGCAGCGGCAGCGCTCTGGGATTTGTACGACACCTCTGTCTTCCCGATGGGGATCGAGCCGGCGCTCGGCAACAATCGCTCTGTCGAAGAAACCAACACTGGCGCCTTCGGCCAAGTGGATTGGGATACCGATCTCGCGGGCGCGCGCTTCCGCGGCAATATCGGCGCGCGTTGGGTGCAGACCGAACAATCGACAACGGGCTACACCTACAGCGCCGGCGTACCGGTTCAGACGACGGTCGATCGTGAATACGATCACTTCCTGCCATCGATGAATCTGGTGCTTGAGCCGTCGGAATCCTTCCTGGTTCGCATCGGCGTGGCGCGGGTGATGTCGCGGCCGGGCCTCGGCAATTTGAACCCGGGTGCGGCGGTTTCCGTAAGCGGCGCCAATCGCACCGTGAACGCCGGTAACCCGAACCTCAACCCGATCGAAGCCAACGCGTATGACGTCGCCGCCGAATGGTACTTCACCGAAGGCGGCCTGCTTTCGCTGGCGCTCTTCCATCGCGACATCGACAGCTTCGTGCAGACGGTGCGTGAAGACGTCCCGTTCACGGGTAACTCGCTCGGCCTTCCGGACAGCGTCGCGACCGCGGCCTGCCCAGGCGGCGTCGACACGCCCGGTTGCAACCCGACGCTCAACTGGCAATTTAACCTGCCGCGCAATACGCCCGGCGGTCCGGTCAGCGGCTACGAAATCGGCGTCCAGCTTCCATTCTTCTGGATGGATGGCTTCTGGTCGAATTTCGGCGTCGTAGGCAATTACACGCGCGTCAACAGCGATATCGATTACGTCAACAGCACGGGCGCCGTAGTTCTCTCCGGTCCGCTCGTCGGTCTGTCGGAAGAATCATACAACGCGACAATCTATTACGAAGACGAGACCTTCAGCGTTCGCGTCTCCGCCGCCTATCGCAGCGACTACCCGACCACGCTGCCGGGTCGCAATGGCAACGCCACCGAGGACACCGCCGCGACGCTGAACTACGACGCGTCGGCGCGCTGGAACCTGAATGAGAATTTCGCGCTCACCTTTGAAGGCGTGAACCTGACTGACGAAGCGAACGACCAGTACCTTACGCCGGACAATCGCTCGTCATTCTATCACCACTACGGGCGCTCGTACTTCCTGGGTGCGCGTTACACGTACTAAGTTCTCCCATTACCTCCTAAGGCGGGCGTCGGCTTTGTGCCGGCGCCCGTTTTCTTTTTAGGCAAAGGCAATGCGCGCCGCTTGCTCGAGGCCGGGCGGGGAGAGCGGGCCGTACCGCAACATGGCGTCGTGGAAGCGCGCCAGATTAAAGTTGCGCGCTTCGCGGCGCGTACGCTCGCGCAGGTCTGCGATGTGGAGCGCCGCCAGCCCTTGTGCTGCGTACGCGCCGGGTTGCGCCACGAAGCGCACGACGTCCGTTTCAATGCTGACGAACGCGATGCTCTCGCCCTGCAGCGCGCGCATTTCTTCGATCGCGCGTTCGCGGCTCCAGCGGAGCGCGTGAATGCCGGTGTCGGCGACAACGCGCGCCAAGCGGAACAGCATCCATTGCAAATAGCCGATGCGGGCAAGCGGATCTTCCGCGTAGGCGCCCATCTCGTCCGCCAATTGCTCGGCGTAGGTGGACCAACCCTCGGAATAGGCCATCGAATGGCGCCGCTGCATGTCCGACGGCTCCGCCGCGCGTTCGTATGGCGCTTGCAGAATGTGGCCGGGAATGAGTTCGTGATGGACGACGCTCGGCAACGTCCAGCGCGGCCTCGAGCGGATGGCGCCAAGATCGACGAGGTAGTTATTGCCTTGCCGGCGGCCCATCGCGCCATTGGCTTCCTGCGCGGCGGGCAGCAGCAACACTTGCGCTGGCGCTTCGGCGAGACCGTCAACGGCGCTCGCCAGCAAGCTGCGTGAGCGCGCAAGCTGCAAATTCATGTCGGCGACCGCGCGCGCCTTGCCCTCCGCGCTATCGGCATAAAGATGGCGCTCATCGCGCGCGAGCTGACGCAGGCGCGCCGCCACATCGCCCGAGGTCAAACCTGCCGCACGGAGGAGGATGTCGGCCTCGGCTTGCAGCGCGCGGCAACGGGTCAGCGCTTTTTCATGCGCCTCACGCGGATCGATTGCCGCGCCATACTGAAACTGGAGAGAGAGCCGATAATACTCTTCGCCGCCGGGAAATTGCCAAACGCCCGCGTCTGATCCGGAACGCGCGCGCAATTCGCGCAGCACCGAAACCTGGCGCGCCATGGCCTCGACAAGCGCGTCGTATCTGCGCTCACCGCTGGCGGCGACGCGCTGCTGCGCCGCCTCCACAGCCGGGATCGTTTCGTCGATCAGGAAGTCCGGCGCGATCACGCCGCGCGCCGCAGCGCCTTGCAGGCGATTGGTGTCGTTATTGACCTCTCGCACGGAAATGCCGGGGCGATCTTCCTCGCGCATTTCGGCGGCGCGGCGGTATTGGCCGTTGCGATGCGTGACCGGGTAGGGCGCGCCATTGTCGCCCCAGGCAAAATCGGCGAGCGCCGCGTCCGCTTCTGCACCTGGCAGCAGCGCGTCGTAGAGGATACGGCCTTCGGCGGTTAGCCGGTTGCGATCGAAGCGGCGTAGCAGGAAGGGGCGGGTGCGGCGGGGCCGTGCGCCGAGCCGATCGACCGCGTCGCGGAAAGCGGCGTCCACGGCCGCATCTGGCGCCGCTTCTTCAGCCGGCGCATGCGCGCAGCCAGCAAGCGTCGCCGCGCCGGCAAGGAGGAAGCTCCGCCGTTCAATCATGGTGAATGCGCATTCCCTTCGCTCGCGTTCTACGCGCGCAGGATACGCAAAGGGCGAGCCGCGCGCAGCGACCCGCCCTCTAACAGAGAAATACGGTTTTAGTTTAGGCCGCTGCGACGCCGGTCGAAACCGTCGCGGTCGCGCCAGCTTCTTGCGGATCGCGCAGCACATAGCCGCGGCCCCAGACCGTCTCGATGTAATGTTCGCCGCCAGTCGCTGCCGCCAGCTTCTTGCGCAGCTTGCAGATGAACACGTCGATGATCTTCAATTCCGGCTCGTCCATGCCGCCATAAAGGTGGTTCAAGAACATCTCTTTGGTGAGCGTCGTGCCTTTGCGGAGCGAGAGCAGCTCCAGCATTTGGTATTCTTTGCCGGTCAGGTGGATGCGCTGGCCGTTGGCCTCGGTCGTCTTCGCATCGAGGTTGACGACGATGTCGCCCGTTCTGATGACGGAATGAGCGTGGCCCTTCGAGCGGCGGACGATCGCGTTGATCCGCGCGATCAGTTCGTCCTTGTTGAAGGGCTTGGTCATGTAATCGTCGGCGCCGTAGCCGAGACCGCGGACCTTGGTGTCGATGTCGGCGGTGCCGGAGAGGATCAGGATGGGGGTGTTCACCCGCGCCACCCGGAGCTGCTTCAGCACGTCGTAACCGTGCATGTCCGGCAGCGTCAGGTCGAGTACGATGATATCGTAATCGTAGAGCTTACCGAGGTCGATGCCTTCCTCGCCCAGGTCAGTCGAGTAGATATTGAAGCCCTCGGACTTCAACATCAGTTCGATACCCTGCGCTGTTGCGCTATCGTCTTCGATCAACAAGACTCGCATTGAATGCTCCCCGATCGGCGCAACGCCTCGGCAACCTTAATCCACAGAATCATAATCATATTCCGCGTAACCAACAGGTTAACGCCGGTAAGAATTATTACCTGCGCGATTGCCAAATTTGCGTTGACCCGCCCTTCATCAGCTTCGTTAAGACGTGTGAATCAGAGTTCGATTCAGCGAGCAAGCTCTAGATGCGATGCAACACAGCAGCGCTAGCTGTTGATTTTGAATCGGCCAACCAATGAACCGTGCAAACCAACGCAAAGCGTTAGGTTTTGATTCACCATACTCGCTGATGAATTTGTGGAAGAACTCGCGAGCGCGATGCCATCCTTTCTCTCAAGACTAGCTAACGAGATCGACGCGCTCGATCCGCGCCGCTTTGAGGGGCGTGTTACCGGCTTGTCAGGCGCGCTGATCGAAGTGAGCGGACCCGTTGAAGCGTTGGCGCTCGGCGCGCGCGTGACGGTAGAGGGCGCGCGCATCGCGCGCGGCGAGATCGTCGGCTTCCGCGGAGATCGCGCGCTGGTCGCGCCGTACGATCCGATTGAAGCGATGCGGCCGGGCGCGCGCGTCCATCTAGAAGGCGAGGCGGCGCTGGCGCGGCCTTCGCGCGCCTGGCTTGGCCGCGTGATCGACTGCTTCGGGAACCCTGTCGATGGCGAGGGGCCGCTGCCGCATGGGCAAAAGCCGCGCTTAGTGCGCGGCCCGCCGCCCTCAGCACACGATCGCTCACGCGTCGGCGGCCGGCTCGATGTCGGCGTGCGCGCTATCAACGCCTTCGCCGCGATTTGCCGGGGGCAACGCATGGGTGTGTTCGCCGGCTCCGGTGTCGGCAAGTCGGTTCTGATGTCGATGCTGGCGCGCGGCGCCGATGCCGATGTCATCGTCATCGGCTTGGTAGGCGAGCGCGGCCGCGAAGTGAAGGAATTCATCGAGGACACGCTGGGTGAAGAAGGCCGCCGCCGCTCTGTCGTCGTTGTGGCTACGTCGGATGAAACCGCCGCCCGCCGTCGCCTCGCGCCGCACATGGCGTGCGCGGTGGCGGAGCACTTCCGCGACGAGGGGCTCGATGTTCTGCTGCTGGTCGATTCCGTCACGCGCTTTGCCATGGCGCAGCGCGAGATTGGTTTGAGCGTCGGCGAGCCGCCGACGACCAAAGGCTACACGCCGTCCGTGTTCGCCGAGCTGCCGAAACTGCTCGAACGCGCCGGCCCTGGCCACGAGGGCCAGCCGGGCTCGATCACCGCGCTCTTCACCGTGCTTGTCGACGGAGACGATCACAACGAGCCGATCGCAGACGCGGTGCGCGGCATTCTCGATGGTCACATCGTCATGGAGCGCGCTATCGCGGAGCGCGGGCGCTATCCCGCGATCAATGTGCTGAAGTCGATCTCACGCCTGATGCCGATGTGTCATACGCCCGATGAAAACGTTCTCGTCGGCAAGGCGCGCGAGGCGCTGAGCCTCTACGCTGAAATGGAAGAGCTGATCCGCATCGGCGCTTATAAGGCCGGCGCGGACCCGCAGGTGGATGAAGCCGTGCGCGTGAGGCCGGCTTTGGAAGCGTATCTCACTCAATCGCGCGATGACCACACGCCACTCAAAGAGGGTTTCGCCATGCTCGCTGAGGCGCTTCAATGAAAGCTTTTCGTACGCTGTTGAAGCTCGCCGAGCGCGATCTTGAAACGCTTCGCCGCGCGCTGGCTGACCAGGTCACCAAGGAGGCCAATGTCGTCCAGCGCATGCACGGGCACGAGCAAACCATTCGCGCCGAGCAGCAATTGGCGCAGCGCGACTATGAATCAGCACGCGCCTATGGCGGCTATGCGGTCGCGGCCTTGCAGGTGCGAAAAGCGCTGGAAGCGGAGCGGGTGCTGATCAATCAGGAGATCGAGCGGCTGCGGACATTGATCACCGAGGCGCACGTCGAAGCGCGCAAGTTCGAGCGGCTGATTGAGCTTGAAGAGCAGCGCGAGAAGGTAAAGCGCGAAAAGCGCGAGAACGCCGAACTGGATGATTTCGCGACCATGCGTGCGGCGCGCGCCGGCAAAGCCTAGTTCGCGTTCAGCGTTTCGACGATCCGGATCACGTCTTCGTACGCTTGGCTCTGCGGATGGCGGATCGGCAGCGGGGTTTGCGCCCGGATCGAGTCCGGCACGCGCGGATCGCGGGTGATGGCGCCGGCGAATTTCGGCTTGAAGCCGAGGTATTCGTTACACGCGAGCGAGAACTGATCGAACACCTTGCGGCCTTTGACCCGGTTCTCGGACATATTCACGATCACCCATGGCACCACTTGCGTGCCTTGCAGTCGCAGCAGCTTCACCACGGCGTACGCGTCGGTGAGGGCGGTGGGCTCTTCGGTGGTGACGAGGATCAGTTTATCCGCGGCGCGCGCGAAGCGCAGCACGGTGGGATCGATGCCGGCGGCGAGATCCAGGATCACGCGGTCATAGTGCGGCGTAAGCTTGGTGAGGCCGGTGCAGATCCGCCCGACTTCTTCAAGCTTCACCGCGCCCAAAGCGCCGGAGCCTGAATGGCCTGCAATGAGATCAAAGCCGCCATTGCGGCCCGGCCCGCCCATCACCGGCGTGACAGCCGAGTCCAGTTCCAGAAAGCCCCGAACGACCGAGTGCACATCTGCGGTGGGGCGCACGCCGAGCTGAACGTCAACGTTCGCAAGCCCGAGGTCGCAATCCACGAGCAGCGATCGCTGACCGGCGCGCGCAAAGGCAATCGAAAGCATGGTGGAGAGCCAAGTCTTGCCCACTCCGCCCTTGCCTGAGGCAACGGCAAAGATCGGCGCCGCGCGCGTGCGCGGCAGCTGGCTCTCGGTAATGGCGACGTTTGCGCCTGACATAATGACGTTATGCCCTGCAGAACTTGCGGACGCGTTAGCGGCGAGGACTTGTTATGGTTAACGACCGATAAATTGCAGTGCTCAGACCTGCCCCATTGCCTTCAGCCTTACCTTGGCGTGGACTTCGCCTTGCCCGAGCACGGCGGTCGACGGGCGGAAGCGCTCGATCAGCGAGCGCACGAACGGACGGATGCTGGGGGAGGTGAGCAGCACCGGGGTCTCGCCGGCACGCGCGGCCTTTTCGAAGGCGCCGCGCACATCCGCGACGAACTCATGGAGCTTTGACGGCGGCAGCGCCAGCTGGCGATGCTGGCCTTCTCCGATGACGCTTTCGTTGAACGTCTGCTCCCAGGTCGGTGACAAGGTCACGATCGGTAACGAGCCATCCGGATTACGGTGCTGATAGCAAATCTGCCGCGCCAGGCGCGCACGCACGTGTTCGGTGATCAGCACCAGATCGTGCATCGCTGGCGCAGCCTCTGCGATCGCTTCGATGATGGCGCCAAGATCGCGGATCGAGACGCGCTCCTTCAAAAGGTTTTGCAGGATACGCTGAACGCCCGACCACGAAATATGCGAAGGCGCGACATCGTCGAGCAGCGTTTGCGTATCCTTTGGCAGATCCTTGATCAGCTTTTTGACTTCCGCGAACGTCAAAAGCTCGCTCATATATTCCTTGATCACCTCGGTGAGGTGCGTCGCCAACACGGTGGCGGGATCAACGACAGTGTAGCCACGGAAGCTCGCTTCTTCGCGCGCGCGCTCATCGATCCACTTGGCGTCGAGGCCGAAGGCCGGCTCTTTCACGGCTTCGCCAGGGATGGAAATGCCCGTGCCAGTCGGGTCCATCGCCAGCAGCGCGCCCATTTTCAGTTTGCCGTCGCCCGCGTCCATCTCCCGAATGCGGATGGCGTACGCATCGGCGCCCATCTGCACGTTGTCGAGGATACGCACGCTCGGCATCACGAAGCCGTACTCCTGCGCCAATGTTTTGCGCAGCGCTTTGATCTGATCAGTGAGGCGTCGGCCTTGCACGTCATTGATCAGCGGCAGCAACGCAAACCCGAGCTCAATGCGCACATCGTCCATCGCCAACGACGCGGCCGGCGTTTCCTCAACCGGCGCAGCTGGCGGCGGCTCTGCTTCGGCAAGTGCTTTCGTGGCTTGGTTCGCCTGGCGGAGATTCCAAGCCAGCAAGCCCGCCGCAAACGCCAGAACCCAGAACGGGATGATCGGCATCCCCGGCAGCAAACCCACGCCGAATGCGCACGCAGCGACAACGCCGAGCGCGACGGGGTAGGAGGCAAGCTGCTTTGCAAAAGCTTTGTCAGCTGCGCCGTCAATGCCGGCTTTGGTCACCAACAGGCCGGCGGCGACCGAGACGATCAGCGCCGGGATCTGCGTGACGAGGCCGTCGCCGACGGTGAGCAGCGTATAGGTGCGGCCCGCTTCGGCGAAATCCATGCCGTGCGACATGACGCCAATGATGATGCCGCCGATGATGTTGATGAATACTATGAGCAAGCCGGCGATGGCGTCGCCGCGCACGAACTTCGAGGCGCCGTCCATGGCCCCGAAGAACGAGCTTTCGTCTTCCAATGATTTGCGGCGCTCGCGTGCTTGCTGTTCGTTGATCAGGCCGGAGGAGAGGTCGGCGTCCACCGCCATCTGCTTGCCAGGCATGGCGTCCAAGGTGAATCGCGCCGCGACTTCGGCGATACGTGTTGAACCCTTGGTGATGACGACGAAGTTCACGATCACGAGGATCGCAAACACGATGACGCCGATTACGAACTCGCCGCCCATGACGAAATTCGCGAATGCGGCGATCACCTCGCCAGCCGCGTGTTCGCCCGATTGCCCGTTCGAAAGGATAAGCCGCGTGGTGGCGATGTTCAGCGCAAGCCGCATCAGCGTCGCCAG
>JAWXAM010000030.1:0-64748 GCA_034439495.1 Terricaulis sp. | reverse complement strand
GTCTCGCTCACACTTCACGCTTGATCATATCGCTCGTCGCATTGGGTCGAACATTGGCCAACTGCCCTCCAGCGGAGCGATGTGAGGATGATAGGCGCGTTTGAACTCGGTCGGATTTGTGCGGTGCTATCCCCGCATTCTTCTGACGCGTCCGGCGAAGTTAACAGCTTTAGCTGACGTCAGCTGGGGCCCGGCACTCCGCTACGCTGCGGCCGGGAAGCGTGGTTCTGTTTATAAGCTGGGGCAACCAAGCGGGCTTTAAGGCCCGCGCTCCGGCTCAGCGCACCGGTTCTTCGCGCAGTGGGCCATTCCAGACTTTGGAAATCCGCACGTCGACTTCCGGGCCGAGATTGAACCAGGCCAGGCGGTCGCGACTGGCGTCGACAACGATGAAGCGGTCGCCGCGTTCGAGCGTTTGCGAGAGCGTGTTGCGGATCACGCCGGCAGAGAAGCGCGTGCGCACCAGCCAGAGGCCGGGCGACATCTCGCAGACGTGTCCCATGCTCTCAAGCGCGGCCATGAAGCCGTTCCAGGCGCCAGAGATGATTTCGGCGTGGACGAAGACGTTTGCGGCTTCTTCGGCATCGTTGGCCGCTTGCGGTTTACGCAGGCCGCGCAACGCCATGATGCGGCGCGCTTCGGTCCAGTTCGTATCGCCGTTGTCCGAGACAAGCGTGTTCGGGCGAACCCGGCCTTCAGCCAGGAATTGCGCCATTTGCTCGATCGAGTATGGGCCGAAGGCGCGGCCGCGCACCTGGACCCACCACTTGCCGGCGGTCGATTTGAGGGTGGCCGCGTCGCTCACGAGCATCTGCTCCGTTTCGATACGAGAACGCGGGTTCGCGTCTCAGACGAAACAGACCTGAAGCAATCGCTGTGCCGGGGATTGGATGGTTAGTTTTGTTAAGGACGTTGCCGCGCTTCGAAGTCGATGGCGAAGCCGCCTTCGATGATGCGGGCGACACGGCCGTACACGGCGCCGACGCGGACCCAGACGCCAATCAGCGGCGGCGGACGCTTGGAGCGGATGGTGATTCCAGCCAGGGAAAAGTCGAGCACCTCGCCCTCATACACTTCGCCGGTCTCGAAGCTGAGGCTCACGGTTTGTGCGCCTTCGCGGATTTCGCGGAGCGGCTCGTCGATGCCGAGGTCACGGTTAACGAAGATTGTGAGCTGTTCAGCCAGCCGCTCGCGCTTGTGGGCGCTGAAGTCGAAGATGATGGCGACTTCACCCTCGCCGCACTTGCGGGCGACATTGCCGGTGACGCGGCCGATGCCTTCTAGATAGAGCACCACGCGATCGCCAACTTGCGGCAGGATCGGCGCGGCGATGCGGATATCGCCGGGGGAAATGTCGGCGGTGCGGCAGTCATGCTCGCGGCCGAGCGGATCGAGCATGCGGCCGCTGACCTCGATCGGCATGCGGCGGAAGCGGCGCCGTTCGCGCAGGCCCACCTGTGAGGCTGTCAGCCGGCGGGCGGCGGCGGCGAAATCGATTTTCTCGGCTGCGTTGCTCATGACGCCATTAATGCGCGCTTCACCGTAAATGTTTGCTTAAGGTTTGGGGCGGGGGCCGCCTGCCGGAACGGCAACTCGACCGCGGCGGGTTCTCGCTGTTAACTGCCTCCAGAACACAAACACACCTCATACCAAGGGCGGAAAACGTGGCCGATATCGAGAGCGGAGACCGGTTTGATTACGTCATCGTCGGCGCGGGCAGCGCCGGGTGCGTGTTGGCGGCGCGTCTCAGCGAAGACCCGAATGTGACAGTCGCGCTGCTGGAAGCGGGCAGCCACAATGACAAGCTGCTGATCAACATGCCGGCGGGCGCGAGCCAAATCTTCAACAACAAGAACGAGTCGAACTGGGCGTTCGAAACGGTGCCGCAGGCTGAGCTTGGCGGGCGGCGCCTGTTCCAGCCGCGCGGACGCGGCTGGGGCGGCTCCTCCTCGATCAACGCCATGATGTATGTGCGCGGCCACGCGCGCGACTATGACCACTGGCGCCAGATGGGGCTCACCGGCTGGGGTTATGCGGACGTGCTGCCGTACTTCAAGAAATCGCAGCACAATGAAAATGGCGGCGATGCTTGGAACGGCGAAGGCGGTCCGCTGCACGTGTCGCGCGCGCCGGCGGGCTATCCGTTGCAGAAAGTGTTCGTGCAAGCGACGGCGCAAGCCGGCTTTCCGGTTACGCGCGACTTCAACGGGTATCAGCAAGAAGGCGCGGGCATTTACAACGTCACCATTAAGGACGGAAAGCGCTGGTCGACGGCGAACGCTTACCTGCGCCCGATCGTTGGCGTGCGGCCGAACCTCACGGTGATTTCCAACGCGCATGCGGGGCGCCTGATCATTGAGCGCAGGGCGGCGACGGGCGTTGAATACTCAGCAGGGCCCGGCAAGCCTGTGAAAAGCGTCTACGCCAAACGCGAAGTGATCTTGAGCGCCGGCGCGTTTCAGTCGCCGCAATTGCTGCTGCTCTCAGGCATCGGGCCGGCGGATGAGTTGAAGAAGCTCGGCATCCCGGTGGAGATGGATGCGCCGGAGGTGGGCCGCAATCTGCAGGATCACATTGATTGCGGCGTGCTCTATGGCTGCACCAAGCCGATCACGCTTTACTCGCTGCTGAAGGGCCATCGCCAGCCGATGGTTGGCATCGAGTACATGCTGCGCGGGACTGGCCACGGGCGCACGATCCATCTGCACAGCGGAGCGTTCTTGAAAACGCGCGGCGAGCTTGATCGTCCGGACGTTCAGATCCACTTCGTCAATGCGCTGATGCGCGACCACGGGCGTGTGAAGGCGGAGGCTGATGGCTTTACGATTCACACGTGCCCGCTTCGCCCTGAGAGCCGCGGCACGGTGCAACTCGCATCGCGCGATCCGTTCGCCGCGCCGCTGATCGACCCACGCTACTTCACTGAGCCGAACGACATTCGCTGTATGCGCGACAGCATCCGGCAAATCCGGGACATCGTCGCGCAGGACGCGTTCAAGCCGTATCGCGGCGATGAAATTGCGCCGGGCGCGCACATCACGACGGACAAAGAGCTCGACGCATGGATCCGCGCGACGGCGGAGACGCTCTATCACCCGGTGGGCACCGTTCGCATGGGCGTTGACGATAAGGCGCCGGTGGATGGCGATCTGCGCGTGCGTGGCATCGACGGCTTGCGCGTCATCGATGCGAGCGTGATGCCGACTTTGATTGGCGGCAACACCAATGCGCCGACGATCATGATCGCGGAGAAGCTCTCTGATTTGCTGCGTGGCAAGCCCATGCTGCCTCCCGAGGACGCGCCGATCGCGGAAGACGCGCGCGTGGCGGTATGAGCGCGGCGCGTGCTGCGGCCACAATCGGGGCGCTGGTCGGCGTGTTCGGCCTGGTGCTGCAATACGTGCTGCTGTTCAACTCCATGACGGCGGAGGGCGCTTCGGCGCTCGCGGTCACATGGCGCTACTTTGTCTATTTCACCCTGCTCACCAACACGTTCGTGACGCTGGTGATGGTGCGGGCGGCGCTACGCCCAACTGATCTGACTGGCCTCAACGCGCCGCGCGTCGAGCTGATGGCGGTGACCTCCATCCTGTTTGTGGGGATCGTCTATAACCTGCTGCTCGCGAGCCGCTGGGATCCGCAAGGCTGGCAGAAGGTGGCGGATGTTATCGTCCACAACGCCGTGCCGGTGCTGTTCTTGGTGTTCTGGTTGTTGCGGCCGCACGGCGCACTGAAGTGGCGCGATGCTGGTTTTGCCGCGCTATGGCCCGCGGCTTACGCCGTCTATGGGCTGACGCGCGGGGCGTTTGACGGGTTTTATCCGTATTTCTTTCTGGATCCGACCGCGCTCTCGGTTAGCGCCATTGCGCTGAACCTCGTGGGCCTTGTGCTGGCGTTCTTGGTCGGCGCGCTGGCGCTGATTGCCGGCAGCCGCATCCTCGGGCGCTCCGCAACGTCGCGCGCTTAGTCGTTCACGACGACGAGGCGCATGCCCTTCGGCATTTTGGCCGCGGGCGGATGCAGCGAGCCTAGCCGCATCATCTGAATTGGCCGGCCGTCCAGGAACGGCTCGCCGCCAAGCGATTGAAAGAGACCCAAGAAGCGGTCGCCCAACATTTTGTTATCGACCTTGAGCGGCGTCAGCAGGATCTCGGCGCCGAGCAGGCGTCCGCATGCGGTTTCGGCCGTGATGCGCGCGATCGCTGGCTCACCAGCGGCGGCGCTCGCCTCGATCAGCGTGTTAAGCATCGCCAGATCGGGCGGCAGGAAGAAGTGTGCGAAATTGTGCTCGCGCAGGTCGCGGCCAAACAATTCTACGAGTTCGGCGCCGAACGTGCGGATCGGTAAACGTCCGTCTTTTGTCCGCTCGATCACGAAGAGGCGCTCGAGCACCTGATCTGCGCCGCCCTTTTTTGGCGCAGCGCCGGCGCCCGCGAGCGCGCGCCCATAGGCGAGCAACGCCCGAGTGTCGGGGTGAAAAGTTTCCTCGCCCATCATGGTTACGCGCGCTGTCCGTTCGTTGTGCGCTGCTTGCCACGCAAGGGCCGGGCCCCTTCGGAACAAGGGAAAACCGTGCTGGCGAGGGGCGCCTTCCCGTGCTGGGCGAGGTGTGGCCCCGGCTTTGCAGCACGGCTGGCGAGTTTCAGGAGAGACGGCACATGACCGTTCCAGCCCGGTACATTTTGGCGGCGATTGCATTTGGCATCGCCGCCCTTGGATTCTTCTTATTGCCGACCGACGCAGCAGCGTGCGGCAATGGCGGCTGCACGCCGCCGCCGTCATGCCATGGCGGCTGCAATCCGCCCCCGCCACCACCGCCGCCGCCAAGCAATTGCTGCCGGCCGCCGACGGTTGTCGTGCCGCCGCCGCATGTGCCGCCGCCGAACATCGTTGTGGTGAACGCCGGCGCCCGCGCGCAAGCGCAAGCCAGCGCCACTGCGATCGCTGTCGCCAACGTCCGCACCGGCGACACTATCATTCGTCAGAACATGATCGTTGAAGCAGGTGCTCAAGCGCAAGCAAGCTCCGCCGCGTTCGCGATCACCGAGTCGAGCGTCGCGACCGAAACGGTGGCGCGCGAGCGTGAATTGCTGATCCAGGCTATCTGCCTCGACACCAGCAACAACCCGCACCCGGCTTCGCAAACTTTTGGCGGCCGTGATGTTGGCCAGGACTATCGCGGCGAAATCTATCGCTGCATGTCCGGCACGCGCATGCGCTACACCGTCGATGGCCGCTCTTACGATTGCGCTCAAGGCGAAGCGCTCTGGTACGAGAATGGCCAAGTGACCTGCCGCACGCAGATCGCCCGCCGTCCGTGCAACGAGCGTTCGCTGCTGCGCCGCCATGGCCCCGGCGACAAAATGGTCCGCATTCGTGACACCGAAACGCGCGCCGTTCGCGCTGAGACCACCTTCAACTCCGCCATGACCATGGATGGCGGTGTTGGTCAGGGTGTCTATTGATTACGTCGACGCTTTCACTTCTCCCACCATCTAACTAGGCCAAGCCCCTCGGCCTGACCCCCGCGCAAGCGGGGGTTTTTATTTGGGCTGTGAGCCCGGCTGCAATTTGCGTGGAACGACCGGGCGAGCGGGTCGTTCACTACTCTTGAGGCGCGAGAAGCGGGAGTAAGATGCCAATGACGCAACGCGTCGCCCACGCGCGAGCAGTAAACCCGGTCAGCGACGCCTTGGGCGCGCATCCGGTGCGCACCGTTTTGCTGGGTATTGCGCTGGTGAGCTTAGGGGTTTGGATTTTCATAAAGCTCCGGCGCTCCGATATGGATGATCCCTACGCCGATCCGCTGGGCACGGATTATCCGCCCATATATCCCGTTGAGGCGTTGGCCCCTGTCCCTGTGGAAGAGGCGGCGTAAGGGGCTGTACGGGGTGACGGCGGCGGACGAACCGCTTAGATAGCCCGTATGACTCAGCTCGATATTCGCTCCGCCCGCCCCGATCAGCTTGTCGCTGGCGACAAGGGGAAATGGGAAATCATCGTCGGCCTGGAAGTGCACGCGCAGGTGACGAGCCAGGCGAAGCTCTTCTCAGGCGCCAGCGCCGCCTATGGCGGCGAGCCGAACAGCCATGTTTCGTTGGTCGATGCGGCCATGCCGGGGATGCTGCCGGTGATCAATCGCTTCTGCGTCGAGCAGGCGATCCGCACTGGGCTTGGGCTCAACGCTGAGATCCACAAGAAGAGCCGCTTCGATCGGAAGAATTATTTCTATCCCGATCTACCGCAGGGCTATCAGATCAGCCAGTTCGCAATGCCGATCGTTGGCGAGGGCGAGATCGAAGTCGAGCCGGACGGCGAAGATGCGATCACGATCCGCATCGAGCGGCTGCACTTGGAGCAGGACGCCGGCAAGTCGATTCACGATCTGTCGCCGAACGAGACGTTCGTCGATCTGAACCGCTCGGGCGTGGCGTTGATGGAAATCGTGTCGCGACCGGACATGCGCTCGGCCAAGGAAGCGGCGGCGTATTTCAACAAGCTGCGCGCTATCGTGCGGGCGCTCGGCACGTGCGATGGCAACATGGAGGAAGGCTCCATGCGTGCGGACGTGAACGTGTCGGTGCGCCGCGCGAACACCAAGGAATGGGGCACGCGCTGCGAGATCAAGAACGTGAACTCGACCCGCTTCATGATGCAGGCGATCGAGTACGAAGCGCGCCGGCAAATTGAGATTTTGGAGAGCGGTGGTTCGATCGATCAGGAAACGCGCCTGTTCGATCCGGACAAGGGCGAAACACGGACGATGCGCTCCAAAGAAGACGCGCACGATTATCGCTATTTCCCCGACCCGGATCTGCTGCCGCTTGTGATCGAGCAAGCTTGGATCGATGAGATCAAAGCCTCGCTGCCGGAATTGCCGGACGCGAAGAAGAGGCGTTTCGTCAGCGACTACGGATTGACGGCGTATGACGCGCGCGTGCTTGCGGGCGACACCGACGCGGCCACATATTTCGAGACGGTCGCCAAAGGACGCGATCCGAAGCTTGCGGCCAATTGGGTGACGCAAGAATTGGCGGCGGCGTTGAACAAGGCCGGCATTGAGCTCGCCGCATCGCCGGTGAAGGCCGAGGCGCTGGGTGAACTCCTCGATCTCATCAAGGATGGTACGATCAACGGCAAGATCGCCAAGGACGTGTTCGCCAAGATGCTGGAGAGAGGCGATGCGCCGGGCGCGATCGTTGAGCGCGAGGGCCTGCGTCAGGTCACCGATACTGGCGCGATCGAGAAAGCTATCGATGAGCTAATGGCCGCCAACGCCGACAAGGTCGCCGACGTGCAGAAAAACCCGAAGGCGTTTGGCTGGTGGGTCGGTCAGACGATGAAGGCAACCGGCGGCAAGGCGAACCCTGCGGTCGTGAACGAGATTCTGAAGAAGAAGCTCGGCGTCTAACGCGCTCGCGCGGTCAGCGGCGTGTAGCGCGCCATGTGGCCGGCGGCGCCGACGAGATCGGCCGCGCCGATTTCGTTACGCAGATGTGTCTCGAACGAGTGGGCTTGATACGCGGCAACGCGATCGCCGCCGGGCATGAAGGCCTGCACCATCACGGCGAACCAGATGTACATCAGCATGCGCGCCTCCCAAGCGAAGGTGATGAAGCTCCTGGAGTTTGGTTGCCTGGACGTTAACAGCAAAAAAGTACGCCCCGGAGCGTTGGGGCTCCGGGGCGTTTTTTTTGGACGTGTAGCCAACCTGGGAGGGTTAGTTGTTGGCCAGGATCACGCCCAGAATGACGCCGGTGGCGATGCCGACGAGCAGATAGTCGCCGCGATCATCGCGAACATAGTGGTAGCCGCGCGGCGGCGGACGCAGGCCATAGTGGCGATATTCCACTGGGCGATACGAGCTGCGGTAGTAGTCCGGCAGGCGGTCGCCGCGGCGCCATGAGCGATAGCCGTAATCGACATCGCGATAATGCGCGGGCGGCGGGCCGTAATGCCAGCGACCGCGATAATTGTAGCCGTTATGGCTGCGGCGATCCCAGCGATGGTCACGGCGATCATCGCGTCGGTCGGCGCGATGGTCACGACGGTCATCGCGACGATCATCACGCCAATCGCGGCGGTCATCACGTCGATCATCGCGTCGGTCACGTCTGTCGTCACGACGATCATCGCGACGATCATAGCGGTCTCGGTGTTGAGCGGCGGCCTCGGTGCTGACTGCAAGCGGCGCCATAAAGGTCGCCGCGGCCAGCGCCGCCATTGCAAAGCGCTTCATTGGAGGTCTCCTTCCTGCTTCCCTTGAACCGGTGGGTTCAAAAGAAGGTCCCTCTTCGCCGTGGAATGTGTCAGCGCGTGACTGAACCGTGTCTGAATGAGCGGCGGGGCGCTGATTTCGTCTCTGTAAACTTGTGTCGACCAGGCGATTTTTCCGGCAGAACCCGGTGTTTGCGCGGGGTTCGGCGGAGCCGCTCGCGCGTGGGTGAATCTTGTCGCCGACACGTTTTGGCGTCGGTTAGCCCTGGTGTTTGGCGCTGACGTTCCCATGTTGGCGGCGGAGCAAACCTAAGGGGCAAAAATGGCGGCGCCGATCGAGCTTTATTTCTGGCCGACTCCGAACGGTTGGAAAATTTCCATCGCTCTCGAAGAGATGGGGCTGCCCTACGAATTAAAGCCGGTGAACATCGGGCGCGGCGAACAATTCGCGCCTGAGTTTCTCCGCATCTCGCCGAACAACCGCATGCCCGCGATCGTTGATCCGAATGGGCCGGGCGGTGCGCCTATTTCGGTATTTGAGTCAGGCGCGATCCTGCAATATCTCGGGCGCAAGAGCGGCCAATTCTATCCAAGCGATGAACGCGCGCGCGTTGAGGTTGATCAGTGGTTGTTCTGGCAGATGGGTGGGCTCGGGCCGATGGCGGGCCAAGCTAGCCACTTCATCAATTATGCGCCGAAGATCGTCGATGATCCGTCGCTCATCGAGTACGGGCGCGCGCGCTACGTGAATGAGCTCAACCGTTTGTGCGGCGTAATGGAGCGCAGATTGGGCGAGAGCGCGTATCTCGGCGGCGATGACTATTCGATCGCCGATATGGCGTCGTGGCCGTGGGCGAGCATCGCGCACAAGCTCGGCCAAAGCTTCGATGATTTCCCAAAGCTTAAAGACTGGATTGATCGCATCAAGGCGCGGCCAGCTGTCGAGAGTGCGTTAAAGGCTGGAAACGAACTCCGCCAACAGCAAGAACTCAGTAAGGATCAAGTTCGCGAAATGGCGAAAAACCTGTTCGGGCAGACAGCAAACAGCGTCAACGACGCGAAATCAAAACAAGGCTGACGCCGCTTAAGCTTATCGCAATTTATGCATGAGAATGATCCACCCCGACGGCGCGAGAAATGCACGTCAGTGGGGTGGAACGTACATCGGGATACCGAGGCGTTCCCAAGTGATACAAGGGAGCCGCCAAAATGGCGTTCACGGATTCTGAAATTGCCGAAGCGCACGAAGCTGTGCGTCGTGAAGGCGATAGCGACAATCTCTACAAGCTCGGCCTGATCTATTCGACCGGTCAAGGCGGCGCGGTGGACTATGTGCAAGCGCACATGTGGTTCAACCTCGCGGCTGTGCGCGGCTCGGAATCGGCAAAAGAATGCCGCCGCGAGCTGTCAGAGATGATGTCGAAGGACGAAATCGCTCAAGCCCAGCGCAGCGCGCGCGAGTGGCTGACGGTTAAGCACCATTAAGTCATTGCAGTGCTGAGGCGAATGGCAGTCGGCGCTTGCCTGCGCCGGCGCCTGCCTGTCGCCCTAGCTGCGCATCCACGGCGGCGCGGGCAGATCGCGGTAGGCGGCGCGGAGCGCGTCTGACCAGCGATCACGGATGCTGCGGAAGTAGGCGTTGTCCTCGCTGATGCGTTCCTGCACCGCGACGGTCTGCGTATCCCTGCGATAGACCAGCAGGTCCATCGGCAGGCCGACGCTGAAGTTCGAGCGCAATGTCGAATCCATTGAGATCAATGCGAGCTTGACCGCATCTTCGAGCGGCGTGTCGTAGTGCGCGACGCGATCGAGGATGGGTTTGCCGTACTTTGTTTCGCCGATTTGGAAGAACGGCGTATCCGGTGAGGACTCGATGAAGTTGCCGGCCGAATAAATCTGAAACATGCGCATGCGCCGGCCGGCGATCTGACCGGCGACGATAATGGATGCGTCGAAGAATGCGCCGCTGCCGGTTATCGAGCTGCAGATTTTCGTGAGCGCGCCTGCGATGAGTTCGGCGGCTTCGTACATCGACTTCACTGTGAAGAGCGTATCGAAGGGCTCGCCGGGGCCGACGCCGGAGCCCTCCATCACGCGCGCGACCACGGCTTGGGTCACAGCGAGATTGCCCGAGGTCATGATCGCGATCACGCGATCGCCCGGCGCAGCGACGTGCATCTTCGGGAAGCTCGCGATATTATCTGGGCCCGCATTGGTGCGGGTGTCGGACAACAGGACGAGGCCGTCCTGCAAACAAAGGCCTACACAATACGTCATGGAATACTTCCGGCGCTGGGTTCAGCGCATGTACAGATTCGCGATCTGATCGCCTAGTTCTCTCGTCCGATCGATGTAATCGGTGAGACGTTCGTGTAGTCCGGATTGAAAGATATCGGAAATCCGGCCGTAGCGCAGCTCTGCCGCGATGGCGCCTGCTTGGCGGTGGCATTCGCCGCGTTTGCCGCCGTGGATGCGCGCCAGCTCATCGAGGCAGCCAGTGATGTTGTCGTAGCACGCCCGCAACGATCTTGGCATTTCGGGTCGCAGGATCATCAATTCGGCGACGTTCCAGGGCTTTACCTCTTCACGGTACACCCATTGGTAGGCGCGCACGGCTGACACGGCGCGGAGCACGCTGGTCCATTGGTAATAGTCCAGCATGCCGCCGACGCCTGAGGAATTCTCCGGCAGCAGCAAGTGATATTTCACGTCGAGGATGCGTGCGGTGCTATCGGCGCGCTCGACGAACGTACCGAGGCGAACGAACCAATAATTCTCGTTGCGCAGCATCGTGGTTTCGTAGGCGCCGGAGAAGCGCGTCGAGAGCGTGCGCACCCAGTCGAGGGTCTCGGCGAGCAGAGCGGGCGAGAAGTTGCGCTCGTCCAAGGTGCGTGATTCCAGCCAGCCCTGATTGACCGCTTCCCACATATCGCGGGTCAGCGCCGTGCGCATGGCGCGGGCGTTGACCCGCGCGAGCTCGAGGCAGTTCATGATGCTGAACGGATTGCTCGGCCCTGAGCAGAGGAAGCGCGCCGCGAGATCGGGCGTCACCACCGGGTGCGCATCGTCGTACAATTCTTCAACGCCTGCGGCCGTCAGGGCCGAGCGCCATTCTTCAGCTTCGCTGGAAACGCCTGCCATGGATTGCGCGGCTTCGATGAGGCGCGCGAGATTATCCAAGCGCTCCATGTAGCGCGCGAGCCAGAAGAGAGCGTCAGCCGCGCGCGACAGCATCAGCGATCGCCGTTCGTGCGCAGCACCCAAGTATCCTTGGTGCCGCCGCCTTGGCTGGAATTCACGACGAGCGAGCCGTCTTGCAAGGCCACGCGCGTAAGCCCTCCAGGCACGATACGCACACCGTCGGCGCCGGAGAGCACGAATGGGCGGAGATCGACATGGCGCGGCGCGGCTTTGTCACCGGCGAATGTCGGGCAGGTCGAAAGGGCGAGCGTGGGTTGCGCGACATAGGCTGATGGACTCTGCCGCAACTTTTTCGCGAACGCCTCGCGCGCCCGTTTGGTGGCGTGCGGACCTACCAGCATGCCGTAGCCGCCCGAGCCACGCGTTTCCTTGACCACGAGTTCTTCCAAATGGTCGAGCACATAAGCGAGTGCGCCTTCGTTGGCGCAATCCCAGGTGGGCACGTTCTTCAGGATCGGTTCTTCGCCGAGATAGAAGCGGATCATCTCGGGCACGTGCATGTAGATGGCTTTGTCGTCGGCGATGCCGGCGCCTGGTGCGTTGGCGAGCGTGACGTTGCCGGCGCGATACGCTTCCATCAGCCCCGCGACGCCAAGCACCGAGTCGGCGCGGAATGCCAACGGATCGAGAAAGTCATCATCGATGCGGCGGTAGATGACGTGTACGCGCTTTAAGCCGTCCGTCGTGCGCATGTAGACCTTCTTGTCGCTGACGAGGAGGTCGATGCCTTCTACGAGCTCGACGCCCATTTCATCGGCGAGGAAGGAATGTTCGTAATAGGCGCTGTTGAACTGGCCGGGCGTCAGCACAACCACGCACGGATCTTCTTCGCCACCGGGCGCGACGGAGCGCAGAGTTGCGAGCAGGTCTTGCGGATAGCGCGCCACTGGCGCGACGCCGACGCGCGCGAATAATTCAGGGAAGAGCCGCATCATCACCGAGCGGTTCTCCAGCATGTAGGAGACGCCAGACGGCGTGCGGCAATTGTCTTCCAGGACGTAGAATTCATCCGCGCCGGTGCGGACGAGATCGATGCCGGCGATGTGCGTGTAGATGCCGCCAGGCACTTGGACGCCCTGCATCTGTGCGCAGTAGGCGGGGTGGCTGTCGATGTGAGCGTCGGTCAGCTTGCCGGCGCGGACGATCTCCCGTGGGCCGTAGACGTCACCCAGGAAGCGGTTGAGAGCGGCGACACGCTGTTTGAGGCCGCGCTCCAGCATCGCCCACTCGTCTGCGTCGAGGACGCGCGGGATGATGTCGAACGGGATCAGGCGCTCGGTGTCGGCGCCTTCGGTGTAAACGGCGAAGGTGATGCCGACGCGGCGGAACAGGCGCTCGGCCTCTTCACGCTTCGTGGCGAGGGTTTCATGCGGCGTCTCGGCCAGCCATTGCGCGACCGTTCTGTAGGCCGCGCGGATGTCGCCGTCCGTGCCGTGCATGTCGTCAAAGAAGTCGCGCATCTGCCGCAGGATGCGCCAATTGCGCCGCGAAACACAGTCTCCGCTGGCCAAAAATCAGTCGGAACAGGCCAAGCCGTCGGCAGGCGCCTAAATCAGAGGCGCCGGAGATTAGTTCCTGCGGTCGCCAGCGAGGTCGTAATAGAAGCTGAACTGCACTGGCAGCGCTTCGCGAACGTATTGCTGCATGAACAAGTTCACTTGGCTGATGCGCGAGCGCGGCACGTAGACGACATCGTAGCGTTGGAGCGGCTGGGCGTCCGGAAAGCCTTGGCGCATTGCGCGGGTGGAGAGGTCGACCTCAGCGACGCTGGATTGGCCGCTGGCGCGAGAGAGCACCAGCACATCGCCGCGCCGGGCGCTTGGCAGGAAACCGCCGGCGAGAGCGACAGCCTGGAAGGCGTCGATATTGGCAGGCATCTCGTAGATGCCGGGGCGCGCCACTTCACCGCCGACGAAGACTTGGCGCGAGCCATAGGTGCGCGGTGTTACTGTGAGTTCGGGCATCCGCAGATGTGCGGCGTATAGCGCAACCAGTGAGTCGTGCAGTTCCTCGGCCGTGAGGTCTGCTGCGCGAACGGCGCCGAGCAGCGGCAGCGCGACGCGACCGTCCGGTCCGACCGTGACAGTGCGCGTTAGTTCCGGCGCCGAAAAGATTGCGACCTCGATCTCATCGCCTGGGTAGAAGCGATAGGCGGGTGTCTCGTCAGAATAGGTCATAGCCGGTGGCGGCGCCGCGGCCGGCGCTTCGTCCTGAGCGCGCGCAAAGGAAGCGCAGCCCGCGAACCCCGCCGCAATCAGCATCGCCGTAATCGCAATCGCGTTCCGCATCGCCAAACTCCAACGGTTTGTTAGCTCGCACATGCTTAACGGAGCATGCGCAGCGGCGCAGAGCCTCGCGGAAGGTGGTGAATGATCATTTACCAAATGCCGTCAGACTTCATTCCGCGCACGAACAGGGAGCGCCAATGAAGACGGGTGCACAGGCGCGGGCAGAGCGCACGTGGTTCGGCTGGGGCGAGACGCCGAAGCTGAGCTTGGCTGATCTCGCGGCCATGCTGTGGGCCGAGCGCTTCGTCGTGCTCGCAGTCGGCGGTGCGATCTGCGCGCTGGGGCTGGTGGCGGCGTTGGCGGCGCCAAAGACTTACACGGCGCGCTCCGAGCTGCTGGTGCGGCTCGGGCAAGAATATGTGTATCAGCCAACGGCGGGCGGCGCTGGCGCTGGCGCAACGCCGGACATGGCCGCGGTCGTGAACGCGGAAATGCGGATGATTGCCTCCGGCTCGGTGATCCGCAGCGCGATTGAGTCGGTTGGCCTGGCCACCCTCTATCCGCAAATCGCGTCTGCATCGGGATCGGATGCGCGCAAGCTTGCCGCCGCTGAGCGCGCTTTTGCAGAGAATCTAACGGTTGAAACGGCGCCGCAAACGCCTGCAATCGGGCTCTCGTTTGAGCATCGCAATCCGGAGGTGGCTGCTGCGGCTCTCAACGCGCTCGTCGCGCAATATTTGACACACCGCCGCGACGTTCTTGTCGGCGGCGAGTTCGAAGCGCTCTCATCGCAAACGACTGATCTTGGCGCGCGCGCAGCCACGGCCAGCGCCGCCTTGGCTGCATTTCTCACCGAACACGAGATTGGCGATTTCGAGAGCGAACTGGCGGCGCTTGCGGCGCGGGCGGGCGACGTCGAAACGCAATTGCTCGATACGCAAACGCGCAGACGCGAGGCGGAAGCGCGTGCGGCTTCGCTCGGCGCGCGCTATCGCGATGAGCCTTCGGAGATATCGCTCTATTCAGAGTCCGATGCGCGGCGGGAGTTGGTTGCGGCGCAAATCGAACGGCAGCAATTGCTTTCGCGCTATCAGGAAGATGCGCTGCCGGTGCGAGAGGTTGATCGGCGTATAGCGCAATTGGAGGGCTATCTGGCTGGCGGCGATCCACCCAGCATTACCCGCCGCGGGGCCAATCCTGTGCGCCAAGAGGTTGCGGGGCAGCTCTTTGCGACCGAGGCAGAAGCGCGCGCTTTGCGGGGTCGCGAGCAGTCGCTAACGCAGCAGCGCCAGCAGGTGCGCGATCGTCTGCGGCAGATGCAAGCGCTGGAGCCACAATTCAGGCAGCTGCAGCGCGATCGCACCATTCTTGAAACCAACGTGCAGAATTTCGCGACGCGCGCTGAAGATGCGCGGGCGCGCAGCCAGATGCTCGGCCGGGCGACCGATAACATCAGTCCGGTTGAACAAGCCGCCGTCCCCACGCAAGGCAAGAGCCTGCGTTGGCCGATCATGTTGGTGACGCTTCTGATCGCAGGGATCGTGGCGCTGGCGGCCGGGCTTTCGCGAGGGTTGATGCGGCGCGGCTTCCCGACGCCGTCTTGCGCGGCGCGTGCGCTTGATACGCCTGTGCTGGCAGTGATGCCGCGTCACGAGCCGGCCCCTAAACCTAAGGCGTCGACTAAAAAAGAGACGCCTGCAGCGAAAACCAAGCCAGCGCTGACGCTGGTCGAGGGCGGCGCATGAGTGAGGTCACATTTTCCGTCGAGGGCGTGCTTGATGCGCTGGCGGCGCAGCCTGCAAAGAGTCCGGGGGGTGGACGTGCAGTGATGATCATTGCAGCGCGCCGGCGCGAAGGCGTCACGACTGCAGCAGCGCATATCGCAATGGCGGCTGGGCCGCGCGCGACTTATGCGCTTGATCTGGATTTGAAACGCAATGGCCTAGCCAAGGCGTTGAGTGCGCAGGCGCCCCTTGGCGCGCGCATCGACGGGCGTCTGAATGGCGTTTCGTTCTACAGCGTCAGGAGCGCCTCCAATGCGCCGCTGCAGGAGACTGCGCCGGCCTTTGGATTTCATCGTGTCGGACGCGCGCGGACGTATGTTGGCGTGTTCGATTCTCGGGCGTTGCCCTCTGGTGCTCGCGTGTCCGTTTCGGGCGCGCCGGACTATTGGTGCGCGGCGCGCGCGGGCGGCGCTGACATGGTCGTCGATGCGCCGTCGCTTGATCGAAGCGATCTGGCCTTGCGGGTCGCGCCGCACATGGATGGCGTTGTGATGGTGGTGGGCGCTGATCGCGGAGCGGCGCCTGCCGCTATTGCCGCGAAAGCCGCGCTCGTCGGCGCAGGCGCGAATGTTATTGGGCTCATTTATGCCGGCGCCTCGGCGCCAGTGATGGCGATCGAACGGATGCTACGTCAGATCGGCTGAGCCGCAAGCGCCTCGCCGTAGAAGCGCTGCTCTAAGAACCAGAAGACTTTGCCAGCGCCGCGCGCTGCGCGATCGAGAAGCGCCAGAGCGTGTGGCGTAGAGCCAGCGACAACGATCGCACTCGCCGCCGAGAATACGACCACTTGGCCGGCCCCAATCAACATGTGGCGCGCCAGCGTGAGATAGTCGCGTTGTTCCCAGGCGTTTTCGCAGGGGCCTTGGCCATAGGCAAAGGCGCGCTTCAAGCCGTGGCGAATGCGGACGCGCTCTTGGCCTAAATGTTCAATAACGCGCGCGTCGGCGGCCCACGCGAAGATCGCGCCGGCTTCGCGGAGCGATGCAAACAGGCGATCGTCTTCGCCGCCGGTTTGGTCGGTGTTGGTGTCGAACGGCGCTGCGCCATCGAACAGGCTGCGGGGCTGGAGCGAATTGCCGATGCCGTAGCTTTGCGAAGTGACGCCGCTGGTAAGTGGCCCACTGCGCGCATAGATGCGCTCGCCGAAGCTGGCAAAGCGGGCGCCGTCTGGTGCGCGCGCGATGACGGGGCCGAACACGCTTTGTGCGCCTGTGGCGTGGCGGGTGGCGACAAGCGCCGCAAGCCAGCCTGGCTCGGCTTCCTCGTCATCATCAAGCCACGCAACGAGATCTCCCTCCGCCAGCATCAGCGCGGCGTTACGGGCTTGGGCGACACCCGGCGTCGGCGCGTGCGTCCAGCGGAACGGGACGCTCACTTCGCGCGACAGAAGCTCGAACGCGGGCAGCGCCGAGCCTTCCGGCGAGTTATCCACGGCGATAAGTTCAAAGTCGGCGAAGTCTCGTTGCGCAAGCACGCTTCGCGCTGCGCGCATGAATGAATCGGGGCGCCGGAACGTTGGAATGATCACACTGACTTTAGTCATGGCGTCCTCCGCTCTAGCGCGGTGCTGACAGGAAGCACTGTGAAGCCAAGCGCGTGCGCTTCGCGAAGCAGGGCGTCCAGGTCGGCGGCGCTTGTGCCCCAAGGCGATGGGGTATCCGAGATGTCGTGCGTGAAGCCGATGACCCAGGCGTTGCGCTTGGCGGCGCGTTTCAGAGCGCTGCGCATGGCCGCGAAGGGCTTGCCGAACATTGCATAGGCGTGCAGCTGCGCGAGATCGGCGCGGCCGACGTTGAGGCCAGGGAGAATGCCGCGGGCGCTTTCGAAACGCGGCGGCAGAGTTTTCTTTAGGGCGGTGGTCGTTTCGCCATATGGGTAAGCTAAGGTGCGTCCGTACTTGACAGCACCCATCTCGGTGAGTGCGTCCCGATTTTTTGCGAGATCTTGAAGCGTCTCGAAAACGTCGCGCTGTGCGCAATCGTTATGCCCGAAACTATGGCATCCGATCTCGTGGCCGTTTGCGGCGAGGCGCTTGATATCGCTTGCCGAGAAGTTGCGACCACAGGGGCCGTCAGTGTTAGCGAGGCCCGCTGAGGCGTAGAATGTGCCGCGTGCGCCATGGCTCTCGAGGATGCGCGCGCCGGTGTCGGCGGCGCTGGCGGGGAAGTCATCGAAGCTGATCGAGAGAAACGGCCGATCGAACCTTAGCATAGCCGGGCGCGCGGCTTCCCACTGCGTCATGCGGCGACGCAGTTTGGCGATGGGATCGCGCGGCGGTGCGTAGGCTTCCATGGTCATGCCAAGTGCTCGGCGTAGTGACTGGCGCGGAAGAGCTTCAGCGCGGCGCGGCGGAGGTTCATTGGGGCAGCGCCCAGCGGGTCGCGGGCAATCCAAGCGAAGATGGTGCGTAGAGTTTCGCGCGCCGGCGCCAGGCGCAGCCAACTGGCCACGCGGTGCGCGCTAAAGCGGCTGACCTCACGCGGGTGCTTGGCGGCGAGACGGGCAAAGTTGGGACCCGCTTCTGCGGACTTGCGGATCAGCGTGTCGACGTCGTCGAGACCCGCATGCGTGGCGGAGTTGTCGACGTGCAGGATTTCTATGTTGGCTGCAGCGCTGAGCGCCCAATCGACATCTTCGAAGCCCCAACCGACGAAGCGATTGTCGAACGGGTGGGCGGCGAGGAAATCGCGGCGCACCATGAGGTTCGCGGACGCTGTGAATTGCGCTGGCGATTGGCTGCGGGCGCGCGCGTCGCGGCAATCAGAGGCGCCGAACAGGTTGTGATGCAGCGCCGTTTCGGAGGTAATCGCAGCGTGGTTGAGCGAGAGGCCGCCGAAGGCCGCGACTGGGGAGGCTTCATCAGCGACCGCCAGCCAGCGCGCGAGGAAGTTCAGCGTGTCTGGGATCATGTCCGCGTCAAGGAACAGAACGTACGCGCCCCGCGCTTCGGCGACGAGGCGATTGCGGCCGGCGGCGCGGCCTTGGTTCTTTGCCCAGACGATCACGCGCACTGGTGCGCCGGTCGCACTGGCTGCGCTAATCACGCGCGCAAGCAATTCCGCTGAGCCCGAGCCGTCATCAAGCAGCACAAACTCTACGTCCCGGGGTGCGTTGGCCATGGCGTTAAGCAATGGTGATGGGTCGTAGCGATGGAACGGCGTCAATACGCTGAGGCGCGGCGTTGTTGCTGCAACGGGGCCAAGCGTAAGGACGCGTTCACCAAGGTCGGCGGGCGCGGTGTTCATTTGAGTCCATGACTGGGGGTGAAGCGGCGCAGCTTAGTGACAAGAGCTTGAAGAACCGCTGACATGCGCTTGCGCGCGCCAAGTAAATCGAGTGCGATCGCGGCGGCGGCGTAGAGCGCGCCGCCGATAAAGATGTGCGTAATGAGTGTGGCGTCTTGCGGAAGCGCGAGGAGACCAGCGGCCATCGCCGCGGTGGCAGCGAGGGCGCGTGTGAGCGCGCCGATGTTTACAGGCAGTGCGATGAGGCCGCGGCCGACGACGGCGAGCAGGCAGCAGCCGATTGCAGCGCCGCAGGTCGCGGCCATGGCCGCGCCGAGCGCGCCGTATACCGGCGTGAGGAAAAACGTTGCAGACAACTGAACGGCGCCAGGGGCCAGCATGAGCAGCGCGCGTAGGCCGGTGCGCTGCGTAAGTTGAAACGCTTCCGACCAATAATAGAGGGTGAAACCTGAGAAGAGGCCGGCGAGCGCGAGCCAGGGCAGCAGATGAGCGGCTTCGGTGCGTACGCTTTCGCCGACCATCAGCGCGGCAAGCGGATCAGCGACGAGCGCGAGGCCAACGCAAGCTGGCAGCGCGAGCGCTGCGAGCAATGCAAAAGCATCACGCGCGGACTTGCGCGCAGCTTCAGGGCCGTCTTTCTCAAAGGCGGCGAAGATCATCGGTGCGAAGGCGGCGCTGACGCCGATGAAAATGAGATCGAGCGGGCGGGCGAGACCGAAAGCAGCGGCGTATGAGCCGAGCGCGGCATCGCCCGCTTGCGCCGACACCATGATGCGCGCAACCGCCTGCACGCCGAGATCGACAGCGAGCGCAAGCGCCAGCGGCGCGCCGTAGGCGGCGTAGCGGCGGCCGCGCGTGAAGGTGACGAAGCCGCCCTTGGCTTCGCGATAGAGGCGCGGCGCGTCGATGAGAACGATGATGGCGCCGCCGAGGGCGAGGCCGGCGAATGGCGCGGCTGGGCCGAGGTCGATGACTGTGAGGAAAGCGATGCCGGCGGCGAAGCCGAGCGCGAGGTACGCGGTTTCGAGCAGCGCGTAGCGGCCGAAGGCGAGCGCGGCGCGGTCGCTCTCGCGGCCAAGGCGGGTGATGAAGCGGAGCACTGCTGCGCCGGCGGCGAAGGCGGCCAATGTGTTGGCTTCAGCGCTGAAGCCAGCATTGGTGAGGACGAGGCCAGTGACGAGAAGCGTTGCGAGGCCGAGCACCACGGCGATGGCGATCAGAGTTGCGTAATGATCGGCGGTGCGACGAGCTGCTTGTGAGATGCTGAAGAAACGGAACGCAGCAGATTCTGCCCAGGTGAAGAGCAGCGTGTGCGCCGCCATCGAGAGGGAAAGCGCCAGTGCGTAGCGGCCGAATTCCTCTGCGCTCATCAGGCGCGTGAATGCAGCGAGCGCGCCGAAGCCGACGAGCGCCTGCACCACTTGCAGCGGCGCGAGCGAAAGGAAACGTGCGCCGTTCATCGCGCCGCTTGGCGATCGCCGAACAGCACCGGCACCGTGCGCACCAGGATTTGGAGGTCCAGCCACAGCGAGGCGTGCGAGACGTAGTCGAGATCAAGCTTCAGACGGCGGCGCACAGCGGCGGGCGTTTCGATCGGGCCGCGCGAGCCGTTGACTTGCGCCCAACCGGTTATGCCAGGCTTCACGCGGTGGCGGTGCGCGTACTGGGCGACAATTTGCTCGAGATCGCGTTCGGCGGCCTTCATGCCGACAGCGTGCGGACGCGGGCCGACCAGGCTCATTTCACCGCGCAGCACGTTGAGGAGCTGAGGGAGCTCATCGAGGCTGGTGCGACGTAGAAATGCGCCGATGCGGGTCAAGCGCGGATCGTTCGCACAGACTTGCTTCAGCGGCGCAGCCGGATCGTGACGCATGGTGCGGAATTTGAGCACGGTGATGATGCGGTTGTTGAAGCCGTGACGCTGTTGGCGATACAGCGCCGGACCCTTGCTGGTGAGCTTAACCGCAGCTGCGATGATCAGCATCGGAAGTGCGAAGGCGGCAACGAGGCCAGCGCCGATGATCAGGTCTTGCGCGCGCTTGATCGTGGCGCGGCGGCTGCTGCGTGGGCGACCGGAGACACAGGCGACGGCAGCGCCGCTAAAGCGCTGAACCCGCGCGCCGTTGACGCTGTGCGTGTCATAATCAAGCAAGAGATCGACACGGTTGGGGATGCAGCTCAGGCGTTCGATCATGGCGCGCACGCGCGTTTCGGCCTTCTGCGTAACGGTGATCACGATACGGTCGACGTGCGGCAGGCCCGGCCAGGCAAGCAGTTCATCCAGATTGCCGCCGACGGGGATGTCAGCGAGTGCGCCGGGAGCGCGCGAGAGGCGATCATCGACGATGGCGACGATGCGCGACTCGCCCGTTTTCACGGCGCGCGCGGCGAGGCGTTCGGCGGCGTCAGTGGCGCCGACGAGAATGATGTTTTCCGAGAAGACGCCCTTTGCGTGCGCGGCGCCGATCCAGATGGCGAGCGCGCCGTGGATGCCGACGAGCAACATCGCGGCGAGAGGCAGTGTAGCGGCAAGCGCTGCCGCGCTGCGCGCGTCCGGTGCAAGCCCGTTGGCGACGATGACACCGAGGATAGCGCCCAGTGCGAGACCGCCGACGCTCCGCTCTGGACGCAAGCGGCGTGGGGTGACGCGGTAGGTCTCGGTGATCCAGAGACCGGCCTTCAGCGAGAGTGCGCCGAGGATGAAGGCGGCTGCCGCGCCGAGTGGCAGTTCGAGTAGTCCAACGCCTGCGCCCCAGAACGCGGCGAATTGAGCGGCCAGGGCGACGATGACCCAATCGACAATCTGAATGAGGCGGACAGCGTAGCGAGGCTCGATGTGCAGCCCACGGTGCGCCAGGGCCGGGAAAGCGCGGCTGGGGGCGGAGTCATTAGCGGGCGCCGACGCCGGCTCCTCGACGGCCAGGAAGGGCTTTTCTGCCGATGCTTCTTCCGCCGTGGCGTCACCCTGCGGCCACTCAATTTGGTCAATGCGCAGGCCGAAGAGGCAGAATTCTGCGGCCAGCTCGGCGAGCCGGCGGGCTTCGCGGGTCGAAAAATCCGCTTCATCCGAGGACGGGAGAGCGAGCACCGACGCAATGAGCTCGTCCGTGTGAGCCAAATCGGCGCGCACGTGCTGCAAAGCTGGCTGAGACATTGGTAAATTCGCCCTTGGGATGAGTTCGTTCCCGGGCATTCGCGCAAACGCGGCGCCAGTTAAGCATAGGGCGACCAGCCAAGACGCCTTGCCGGGGGCGGGCTGCCGCGATAAGCGGGCCCCGCCGGAGACGTGGCCGAGTGGCTGAAGGCACTCCCTTGCTAAGGGAGCATACCTTAACCGGGTATCGAGGGTTCGAATCCCTCCGTCTCCGCCACCCCCCAATCGAAGATCATCGCCTGAAATGGAGCGTGCTTTGTCGCGCCACTGACACCACAATGCTGCATCGCAAGATATTCACGCACGCGAGAGTGAGTATTGACAGCCGCCCGATTTCGGTGGCTCATTCTCTCATGAGCGTCGGCAAACGACGCCAAGGGGAGGAATGCGGATGAGGGCTATGCTTCTCGCGTCGGCGTGCGCCGTCGCTCAAGTGGCGCTGGCGTTGCCGGTGCATGCACAAACGGGGCAAGCCCCAAACACTGAGGCAGCTGCGGCGGAAGAGGACGAAATCGTCGTTACCGCGGAACGGCGTGCGACCAACCTGCAGCAGACGGCGATCGCAGCGACGGTTCTGACGGGCGATGACCTTGCCAATGCGGGCGTCACGACCGTCGATCAGCTTCAATTCATCTCGCCCGGCGCGACCGTCAACAATTTCGGCCAGGGTATCGACTTCAATATTCGCGGCATCGGCAAAGCCGAGCACAACACGCAAACCACGACCGGCGTGATCACGTATCGCGACGGTGTTGCGACGTTCCCGGGCTATTTCACCGCCGAGCCATATTACGACATTGCGCGTGTGGAAATCCTGCGCGGACCCCAAGGGACGTTCGTCGGTCAAAACGCTACAGGCGGCGCGGTGTTCGTCACCTCGAACCGTCCGGTCATCAACGGCGGCGTTCACGGCTACGTGCAGGGCTCGGCCGGCAATTACAATTATCTCGGCGCTCAAGGCGCGGTGAACCTGCCGATCAGCGACACGCTGGCGGCACGCGTCGCCTTCAACACCGACTTTCGCGATAGTTTCTACGATATTTCGGGCCCGAATACTGGTGATGACGGCGTTCGCACGGGCAGCGGCCGGTTCAGCTTATTGTGGGAGCCAACGTCCAATCTTTCCGCGCTTTGGACCACAGACATCAACTACCTCGACTTGAGCGGCTACCCATCCGATCCGGTGAATTCGCCCAACGATCTTTTCGAGATCAGCGCCAACGCCGACATGATGGCGTTGGATCGCTTCGCGCGCACCGTGCTCGAAGTGAATTATGAGTTCGATAACGGCGTCACGCTGCGTTCAGTCAGCGGCTATCAGATGGGCAATACGAGGTATGCCGCCGATCTCGATGGCACCAGTGTAGGCGTCTGGACCTTCCGGGACTCTGTCGATGAGACTATCTTCTCCCAGGAATTCAACCTGATCTCACCTGATGACGGTGCGGTCACCTGGATTCTCGGCGCCTATTATCAGCACGATGAATACGATTTTCTGCCGGGCGAATTCGTCATTGGCTTGCCGGAAGGCAGCATTTTCTCCGAGTACAGTCTGGAAGGGCAAAACCCGAAAGAAGGCTCTGCACTGTTCGGGCAAGTGACTTATGAGTTCGCTCCGGGTTGGGAGCTTCAAGTCGGCGCGCGCTACGCTGAAGCCAGCACGGCGAACGATATCTCCGTTCTCCAGTACGGCGTGCCGATTACGCAGGACCAAGAAGCCAGCTGGGATAATCTGTCCGGTAAGGTCGCGCTGAACTGGACGATCAACGACCACCACTTCCTCTACGGGTTCGCGGCGACGGGCTTCCGCCCGGGCGGCCTCAACGTACCTGTAGGCTTGGGCCCGCCTGCGCCGTTCGACGAAGAATTGGTCACCAGCTACGAAATCGGCTGGAAGGCGGGTTGGCTCGACGGGCGCCTGCGCACCCAGATCAACGGCTTCTATACTGAGTACGAGAATTTCCAGGTGATCATCGGCTATCCGGATTTCCCGGTGCCGAACCTGAACATTCAGCTCAATACGCCAGAGCCGACGATCATGTACGGCTTCGAAGCGCAGGTTGAGGCGGTGTTCGGCGCGTTCTCGCTCGATGCTGGTTTGGGATTGTTGAACAGCGAAATCGGCACGTTCTACGCAACCGATCCGCGAATTGGCGGCCCGGCCGTTGCCTGCGATCCGAGCACTGGCCCTGGCAGCGCTTCGTGTATCAACCTTGAGGGCCGTGAACAGACCTATGCGCCGGAACTGACGTTCAATGTCGGTATGCAGTACGTCTTCGCGTTGCCGGGCGGCGATACGCTGACGCCGCGGATCAACTTCGGCCACGTCTCCGAACAATGGGCGACCTTGTTCCAGAACACAGCGCGCGGCGACGCCATTGAAGAGCGCAACATCTTCAACGCGCAGCTCGCTTGGACGCATGGCGATTGGATCGCCACCGCGTGGGCGACGAACCTGACCGATGAACGCTATGTCGGCGCCATCAACTCAGGACTTCGCTTCGCTGGTCCGCCACGGCAGTATGGGATCAGGCTGTTCAGAGCGTTCTGACGTCCCGACGCCGGTCGCTGGGAAATACCAGCGACCGGCGCTCATACTGATCCGTGCCCTAAAGAGAGTTGAGCCAAGCGATGACCACAACCGATTCTTCGCCGTCGCTTGATGCTGCACGCGCCGCCACCGCGCCGCGGCCTGGCGCGTGGACTGCGCTTGCCATTCTTTGCTTTGTCTACGTCTTGAATTTTCTCGATCGGCAATTGCTGTCGATCCTGGCCAAGCCAATTCAAGACGATCTGGGCATCACCGATGGGCAACTCGGCTTGATCGGCGGGCTCTATTTCGCGGCGTTCTACTGTATTCTTGCCATTCCGGTGGGGTGGCTCGCGGATCGCACCAATCGTGTGAAGGTTTTGTCGATCGCGTGCGGGCTCTGGAGCGCGGCGACGGCGGCGTGCGGCCTCGCAGCGAACTACCCGCAACTTGCGGCGGCGCGCATGGCGGTGGGTGTGGGCGAAGCCGGCGGCGTGCCGCCATCGTACGCGATCATCTCTGACTATTTTCCGCCGGGCACGCGCGGCACGGCGCTGAGCCTGTTCAATCTGGGTCCGCCAATTGGACAGGCGCTTGGTGTTGCTTTCGGCGCTTCTATCGCGGCGGCGTATTCGTGGCGCTCGGCGTTTATCGTGATCGGGATTATCGGTGTCGCCACCGCGATCATCGTTTGGGTTTTCGTCAAAGAACCAAAGCGCGGCGGGCTTGATGTGGCGCCGGTGAGTGCGCCCGCTGCAGAGCCGGTTGCGCGATCAGGCTTTTGGGACACGTGCAAGATGTTCTTCGCGCGTCCGGTTCTGTTGCGTACGGCTTTGGCGTGCGCGACGACGCAGTTCGTGACCTACGCCATTCTCAATTTCACGATCCTCTTTCTCATGCGTGAAAAAGGCATGACCTTGAATGAGGTGGCGATCTATTATGCTCTCCTGATCGGTTTCGGCATCGGAGCCGGCATGTATGTGTCTGGCCGCCTCATCGATAAGCTCGCGCCGCGTTGGAAGGCGGCCTACGCCTACATCCCGGCGATCGGCCTTGCGCTCGCCATCCCGCTCTTCATCGGGTTCGTATGGGCGCCGAGCTGGCCGTTGGCTTTGGCGTGCTTGGCGCTGCCGACGGGGCTCAATTATTTCTATCTCTCGCCGGCCGTGACGTTCGTGCAGGAAGAGGTGCGGCCGGATCAGCGTGTGCTCTCTGGCGCTCTATTGCTGCTGGTGATGAATTTGGTCGGCCTTGGGCTTGGCCCAACCTTCCTCGGCTTCATGAGCGATTATTTCCGCCCTTCATATCCCGACAACTCGTTGCAGATGGCGTTTTATTGCCTCGTGCCATTCTACGTGCTGGCGGTCTTGATGTTCTTGTGGTTGGCGAGCGCGATTAAGCGCGAAGAAAAAGAACGCGGAGGAATCGCGTGAGGCAACTGATCCAGATACTCAGCGCGCTGGCGGCGTTGTTCATCATCGCCCCGGCGTTCGCGCAGGAAGCGCCGGTCGTGCGCGCGCCGGCGGGAAGCGTGCGTGGCGAGGCGGCCGACGGCGTTAACATCTTCAGAGGCATCCCGTATGCCCGCCCGCCCGTCGGCGAACTGCGGTGGCGCCCGCCGCTGCAGCATCCGCGCTGGCGTGATGTGCGGGACGCAACTGCGTTCGGCCCAGCATGCGTGCAACCAACGGCGCGTGGCACGAGCATCTACGCCGGCGAGCTTGGCCCGATGAGCGAAGACTGCTTGTCGTTGAACATCTGGGCGCCGGCGAATGCGCACAACGCGCCGGTGATGGTCTGGATTCATGGCGGCTCGCTGGTCACCGGCGCTGGCAGCGAAGCGATGTATGATGGCGCGCGGCTGGCGCGGCAGGGCATCATCGTTGTTTCCATCAATTATCGCCTTGGCGTCCTGGGCTACATGGCGCATCCGGCGTTGAGTGCAGAATCGCGGCGGAACATTTCTGGCAATTACGGCCTACTCGATCAGATCGAGGCGCTGCGTTGGGTTCAGCGCAATATTTCGGCGTTCGGCGGCGATGCGCGCAGTGTGACGATCGCGGGTGAGTCCGCTGGCGCGCTTAGCGTCATGTATCTGATGGCGGCGCCTGACGCGCGCGGGCTCTTTCATCGTGCGATCGCGCAAAGCGCTTACATGATCACGATGCCGGTCTTGCGGAACAGCCCGTATGCGGACTTACCGGCATCGGAGCCGGTTGGGGTTTGGCTTGGCACGCAACTCGGCGCGAATGATCTACCGGCGCTGCGATCGATGGACGCTGAAGCGATCACGAACGCGGCCGTGCGCGCAGGATATTTCCCGCTTGGCACGATCGATGGCCGCACGTTAAGGCGCCAATTGGTCGACGTGTTCGATCGCGGCGAGCAGGCGCCGGTGGCAATTCTCGCGGGCTTCAACGAGGGCGAAATCCGGTCGCTACGCTTCCTGTTGCCACCGCCGCCAGCCGATGGTGATGCGTACACGAGCGAAATTCGCGCGCGCTATGGCGACTTGGCCGACGCGTTCCTCGCGCGCTATCCCGCCAGCAATGTCGGCGAAAGCATGCTCGCAACGACGCGGGACGCCATGTACGGCTGGACCTCAGAGCGGCTGGTCGCCAAGCAGTCGGCGGCAGGCGCGCCGTCTTACCTCTACTATTTCGATCACGGTTATCCGGCGGCGGACGAAGCCGGGCTGCATGCGTTTCATGCCGCCGAAATCCCGTATGTGTTTGGAACCAACACCAGTACGCCGCCACGTTGGCCTGCCGTACCAAACACGCCGGAGGAAGCGCGCTTCACCGACGCGATGATGAGCTATTGGGCGACGTTCGTGCGCGGGGGCGCGCCGAGCGCGCCCGGGCAGCCGACTTGGTCGCCATACGGCGCTGAGCGGGCATACATGGCGTTCGAGGACGCGCCACGTATGCGCGCGAACGTCTCCAACGGCGCCTACGAAATCCATGAAGCAGTTGTCTGCCGCCGGCGCGCGCAGGGCAGCGTCGCTTGGAACTGGAATGTGGGCGTGATCTCGCCGCCGCTCCCCGCCGATGCACCGGAGTGCTGATGATCGACGGCGACACTCAGACGTTTGCGCTCACACTCGATAAATTCCTGGAGCACGCAGCGAAGTGGCATCCCCGCGCCGAGGTGGTGACGGCGCGCGATGGCGGCCGCGTTGATCGCATCGGTTACGCGAGTCTTTTGAAGCGCAGCCGTCGTGTCTCCGCGGTGCTCAGTGGCCTCGGCGTCCAAGCCGGGGATCGTGTTGGGACTTTGGCCTGGAATACGCAGGCGCACGTCGAGACTTGGTATGCGGTCATGGGCATGGGCGCTGTGTGCCTTACGCTGAACCCACGTCTCACCGCGGTGCAACTCGCGGCGATGGCGGCCAAGGCGCAGACGCGTGTGCTGATCGTCAGCGCTGATCTGGCGCCGTTGGCGGCGCAGATTGCGGATATCGCGCCAACTGTCGAACGCCTGCTGGTGATCGATGGTGAACTCGGCAAGGGCGATTTCGCACCAAGTGTTGAAGCGCTTGAGCCTTTGCTCGCGGCGGCGAATGATAAA
Source organism: Terricaulis sp. (assembly GCA_034439495.1). Lineage (GTDB taxonomy): Bacteria > Pseudomonadota > Alphaproteobacteria > Caulobacterales > Aquidulcibacteraceae > Vitreimonas. The sequence goes on along the minus strand of JAWXAM010000030.1, from coordinate 36,819 downwards.
GACGTCGTCTGGGGTGACTTTGCCGAGACTGCGCCGTCCGGCTTATGCTTCACTTCGGGCACCACCGGCGCACCGAAGGGCGTCACGTACACGCACAGATCAAGCTATCTGCATACGCTACGCCTCCTGCAGGCGGACGTGATGGCGATCACGGCGCGCGACACCGTGCTTACCGTCGTCCCAATGTTTCACGCGAATGCATGGGGTTTGCCGTTCGCTGTGCCGGCGGTTGGCGCGAAACTCGTGCTACAAGGGCGTCACAATGATGGGCCAAGTCTCGCGGCGCTGATCAATGCAGAGAACGCAACGATCGCCGTTGGCATCGCCACTGTTTGGCTTGGCCTTGTGGAGCATGTCGAGGCGAGCGGGATTGAGTTGCCGTCGTTGAAGCGCATCGTCGTTGGCGGCGCGCCGTTGCCACCGGCGTTGATGGAGCGCATCGAGCGCAGCCTCGGCGTCACGGTGCAAACAAGCTGGGGCATGACCGAGCTCTCGCCGTCCGGCACGTTCGCGCCGCCTGACGATCCGGCGCGCTCCGCCGCCGTGTCCGGGCGGCCCGCGATCGGCGTCGATCTTCTGATCACGGACGCGGAAGGCACCGCGTTGCCTGAGCAGCGGAACGTCGAAGGGCATCTGCGCGTGCGCGGCGCGGCGGTTGCGGAGCGCTATTTCGGTGAAACGGAGAGCGCGACCGACGGCGAGGGTTGGTTCGCCACCGGCGATTTGGCGAAGATTGATACTGAGGGGAACCTGATTATCACGGGCCGGGCAAAGGACTTGATCAAGTCCGGCGGTGAATGGATCAATCCCGCTGAGATCGAGGCGGTGGTGAGCGCGCTCCCAGAGGTCACGCTTGCGGCGGTCATCGGCCGGCAGCACCCGAAATGGGGCGAGCGGCCGATTTTGCTCGTGCAGACACGCGATCACGGCATGATCAGCGATGAGGCATTGCTGGCGCCGCTGCGCGACAGTGTGGCGCCGTGGTGGATTCCGGACGCGATTATACGTATTCCGCAGATGCCGTTGGCGCCGACGGGTAAGATCGACAAGATTCGTTTGAGAGTTGAGTATGGCGGTTAAGCCGGACATCAAAACGCGCAAGCCCGCCGCCAAGGCCAAGCCAAAGGCGCGCGTGGCTTCAGACGATGCCAAGGCGCGTCGCCGGCCGACGAAGGTGCAGCAGCGCGCCGATAAGATGGAACAGATCCTCGATGCGGCGGAGTATTTGTTCTCCAAGCACGGCTTGCACGGCGTGACGTTGAAAGATGTGGCGCAGCGCGTGGGCGCCCACCACACGCTGCTGAATTACTATTTCACCGATAAGAAAAAGCTCTTCGACGCCGTGTTCGCGCGCCGCGCTGGGGTGACGACAGCACTGCGAATGCAGGCGCTCGACCAGTACGACGCCGACTCCAAAGGAAAGCCAACGGTAGAAGGCGCGCTGCGGGCGTTTCTCGATACCGACCTTGATCTTTACATCCAAGGCGGCGAGGGCTGGAAGAATTACGGTGCGCTCGGCGCACAAGCGTCCAACACGGCTGAAGGCGCCGAGTTAATGGATCAACACTTTGATCCTGTGGTGTTGCGCTTGATCGGGTTGCTAAAGAAGGCGCTGCCGGATTGCGCCGAGGAAGACATCTTCTGGGGCTACCACTTCGTCACCGGCGCGCTGATGCTGACGCTCGCGCGCACCGGCCGGATCGATAGGCTCTCAGGCGGCAAGTGTAAGGCGGATGACTTTGGCGCCGTGAAGGACCGTATGGCGTCGTTCATGGCTGCGGGCTTTCTGGATATCTGTAAGCCTCGCTCTGGAAATGCGTAGCTCGACAGCCGATTGTGCTTACGCACGCAAAACAAGCGTGAGCCGGGCGCCATTCTCATCAGAGGACAAGCGCATGGTCGCTCCGATGCGGTTAGCGCGTGTCTGCATGTTGGCGATGCCGCGGCCGGGGGCGTGGTTCTCTATCGCGAACCCGCCGCCGTCGTCGCGGACGCCAATCTCAATTTCCCCGGAGATGGTGCGCGCCAGCGAGACACTGATTTGTTTCGGCGCGCCATGGCGCAGAGCGTTCGTGCAGGCTTCAAGCAGGATGCGATAAATCTGCAGAGTTTTGTCGGGGCCGATGTTGGGGGTCTCGCCGACATCTTGGATTTCCCAAACCAGGGCGACTCCCGCCGCTTCGCAGCGCGGCTCAATTCGGGCCCGGAACGCGCCGAGTGCGCCCGTGAGCGAGCCTTCGCCTTGCTCCAACGAATCTACAACCATTCGGAGGTCGTCGAGACTTTGCTCTAGGCCAGACACGAGACGTGTGTCCGATGAAATCTGCGATCGCGCCTGTAGGATCAGGCCGAGTAGTTGGCCACCGATGACATCATGCATATCACGCATGATCCGGCTGCGTTCCTCGAGCAGCATGGCCGCGCGCTCATTGCGGCGCACTTCGTTCATGGCCTCCACGATTTCGCGCTCTCGTGCGGTGACAAGCAAATTTAGCTTATCGGCGTTTGCGGTAGCGGCTTCGAACACACCTCGCGCCCGGGCGGCGAGCGATAGGAGGAGCGCTAACGGGAAGAACATGACCGCCGCGCCGAGCGATACGCCGTACATGAAGAAGAAACGCACCATGACGATGTCAGCGATCGCGGCGAGAAGCACGAACAGAAAAGCCGCTGCTTCGAACAAATCGCGGAAGCCTGTGCGCCAATAGTACGCCACAACGCGGATAAGGCAGAACGCTATAGCCGCAAGCGTCAGCCAACCCAGCACGCGGTCAACGTCTTGCGAGCCGATCGCGGCGTCTTGCTGAAGCATTAGTGCGATGACGACGGCGCCTAGCGCCAAGAGAGAAAGGCCTGCCGTCGCCAGTCTCCGGCGCATTTGAGTCGACCAAGGCGAGATCAGCAGATCGATTGGCCGCCATGGTCGCCGCAAGGGCGCCGCGAAAACGGATGTCCATTCCACGAAGAACCATACGAGGAAGATGCTGGTGCCCAGATAGCCCGCAAAATAAATGCCGTTCGCGACAACGCCGCTCCATGGTGGGTCACTTGGGCCTAGGCCAAGCACCTGGAGCGCCCAAGACGCTGCCAGCCCGCCGAGCGCGTACATGAGGCCTCGTGCGCCAAGCAGCGAAGCTGCTGCAAAACAGAAGGCCGCTACGAAAGCGCCGATGATCCCATTTGCGATCTGCATGTCGGCGCGCAGAAAGCGCAGGGCAGCGTACGAGGGGTAAAGGCGATCGTACTCGCCAAAATATATCGGCCTCAAGTGGCCGAAACCCACGCCGCGCTGAACTTCGATTTCGATCTGCGCGCCTTCCAGCGCCATGGCCTTCGGGATGTGAAATAGTCTCGGGCGGCGGCTCCAGTTGGTTGGTTCGCCCGTCCCTGGGCCTTCCCCAGCCACGAGTGCGCCATCGATGAACAGCCGCGCATTATCGTGTGCGCTGACGATCAGTATTGCCGGGTCCCGAGCGTTCGCCGTGTCAGCATCCAGGGTGGTGCGAAAGCGCATGGGTGTGGTCGCGCAGCAGTGCCAGTGCGGGAGCGTCACTTCGAGGAACGGCGAGCCGGGAAGGTCCGCCGCGAGCATTTGGCTCACCCGCTTGCCAGGGACGTTCTCGGCGACAAGGTTGGCGGAGAGGAGCGCGCCGCAGCAGGCCAACAGAAGCACTATGATGGCGATCGCTGTCGGCCAGCCTACCGGCGAGGGCGCCGGGAGTGTGAGCCCGTGCTCATATTGTTGTGGGCCTGGCATGTGTGAGGCTAGTCTTTGAAGCGAATGAGCCCGGCTTGCACCGCCTCGAAAACCGCCTCGCTGCGCGAATTCACGGCGAGTTTGCGGTAGATCGATTTAACGTGATCGGCGACCGTGTGCGGCGAGATGTTATGCAATCGCGCGACCTCCTTGTAGCGGAAGCCTTTGGCTAGATCAGTCAGCACCGCGATTTCCTTCTCAGTCAGTGGTGCGTCCAGCTTCTCGCGCGTTGCGTCGCGGCGGTCGCGCATGCGGACGAGGATGTGACTTGCAACTGCGGGACTTATGGGCGCACCGCCGTTGAGTACTGTTGCGATCGCGCTCGCCGCTTCGACGGGGTTGGCGCCCTTCAGCAGATAGCCATCGGCGCCTGCTTCGATGGCGCGGACGACGCTGTGCGCATCGCCGAAGATGCTGACCACGATAATCTTTATGCTGGGGATTTGCGCGCGTGCTTCGGCGATGAGCTCAACGCCGTTGCCGTCCGGCAGCGCAAGGTCGATCAGGAGGACATCAGGTTGTGTCCCGATCAAGATGCGGCCGGCGGCTAACGTGTCCGCCATGCCCGCAACTTCGAGACTTTCGGTCTGGGTGACGATACGCGCCAAATCCTCGCGCAGAATCGCATCGTCTTCGACGATGGCGACCCGTGCGCGAGGGGATGCTTGGTTCAACCTATGTCCATTCCGCCGCCATGATGGCGCACGAAGCGGCCTTCTGCCAGCGGGCGCCTATGAAGGCGGGGGCGGTGGCGGCGGCGAGGAGTTGTCGTCTTGGTTGTGGTCGTAAATTGCCCAGGCCACAGCGGCGCCTGCGCCGACGATCAGCCAATTGGTCGGGGACGTGTACCAGGCCGATCCATCCTCGTTGGCGTGGAGTGCAAGCGGGGTCTCGAACCGTGGCGCGTCGCCCGCGAACGAGATGGAGAATACGTCCAGCCCGCCCATTTGGCCGCCGCCAAAATCACGTGTGAAGCCGAGAGAAAGACGCGGGTCGCGCTGGTCGCGTTCAGCTTGGCCGAATGGGAGCGTGAAGCGCATGCGCACCGCATCCTCGTTCGATGTGCGCTGATATTGAACTTCATCGTGAGCGCGCATGTCTTGCGCGCTGGCCGCGCCCGTGAACAGGCCCGCGCCCATGGACGCGGCTGCTAGCGCAATCGTCGTGGATCGTTTCATGATCTCCCTCCGCGGCGGAGAGTCCGCCGCTCAAGGGCATGCGCTGCGTCTGGCAACACACCAACCGCATGAATATGGGATGGCGCGGCCGCCTGTTTCAACGAATCGGGGGCTTTGCCTTGCCATCCCCAGGCTTGCCTCGCCCAGTTGAACAAGCGCCTCCGCGGGCCGCGTGGGACAGCGCGCCCAAATGTGTTCAACATCTCCACGGCAAGCCATCGCAATGGGCCAAAATCCATAAGCCCATATTGAAAGCGCGTGATGCTCTCCAGAAAGCGCTGCCTTCGGACGCGCCTCGAGCGCCAGCGTTGGGCGCGCGCACCGGGCGCCATTGCATCAATGCTTGAGACCCCCAAGGCGTCAGCGCGAACAGGTGGCGGCGCAACACCATAGGTCTTGAGCTTCCAAGCCCAGACGCGCCGTAAATCATGATCGATCGGGATGTTTCTCGGCGTTCGTGTAAGAAATTTCTGCGCACCGGCACGGCTCAGTAGGTATGCGCCCGTACTGACCGGCGGCTGTGAGTAACGCACAAGTTCGAACCGATCGTCCAAGCGTGCGGCGGTGAGCATGGCTCGCTTTGACGGATACGACAGCCGCACGATGTCCCAGCCGTCCGGCAACGCGCACAGAAGGCGCTGCAGAGTTTGTGGAAGGGTGAGTGGCAACTCTACGTCGTCTTCGAGAATTAGAGCTGGGGTCGGGATTCTGCCGGCGACTATGTCCTGGCAAATCGCGAGGTGGCTGGCGTAACAGCCCACTTCACCGGCCGATAACGCGTTGCAATGTCCATCAAAGTAGGGCGCCAGCTTCGCGGGAAGGGCCGAGCCGTTGATCGCGCTGAAGCGGCGAAATGGCATGCCAATGCGCTGCAGCTGCGCGCGCATATGCTGCATGCGTGATGTGTCTCGGTCGAGATTGATGACAATAACGGTCGGATGCACGGCGGAGTCCTCCGCCATCGCTGGTGCGCCGGCGCCTCAGGCGCGCCAATCCCCTCATCTATGTGGTTGCCAGGTCCTACGCGACGTGCGCGTCGCCGCGTGTTGGTCGCCGGCCGAGCCGGATTCGAAACGGCAGCAAGACAATGCCTGCGATGATGGAAATGAGAGTGAGGGCGGCTGCCGCGATCAGGAGCGGGTGGTTGAAGTCCTCGTGGTTCTCCCAATCCATGATGTGAAGGGCCCAGAGAAAATCGTAAAAGCGCCAGAGGTCGGAACGGCGGGCGGTGACGGCGCCGGTTTATTCGGCGACGTACACGGCGAGCCCGTCTTCTTCGAATTGCACCCGATAGGCGGGCAAGGCGCCGCGATACTCTGGTGAGCCTTGCGTGATGCGGGTGATCGCGGTGGGCGCTTCGGCGAGGGTGACGTGAGTGCTGGCGATCGCAGCGGCTGCGTCCGGTCCTAGTGGGGAAAGCTGTCGCATGGTCGTGGCGTCGAAAGGCGTTGGCGGCTCATCGGCAAATTCCGCAACGACCACCTGGCCGGTGGCCCGCTGTTCGAGCGTCAGCTTGGTCGGCGCTTCCCCGGCAGGTCCTCGGATCTGGGCCAGCGCGCCGAAGTCAGCCGTGTCCAGCGCTTGTGCACGAGTCTCCCGGATCAGATGTTCGCTGCGCACCTCTTCAATTGGGTACAGCGTAAAAAAGAGTCCGCTTGCGACCCAGAAAACCACCTGAATGGCAACAACCAGCGCCAGCCACTTGTGAACAAACGTTGCGACCCGCGCGAGCTTCATGACCCTCTCCCAAGGTTGTTTTTACCTCGGAAAGGGACGCTGGATTGGGCGCAGACGGCCCGAGCGAGGCCCGGGCCGCTTGCTTGAGATTGCTAGGCGTAGTCCTTAGTGGACAGCGCCCTCGACGCGATCTTCGACCATGCGCACGCCGCGATCGGCGAGATCAGCGCCCGTGCGGGCGGCCTTGTCAGCGATCCCGCGGAGGCCTTCACGTTCGGGCTGGCTGAGCGGCGCCAAAAAGCCGATCAGTGCGCCGATACCAAGCAGCATACCGCCGATGGCGAGCGGGTTCTCTTGGTAGACGTCCTCAGTGGCGTGGCGCGCCTGCGACGCTTTGCGACCTACATAGTGTGCGCCGTCATTTGCCTTGTGTGAGATATAGCGGGCGCTATCGGACGCCTTGTCGCTCACATAGTGCGCGCCGCCGCTGATTGCGTGGCTGATGCGATCGCGTGCGTCAGCGGCAGCGACTTTGGTGCTCTCAACAGCGCTCAGGACTCGCGCTTTGAAATCGTTCAGCGCTTCGCCAGCCTTTTGCTTGAGGCCGAGCGCGCCAGCGTACACGTCGTGGACGCGATCGTTGTAAGCGTCGTCCGTCTCGTTCGGTTGGCGCGGGGTCGCCCAGCGCGCTTCTTCAAGCGTACGATAGCGGCGATCGCTCGACCAATCGTCGGCATGAATGGTCGACGCGATAGATTTGCGGTTGTTGTAAACCAACAGCGCAACACCGGCGCCGATCAGCAAGAGCGGAACGGGGTTTTCACGGACTTGGCGAGTGACGCCGTTCGCGACTTTGCGTGCTTGTTCTTTTGCCATTCCGGCTACCTCATTTGCGATTTGATCGGGTGAAAGTTTGTTGCCGAGCGCATCGAGCGTGTCGCTCAGCTTGTTACGGGATTGATTGAGTTCCGCCTCGATGCGGTCGGTCTCCAGACTCACGATGTTCTCTCCTTGATGACGTGAAGATCGCGCGAGACGTTTTCGGTCGTTCGCGGCAGGGCTGGGCGATCTTCGGAAAGGGATTTCAAGCCAGACTTGATCAGCAGATACGCGGCGATAGCGCCGACTGCCGCCGAGAGCAGCGCCCCCATCCACAGCGGCATAGTTTCCGCGAGGAGGTAGGCGAGCGCGAACAGGACAAGCGTCACTGCCGCGCCCGCAAGCACCACGCCGAGAGCGGCCCGCATCACGCCCGCACCCATGCCTTTCACGACCTGAATCGTTTCCGCACGGGCGAGCCGCACTTCGTTGCGCATGAGATCACTGACTTGGACGGTGAGGTCCTTGGCCAATTGCGAGAGTGAGCGTTCCGCCTGCATGCTTTAGATTCCCGGCATCTGCGTGAGCGGCTCGTCTTCGGTGCGCTGCGATGATTCCAGCGCGGCTTTGCCAACGCGTGCGAGCGCGAAGCCCAGAGCGAGGCTAACGCCGAGGAACACCGCTGGCTGGCGACGCGCAAAGCCATTTACGTCATCGACCACGCGCGAGATGTCGCCATCGCTAAATGCGCGGGTAGCTTGGTCGATGCTGTCGGCCGACTTGCGCAATGCAGCGCCGATCAGGCTGTTGTCGACTTCGACATCGTCGGCGACGCGGCGGAGTGCCGAAGTCGCGGATTGGACGCCAGAAGCAAGTTGTTGAACGCCTTCTTGCGCCTTATCGACTGCAGCTTGCTTCGTGCGATCGATAACCGTCGTTGCCGATTCTTTGAGGCGACGTGCGCTATCAGCCGGCGTCGGGGACGCGCCGGGCGTGCCGTTTGGATTGTCCATGGTGCTCTCCTGAGTAGGGATGCTTCTGCAACGCCAACTCAGGGAGGGTGTTCCGCGGCGCACGAACTTTTGCAGAAGCGCATGCCGTATCAGGCCATAAAGAAGGCGGCGCGCCTAAGGCTAAGCGATCAGCCGAACTGGGAACCGGTCAACGCTCTTGCAGGCCAGCTTGCTGCATCCGCCATATCAAGTGATCCAGCCGGTCCTGGCCGAAGAATGGCTCGTCATCGAAAACGAAAAGCGGCACGCCCCAATGGCCGGCGCTCTTCTGGGACGCCTCATTAGATGCGATCTCGGCGTCGAGTTCCGAGGCGCTGTCGCGCGCCAAGGCCTCGCTCTCGGCAGCGTTAAGGCCAGCTTCAGTTAGCGCCCGGCTCAGGTTTTGACCTTCGTGCCAGTTGTCGACTTCACCCGACCAAATCGCGTGTGCGGCGGCCCGGACAAACTCAAAGCCGCGGCCCTGGCGTTCGGCGGCCACGCCGAGGCGGCTGACGTGATGAATGTAAGGCTGTTCGGCGGCGACCTCCTTGGTCCCGTGATCCATGACGATCGGATCAGGACGGGGCCAGCGGTAGGGAATGGCGTTCATCTGAGAAATCCGGAACGTGTCGCGTAGCAGATACGGCGGCCACATCGGGTTCACGGTCTTGAAGAAGCCGGGAATGCGGATGGCAATCGGCAGCACGATGCGCATGCGCGGACGAACGTCGTAACGGGCGATGAGCTCTTCCACGAGCGGTGTCGCGAGGTACGAGTACGGGCTGCGGAACGAGAAATAGAAGTCGAACGTATGAGTCATGGGTGTTCCTTAGTGCGCGTAGCGCGCCGTCATCTGGTCGGTGGCGCCGCCGAGGACATCGGCTAGCGAGGCCTCGAGGTCGGCCAGGTATTCGTGAGCGACGTCGTTGTGTTTCGGTGACAACATGAGATGCAGAGCCTTCGGGTCGATCAGCGCCGCTGTGAACCAACCGCGATGGTGCATCTTGGCGTAAAGCGCCAGCGCGTCGGCTTTCTCGTGCGCAAAGCTGATGATCCCCAGTTGCGGCGCCCCCAGCACGCGGAAGCCCAGCTTGGCGACGCCCGTCTCGATCTTCGCCCGCGCCTCAGTGACCTGCCGCTGCTTTTCACGATAGCCCTCGACGCCGAGAAATTGCGTCACGGCCCAGGCCGCCGCGATGGCGCCGCCCGGACGTGTGCCAGCGAGTGTGGGTGTCACCATCCGACCGAGCGGCCAGGGACCCGCGTCGAAGGTCATGAAGTCACGCATCTCCTGAGTGCGGAAGAACACAGTGGACGCGCCCTTGGAGGCATAGCCGTACTTGTGCAGATCGCCGGAGATGGAGGAGACGCCGGCGATAGCGAAATCGAAGGGCGGTAGATCAACGCCATTCATGCGCACAAAGGGCGCGATGTAGCCGCCGACGCACGCGTCGACGTGGAGCCAAACATTCTTACGCTCCGCCAACTCTCCAAGCGCTTCGATCGGATCTATGAGGCCAAATGGGAAGCAGGGTGCGGAGCCGACGATCATCAGCGTATTGGAATCGATCGCTGCCTCCATCGCGGCGGGGTCGGCGAGGAAGTCCTTCACCGGCACGCGACGAATCTCGATGTCCATTATCATGCCGGCCTTGTCGAACGCAGGATGCACCGTCATTGGCGCGACGATGTTTAGACCGCTGACGAGACCTCGTTTGGCGCGTGCGTGATCGCGCGCCGCTTTAACGGCCATGACGATGGAGTCGGTGCCGCCACTCGTCATTGCGCCAGCGGCGCCGGCGGGTGCGTTCAATAGAGCAAGGCCGAAGCTGACGACGTCTCGTTCCATTTGCGCGATTGAAGGAAAGGCCGCGGGCCCGAGGCCGTTCTCTTCCGAGAACATGGCGTAGGCGGCTTTTTTCACCCGAGCGACGTCTTCGCCAGCGTTGAAGATATAGAGGCCGGTGCGGCCATCGCGCCATTTGACGTCGCCTTCCGCCATTTCGCGCATGCGCGCTTCGAGGGCGTCCCAGGGTTGGCCGTGCTCGGGCAGGGCGTTGTTGGTCATGGCGTTTCTCCCTCCCGGTGGCGTAGCAAGTCCGGCGCTGGTGAGCAAAGCGGGACGTGCCCGATGTCACGGCACCTGTCCGGGGAGAGGGGTATCTTTCCAGGGGAGGCCGGTGCTTCCCAACGACCTGATCTGGCTTAGAGTAGCGCCGGGACGGCGGGAGGATTGAACGAGATGGCGGGACTATCGAAGGCGTTGTTTGCCAGCGTCGCGATCGTTGCGGCGAGCTGGGGCTTTCCGGCGGCCGCGCAAACGCGGCTATTTTCAGAGAATAGTGAAGTCCAGATCGTCATCGAAGCGCCGCTCAACACACTGGTCCGCGCCTCGCAGCGCAGCACCGATCCCTATCCGGCCGTCGCTACGGTCACGCCGCCCGGCGCGACAGCAGAGCGCTTTGATATCGAGCTCTCCGCGCGGGGCTTCTCGCGGCGGACCGGCGGCATCTGCAATTTTCCGCCGCTACGTTTGCAGTTCGACGGGACGCGCGGCACCTTCATGCAAGGGCAGAACCGGCTGAAGCTGGTCACGCGCTGCCGCAGTGGCGGCAATTACGAGCAACTCACTGCGCTCGAATACACCGCTTATCGGCTCTACAATGAGATTACGCCGCTGAGTTATCGCGTGCGACCGGCGCAAGTGACTTACCGTGATACCGACGGGCGCCGGCGTGAGGAAACTCAGTTCAACTTTCTGATCGAGGATTTGGACGATGTCGCGCGCCGCAATGACGGCCTGACGGCATTGGACGTGCAGTCGAATGAAGTGCGCACCTCGCAGCTCAACGCGCGGCAAGCGGCGATTTATAGTCTCTTCCAGTTCATGATCGGCAATCTGGATTTCGACATGGTCAGCGGCCACGCGGGCGAGGAATGCTGCCACAACAGCAAACTGATCGCTGCAACGGCGGAAACACGCGAGAACGTGCTCCCGGTGCCTTACGATTTCGATTATTCCGGCTTTGTGAATGCGCCGTACGCCATCCCGCCGGAGGGCGTTAATGTCACAAGTGTGCGCAACCGCCGCTATCGCGGCATGTGCCGCCACAACGACCAGCTGCCGGAAGCGATCGCGCATTTCCAAAGTCGCCGTGCGGCGATCATGCAGGTTATCGCAGGTGAGACGCGGCTCAACGAAAGCTCACGCCGCAGCGCAAGCTCGTACATTGACGAGTTCTATGAGGTCATCGGGGACCCGCAGCGCGTTGAGCGTCAGATTATCGAGCGCTGCCGCGGTTAGTCGGTGAGCGCTGGTTCCGCTATCGCGGGTTGCCCACACTGCTGCGCGCGCCGTGCGACCGGGCCGGTGTCGCCATCAAGAGCTGCGATCTGCGCGAGGTAGGCGCACGTCTGCTCTTGGTTCGCTGCCGTGATTGGTACGCGCTGACCCCGGTGCACCGTGATGGGTGTGCCGTTTTCAATAATGAGAAATGCGTGCGGATCGGTGTGTCCGCGCGGCACGGCGATATCAGTAATGATGACGCGCCCATCGAAGCGCGGCAGCACGGTGGATGTAACTTTACTGTGGCCGATGACGATTCGACGGACGCCATGTTGCGCCAGAACTGCTTCGAGGTTGGCGCGCTCGGTGTCTTCACTGCTCGTGGCGAGGCCGCGATACCAGAGCGGGCCCTCCTGATGCGTGACGATGTCCGGGTATGCCGCTGACGGCCGGCCACGCAAACCTGCGCGGATGGCTTCGTTCATCGCGTCGCGCGGCGCGGTGGCGAAAGCGGGGCCTAGACCCGCGTGGAGGAAAAGCGTGTCGTTGATGCGGATGACGGCGTCGTGGCTGGTGATCCACCGTCCGTATTGTCCGTTCGGCGCCCAGGCGGCGCGGTGTTCGACGTATCCGAGCGGATGCTCAGCTTCCCACTGCGCTCGAAACGCAGCGTCAAAGCGTGGCACGCCGCCGGCGGGTGGGTTGCGGCGCAGATGGGCCTGGGTTTGACGATAGAATTGGTTGCGCCGGTTGACTGAGCGGCGATCCACGAAGGCGGCGTACTCGCCCGGATGAACGTAGCGCAAGTCGCCTTCGACATTCATGGCTTCGTGATTGCCGATGAGCGCGTGGACGCGTCCACCCGCGCGCTGGGCTTGCGGCTCCAGGCGGATGAGGTGGTCAAAGATCATGCGGGTGTTCGGGCCGCGGTCGGGGATGTCGCCCAATTGCACGAGGTGCGTCGCGCCGCCGATCCAATCGCCTTGCGCGTCGATCAGGCCCGCTTGGAGAAGCATGTCGGCAAACTTCTCGTAATTGCCTTCAAGGTCCCCGATGGCGACGACGCGCTCGACATTGTCCCATTGGGTCTGCTGCGCTTGCGCTGGAAGCGCGAGTGCGAAGAAGAGGGCGGCAAGGGCGGAGAGAAGCCTCATTGGGCGCTCCTTGAGTAGATCGACAACAACGCCAGACCATCGCCGCCTTCGTCTGCAATAGCGAGGGAGCCGTCGGCGAGTACGGCGAGACCTTCGGCTTGAGCGTGCTGAGGGCCGAGCGTGCGGGCGCTGGAGATATTGCCGCCGTCAATCTCCGCCAGCGCACCAGCGCGCGCCGACAGCAGCAAGAGTCGCCCAGTTGCGGGGTCGATATCGAGCGATGATGGGCGAAAATTGTCGACGCCAGCGGCGCTGGCAAGCGCAGCTTCCGGCCACTGCCGCCACGGCGTGGCGGGCTGATCGGCGCCGATGCGCCAAGCGTGAAGGGAGATCGTATCCCGCATTGGCCGAGCCTCGTTACTCTTGCAGGCGAGAATGAGGCTTTCTTCGGCCGCGAGATAGGCCAAGCCCTCTATTTCGCAAACGTTGCGGAGGCCCGTGTCGTAGCGCTGGAAAGAGACACGCTCGCCGTCGGCGGCTTCGCGGAAGCGATACAGGCGCCCTTGGCTAGTGGTCATCCAGAAGTCGCCATTAGGCGTGATCGCTAGGCCCTCAAAGTCGCCCGTTTCCACCGCGCTTTCCCCGAGTGCGAAGGCTTTGACGATGCGGCCCTGGCGCGTGTCCAGTTCGTAGATCACAGCGCTCTCATCGGCGTGGGCGAAGAGGCGTCCGTCCGGTGAGAGCGCAAGCCCCGATATCTCCCGGAGCCGTTCCGGCAGGCGCCATTGACGATCGGCCTCTGCGGCGAACAGCGAGCCAGGCGGCGCCTGCGATTGCGCTTGCGCGGGTGTGTTGGCGGGAGCGCAGGCGCAAAGCGCCAGAGCGGCGGCGAAAATGCGCTCAATCATCGTCGTCGTCCTCTTTCTCTTTACGACGGTGTTCGTCGCTTTTGCGGTCTTCATCCTTTGCCATCCACTCGCGCGAGAACATTTGTTTGCCGGTGGTCTCGGCGCCGTACTCCGTCGCCCACAGACCAAGCACAGTGTAATTGAAGAAGATGGAAATGATGGCGGCGACCTCGACCGCGTTAATGCCACATGCCACGCCGACGGCGATCGCCGTGAACAAGTATGTGGTTTCGGCGCTGTCCTTCAGCGTGTGTCGAAAGCGAACGCCAGCGACGATGCCTGCGAGGCTGAACGCAAGCGCCAAACTATTGTGCACGACATGGACGATGCCCGTAATGATGACGGGCAAAACCAAGATGGTCTGAATGAAGGATTGACTGACGTCCTTGCGCTTGCGCGCACCCATGCAGATCCAAGTGACGGGCAGCATCAGCAAGAAGGATGAAATCGTCGCCAAGGCCAGACGGATGCCATCCGCGAGCGTTGATTGTGCTGGCTGCGCGGCTTGGGCGGCAGTGACTGGCTCGAACGCAGACTGACCTACGGCGCCGAAACTTGCAGCCCCTCCCACTGGGAGCAGTTGCATGAGAGGCGGGTAGAGAATGACCATGAAGCCGACCGCCGCCGCGAGCACGACATAGTAGGCCGTGATGAAGAAATAGGGCTTCAGCAATTTGGGCAGCGCCGCCGGCGGCTCGCTCAAATGCTTGGGAAGCAGGGGCTCGTGCGTCATGTCGCGAATAGACTAAGGGACTCAAGCCGGGGCGGTAAGTCCTTGTTTTGGGCGATGAGCCGCAGGTTCCAAGGCAAGACGTAGGGCGCGGAGCGCGGTATAGTTCCGATGAACTCTGGGAGCAGGCGATGCAGCAGGGCGAGGGTGCGCCGGTGAAAGTCCAATCGGCGAATGCGGGCGAAGCATACGAGACGGACGCCATCATTGTTGGCGCGGGCCCGGTGGGCCTGTTCGCCGTATTTGAACTCGGCTTGCTCGATCTGAAATCGCATCTGGTCGATGTGTTGGATCGTCCGGGCGGTCAATGCGCAGAGCTTTATCCTGAAAAGCCGATCTACGACATTCCGGCGCTTCCGGTCGTCACCGGTCAGGAACTCACTGATGCGCTTATGAAGCAAATCGAGCCGTTTCATCCGACATTCCATCTGCAGCAAATGGCGGAATCATTGGAGCGGTTGCCAGATGGCCGCTTCAAGCTTGGCACTGAACTCGGCACCACGATCACGGCGCCGGTTCTGGTGATCGCAGCGGGCGGCGGCTCATTCGTTCCCCGCAAGCCGAAGATGGATGGGCTCGAAGCGTTCGAAGGCAAAAGCGTGCACTACGCTGTTCGGCAGATGGAGCGCTTTCGTGGCCGCGATATTGTGGTGGCGGGCGGGGGCGATAGCGCCCTGGACTGGGTTTTAAACCTGCAGCCGATCGCCAAGTCGACGACGCTCATTCACCGGCGCGATGATTTCCGCGCCGCGCCGCATTCGGTCGCGAAAATGCGCGCGCTGGTCGCAGAGGGAAAAGTTCGACTCGAGATTTCTGAGTTGAAAGGGCTCGTCGGCGCCGACGGCCAGCTGAGCGCTGTTTCCTGTCACACCAAGGAAAAGGGTGGCTACGAAATTCCCTGCAATGAGCTGCTGGCGTTCTACGGCTTAACGATGAAGCTCGGTCCGATCGCCAATTTCGGCCTCAATCTGAATGAGAATTTGATCCCCGTCGACACCGAGAAATTCCAAACCAGCGAGCCGGGGATTTTCGCAATCGGCGACATCAATACCTATCCTGGTAAGCTGAAACTCATCTTGAGTGGTTTCCACGAGGGGGCGCTCATGGCGCAGGCGGCATTCAAGATTGCCCGGCCTGGCGAGCGGCTGGTGTTTCTGTACACGACCTCGTCCACCGATTTGCAAAAGAAGCTCGGCGTCTCCTGACGCGTGCGCTGCAGCACGACATTCGGCTTGAGGCCGCGCGCACCGAGCGCCTAAGGTCTCCACCTATTAAGTTGGGGACGATCCATGATTCTACGCCATCTCCTGCTCGCAGGTGTGATCGCACTGTCTGCATGCGCCAGCGCCGATCAACGGGCAGCGCCCACCACCGATATTGAAGCGTTCCAGCATGCGCCGCTTTCGAATGAGGCGCTGCTGTCGCACGTGCGCGTACTTGCTTCGGATGAATTTGAGGGGCGCGCGCCGGGTACGAACGGTGAGCGGCTGACGGTGGACTACCTTCAGCGCGCGTTTGAAGCAGCGGGCTTGGAGCCTGGCGTCACGCGCGCGGACGGCACGCGCTCGTGGCTGCAAGAAACTCAGCTCAACGCGGCGACGCTTACCAATGTCCCGACACTGACGATTTCGGGCCGGGATGGCGCGCGGGAATATGCGTACGCGACGCAATTCTCTGCATGGACACGCCGGCTTGATCCGACGGTCGATATCGAGAATGCGCCGCTCGTGTTCGTCGGCTATGGCGTCAATGCGCCGGAGTTGGGATGGAATGACTACGAGGGCGTCGACGTTCGCGGCAAGATCGTGGTGATCCTGATCAACGATCCCGATTTCGAGACCGGCGACGATCGCGGGTTCGGCGGTCGCGCTATGACGTATTACGGGCGCTGGACCTACAAGTTCGAGGAAGCCGGTCGGCAAGGCGCGGCGGGCGCCATCATCATCCACGAAACAGCGCCAGCAGCATATCCTTGGGCCGTGATCCAGTCGGCCACCGGCAGTGCGCGTTGGGACGTGGTGCGTGCCGATCGCGGCGCCAATCGCGCGGGCTTTGAAGGATGGATGACCAACGAAGTTGCGATGGAAACATTCCGCCGCGCCGGGCTCGATTTCAATCAGTTGAAGGCGCGTGCGCAGACGCGGGGCTTCCGATCTGTGCCGATGGGCACGCTGCGCGGTTCGCTCGAACTTCAGACGCGAGTCGAGACGCGTACGACGAGCAATGTTGTCGGCGTGCTGCGTGGTTCAGAGCGGCCGGACGAGACCATTCTTTACTCGGCGCATTGGGATCACCTTGGCCTCTGCCCTCCGATTGACGGTGACAACATCTGCAACGGCGCGCTCGACAACGCGACTGGCACGGGCGCGCTTGTTGAATTGGCGCGTCGCTTCAGTGCGGAAGGCCGGCCCGAGCGTTCGGTGGCGTTCATTGCGCTGACCGCTGAGGAGCAGGGCCTGCTCGGCGCGCTTTATTACATGCAGGAGCCCGTGTTCGATCCGGCGCACACCGTCGCCGCGATCAATATGGATGGCATCAACAATGCGGGTCGGACGCGTGACATTGAAGTCGTCGGTTACGGCAAGAGCGAGATGGACGATCTGATCACCCAAGCCGTCCAGGCGCAGGGCCGGCGGGTTGAGCCGGATTCATCGCCCGAGGCTGGCTATTTCTATCGGTCCGACCACCTGCACTTCGCGCAGTTGGGCATCCCGGTGCTCTATACGTCGAACGGCATCGACATGGTGGATGGCGGTGTGGCGCGTGGGCGTGAAATCAACGAGGCTTATGTCGCGTTCAATTATCACAAGCCCTCCGACGAGATCACCGATGATTGGGACATGAGCGGCGGCGCCGAAGACTTGGAAGCGCTCTACACGGTCGGCCGAACATTGGCCGACAGTGAGCGTTGGCCGGAGTGGCGCGCCAACGCCGAATTCCGTGCGGCGCGGGAGGCTTCGCGCCCTTAGGTTAGACATACAGAGAGGCCTGGAACGGCGGTGCGCAATCGCCGCCGTTCTTTGCTGTCTTCCAGGCGCGGTGTTAGAGCGCACGCGTCGGGAGGCAGGCATGATCAAGATATACGGGAATTTGGACAGCGGCAATTGCCTGAAGGTGCGTTGGACTGCCGAGCGCATAGGCGTTGCTTTCGAGTGGATCGAACTGGATAGCTTCGCAGGCGCCACGCGCACGCCGGAGTTCTTGTCGATCAATCCAGCGGGTCAGGTGCCTGCTGTCGTGTTGGCAGACGGCCGCGTGCTGGCGCAATCCAACGCGATCATCGTTCACTTGGCAGAGGGCAGCGATCTCGTGCCCGCCGATTCCTACGATCGCGCCAAGATGTTCGAGTGGCTATTCTGGGAGCAATACAGCCACGAGCCTGCCATCGCAGTGCGCATCGCGAGAAAGTTTTTCATGGGTCAGAGCGACGCCGACTTGGATCCTGGCTTGCTGATCAAAGGCAACGCGGCGCTCGCGCGGATGGAGCTTCAAGTCTCCAAAACCTCTTATCTGGTGGGCCAGGTGATGACGCTCGCGGACATCGCGCTGGTCGCCTACACGCGCGCAGCGCATCGGGGCGGCTTCGAGCTCGAACGTTACCCTAGCGTTAAGGATTGGGTGGCGCGGGTGGAGGGGGCGCTTGGCCTCTCGCCCCTTCCGGCGGTACAGGGCTAAGGAACCTGCCGCGCTGCAGCCGCATTGGCGTGTGACGGGTATGCGCCGCTGGGAGCGCGCGTAAGAGGGCGAATGGACGCTTCAACCGACCTGTGGCCCGGCATTTTTGCTACGTTCGGCCTGTTTCTGGTCGTCGGCTTCTTCGCGCAATTGATTGATGGCGCGGTGGGCATGGCCTATGGCGTGATTTCTAGCAGCGTATTGCTCTTCTTGGGCGTGCCGCCGGCGCAGGCGTCAGCGACGATTCATGCTGCTGAATGCTTTACGACTGGCGCGTCGGGCGCCTCGCACCTCGCGCACCGCAATGTCGATTGGAAGTTGTTCTTCCGCTTGGCGCCTGCTGGCGTGATCGGTGGTGTGCTGGGCGCTTATGTGCTGACGGGCCTCGATCCGACTTTCATTAAGGCTGTTGTGATCGCGTATTTGGGCGTGTTGGGCGTGTTCATGTTGTTTCGCGCCTTGCGTGCCCCGCGCGAAGAGCCGCCGCATTTGAAGCACGTCATTCCACTTGGCATCGTTGGCGGCTTTCTTGACGCGAGCGGCGGCGGCGGCTGGGGCCCTGTGGTGACCTCGACCTTGCTCGGGCGAGGACATGCGCCGCGCTATGTTATCGGCAGCGTTAACTCTGCTGAATTTGTTGTCACGGTTGCGATCTCAATCGCTTTCCTGTGGGCCTTGCTCGCAGGACGGTTCGAACTCGAAGGTGGTTTGGCGTCGGGTGGCGCCGCGCTCGGCGGCCTGATTCTTGGCGGCGTCGCTGCCGCGCCGCTGGCTGGTTATGTAACCAAGGTGGCGCCGGCGCGGCTTCTGCTAGGCGCTGCCGCGGTGCTGGTGATGGGCCTGTCCATCGTGCAGGGCATCACGCTCTGGCCGCGCCTGCTGGAGTATCAAATGGTCAGCGACGTCGCCCATATGACTGGGCTGCGTTAACACTTTTCAGCGAACCCGCCGTTTACGAGTCTTGCTGCAAGCTTGTAGGCGCTTGGAGCGGGTTTTTGGTCAGCAATATCAACATCGCCAGCGCCCTGTTGGGCGGGACGTCATCGTCGACGACGGTGGGCGTGGACGCGAATTTGTTGACGAGTTGGGCGAGAGCGAAGGCTGGGATCGGCGTTGACACGACCGCCGCGCAGCAAGATCCGAATGCGCCCTATGCGCCGGTCTGGACGCCCGGCTTTTCGCCGAGCGCTGACGCGCTGATTAAGCGCGCGTTCGATAGCAAATCGTTCTTCGACACCGATGCGAAACTCTACAGCGACCTGGGCGCGACGGGCGATTACAAACGCTTGTTCGCGCTGTACTCCGGTCTGACCACGCTGCAAGCGCTCGCAGGTAATGCAGAGAATGAAAAGCTCTCAGCGATCGAGAAAACGCAGACCTTGGCGCAATTCGCGCGCGGCCTGAAGGAGCTCGAAGGATTCTTCTCGAGTCAGCAATTTGAGGACATTCGCTTGGCGCAGGGCGATCGTGTCGACAGCGCACAGTCAACACTTGCGATGGCCACAAAGTCGGAAGACTACCTCACCGGTTACATTCACCGCGGCGGTCTCTACGACAAGCTCGCTGGCCTAGATGCAAACGCACAGTTTACGATCACCGCTACGTCTTCCGGCGGCACGGTTCGCAATGTTGCGATCGATCTATCGCAGATGGGTTCTGTGACGCGATCGTTCAGCAATGTGCTGAGCTTTATCAACGGCAGGCTGGCGGCTGCAGGCGCAGCGACACGGCTAGAAGCCTCCGACATCACGCCCAAAGAAACCACCACGACAGTTGCCGGCCGCGCGGTCACATCGCGCTATACGGGCCCGAAGCAATTCGCGCTCAAGGTTGATGTCCGCGCGGGCGAGACCGTGTCGTTCGCTGCGGCTTCAACAGCGCCGGCGTTTTACGCGCTAGGCACGACTACCAACGGCGCGCGTCTGATTAAGTTGGAAGATGTTGGCGGCGCTGGCGGCCAGCCGCAATGGCTTGATCGTCCAGGCGTGACAACGGATCCGACGGGCGCTTACGTCTCGACTGGTTGGCTTGGCGCCGGCGCGCCTTACACGGCGGCGCCTGCGGGCGCCTGGGAGCAGCGCACTGGAACGCTGATGTCCGATGGCACGGGCAAGCTGGAAGATGCTTTGCGTGCCGCGGGCGAAGCAGTGCTCAAGCTCGAGACGCCAGACGGCCGTGTGTTTACGGTGACGACGGCATGGCGCAGCGACGATCTGGAGGCTTGGCGTGCACGGGCTGGCGAGAGCGAAGATGGCGCGATTGCAGACGATCTCGCCGAGCGCTTGACGCAATTGATGCATGAGCAAGGCCTGCAGGCGGGCGTCGAAGTCTGGCAGGACGGCCAGCAGATCGGATTCTCGCTGCTGAGCGGAGATCAGATTCGAGTTTCAAGCCTGAGCCTCGGCGGAAATAACGTGGGGCTGGAGACAATTGCTCAGCCCGGCATGGTGGGGGGATTGCGTGATGGTGTGTTTGCACGTCGGTTCGAGACTGGCGCCGTGGCGGCGCCGAGCGATCTCTATATTGGCACACAGACGTTCTCTTTCACCACAACGACGACCACCCACAGCATCACCATTGACGGTGGTGAAGATGGTATCGATGCGGCGGAGTTAGCGGAGCAGCTCAATGACAAGCTGCTTGAGAAAGGCATTTCGGCGGCCGCCTCCTTGGTGAACGACGGCGGCGCAATGCGGGTGCGCGTTGATGCGCTTCACGATGTCATTGGCGTCACCGCTACAGTGAATGAGGCGCTGCATGACGGCGTCCTGCAGGCGCCTGGTGCATGGGCGTCCGGTGGCTTGCCGCAAGCGAGCGCTGGTCAACCGTTTGGCGACGCGGTTCGCAACTACAGCTCTGCATCATCACCTCTGCTTACGCACACAGGCGCGCTTGATGTTGAGATCGTGGTGGCCACGGCGACCGGGAATAAGACCATAAGCGTATCGGTAAGCGCACTGGAGCGTGCGGCTAATCCTGATGCGGGGCCGGGTGAATGGAACGCACTATTTCAGGATCGCCTGGATGCGGCCTTGAACGCCGCGGGCGTTTACGTCGCCGCCGATAGCAATGATTTGACGCAGTGGTCTGTGGCGGAAGGCGCCGGCCAGCGTATTCAATCGATCAGCGTCAATGGCGATACCGTTGCGCTTAGCGGGGATGAGCCGTCATTCGGTTTAGGCGGCGCGTTTGCAGCGTCGCGGAGCTTCACAGGCGCTGAGGCGGCAACCGGTGTGGCCGACGATGTGGCCGCGCTCCTGAGCGACGATGCTGTGTCGATCACGTTCAATACGGTCTGGGGTGAGCGCACTGTGTCAGCGCAGCTTCAGCCTGGCGATGCTCGTACTCTGGAGAGCGCGGCGCTGCGGCTGAATGAGGCTTTGGCGGCGGAGGGCTATGATCTCGGCGTCGTTACGACGGCGCTTTCGGGCGGCGGCGCTGGGCTGCGGGCCGTAGCTGGCGCCTCGCACACGGTGAGCGGTGTGAGCGCAATTGAACTTGGCGCGGAGACCTATGGCCTGACGCTCGATCCGATCGACGCAGTGAGCCGCGCGGATGACCCGGTTGGTGCGCTGAGCGTGGCCGAGCGCGCGGCGCGCGGTGCGGCTGTGACGCTCGCCATCCCCGCAGATTCCGAATTTACGGCGCCGAGCGCCAACGCGTCGGCCTGGTTTGCCGGCCGCGCCTTTGATGTCAGCGTCGGCGGCGGTTTGCAGGTGGCGACTGCGCGTTCGGTCGCTACCGGCACCGATGGTTCGGTCTACGTGCTTGCTGATCTTGGCGGCGATAGCACGTCGAGCGCCATCAAAGGCGCGCGCGATGTGGCGCTGCTCAAGTACGACTCCGCGGGCAAACTCCTGTTCAGCGAAATGCTTGGCGCGTCGCAATCGGCTAGCGGATTTGGGCTCGCGGTTTCTGCTGACGGTAAGGTTGCGGTGGCGGGCGCGATGGAGGGCGCGTTGGCCGGGACGACCGCTCGGGGCAGCGCGGACAGTTTCGTCACGCTGTTCGATGCAAACGGCAGAGAACTGTGGACGGCGCGGCGCGGGGCGACGGGCGCCGATCAGGTCAACGCTATCGCGTTTGCGCCTGACGGTAGCGTGATCGTGGCGGGGCAAACAGAGTCCGCCCTGGCGGGGCAAGTCGGCCTCGGTGGCGCGGACGGTTACATCCGCGGCTTGTCAGCCACTGGCGGCGAATTGTTCACGCGCCAGTTTGGCGGCGGCGGTACCGACACCGCAAGCGCGCTGATGGTGCGCGACAACGGCGCGGGCGGTGTGGAAATTGTCACCGGGGGCGTTGAGAATAATCGCGGCGTGCTGCGGAGTTTCAGCTATTCTGCTAGCGCGGGCTTTAGCGCCGACGCTACTCGCGACATTGGATATTTCTACAAAGGCGCGATCAACGCGATCGTGGCCGACGGCGCATCGCTCTATGTGGGCGGCGAGGTTGGCGCCGATCGGGTGAGCGTTGGCGCTTCGGCTATGGGCGCGGTGGCGGGTCAAGAAGGTTTCGTCGCGCGGCTCGACTCGAACTTGGTTTCGACAGCGTTGGATCGCACTAGCTATATCGGCTCGGCCAACGAAGACGCGGTTCGCAGTCTCGCGATCGTCAATGGTGAAATCTACGCCGCGGGGGTCACTACCGGTGTGCTTGCTGGGCAAGGGACGCATGGCGCCAAGCAGAGCTTCCTCACGCGGCTCGGCGATGACGGCGCTGCGGATTGGACACGCACGTTCAGTTCACTTGGCGGCGCTATCAATTTGACGGGCATTGCCGTCGATCAAACGGGCGCCTCGGCGCTGGATGTGTTGGGTCTGCCGCGCGGGACAATTGCGGCGGTCGACAACAGCGCACTCGTCAATCGCAGTGCGCTGCGCGTCGGCGATGAGTTGAAGATCGGCATAGATGGCCGACGCCTGACCACCATCCGTATCGGCGAGAAGGATACGCTCGCCTCGCTCACCAGCCAGATCAACCGGGCCATCGCCGGCGCTGGCCGGGCGGAGATCGTGAAGGAGAACGGCCTCGAGCGTTTGAAGATCACGCCGCTGGACGGGAAGGCGGTCCGTATCGAAGCAGGGCGCGAGGGACGCGATGCGCTTGGCGGGCTTGGTCTCAGTCAGGGCGTCATCGCCTCCAACACCCAAGCGCGTGGGGCGCTGAAGACCTATGGCCTCGGGATCATCGCGGCCGACCTTAGGCTCGACAGCAAAGCCAATATCGCCAGCGCCAAAGCGGAGATCTCGGCGGCCATTTCGATCGTTCGCCAAGCCTACGAGGCGCTCCTCAATCCGAACGCCAAGGAATTGACGGATGAGGAAAAAAGGCTCCAGGAGCGGCGCCAGAATGCCGGGGTTGCGCCGGAGTATTACGCCGACCGGCTGGCCAATTATCAGGCCGCCCTTGCCCGTCTTGGGGGCTGATAGGGCGCGGCGTCCTGACGGGCTTCCCTCTCCCGCCGACGCGGGCTAGAAGCCCCGTTCTTCAGCGATGGCCGCGGTAGCTCAGTGGTAGAGCGCACCCTTGGTAAGGGTGAGGTCGAGAGTTCAATCCTCTCCCGTGGCACCAGCTTTTGCGCTCCGTCAGGCCACTCTAGTTCCTACAATCTCAGTCCGGCTTCGTGCCGGGCGCCGGCAATGGGGTAGCGACCGGCGGTTGGTTTGTTGGGGGCGCGTTCGGCGGCGCAGGTGGCGCCGGTTCGCTTTGCGGCAGGACGACGCCGCCGCACGCAGCGCGCACGATCTGCCATTCGGCGTCTGTCATGGATGGATTTAGGCCTGCGCGGGAGCGGGCGCGCGCGGCGGCCGCGCGTTCGGCGGTGGCCGGGTGGCTTGAGAGCATGGTCGGGAAACCCCCGCTGCGCTCGCCGTCGGCCTCTTCTTCGCTTTCGGTGGGCGGGCGCTCTTGTTCTGCGAAGCGGTCGAAGAGGCGCGCGAGGCCGGCCGTGTCGATGCCAGCGGCGTCCAGATAATCGAGGCCGCGGAGGTCCGCGTCGGTTTCGTCGCCGCGACTGTAGCGGAGGCTCGCGAGATTGACCGAGGCGATGGCGACCATTTGGCCCGCACCCGCGCCGCCGAATACAACGTCGAAGAAGATGCCCGCGCCGACGGAGCGGATAATGTTCTTCATGATGTGGTTGTGTTCAATGTGCGCGATCTCGTGCGCGATGACGCCAACAAGTTCGTCGGGATGTTCGGCAAGCGCGATCAAATCATCGGTAACGACGATCGAATGATCCGGCAGTGCGAAGGCGTTCGGAAACGGCGCATCGACGATGGTGATCCAGACATCGTCACGCATCGGCACGTCGGATTCTTGCATGATCCGGTAGGCGACGTCGTTCAGGATGCGCGCCGCCTCGTCGCTGTCGTCGCAATACTCGGTGAAAGCGTTGATCTGCGACCACGAGATGTCGGCGATCTGAGCGCGGTAGCGTGGCGGCACGTGATCAGCGATCGGCCCGGCGCCCAATGGCACTGCGAGCAGGAACACAGCAGCAAGCGACCAGGCTGCGCCGGTGATCGCGGCGATCGTGCCGGGGCCTTCGATGCCAAAGGCGCGTTTGGCGTTGAGGCCGGGAGCGCCGAGGATAATGCGCGCACTATCCGTCTCGTCGAGATAGAGCCGTTCTCCAGTGTCAGGGTTGCGCTTGAGGATGACGCGCCCGGAGCCGTCGTCTGCGCGCCGGAGGTCTGAGCAGCTCCAGACATGCTGTGTTTCGCCGATGCGGAACGTGAGTGTGTCGGCGCCGACATCGAGCGTTGTCGGGTGTGTGACCGCAGCGCGGCCGTCAGCGTAGCGGGCCTGCATCAGATCACCCCCACGCCCATGTCGAGATCGAAGGCGTCGCCGAGACTTTCGCCCGCATTGCCTTCAGGGACGATAGCCTGGCCGATCTCGGCGAACTTGGGATGGCCGATGATTTCCAGCCGGTGAAAGACGTAGCGGACCTGCAGAAATCCCGCCATTGGCGCGAGGAGGCCAAGCGAGAAGATGGTGATCATCCACCCGGCGAGCGACACAAAGAAGAGCGAGAACGTCTTGGCGCGGAGCTTGAAACGCGCGCCGTCGATGCTGATCAGCGAGGCGATGCGGTTCATTGCAGCGGCGTTGTAGGGCGCCCAGCAAAACAGGACCAAGAGAAGCATGCTGGCGAGGACGGCAACGCCGATGCCAACGGAGAGCATCGGGTTGGCTTGCAAATCTTCGGCTGTGATTGCGCCGGTGCCGGCGATCGCGGCGCCGACGGCGATCACCAAAAAGATCGCGCCAATGTAGGAAATCGGAAATGCGAACCAGCCGAGAGCGAACGGCCACCAGAGCCCTTTCGCCGGCGGCTCGCCATCATCGATGAACTCGAACGGCTGATCGCCGAAGCGGGTGTTTTCCCACATCATCTTAGCGCGGTTCATGCGTGCAACCGGGGAGTACCAGCCAAGCGAGAGCGTCTGCAGGATTGTCCAGCCGAAAGAAGCCCATGCGAATGCGCTGGCTGTACCGGCGAGCCAAAGCCGGATCCCCCGCCAGCGCGTGCGGCTGAGTTGATAGCGGCGCATCAGATAGCGCGCGGCAGCGATCAGCGGCACGCCGATGAGGTAGAAGCCTGCTACGAGCCAAAAGGCAGTCGCGGGATCGAATACCAACGGGGCGATATAGAGAACGAAGATGGCAGGCAGAAAGAAGGTCGGCAGCGAGATAAGAAAGCCGCGAAGGAGTTCGCCAGCGGTTCCTGTGTATTCCAGTGGATCGCCCATGAGCGAGGTGCGCGACCAAAGCCGCCGGCGCATCGCCGTGCGAGCCCAGAAGCGGTAGAGTGTCAGAGTCAGCAGTGAGAGCCCGGCGTTCTTCAACGCCAGACCCAGAACATTGAAGAACTTGCCCTCGTGCTTGAAGGATTGCGCTTCCGCCGCTTCGACCGTCATAACGTCCCCCGCCAGCAAGCTTAGCCAAGGCCAGGGCACGGGTCGATTCGAGAGATGAGTTCAAAGCCGCCGCAAAAGCCCAATGCACGGGAGGCCCGCCTCGCCGCGGCGCTGAAGCGCAACATTGGGCGGCGGAAGGCGGCGCCGAAGGCGGAAAAACCGAAGAAATAGGCCCGCCATGTCTGGGCAGCAGGCGCCCGGGGCGCGCCTTGCTTAGGCCCCCGACGAACCCCATAAACCGAAACAGCCGACAGACCGACGAAAGATTTACATGGACCGTATCGCCATCACGGGCGGCGCGCCGCTGAACGGAACTATCCCGATTTACGGGGCCAAGAATTCCGCGCTGAAGCTGCAGGCGGCGGGGTTGCTCTCGGCCGAGCCGGTGATCCTGGAGAACATGCCGGATCTGGCCGACACGCGGTTTATGACACAGCTGCTCGCATCGCTCGGCGTCGAGATCACCTGGATCAAGGAAACGCGGACGCTGCGTATGCATGCGGCCGAGATCGCCTCGACCATCGCGCCGTACGACCAGGTTCGGAAGATGCGCGCTTCGTTCAACGTGCTGGGGCCGTTACTGGCGCGCGTTGGCCACGCGACCGTGTCGCTGCCGGGTGGTTGCGCGATTGGCGCGCGTCCAGTCGATTTGCACTTGAAGGCGTTCGAGGCGATGGGCGCCGATATCGTCATCGAGCAGGGTTACGTGAAGGCGGCGGCGCTGCGTGGACTGAAAGGCGCCGAGATCGAGTTTCCGTTTATCTCCGTCGGTGCGACGGAGCACACGATGCTCGCCGCGGTTCTGGCAAAGGGCGACACCGTTCTGAAGAACGCCGCGCGTGAGCCCGAGATTGCCGACTTAGCAGATTGCCTAAACGCGATGGGCGCGAAGGTAGAAGGCGCCGGCACAGGCGAGATCAACATTACAGGCGTGACCTCGCTGCACGGCGCCAAGCACCCTGTAGTGGCGGATCGCATCGAGGCGGGCACATACGCACTCGCGGCGGCGGCCGCTGGAGGCAACGTACTGCTGCAAGGCGCACGGTTCGAGCATTTGCAGGCGCTGATCAAAGTACTGCGCGCCGCTGGCGTGCAAGTAGATGCGGAAGCGCGGGGCTTGCGTATTCAGCGCAACGGCGGCCGTGTGCAGCCGGTGGACTTCGAGACCGAACCCTATCCGGGTTTTCCGACTGACTTGCAGGCGCAAGCGATGGCGCTGCTTTGCTTCGCCGACGGCCAATCCCGCATTCGCGAGACCATTTTCGAGAACCGCTTCATGCATGCCCCAGAGCTTGCCCGCCTCGGCGCGCAGATTGCGGTGCAAGGCAATGAAGCTGTCGTGACGGGTGTTCCGAAGCTCCTCGGCGCGCCGGTGATGGCGACGGATTTGCGTGCGTCGGTGAGCTTGGTCATCGCGGGCCTCGCGGCCGAGGGCGAGACGATCGTCAACCGCGTCTATCACTTGGATCGCGGGTTTGAGCGGTTGGAAGCCAAGCTCGCAGCGTGCGGCGCGCAGATTGAGCGGCAAAAGGAAGAGCAATAGTGGCGAGCGACGCCCCTTTGAAGTTGATGGCTGAAGACGTTGCCGATCTGGAAATCATCGGTGCGGCGGCGCAAGACGCTTTATTGCGCATGGGCGACATCACCATCGACCGCAAGCAGCGCCGGTTCACCGCAATCATAAACCGCTTTCGCTGGGAAAAGGCGGATGGCGGTCAAACCTTCGAGCGCGTGCGCGCGGCGATTTCCTTCGAAGGTGTGCTGGGCGTGAAGAGCCGACGTGTGAGGCCGGATATTCCGGAAGGGTTGGCGTCGATCCTGTCCATTGGCTTCATTCCAGATGAGGAACCGCCAGGCGGAGTCGTGCGGCTCCTGCTCGCCGGCGGCGGCGAAATCGCGCTCGATGTGGAATGCCTAGATGCGTTGCTGATGGATTTGGGTGAGGCGTGGCGCACGCCGCGCAAGCCGGATCATGAGAAGGCCTGAAGAGTGAGCGAGGATCGGCTCATCGACGTGGTGCTTGATGAAGCGTCGTTGGCGCCGGCTTCCCCCAATGGCGAACACGAACGCCGCATTGCGCTGTTTGATCTGAAAGCGTCGAACGCGTTCGTCGTGATCGGCGAGTCGCGCGGGCCCTACGTGCTCACCCTTTCCATGCACGAAGGGCGCCTTGCGCTTGATGTAGGCGATCAGCAAGGCGAGCGCGTCTGCCTGCAATACATGGGCATGTCGGTGCTGCGGAAGCTGATCAAAGACTACGCGATGATCTGCGACAGTTATCACAACGCCATCCGCAACGCTTCGCCCAGCCAAATCGAAGCGATCGATATGGGCCGGCGGGGTTTGCACAACGAAGCCGCCGAAGTGCTGCAAGAGGCGCTCGCCGCCCAATTTGAGATTGATCTTGAAACCGCCCGGCGCTTGTTCACGCTCGTCTGTGCGCTCCACGTGCGAGGCTGACCGGTGTCCGGACCGGAGGCGCTACCGCGCTCGGTGCTGTTTGCATGCACCCAGAACATGATCCGCTCGCCGATGGCGGCGGAGCTGATGCGGCTGCAGTTCGGCTCGCTGGTGCGGGTCGATAGCGTCGGCGTCCGGCCGGCCGAGGAGATCTCGGCGATGGCGGCGTTCGTAGTCGATGAAGTCGGCGGCGACATCTCGAAGCAGACGCCAAAGGGGCTGGAAGCGTTCGGTGAGTATTACGAGGACGGTCCCTTTGATCTGATCGTTTCGCTCAGCCCTGAGGCCCACCACACCATGCTGGACCTCATCCCCACCCTGGGAGCGGCAGCCGAGTATTGGCCAACCTTCGACCCCTCCCTGGCGGAAGGCTCCAGAGATCAGGTGCTTATGGAGTATCGCGGGGTCAGGGACGGCCTTTCCAAACGGATATCCCAGCGCTTCTTGCGCCCATCGACGGGCTAAGTCCCGACGCCTATAAGGCCCGCGCCGTCACGAGTCAGGAGAGAGAATGGCCAAGGAAGAACTACTGGAATTCGCGGGAACCGTGGTTGAGCTTTTGCCCAACGCGACCTTCCTGGTGAAGCTCGAGAACGACCACGAAATCATCGCCCACACCGCGGGCAAGATGCGCAAGAACCGCATCCGCGTGCTGGCCGGCGATAAAGTGCTCGTGGAGATGACGCCCTATGATCTGACCAAGGGGCGCATCACGTACAGATTCAAATAATGGCTCAAAGTTCTCTCGATCGCGCCGTCGTCGTTACGGGCGCTTCCACGGGCATTGGCCGCGCTGCCGTCGCGAAGGCCGTGCGCAAAGGCGCGCATGTGTTTGCGAGCGTGCGCAAGCAAGCTGATGCGGATGGGCTGACGGCCGAGTTCGGCCAAGCGGTGACACCGCTGCTGTTCGATGTCGCCGACGAGACGGCGGTGCGGGCCGGCGCCGCGCGAGTGGCGCAGGTGTTGGGTGGTCGACGCCTTTGGGGCCTCGTCAACAATGCCGGCATCGCGGTGCCTGGCCCTTTGCTGCACCTCGACACTGAAGAATTGCGTCGTCAGTTTGAGATCAATTTGTTCGGCGTGCACAATGTCACGCGCGTCTTCGCTGATTTGCTCGGCGCTGACCCTGATCGCACCGGCAAGCCTGGCCGCATCGTGATGATCTCGTCGGTTGGTGGCCAAAACGGCTCGCCGTTTGTTGGGCCATACTCCGCGAGCAAGTTCGCGCTTGAAGGCTATTCACAATCACTACGCCGCGAACTCATGCTCTACGGCATCGACGTCATCGTCATCGGTCCTGGTGCAATCGCGACGCCGATCTGGGACAAGGCCGAGAAAGAAGATCTGAAGCGCTTCTCTAATACGCCCTACGCGCCGATGGTCGAACGCGTGGCGGATTATATGGTCACGCAGGGCAAGGTCGGTTTGCCGGCCTCTGATGTGGGCGATCTGATTTGGTTCTGCCTCAGCGATCCGAAGCCGAAGACCCGCTATCACATCTTGCGTAAGCCCTTCATGGATCGCACGCTGCCAAAGATATTGAACCCGCGCACGGTGGATAAAATCATCGCCAAGCGCCTGGGCTTTCCGAAGCGGCCATGACACGCCTCGTGCTGGCGAGCGCGAGCCCGCGCCGGCTGGCGCTTCTGGCGCAGATTGGCGTGACGCCGGATGAAGTTATCGTCGCTGATATCGATGAAACACCACTGAAGGGCGAGACGCCGCGACTGTTGGCGTTGCGGCTCGCGCGTGAGAAGGCGCTGACTGTGAAAGCGGACGGCATCGTGCTCGCCGCCGACACGGTCGTCGCCGTTGGCCGCCGCATTTTGCCGAAAGCAGAGACGGAGGCGGAAGCGCGGGTGTGCTTGAAGCTGCTCTCTGGCCGGACCCATCGAGTCTACACGGGCGTGGCGCTCAAGGCTTCGGACGGCACCGTGCGCA
Organism: Terricaulis sp.; assembly: GCA_034439495.1. GTDB lineage: Bacteria > Pseudomonadota > Alphaproteobacteria > Caulobacterales > Aquidulcibacteraceae > Vitreimonas. Next base: position 6,377 of record JAWXAM010000030.1, on the reverse strand, counting down.
CGCGGCTCGCGGAAACGCGCGTGTCGTTCAAGGTGCTCTCTGAGGCGGAAGTTGAGCGCTATATCGCCAGCGAAGAATGGCGTGGCAAAGCCGGCGGCTACGCGATCCAGGGGTTGGCGGCGCGCTATGTCACCAACCTTATCGGCTCCTACTCCTCCGTCATCGGTTTGCCCCTTTACGAAACCGCCAACCTGATTGAGGACGCGTCGTGAGCGAGGCCTTGGAAACTTGGATCGATGCCTCGATCGGTGAGACGCGCGAAGTGCTGGTGCGCGGGGGGCGTCCCATCGCGCTGCGCATCGCGCGCGCAAGTGACGAGGGCGTGCGGGCGCGTTGGGGTGAACTCTATGTCGGGCGCGTGCGTGAGATAGATCGCCGCCGGCGCGGTGTATTCGTCGACCTTGGCCTGCGCGATGAGTTTGGGTTTTTGCCGCTCGGCGAAGACGGTCGCGTACGGCGCGCTGGCAAAGAGCGAGTTTCTTTGACCGAAGGTATGGGCGTCGTCGTCCATGTCACCCGCGAAGGCGCGCGCGGGAAGAACCCGGTCATCGAACTTCAGGAAAGCGACCACGACGGCGAGGCGCCGCATCGCATCGGGCAGCATGAGGCTGATGAGGAGCTCGTGCTGGCGAAGTCTGCGGACGCGCAACTTCGCACCAAGATCGACGCCGTCGTTGAGGATGCGCTGGCGCGGATTGCGCCTTTGCCTGGCGGCGGCGTGCTGAGCATTGAGCCGACCTCTGCGCTGGTGGCTATTGATGTCGATTCTGGTGCGCGCCAAGGTTCAGGCGATCCGGAGCGCTTTGCGCTTGATCTCAACATTGCAGCCGCGCAGGAAGCGGCCCGGCAAATTCGTCTACGCAATCTGGGCGGCTTGATCGCAATCGATTTTGTGTCGATGCGGGCAAAATCGCACGGCAAGCAGTTGGAGGAGGCGGTGCGCGCCGCGTTCGCTGACGATCCCTGGAGCATCCAGTTCGGCGGTCTCTCGCGCTTCGGCGTGTTCGACATGGCGCGCGCGCAATTGCGCCGCCCGTTGCACGAGCAAATGCGCGATGCCGACGGCCGTCTCACTGCCGAAACGGCAGCGCTGATGGCGCTCCGCGCGATCGAGCGCGAAGGGCGGGCGCAAACAGGCCGTCAGATCGCGTGCACGGTGTCGCCGGGGGTCAAGGCTTGGCTCGATGCGGCGGAGATCGACTGGCGCGCGCAGCTTTCCAATCGTATCGGCATGCGCTGGACGTTGGACGCGGCGCCGCAGGAGGCGTTCTGGCCGCGGGACCGTATTGATGCGAGGGCGGTGTGAGCAAGTGTGCGATTTGCGGAAACGAGCAGGATCAAAAATACCGCCCATTCTGTTCTAAACGCTGCGCCGACGTGGATTTGCACCGTTGGCTGAGCGGTGGTTACGCCATTCCGGCGGTCGAAGAAGATGATCCGTCTGACGACGATCAGGAGCAGAACCGATGAAGCGCTTTTTCGCGGCAGCCTTGTTGTTTGGCGGATGTGCCTGTGCGCCTGTGGCAGCGCCAACGGCGCCGACGCAGGCGGAGAGTGCGCAGAGCGCGTGCGCGGCGCGCGGCGGTAGCTTGGAGCGTGTGGGCAGGGCGCAGACGCTACAATGCGTCGTTCCCTACGCCGACGCAGGCAGAGCGTGCCGCGATGGCAGCCAATGCTCGTCGGGCAACTGCCAAGGCGCGGTGGACGTCGCAGGGCAAACAAATGTTACTGGCCAGTGCCAAGCCTCGAACATGGCATTCGGCTGCTACACGCGTGTTGTGAATGGCCGCGCGGACGCCGCGATCTGCGTGGACTAGGGCGTCACGTCGCGAAGCGTTCGCTTTTCCAAGTAGCGCCGCAGCATGCGCACGTTTTTCGCGTTCGAGCGGAAGGCAAAGTCGAACACATCGCCGACCAGCGGGATCGCGCCGATAACGCCATCGATTGCGAGGTTCGCCGTCATACGCGCGATAAGCCATCCTGGGGCGCCAAGCTCACGCGCGCGGTAGATGATGTATGCGCCGAGACCTGTGGTGACCAAGTCGCCAATGCCGGGGACAAGGCCGATGATGCTGTCGAGACCAAACCGCCAGTTCGTGCCGGGCACAACGAATTTGGTGTCCAGCAAGTCGGCGAGGCGGACGATATCGGAGATATCGGCGGCATCGCGCACGCGGCGGGCTTCGATGACGATGGGTTCGCGGAGGTTCGTGTTCGTGACCATGGGCGTTTAAACCACGGCGCAACGCTGCGGTTCCGCGTTAGCCCTCGGGACCGAAGTCGAGCGACCGGTCCTGATCATCTGGCGGCGCAGGTGTCGGATTGCCCATCACCGCGCCGATCGGCGCGCCCACGACAGTAATTGTTGGCTCAGGCGGGGGTTGCCCGACGCTGTAGTCTTCGTCGCTTGGCATTTCGAGCGAGCGTACGGGCGTATCGCGCAGCGCAACGGGCATGAAGCGGGCCCAGATGTCGGCTGGCAGCGAGCCGCCGGTGACGCGTGCTGTTGTGGTGAAGTTGTCGTTGCCGACCCACACGCCGCCGACGAGGCCCGGCGTGAAGCCGATAAACCAGGCGTCGCGGTAATCGTTGCCGGTGCCGGTTTTGCCGCCGATTTCGCGGCCGCTGATGCGCGCGGCGGTGCCGGTGCCGGAATCAACGACGCGGCGCATCATCAAATTCATATAGCGCATCGGGCGTTGCTCGATCACGCGGGTGCGTTGCTCACGGAAGCTCCACATGGTCTCGTTATTGTTTGCGCGTCGAATGCGCGCGACGCCGTGCGGGCGTACCAGGTAGCCTTCCGAAGCCATGGCGCCATAGGCGCCAACCATTTCCAGCAACGTCATTTCCTGCGCGCCGAGCGCGAGCGAATGGTAGTTGCTGAGCGGAGAGGTCACGCCGAGGCGGCGCGCCACGTCGATGACCTTCGCGCCGCCGACTTCATTGGCGACGCGGATCGCGACCATGTTGAAGGAGTGCGTGAACGCGCCGTTCAGCGTTACTGCGCCGTGGAATTCGTTGGTGTAGTTCCCCGGGGTCCAGTCGGGTTGCCCTTCGATCGAGATCGTGATCGGCGCGTCTTCGCGGACGCTCCACGGTGTCAGGCCGTTCTCCATCGCTGCGAGGTAGATGAAGAACTTAAACGAGGAGCCTGGCTGGCGGCGCGCTTGGGTGGTGCGGTTGAATTGACTCTGATCGTAGTCCCGGCCGCCCACCATCACGCGCACGGCGCCGATGTCGTCCATAGCGAGCGCTGCGGCCTGGCCGACGCGGCGATCTTCGCCTTGCTCGGCGAGGACGGTTTCCACGGCTTCCGCGGCGGCGCGCTGGGCGGCGATGTCGATCGTGGTTTCAACGATGAAGTCATCGCGTTGGTTGCCGATGATGTCGTTCAACAGCGGGTCGATCCAGTCGCGATAATAGGAGAGCACGCCCGCCGGATTGCGCCGGCTGATAACGAGTTCTTCCTGTAGAGCCGCCTCCCGCTCGGCCGCGCTGATGAAGCCCATTGCCACCATTTCGTTGAGCACCACGGTCGCACGGTCGCGCGCAGCGGCGATATCTTGGCGGGCCGGGTTCAGGCGCGAAGGCGCTTTGACGAGGCCGGCAATCATTGCTGATTGCAGCAAAGTAAGCTCGCGCGCGGGACGATCAAAATAGCGTTCAGCGGCCGCCTCAATGCCATAGGCGCCGGCGCCGAAGTACACGCGGCTGAGGTAGAGCGCGAGGATTTCGTCCTTGCTGAAGCGGCTCTCCAGCCAGAACGCCAGCATGATTTCCTGCGCCTTACGGCGCCAGGAGCGTTCGTTGGTGAGAAAGAGGTTCTTCGCCAGCTGTTGTGTGATCGTCGAGCCGCCTTGGACGACGCGGCCGGCGCGTAGATTTTCGGCGCCGGCGCGCATCATGCCGCCAAAATCGACGCCAAGGTGATTGTAGAAGCGGCGATCTTCGATCGCGATGAAAGCTTGCGGCACGAACGGCGGCAGCGATGCGAGATCGACCGGCGGTGCGTTTTGTGCGCCTTCGCGCAAGATCACGTGCCCGTTGCGATCGAGGAAAGTGATCGACTGGCCCTGGCGTGCTTCCCAAAGATCGTCTGTGGACGGCATGTCCCAAGTGACGAACAAGAAAAAGGCGATGATCACCGCGACGCCGCCGGCGGCGAGCCAGCCACTCCACACTGCGGCCTCGCGCATGTTGCGAGGGTGTTTGATGTTGCGGGCGCGGTTACCGACTTCGCCAACCGCGGCGCGGGCCGCGCCGCCAAAGCGGATCAAGCCCGGTTCAACGCCGCCCCAGATGTCGCGCCAGGTATCTCGTATGCGATCGCCGATTTGGCCGAACATCGTCGGCGCCGGCTCGGGCGCTGGTTCGTCCGGATCTCCAGCCGCGCGGAAGTAATGGGGCGGCAACTCGGTCTGAGCGGCAGTCGCTGGCTCTTCAACGGGTGGCGGGGCGGCGATCTCCGGTTCAGGAGCTGCGGGCGGCGCTTCCAAGAGCGCAGGCGGCTCAGGATCTGTCGATTGGGCAGGTTCAGACGCCGAAGCCGGTTCGGCTACGCGTTCATCAGATGTGGCCTCAAGAGGCGCCGTGGGCTCTTCGATCGGCGCTGCATCTAGCTGGTGCGCCTCAGGCGGCGCCGCTTCGACCTCGAATATGTCCTCGTCGGGAACGGGGACAGAATCTGGCGCAAGGGTGTCATCGGCGCGCTCCACAGGCGCGTCCGGCTCACCAGCTTCCGCCGGTGTTTGCTTCGGAGGCTCGTCCCCCGGCGCATTTGGTTCGTTCTCGTCAGCCACCCCGGCTCACCCTCCGCGCCTGCTGGTAGCGCGATTCGACAGCGTTCCCGCCCCATCGGCAGGGCGCCGACGCAGTGTGGCGAAAACGCGGCGATCCAGTCTCGTGTTCCCGGCGTATACTACCAATACTGGGCGTACCCAGTACCTAGCGCAACCGAAAGAAGCGGCGGCTTTTTCTTGCAGCGCAAAGGTAGCGCCGCCATATAAGGGTTCATGTTTCGGGCGGCGCCACTCCGCCCAAGAGGAGGTTAAGAATGAACGAGTATCTGGGCCGCGCCGGCTCCGTTCCCGTTGGCCGGGAAGAGCAGGCAATTGACCCCGGTCTGCGTAAGTTCATGCTGGGCGTCTACACGAAGATGGGCCTTGGCCTGCTGTGGTCGGCGGTGCTGGCTTACGCGGTCGGCACGATCGCTCCAGTGTCGCAGATCGTCCTTTCTGCTCCCGTTATCTACATCGTCCAATGGGGTCCGCTGGTACTCCTGATGGGTTCCAGCTTCTTCATGCGTAACGCTTCCCCGACGGGCTCCGGCTTCCTTTATTGGTCGGTCGTCACGCTCATGGGCCTCGGGCTCGGCGTGTGGGTGTTTCTGGCGGCGAATGCTGTCGGCGCCACAACGCTCGGTGGACAGACGCTCAACGTCACGTTTGCAAACATCGCCAAGGCCTTCTTGGTGACGTCTGCGGCGTTCGGCGGATTGGCGCTCTGGGGATACACCACAAAGCGCAACCTCTCCGGCTTGCACTCGATGGTGATCATGGCCGCGATGGGCCTTGCGATCATCTCGGTCCTGAACTTTGCACTGGTGAGCTTTGGCGTGATCCAAGGTTCGAGCATGTTCGAGATCGGCATGCAGGTCGTGACGCTGCTGGTGTTCTCGGCGCTGGTGGCCACGCAAACCAACCAGCTGCGTGAGAGCTACTACTACCTGGCCAACGACCAGCGTGGCCAAGCAGTGATGACCAATTTCGGCGCGCTGAACCTCTACATAGCGTTCATTACGATCTTCCAGATCATCTTGAGCTTTATGAGTTCGCGCGAGTAGTCCTCGCTAAACCTGAAAATGAGAACGCCCCGGTGAACGCCGGGGCGTTTTTATTTGCGCTGCTCTAATCGCCGACCACGCGCATGCGCTTCGGCTCCAGCACTTCGAGGACGCGCGCGAGATCGTGCCCACGGCGCAAAACACGGCCATCAACTGCGCGCACGCTGTAGGCGCCCTGTTTGCGGCTGTCGTCTGGGCGTTTTTCGATTTGAAAGAGGGGTGCTTCGCTGGAGCGACGGTAGACACTGAAAAGCGCGCAATCGGGCAGGGCGTCCAACGCATAGTCGCGCCACTCTCCGGCGGCGACCATGCGCCCGTAGAAGCGCATCAAACGATCCAATTCCAGACGCTCAAAGAAAACGTTGCGTCCGCTCATGCGTGTCGCTCTCCGATCGGTTATGCACAGTACAACGTCGAAACGCTGCTGAGGGAAATCATTAAAAACCAGCAGGGTCGGCTTTCCGCCGCACTTTACGCTTGCTCTCGCCCCAAGCGAGCGCGACCCTATGTGTGTGGCCGGCCGGAGAAAGGC
>JAWXAM010000029.1:0-8611 GCA_034439495.1 Terricaulis sp. | reverse complement strand
TATTCGATCGCATGCTTGAGGCGGTGCTCGCGATTGGACGCGCAGAGGACGAGCTGAAAGTCTCGATGGCGAACCGGCCCCAAGCAGAGCGGCCGGTCTATGGTCGAGCGCTGTTTCATCTCCTGCACAAGCATCCGGTCTTCGCCGAGGGCGCGATCAATCCCGTTGGCCTTACGCTTGCGCGCTACATGATGGGCGCCAGCTGTCACCTGTGGAACACGAGTTCGCTGGTCAAGGAGGGTCCGGTCGGCACCACCCGCATGCATTGCGATTCAATGGGCGTGCCGACACCGCTGCCGCCCAATGGCGTCGTTTGCAACGTGAGCTGGATTCTGACGGACTATACCAAGGAAAAAGGCACGTTCTGCATGGTGCCGAGCAGCCACCGTTGGTGCCGTCATCCAACCGATGTGGATCAGCCAAAATTTATGGGCGGTCCCAATGATGACGATATCGGAGTGCCGGTCGAGGCGGCGCCGGGATCTTTAATCGTCTTTCACGGCAATACGTGGCACGGCACCTATCCCAAGACCGACGAAGGCTTACGCAGCCATTTTGTCTATATGTATGCGCGCAATTACGTGCGTCCGGCTGAGCGCAATGACGATATCCCCGATGCGCTGATTGAAACTTATGGACCGGACTTTGCGCGCCTATGCGGTCGCGCCGCCTGGCAAGGATACGGTGAAGAGGGGCCGAGCCTTGACGGGTTGAAGGCGGCGCGCGCCATTCAGACAGGCCCGTTCTCCTAGTGCTGGCGCGATGACTGGCCCGCTAGAAGGTCTGCGCATCATCGAAATGGCGGGATTGGGGCCTGGTCCGTTTTGCGCGATGATGCTGGCCGATCACGGCGCCGATGTCGTCCGGATCGACCGGCTGGGCGCCGCAGTCGGCAGTGACATTGTCGAAGGCGATCCAACTCAAGCGATTTGGAATCGTTCGCGGCGCGGCGTCGCCGTCAATTTGAAAGACGCGCGAGGCGTCGCGCTGATGCGCCGATTGTGCGCCGGCGCCGATGCGCTGATCGAAGGTTATCGCCCAGGTGTCATGGAGCGTTTGGGGCTCGGCCCAGAGATCTTGCTCGCCGATAATCCTAAGCTCGTCTACGGGCGCATGACAGGCTGGGGTCAAGACGGACCTTATGCGCGCATGGCGGGACATGACATCAATTATATAGCGCTCTCCGGTGCGCTGCACGGCATTGGCCGCAAGGGCGAAAAACCAGTGCCCCCGCTCAATCTCGTCGGCGACTTCGGCGGCGGCGGCATGATGCTGGCGTTTGGCATACTAGCCGCGCTGCTCAACGCGCGCACAACCGGCAAGGGCCAAGTCGTCGATTGTGCGATGACTGAAGGCAGCGCCATGTTGATGGCGATGATCTATGGCCTGCATGCGCAAGGTCGCTGGCAAGACGAGCGCGGCCTCAATTTTGTAGATACTGGCGCGCACTTTTACGAGACGTACGAAACTGCTGACGCCAAATTTATCGCGGTCGGCGCCATAGAGCCGCACTTCTATCGCCTATTTCTAGAGCTTATTGGCCTCAGCGGCGTCATTGATCCTGCGTCCCAGAACGACCCGTCGATGTGGAACCAGCATAAACGCGACATCGCAGCGCGGTTTAAAACAAAAACGCGCGCCGCTTGGTGTGCGGTCTTTGAAGGGCAGGACGCGTGTGTTGCGCCGGTGCTATCGCTCACCGAGGCGCCTCAACACGCCCATAATGTTGCGCGGGGGGCTTTCGTCGTGGTCGCGGGCGCTCATCAGCCCGCGCCAGCGCCGCGCTTTTCTGCAACGCGAAGCGCCAATCCCGTTGCGTTCGCTTCGGGCGAGACCGTGACTGATGACATTTTCGGCGCGGCGGCGTTCGCGCCGGAGGAAATATTGTCTCTGCGCCGCGACGGCGTTCTAGCCTAGGTGGGAGTGCGCAATGAGTGGTGAACGCGACGTATTCGTCATCGGGGTCGGCATGATCCCATTTACGAAAGCGGGACAGAGCCAACCCTATGACGACATGGCCAAAGAGGCCATTGCATGCGCGCTGGCCGACGCAGGTATTAGCTATGACGCGGTCGAGCAGGCTTTCGCAGGCTACGTCTATGCGGCCAGCTGCGCCGGTCAGCGCGCCATCTACAAGGCGGGAATGACTGGTATTCCAATTGTCAACGTCAACAACAATTGCTCGAGCGGATCTTCAGCGCTCTATCTGGCGCGGCAAGCAATTGAACATGGAATTTGCGAATGCGTTCTCGCCGTCGGCTTCGAAGAAATGAATGCCGGTCCGTTGCCGAGCATCTTCGCCGACCGCGTCAGCCCGTTTGAAGGGTTTGACCGTGTTTGCGATGCGTTGGTCGATGTCGAGCTGCCGCTGGCGTTGCGTTATTTTGGCGGCGCTGGACTTGCCCATATGCAAAAATATGGAACCACGCTTGCTGATTTCGCCAGTGTAAGGGCCAAAGCCAGCCGTCACGCATCGCACAATCCAATGTCGGTCTTTCGGACCGTGATGACAGAAGCTGATGTATTGAATGCTGCTGTGATGTGGTCCGGGGTGATGACCCGCCCGATGGCATGTCCGCCGACATGCGGCGCCGCTGCGACATTGCTCGCATCCAGCGAGTTCGCCGCCAAGCACGGCATCGTCAAGACGGTTCGCATCGCGGCGCAAGCGATGACCACCGATCGTCCGGTCGCGCTGACTTCCGGCGATATGATTGAATTGGTCGGTCGCGACATGGCCGTGCGCGCCTCGCAGGCGGTCTATGAGCAGGCCGGTGTCGGCCCGGAAGACATTCGTGTTGTCGAGTTGCACGACTGCTTCGCCCATAACGAGGTGATTTCTTATGAGAGCCTCGGACTTTGCCCGGAGGGCGGGGCGCAGAAATTCATTGCCGATGGCGACAACACGTATGGCGGCCAGGTGGTGGTGAATCCCTCGGGGGGATTGCTCTCCAAAGGGCACCCGCTCGGCGCGACCGGCTTGGCGCAGTGTTACGAGCTCACCCATCAATTGCGCGGCAGCGCCGGCGCGCGGCAAGTGGAGGGCGTCCGCCACGCGCTGCAACACAATCTCGGTCTTGGCGGCGCCTGTGTCGTCACGCTCTACGAGAAGGCCCTCTGACGTGGACGTCGCGACGCCAGCCAACCCTAAAGGTATTTTCGATCGCTCGGCAAAGGGACGCAGCCTTGCGCCTGTGAACGTGCTCGTTGAGCGCGGCTCTATACGCTTCTTCTCGCGCGTGTTGGGGCAAATCGATTCGATACACTACGATGTCGAAGCGGCGCGGGCGGCCGGGCATCCTGATCTTGTCGCGCCGCCATCCTATTTGATGGTGATTGAGGCGCTGGCGAGCGACGAACTCAAGCGGCGCGGCGCACAGACGGCCGCCGAGCTTGTCAATTTCGACTTCCGCTATCTGCTGCACGGCGACGAGACATACGCGTACAGAGCGCCGATCTATGCCGGAGAAGAGGTCGCGTTCAGCACGCGCGTCGTCGATTTTTACGATAAAAAGGGCGGCGCAATGGAGTTTGCGAAATTGGAATGCGACGTCACCCACGCCGAACGCGGCGTGCTGGTTCGCGCCACCCGCACCTTGCTTCATCGTTTACCTGGCGCTGCGTCATGAGCGTAGATCTTCTCGCCGCCTTCCCTGGCGCTCAATTGCCGGAGCTGCACTTTGGCCCAATCTCGCGCGCGACTTTGGCGCTCTACGCGGGCGCGTCCGGCGATCACAACCCGGTTCATATAGATAGCGATTTCGCCAAGGCCGCGGGCCTGCCTGATGTTTTTGCGCACGGCATGCTTTCGTTCGGCGTTTTGGCCCGCGTGGTTACGGACTGGGCCGGGGTTTCGCGACTACGCTCTTTCGGTGCGCGTTTTGTCTCCATAACCCAACTCCATGACCGCATCACATGCAGGGCGAGTGTGGTGGAGCGGTTTGAGAGCGACGGCGAGCCGCGCGTGCGGTTAGCGCTTGTGGCCACCGCTCAGGATGGGCGCGAAACGTTGCGCGGTGAAGCCGTGGTCGCGCTGGTGTGAGATTCGCGGGCGAGCGAAAGGACAAGTGATGGGTCGACTTGAAGGGCGTGTTGCGCTCGTGAGTGGTTCAGGGCGTGGCATTGGCCGCGCCGTCGCAATGCGTTTGGCGCGTGAGGGCGCCGCGGTCGTAGTCAACGACCTTGATGATGCCCCAGGCCATGAGGTCGTGGAAGCTATTCGCGCTGCCGGTGGTCGCGCCAGCGCATGCATTGGCGACGTAGGGGCCAAAGACTTTGCTGAGCGCTTCGTCGGCGCAGCTATTGGTGAGTTCGGCGGGCTCGACATCATCGTCAACAACGCCGGATACACCTGGGACGCGGTTATTCAAAAGATGTCGGACGAGCAGTTCGACGCGATTCTGGATGTGCATCTGAAAGCGCCGTTTAGAATTCTACGCGCCGCCAGCGAGTATATCCGTGTCACCGCCAAGGCTGAATCCCAGACGGGCGCGCCGCGGTGCCGCAAGGTGGTCAATATTTCATCAATTGCGGGCCTCTATGGCAACGCCGGACAAGCCAATTACGCCGCCGCCAAGGCTGGCATTGTCGGGCTGACCCGCACGATGGCGAAGGAATGGGGGCGATATAATGTCACCGTCAATTGCGTCGCGTTTGGATTGATCGCGACCCGTTTAACTCAGCAACTGGGGGAAGAGGGCGCCGCCATCACAGTCGGCGGACGCGACATCAGCGTTGGTCTTCATGAACGTACGCTTGCCGGCATCCGCGCCACCATACCGCTGGGGCGCGAAGGCACGCCAGACGAGGCGGCAAGCGCGGTTTATATGCTCTGCTCGCCGGATTCTGATTATGTGAGCGGGCAGGTGCTCGAGGTGACCGGCGGCGTTCGATTCTGAGAGCCTCGCGCATGCGGCCCCGTGCAATGTCGCGAGCGTGATCTCGCCTGATGGCGAGGCCCTGCGCCCGTGTTAGAATGTGTGACACGCCCGACTATCGGGAATGGTCGCGCGGTGCACGTTGCGAATGCGGAGATCAACGAGCTGTCGAATGTAGACAAAAGACAACACTCTTCAGCAAAATCGCGATCTTGAATGATTTCCGAAGGTTAGTTTTTTGGCGGTGGAGTTGTCGGCATACGCGCCCGCAGAGCGCGCAAAAACCGCATGGAATCAGCAAAAACAACTCGCGCCGCACAATCGAGTGGGAATGATTCAGGGCCTTTCGCTGCGTTTCGACAACGATCGGCGATATTGTCCTGGCCGCCTCGCCGCAGTCGCAGAAAAAAGTGTAACCGTGTTTTCGGATTTCTTTTGACGTCCAAGCAAACATTTTTCCACCGAACGCGTTTTGCGCCGGAAGGAAAGGCGGATGTCGGCTTATCGGTTTTGCTTGCACGACGAACACGAAACATTGGTCGGCGAAGAATCGAAATCGTGCGCCAACGATGTTTTGGCGCTGCAGTATGCGCGCGTGCTGTTGGCGAGGGCGCCAATCGTTCTTGTCTGGCGCGAGGATAGGTTTGTAGATCGGGTGACGCGGCCCCGCGTGAGGCTCCAAAGCTATCGTGTCGAATTCTTGACGCCCGCTGAGACGGTGGCGCATGCCTATGAGGTCAAAGCAGAAAGCGCGCGCGAGGCCCTCGCGATGGCCCGCATCGAGTTTGCACGTATCCGCACGCGTTATGATGCGCACGATTACCGCGTGTTCGATCCGAGGGCGCTAATCTATTTTGCGCAGAAGTAACGCTTGGCGCCGCTGAGTGACCGCATGCGCGAGTAGGCGGCCGCGGCGCCCGACCAGCTTCGCGACGATGAGGTCCTCACGCTTGCCAGACATGCACACTGAAAAGGGCGTGCGCGTCTTGATAACGGGCCAAAGGTTCGAAGCCTGCCGCTTCGCCCAGCGCGCGCGCTTCCTCCAGTGAGTATTTGTGCGAGTGCTCGACATGAATGCGCTCGCCGGCGGCAAGCTGAAAGCGCTTATCAGCGAGTGTGATTGTCTGGGCGGCGCGGCTTGCAAGATACATTTCAACGCGGCCCTGCTCAGGCTCATAATATGCTTCGTAGCGGAATGCGTCCAAGTCGAAGTCGGCGCTGAGTTCGCGATTGGCGCGCAGCAGGATGTTGAAGATGAAGGCGCGTGTCACACCTGCGCGATCATCATAGGCGGCTTCAAGCGTCGCCCGGTCTTTTTTGAGATCAAGTCCAAGCACCATGAGGCCGTCGCGGCCAAGACGAGTGCGCCAATCGCGCAGCAACGAAAGTGCATCTGCGCGGGTGAGGTTGCCGAGGGTTGAGCCCGGGAAGAACGCAACTTGGCGTGCGCCGCAAGCGGGGAGCGGAAAGTCCTCGCTATAGTCGGCGCAGATGGCGTCAACGCGCAACGTGGGATAGTCGGCTGCAATGCTCGCGGCGGCTTGCTTCAGATGCTGGCGCGAAACATCGATGGGCGCATAACAAGCGGGGCGCTCCAGCGCATCGAGTAAGATTCGGGTCTTAACGCTGGAGCCGCTGCCCAGTTCGATCAGGCTGGCGCTCGGACCTATCAGGCGCGCCATGTGCGCGGCGTGGGCGCGCAAGATCGCAGTTTCGGTGCGCGTCGGATAGTATTCCGGGAGGGCGCAAATCTTGTCGAACAGCGCTGATCCCCGCGCATCATAGAGAAAGCGGCATGGGATAGCTTTTTGCGGTTGAGAGAAACCCCAGACCACCGCCTCGGCAAAGCTCTGTTGGTGCGAAAGATGGTCGTGAAAGCGAAGCCGCCCATGGCGGGCGGCGTTCGCCGATTCAAGCATTGTCATCGGCAAGTCGCACTCCGGAAAACGCCCAGCGCGCATCGGGCGGAAAGAAGTTTCGATACGTGGGCCGCACATGTCCCTCTGGGGTAACCGCGGAGCCGCCGCGCAGTACGAATTGGCCGCACATGAATTTGCCATTGTATTCGCCGACCGCGCCTGACGCTGAGCGAAAGCCCGGATAACCAACGTAAGGAGAGGCCGTCCATTCCCACACGTCGCCGAACATCTGGACGAGGGCGCCGGCGGGCGCGGGCTGCGGATGGAGTGCGCCAGCGCTTACAAAATTGGCCTGGGCGTCTGCGCTGCTGACGGCGACTTCCCATTCTTCCTCGCGCGGCAAGCGCTTGCCCGCCCAGCGCGCATAGGCGTCGGCTTCGTAAAAGCTGAGATGACAAACTGGCCCGGCTGGATCGATTGGCTGCTCGCCGGCGAGGGTGAAGTGGACGCTGAAATCATCGCTCCAGTAAAGCGGAGCGCGCCAATCGCGTTCGCCCACAATGCGCCAGGCGTCAGCCAGCCAGAAGGCCGCGTGCTTATAGCCGCCATCATCGATGAACGCGCGATACTCAGCGTTGGTGACGGGGCGGCTGGCGAGGCGGAACGGTTCGATCCAGGTTTTGTGGAGCGGGCGTTCGTTGTCGAAAGCAAAGCCATCGCTCTTGGCGCCGACCAGGCAGAGCCCGCCGGGAATGGCGTGCCAAGTCTGGGCATGTTCCGCTCGATGGCGCGGCGTCGGCGGCGCATAGGCGGGCTTAAGCGGATTGCGCGACAGCGCGTGCTTGATGTCCATCAAGATGAGCTCTTGATGCTGCTGTTCATGGTGGAGACCGAGCTCGATAAGCGGCCGCGCCTTCGTCCAGCAATCGGCGCCGGTCGTCATGATCAAACTGACCATCGCCTGATCAACGTGCCGGCGATAGGCGTGAACGGTGTCGAGCGACGGGCGTGATAACATCCCACGCTCCGGACGCGGGTGCCGGGGCCCGACGGCCTCATAGTAGGAATTGAACAGAAAGCCGAAGTCTGCATCGAACCGCGCATAGCCCGGCGCGTATGCGCCCAAGACAAACTCCTCAAAGAACCACGCAGTATGGGCGAGATGCCATTTGGTTGGGCTCGCGTCAGGCATCGACTGGAGGAGCTGGTCCTCGGTGCTTAAAGGTTCGGTCAGCCGTTCACTTTGTCGCCGGATCGTGTGATAGGCGCGGCATGCATCCGTGCGCTCACTCGGTTCAACTCGTGTAGGTGCTCTCGCTACAGCGGCCACGTAGCCTCCGGTCTGGCGTCGTGCGCACAGGTTCGTGTCAACAGACGTCGGCGTGCTGACTACATCGACAGCACGAGCGCTGGGGCTAAACCCGCGCCGCGCCCATCTGTTCCCGCGCGCGCCGCCGCACTCCGTGAAGCGAACTCGCAGTTGAGGTTCAGCTGCCGTCGCCGCTGTGAAGTGGGGTGCGGTGCAGGGGGCGGCCAGACTATTGGCGGCTCTGCGGGGGCGACGGCGAAGGTGATGGAGCGACACGAGAGAATATCCGGCGCCATTTTCGCCGTGCGTCGCTGCAAGAATAGGAACTGTGAGGCCTCGGCAGCATTTGGCCACTTGAGCCGCAGAGGATTGTCGTGGGCATGGCCGATCCCGAACACACCGCCCAAACGCAGCGTGACTTGCAGAGCGCCCAGGATCACAAGCCGAAGCCTGAAGACGAGCACGCCGGCGCGGTGCAGGCTGGCGCGAGGCGCTATCCTGAACCGCCGTTCCCCCCGCAACATCAGCCAAAGCCTGGCGATGAATCGCGGCTTGAGCCGGCGCCG
>JAWXAM010000028.1:0-90456 GCA_034439495.1 Terricaulis sp. | reverse complement strand
GTGGAATCAGAGGCGCTGCAGGAGCTCAACGCCTGGAGCGTGAGTGCGATGACGCGCGAGCAAGGTGCGCTCGCGCCGGACCTGTGGGCGCGGAGCGATCCGGCTTTTCTGACGGCGGCGTTCGACAAGCTGCCGGCCGTTTACCAATCTCCGGCCGCGCAAGCGTTAGCGCGGCGGGTGCTGTTCAGCGGCGGCGACGCGCCGCGCGGCGATGCTCTGGCAGCGGCGCGCCAGCGCTTTGAAGCGATCGGGCGCATGGGCGCGGCCGATCAACTTGGCATGTTGGTTTCCGGATCGGGGTCTTCGGCCAGCGATCCGATCATCGCGCAGTACGGCGCGCAGGCCGAACTCGCGCGCGGCCAACGCAACGCGGCGTGCTCGCGCGGACGTAGCGCCAGCGTCGGCGAAACCGTGCCGCCGTTCTTGCTGCGGCTGCGCGCCTATTGCGCGGCGGCGAGCGGCGATCGCGCAGCCGCCGATCTCGCACTTGAACTCGCGCGCGCGCAGAACGCGGAAGACGCTTGGTACACGGGCGCTATTGCCGCGGCCGGCGGCGCGCCGGGCGCACGCCCGCCGATCGCGCGTTGGGACAATTCGCTTTCGGTGCAAATTTCACTCGCGGGCGGACTCCGTCCAGGCCCGAACCCGCTGGCCAATGCTTCGACTTTGGCGCTCGTGGCGCTGGCGCGCAGTGACCAGACTCCGCAGCCGCAACGCGCACAAGCGGCGGCGCTGGCGTTTCAACGCGGCGCCATCGGACCGCAGGAAGCGCGCACGATCTTAAGCGCGACGCCGGCGGAAATCACGTCGGCGCTGCCGCCGATCGTGCCGGCGCTGCGCCGCATCGCGGCGGCGACGCCGGCTGCCGGCGCGCCAGCCGATCCGGCTGCGCCGTCAGCGCAAGACGTAACGAGCGCGGCGATCGCCGACGTGTTGCGCCAGGCGACGGCGCATGCGGACTTCGCAGCAGCCGCGCGCTTCTTCCGCACCGAGATCAACGCGCTGACGATTGCGCCGGATCAAGCGGCGGCGGTGTCGTTTGCGCGTGCGGCGATCAGCAATGGCGACGTGCAAGTGTCGCAACGGCTGGTAGCGAGCGCGCGTCAAGCCGGCGCTTCGGAAGCTGATCTTGCGCCGCTCGATGCAGCTTTGGCGGTGATGGCCGGGGTGCGCGGCGATGGCGGCACGATGGCGATGCAACGCCGCATCGATGCTGGCGGCGCTTCCGGCGCGCGCGCGGCGGCACGTGACGTCGCTATCCTCTCGGCGCTCGGCGCGCCGGTGAACGGCGCCGTGCAGGCGTTCTTTTTGAACAACGCGCCACAAGGCGGGGCGCGTGCGGACGCCGGTGCGATGCTGGCGCTCGGCGCTGCTGTCGATCGCGGCGCGACCGGTGAAGGCGCATTGCTGGCGGCGGCGGCGCTCGGCGAAGGCGGCCCGGCAGCGCTGGATGCGGAATCGCTGGAGCGCATCATTCGCGCGCTGCGTGGCTTGCGGCTCGAAGATGATGCGCGGCGGATCGCGGTGGAGGCGCTGCTGGCGGGCGCGCCGCGCTAAAGGGACGAGCGGCCGCTTTTGGCCCGAGCCGACAGAACAACTGCTCTCTGATAAGCTTCAGGCGATGGCTAGAAAGCGAAATCCAAGTCAGAGCAACGAAGGCGTCTCAGATGCGCTGACGCGGATTTACGCCACGCGCGTTCCGCAGATTGACCGCAAGCAGGAGATAACCAGCGCACTTCATTCAATCTCCAGACAGCGAGGATGTACGATCAAGGATTTTCATTGGCGGACCTGCCCGCTGAGCTTCCATTGGGTTGAACTGGAAGGTGCCGAGGGCCGGTTTTCGTTGCTAATTGAAGAAGGCGCGCCATTCGCGGCGCTTTGCCGTTCTATCCCGCCTGTCGGTGAGAAGCTGAAATTCTTCGATGATCCAAGCTTCGCTGAGACCGCAGAAGCCATGCATGCGCCGTTTTCTTTCATACGTGCGGCCGACTTGTGGAGAGATTTGACCGCGGCTGATCGAGCGTTCGTCGCCAACCTCAGCGACCAACACGCGAGCGATTTGAGGTACTGGAAGCCCGAGACGGTCGGTGACGTCGTATTCAACTTTTGGGATTGAGCGGATGTCGTCTTTCGGCGAACTCAGGCCGGTCATTTGCCGTCGACGCGATCGGCACGAATTGAGCAACTAGGCCAGTCGCGGAATTTTCGATCACGCGCCCGTTCGGACATCAGCGCGTTTCGACGCCAGGAAAATCGGGCGTCAGGCAGCGGATGCGAGCGAAACCGTTCGGTCCAGGGTTCATCGTGAGCACGCTCCCGTCCGCCGATAGTTGAAATACGTTGCTCGCGTCGAAGTGTGCTTCTTCCTCGCGACCTGTTCCTTCAACGCGGATGGCATTTGCGCCTACCGGCGTGACGGTTCGCACCTCCACGCCGACTTCCCAGAAGATCAGAGTTCGATCGGTCACCTTCAATTGCGCGTCGCTGATCTCTCGGCACGACTCCGCAGTCGCGTCCCATCGACCACGAAATTCCTCGGGGATCGTCGCTTGCGCCGGGCCGGTGGCGTTCCAACCGGCATCCGGCGTTGTGTCGGCTATTGCCGACGACAGGACCGCTCTCGGCGCCTCGGCTTCCACACGTGGGGTTCTGTCGCCACACCCAGCTAGCCCAAACACCAGTAGCGCAGGAAGAAGCCTCATCGCGGTTCCATTCTTGGGCGCAGGATAGGCGAAGGGGGCGAGCAATGTCTCCAACCTCCTTTGGCGCTGCAACTTGCCCAATGTCCACATTCGGCGAAAAGCGGACTCTCCGGCTTTGTGCTAGCCTTCGCACGTGTCCGACTCAGCTCTCATCGAGTCCTTCTTGGAAATGCTCTCCGCTGAGCGCGGGGCGCGAGCGAATACGCTCGATGCGTATGCGCGCGATCTAGAAGACGCGCGCGCGCATGTGAAAGGCGCTTTTGCGACCGCGCAAGCTGAGACGATCGAGGCGTATGTCGCCAGGCTCGCCCAGCGCGGTTTATCGCCGGCGACGGCGCGGCGGCGGATTTCGGCGCTGAAGCAATTCTTCCGCTTCCTGCTGCAAGAGAATGTGCGCGGCGACGATCCGACGTCGCGGCTCGATGCGCCGAAGCGCGCGCGGCAATTGCCGAAGACGCTTTCGGTGGAAGAGATCGAGCGCCTGATCGAAGCGGCGGAAAGCCCGCGCGATAAGGCGCTGATCGAATTGCTGTACGGCGCGGGCTTGCGAGTGAGCGAGTTGGTGTCGCTGCCGCTGCGGGCGGCGCCTCGGCCCGGGCAGGATCACATGATCATCGAGGGCAAGGGCGGCAAAGAGCGGCTGGTGGCGCTGGGGCGGCCGGCGCTGGCGGCGCTCGAGGCGCACCTTGCCGCGCGCGCGGGCGCCCTGCCGAAAAACGAGGCGCAGCGCGAAAGGTCGCAACGCTGGCTCTTCCCCTCCTCCAGCGCAGCCGACGGCAAGCTGACGCGCCGGCGGGTGGGGCAAATTTTGGAGGCGACGTCGGTGAAGGCGGGCATCGATCCGGCGCGTGTCTCTCCGCACGTGCTGCGGCACGCGTTCGCCACGCATCTGGTCGAGGGCGGCGCCGATTTGCGGACAGTGCAGACGCTGCTGGGCCACGCGGATATTGCGACGACGCAGATTTACACCCACGTTGCCGGTGAGCGGTTAAGGACATTGGTCGAAACCGCCCACCCCCTCTCGCGCAAGCGCAAGGGAACCTGAGCCAATGCGACGCCGTTTGGAGTGAGATATGACACAAAGCGAAGCCGGGCGCGGTTCCGCGCTTATCGTTTACGCGCTCTATTTGCTCAGCATCCCAAGTTTGGCGATCTTCGCGCTGGTCGGCGTGATTTTCGCTTATGCGGCGCGTGATGGCGCGGGCCCGTTGGCGCGTTCGCACCTGGATGATCAGATCCGCATCTGGTGGGTGGCGTTCTGGTGGGCTGTTGCGGTTGCGATCCTATTTGCGCTCGGCGCACTGCTGGCCGTGGTGCTGATCGGGTTTCCGATCATGTGGATTGCAGGCCTGATCGGCTTCATCTTCTTCGTTTGGTTTACGGTGAAGGCGCTGTTGGGACTGCTGGCGCTGCTCGACGGGCGGCCGCGCTGATCAAAGCGACGTTACTGGGTTGAAACTCGCGCCGAGGTCGTGTGTGCTGGCTTCGGGATCAGGTGTGGAAGTTCCACGCCAGAAGCAGGCGAGTTATCGAATGAAAAAGTACGTCTTAGCGGCGGCCTTCTTGGCATTGGCGGTGGCGCCCGCCGCCGCCTACACGTCCTATTTGAAGCCCGACACCTATTGGCCCGAGGATAACGACGTCACTATCGTCGGCTCGTTCGCCAGCACCTTCTTCACGCCGCAGATCGCCGTGCCGGCTGAATTGCGCGGCTTCAATCCAGACGGCAGCGACGCGGTGTTCGACCAAGTGGTTGTCGAAACTGCGGCGACGCGGCTCGACGCCAATCTGCCCACAGCGGGCACCTATCGCATCTCCACCGGCGAACAGTTCGGCAATGTGACGACGCTGGTCGGCGCGGACGGCACGTGGCGCGCGCTCGCCGCTGGCGAAACGCCTCCGGCTGATGCGCCGGTGACGACGCTGCAGACTGTCACGCTCGCCGATGTGTACGTCACGCGCGGCCAAGCTTCGCGCACGGTCATCGATCAGACACACGGGCGCCTCGCATTGCGGCCGGTGACGCACCCGAACCAAGTGCTCGCTGCACAGGGCTTCCAGGTTGATGTGTTGTTCGATGGCGCCCCGCTCGCGAACAGCGCTGTCGTGCTTTACGGCGAAGGCGATCCGGACACCGATCTCGATCGCTATGTCGTCACTGACGGCGCCGGCCGCGCGACGTTCACGTTCGAGGCGCCTGGCCATTACATCATCGCTGCACGCCACCGCGCCGACATGCCAGCTGGCTCGGACGCGCAAGTCGGTAGCTACACGACGACGCTGACGCTGGAGGCGCTGACCGAAGTGCCGGCCGGTTACGACGTCGCCGCGCGTGAGGCCGAAGCTGCTCGCGCTGCTGCGCGCCGCGAACGCGTCCCGGCCCGCCGCCGCGTAGGCCGCCCTGATCTTTGAGGCGCTAACTCAGACTGAAACGAAGGAGCCGGCGCTGCGATCCAGCGCCGGCTTTTTCATTGGGCGCGGGGGAAACGCCCGGCGATGAGGTCGCCAAGTACGCCACCGGCGCTTATGTGAGGGCCAGGAGATCAGATCATCATGAGCCACACACTCGTCACCGGCGCCAATCGTGGCATTGGGCTGGAGCTTTGCAAGCAGTTGAAGGCGCGCGGCGCCAAAGTGATCGCGGTGTGCCGCAAGGCGTCGCCCGAGCTTGAAGCGCTGGGCGTGCGCGTGGAGAGCGGCGTTGACGTGAGCGATGCGGGTTCCGTGAAAGAATTGGCGCAGCGACTCTCGGGCGTCAGCCTCGATCTGCTGATCAATAATGCCGGCATTCTGCGTGGTGAGAGTTTGGCTGCGCTCGATTTCGACGGCATCGCTGAACAGTTTGAAGTCAACGCAATGGGACCGCTGCGCGTCACGGCGGCGCTCGCGCCGCTGCTGAGCAAAGACGCAAAGGTCGCGATCATCACCAGCCGTATGGGCTCGATGGCCGACAATGGTTCTGGCGGCTACTACGGTTATCGCATGTCGAAAGCGGCGGTGAACGCGGCGGGCGTGTCGCTGGCGCGCGATATGAAGGCGCGCGGCGTTGCCGTGGCGCTGCTGCATCCCGGCATGGTAGCGACGGAGATGACCGGTAAGAACGGCATCCCGGCAGATGAATCTGTGCGCGGCTTGTTGGCGCGGATCGATGCACTGACGCTGGAGACAAGCGGCAAGTTCTTCCACGCTGGCACCGGCGAGGAATTGCCGTGGTGAGTGAGCCGAAGCTGCAGATCCGCATTATCCCCGTTACGCCGCTGCAGCAGAATTGTTCGCTGATCTGGAACGACGAAACCAAACATGCGGCTCTGGTTGATCCAGGCGGCGATCCGGATCGGCTGATTGATGCGCTGGCGCACTTTGGGCTTACACTGAAGCGCATGTGGCTGACTCACGGCCACCTCGATCACGCGGGCGCGGCGGCGGAGTTGCGCGAACGCACAGGCGTTGCGATCGAAGGGCCGCATCGGGACGATCAGTTCTGGCTTGATCAGATCGAAGACAACGCCAAGCGCTACGGCATCGCCGATCTGCGCAACGTGACGCCGGATCGCTATTTCGAGGACGGCGAACAGCTGGAATTCGAAGGCGCGCGCTTTGGCGTATCGCATGCGCCGGGGCACACGCCCGGACACGTGGTGATCCACAATGCGGCGCTGAAGATCGCGTTCGTTGGCGATGTGTTGTTCGCCGGCTCGATCGGGCGCACGGATTTCCCGCGCGGCGATCATGCGACGTTGATCAATTCGATCACGTCCAAGCTCTGGCCGCTCGGCGATGACATGACCTTCGTGCCGGGCCACGGGCCGACTTCCACGTTTGGGCGCGAACGGCAGAGCAATCCGTTCGTCGCCGATCGCCTGACTGGATATGGCGGCGCGCCGGTCGAAGCGGCGGATGTGGGCGATCAAAGGACCACAAAACGCTGGACTTAAGCACGAGGGAACAAGGCCCCGCCCGGACAGTTCCCCATCCGAAGAATAGGTCTTCGAGGTTGTGCGATGCTTGAAGTTGCTGGTGCGCTTGCTGTCCTCGCCGTGGCGATGACGTTCGTGAAGGATGTAACGTCCGACACGCTAAAGCTCGCGCGCGCAAGCCGGCGGCGCGGCACCATCCAGGTCGCGGACCCGCGGCTCAGCCAAGACTGATTGCAGTCCGGCCCGTGGCAGGCGCCTCATGTCCGCCGCAGCGCTGAACCACTCGTGGGCGCAGCACGTATAGGCCACATGAAACACAATTCGAGGCTAGCGCTCGCGCTCGTCGGAGCCCTGATGGTCACTGCACCCACTGCAAACGCCACGGAAGAGCCGCGCTGGACATCCGTGGCTCAGGACGGCGCGTTCGAGGTTCGAGATTACGCGCCAACCGTCGTTGCGGAAACTGTTGTCGACGGCGAACGCGGCGCCGCCATCAACCAAGGTTTTCGTCGGCTTGCAGGCTACATTTTCGGCGGCAATCAACCCGCGCAAGAGATCGCCATGACGGCGCCAGTCGCGCAACAGCCGGCGGGACAGCGGATCGCGATGACTTCGCCCGTCGCGCAGGTGCCGGCGCCCAATGGGTGGACGGTGACGTTTTATATGCCGCCCGGTTCACGACTCGATGATATGCCGAGGCCGAATGACGCCACCGTAGAGCTTCGGCAGCAGCCACAACGACGCGTCGCAGTCGGTCGCTTCAGCGGGCTCGCGACGCAAAGCAATCTCAGCCGCCACGCGGACGAATTGCTTAGTTATGTTAGAGCGCGCGGAGACACAGTTCTCGGCCCAGTTACATATGCGTTCTACGATCCGCCATGGACGCTGCCTTGGGCGCGTCGCAATGAGGTCATGGTTGAAATCGCGGTGCGCTGACCACTTAAATGCAACCCCGCCTAGCGCGTTAGCTTTCGGCGCCGAGTTGCTTGGCGTAACCGTTGGCGACGAGTTGCGCCATTAAATCGAAGAGCTGATCGGGATTGCTGCGGCGCAGTTGCGCTGACATCGCTTCGGCGCCTTCCGCCAGGATGAGCTCGCGCTGACCGGCTTCGAGCGCATCGACGATGCGTTGTGCGGCGACATCGGCGGGCATGCCGTTGTCGATTGCCGCGTCACTGAAGCCACGCGTCTGCGCTTTGCCGTCGAGCGCGTTTTTGGAGACGTTGGTGCGCACCGATCCGGGCGCGACAACCAACACGCCGATGCCAAGATGCGCCGTCTCGGCGCGGACGCTGTCGTGATAGCCGATGATGCCAGCTTTGGCGGCGCTGTACGCCGCGCGCAGCGGCGCGCCGATAATGCCGGCGACGCTGGAAATAGCGATAATCTTGCCGCCGCCGTTCGCGGCAAAGCGCGGCAGCAGCTGCTGCGTCAGCGCGATCGGCGCGAGCAGATCGACGGCGATGATCTTCTCGAACACGTCGAACTGGGTATCGATGGCGAGCGAACGCTGCGAGATGCCGGCATTGTTGACGAGGCCGTAAAGGCCGCCATGCGGCGCCGCCCACGCGGCGGCCTGCTCCACGATCTGCGGCAGCTGGGCAAAATCGGTGGCTTCGAACGGGAGGATGAGGTGCTCGGTCTTGCAGCGCTGCGCGACCTCCGCCAGCGCCGCCTCGTTGCGGCCCGAAAGGATGAGCTTCGCGCCTTTCGCGGCGAGCGCTTCGGCAAGCGCGGCGCCGATGCCGGATGAGGCGCCGGTGATCCACCAGATTTTAGATGCGAACATGTTGGGCTCCGGCGCGTGCTAGGGTTTCGCCAGCATAGCCGAGAGCGCGGGCGATCCAAGCGGGCGCTTTTTTGAACGAGACGAATTTGCACGAGCGAACTGGCTCAGAAAATCGATGAGAGGGTGTTGATTATTCGCTCAGTCAGCGCACCAAAGATGGCCGCTGGTAACAGACTGACAATTTTTCTCAGAACCTCTTGGACAAAACGATTCACTAACTCTGTTGAGACACGCGGGGCGCCAATTGTGGCCTCAAACACCGCAATCTCGCTCAAAAAGATCTGGCGATCTTCATCGTCAACCTCGTTGTCGCCCCTTAGGGCTTCCTTCAGCTCACCGAGTTCAATTCCAATCTGCTTTCTTTGATTGTCTGAAATTTCGACGTATCGATTAGAAGCAGGCACCAGACTGGCATCGGCGTAGGTCTCGCCTTCGTCTTCCTCGTACTCAATGTTTTGCTCGATGAGGTTTTCCGCCTCCTCAATCCCATTTTGGGTGAGCTGCGCGTCCATTCCATTGTCGTCGTCGCTTAACAACTGCGACAACTCCACGAGCCCGCTCTGTTCCAACCGAACCATAACCGCCCGAAGCTGGCCAACCTTCCAAGTCAGACCGGCGCGTTCACACACGTCTTTTGGATCGTAAGAATTCTGCACGCCATCTCGCATGGCTCGCCGATACAGTGCGATCAATACACGTTCACGAAATTCTCGAGAGTTCATTTTTCCCGTCACCCCCGACACTTCTGGGACGCCTCGCTCTCGCGCTCCATCATCAAGCCCAAAGGCAAACTCACGAAGTTTCAGTGTGAGTCTTGCGCTCGCGCGGACAACCGCCTCATCAATAACCATCCCAACACGGCGTCCAGGTGCAAACTTTAACAGCTTCTCCCGGTCCAACATCGAGTCAAAAGTGAGTTTCGACTGCGTCAAAAGTTGCGACGTCAGTGTCAGCAAAGTTGCGCGATCTAACTTCGTTCGTTGTATCGTTTTGATAAGATAGGCGATGATCTCATCCGTAAGTTTTCCGAACTCGTCTTCGAACAGTCGAAGCGTGATCGCAATAGTTCCTCCAGATCTCAGCGTGCCTTCGGCAGCGCGAGAACCGTGAAGCGCCCTCACTCCATCATGGAAACGACGTTCCGCAGTTTGGACGCGAAACCGAATCTGGTCGAGGTAGTCATTCTCCGTCAAACAAGACCTCCCTCACCTCTACTTCCCCTCGAACAAACTCCCCGTCGCGGGCGGTGTGCTCGGCGCTTTTTTGCCCAGCCGCTCGTACGCCTTCGCCGCAGCCATGCGCCCTCTTGGCGTGCGCATGACGAAGCCTTGTTGCATCAAGTAGGGCTCGATCATGTCTTCGATGGCGTCGCGGGCTTCGGAGAGAGCGGCGGCGAGCGTGTCGACGCCGACGGGGCCGCCGGAATAGGTCTCGACCAAAGCGTGGAGATAGCGGCGGTCGAGCATGTCGAGGCCGTCGCCATCAACGTCGAGGCGTTTAAGCGCCGCGTCCGCCACTGGTGCGGTGATCGCGCCTTCGCCGGCAAAATCGCGCACGCGGCGGAGCAAGCGCACGGCGACACGCGGCGTGCCACGCGCGCGCTTGGCGATTTCGAGCGCGCCATCAGCGGTGATCGGCGCGCCGAGTTTGTGCGAAGCGCGCGTGACGATGCCGAGCAAATCTTCGGCGCTGTAAAATTCAAGCCGTACTGGAATGCCAAAACGATCGCGCAGCGGCGTCGACAGCATGCCGGCGCGCGTGGTGGCGCCGACGAGCGTGAACGGCGCTAGATCAATGCGCACACTGCGCGCGCTTGGGCCTTCGCCGATGATAATGTCGAGGTGATAATCCTCCATCGCCGGATAGAGGATTTCTTCGACCGCCGGCGCGAGCCGATGGATCTTGTCGATGAAGAGCACGTCGCGCGGTTCGAGATTGGTTAGCAGCGCGGCGAGATCGCCGGCGCGGGCGATGACGGGGCCGGAGGTGGCGCGAAAGCCGACGCCCATCTCGCGCGCGATGATTTGCGCCAGCGTGGTTTTGCCGAGGCCGGGCGGGCCGAACAGCAGCACGTGGTCCATGGCTTCGCTGCGGCCGCGGGCGGCTTCGACGAATACTTTGAGATTGGCCTTGGCCGCCGGCTGGCCGACGAATTCGTCAAACCCTTGGGGGCGCAAGGCGCGATCCGCGCCCTCCCCGGGGATGCGGTCGGCGGTCACGATGCGGTCGTCGGGGCGTTCTGCCGGTTCAGCCATGGGCTTAAGTAGCTCGATTCGGGTTTCCGGATTGTTCTCCCCGGGCGGGTGTTGGAGCGCAAACCGAAGCTGTGGATAAATCTCAAAACGAAACGTCGGCTTTTGGGACTGCGCATCGTCCTCAGCCTAGCGCCGCTATGGCCAGCCCTGAAAGGACGCATCTCATGCAGTACATGTTTCTTACCTCCGGCGTCGAAACCGGGCTCGCCCCGCCGCAGCGCATGATCGATGAAATCGAAAAGCTGACCGAAGAAGAAATGGCCGCTGGCCGCATGCTCGCGCGCGGCGGCTTGCTGCCGACGGCCATGGGCAGCGCGCGCATTGAATCGCGGCGCGGCAAGCTGAAGCTGACTGACGGTCCGTTCGCGGAGACCAAGGAAGTGCTGGGCGGGTTCGCGATTTTCGAGTTCGCGACGCGCGAGGAAGCGATCGCCGCGGCGGAGCGGTTTATGGATCTGCACAGTCGGTATTGGCCTGAGTGGGAAGGTACCTGCGAGATGCGGCCCATGTTCGGCTTTGAAGCCAGCGCGGGTGCGGTCGCCGCCTAAAGACCCCCGGCAAAATCGCGCTTGAGGTGGCTTTCGGGGTTTAGGGCCGGCCCGACAGGGTGATAGACTGTCCCCTCGTGCGCGGGGGACAAAGCATGCAGGCCATTGAAAACTTCCTGAGCGAACTTGACGCCGGTCAGTGGCTCACGATTGCGCTTTTCCTCGTCAGCTTGTTTTTGAGCTTTCTGACCTGGGCGAGCCGCGCCGCGCTCTCGAAAGCGCGCGAACAACGGGACGAGGCCAAGGCGGCCCAAAAGAAAGCCGAAGACGCGCGCGATCTCGAACGCAATCAGATGCGCTCCGCCGTGCTCGCCGAGCTTCTGGTCTGGGCGCGCATGTCCAATGAAGCAATGGCCGAGGCCAATGTGCTTTTCCGCAACAAGCCAGCTGGCCAGCCTGTGGATGCCGCGGCCGCTGGCGATTTGATGGCGCGCCTTTCAGCGTTGGTGGACACGGGCCGCCTCTACTTTCCGAACCATAGCCGCGACCTCGATTGGCCGAGCTTCCGCGATCGGCCCAGCGCCATGAAAGGCTTTCGCGATCCGATTCTCGACACGCTGATGCTCGCGCACGAGGAATTGCGCTTTTCCGAGAAGGCTGACGACAGCGGCGCCCAAGAAGCCGCAAACAACATCTTCAACGCGCGCCGCGCCTTTATCAGCGAATTGCAGGATTGGGTCGATCCGAACAGCCTCGGTCTCGGCCGCTTCGCGGTGCCCGCGCCGAAAGGCCAGAAGCACGAGCAGGACTGGCACGACGTCGCCCCGCTGGTGGACAGCTTCGAGAAGCGCTACGGCGCGAGCACGTTCTGGAACGAGCGCCCGGTGGCGCGCAGCGTGCTGCAGCAAAAACTCGCCGAAGCGTCAGGGACCTAACGCTTCTTCTTCGCTTTGGTTTTTGCTTTGGTTTTCGTCTTGGCCTTCGCTTTCGCCAGCCCCTTGGCTGGCGTAGGCTTTCTGCCGGCGAGCCAAAGGCCCGCGATCAGTGTTTTCGCGTCGAGCAGACGCCCGTTCAGCGCGTCTTCGATGAAGCGCTTGGTCGGCACTTCGAAGCGGCGAATGTCTTCGTTTTCGTGCGCCACGCCTGAGGCGTCGGGATCAACCAGATCGGCGCTCGTCACCGGCGCATAATAGAGAAAGATACGCTCGCTGGTGCCGCCAGGCGACACGTAGAAGTGCGCGATCTTCTCAAGCTTCTTGGCTTTGTAGCCAATCTCTTCGAGCATCTCGCGGCGAATGCAGGCTTCGCCAGGCTCACCCTTTTCCATGGAGCCGGCCATCGCTTCGACGATAAGGCCAGGGCCTTTGTCATGCGTCGGAAAGCGGAATTGTTCGGTGAGCACGACCACGTCGCGATCGGTGACGTGAACCAGCGCGGCGGCGCTATCGCCGCGCTCGAACACCAAACGTTTGACATTCTTGATCACGCCCGAGCCATCGAGCTTGGGTTGATCGAACTCGGCTTCGACGATCTTGAAGAAGTGATCGAATACGTAGCGCCGATTGCGGACCTTCACCGCCATTGGCTTTGCGGTTTTCTTTGACGCCGTTTTGGCGGTTTTCTTGGCGGCCTTCTTCGCGGCCTTTTTCTTCACAGCCATTGTGCGAGTCCCCTGCGCGTTAAGCTCAGCTTAGCCATGATTTTACGCGCCGCCAGCCCCAGGATTTCTTGTTTGGACCCAAGCTAGCATAGGGAAGTTACGATCCGATTTGCGTCTCGTACTGGCCGATGAGTGCATCCAAGTGACGCCGTTCGGGCAGCAGCTGGGTGATGAATTTCACCGCCATCCAAAGCACGGACAGGCCCAGGGCGCCGCCCAGGACCAAAGCCGCAGACTGCATCTCGTGCGGCGCCATTTTGCCCAAGGAGACAAGCTGATTGAGCAAAACGTAGAGCAGCGGCGCGAACAGGATCATGGCCCCGCCGATGATGACAGTACGCGCCTGCGCAGCAGCATTGTCTTCGCGCAGCGCACGGAAACTCTCCAGCAGCGCCCCAACCGGCGCATCGCGATGCGCGCCCCGGCGGGCGATGAGAATAAGCGCCGCGAAAGGAATGAGCGTAAACGGGATCAAACCCCATTCACGGTTTATATCGATGAAATCGCTTTGACCCGTGACGATGTCGACGCCCATCAGCGCCAGCG
Source organism: Terricaulis sp. (assembly GCA_034439495.1). Classification (GTDB taxonomy): domain Bacteria; phylum Pseudomonadota; class Alphaproteobacteria; order Caulobacterales; family Aquidulcibacteraceae; genus Vitreimonas. The sequence goes on along the minus strand of JAWXAM010000028.1, from coordinate 77,096 downwards.
GAATGGTGAGCATCACGCCGGCGAACGCCAACATTCGGCGCAAATGCGTGCGACGGCGCGCGAGTGTTGAGCGGGCTTCGGCCAGGATATAGCTGCGTGCGGCGGCGTCAGGATCGTTGCCGGCTGCGCGCCAAGCATTTTGTAGCGCTTCATAATCCATCTTTGGTCTCCATGAATTGAGCGAGTTTGGCGCGAGAGCGCGTCAGCCGAACACCGACATTGCTTTCGGTGAGCCCGTGAATGGAGGCGATCTGCGCGTAGCTCTGTCCTTCAAGTGACAGCAACAGCAGCGATCGGTCGAGCGGCGGCAATTGGCGGACCGCCTCGTAGAGCCGGTCGAGCAGCGGATCCGCGGCGGCGCCTTCTTCAACATGAAGGCGCTCATAGTCCGATTGACGCTTGCGGCGCTGGTTTTCACCGCGCCGCCATGTCAGCGCGCGATTGTGAGCGACGCGGTAGATGAAGGTTGTCTCGGCGCTTTCACCCCGGAAGGCTGGCGCCGCGCGCCAGAGAGCGAGCAGCAATTCCTGCAGCAAGTCCTGGCGATCGACGCCCGTTGCGAACGCGCGCGCAATGCGGTGCAAAACGCCCAGATGGACGCTGACCCAAGCGTTGAACCGCTCCTCGCTCACGCGCCTCTCCCCTTCACACTGAGCTTAGACGGTAGCTGAGGCGCGATCCTTACACTTGCCGGATGAGAAACGAGACTTAGCTTCAAACCCATGAGCCGCGCATTCGTGAAAGAAGACGACGACGCCGTCGAGGATATGCCGGAACGGCCGGTTTCAGCCGCGCCGAACTTGGTGACTGCCGAGGGCCTGGCGGCCATCGAAGCAGAGATCGCAGAGCTTAACGCTGAGCTTGCGGAAGCAGGCGTGGACGATCGCGCCGCGCGGGCGCGCATTGGTCGTGATCTGCGCTACTGGACTGCCCGCCGCGGCAGCGCACAACTCACTCCGCCGCCGGAGGACAATACGATTGTGCGCTTTGGCTCAGTTGTAACAATCGACCGCGAAGATGGCCGCCGCCAAACCTTCCGCATCGTCGGCGAAGATGAAGCTGATCCAGAGCGCGGTACGCTGAGCTACGTATCGCCGCTGGCGCGTGCGCTGATGGGCAAGGCGGTTGGCGAGAGCGTAAGCGTTGCCGGCAGCGATGCAGAGATCGCGGATATCGCTTAGCGGCTGACTTCCTTGAGTGCGGCGCGGATGAGTTCGGGGGCTGGTGCGTCGGCGTCGAACTGCTTGGCTGCGCTGGCGACGGCGCGGGCGGCGCTGGATTGATCGATGCCGAGATTGACGAGCGCCGAGACAGCCTCCGCGCGCGCACCGCTCGCGGCTGGCGCTGCGCCCGGCGCACGCGCAGTGCTTGCGACGCCAATAAACCCTTTCGGCCCCTGCTTAGCCGCAAGTTCTGTTGCAAGGCGCGCAGCGAGCTTGGGCCCCACGCCGTTGGCGCGCGCGAACGCGGCTTTGTCTTGCAGCGCTATAGCGTCGACGAGAACTTCAGGCGGCATCGCGTCGAGAATGCCTAGCGCGACCTTGGCGCCGACGCCTGGAATGGTTTGCAGATGCGCGAACCAGGCGCGTTCTTCTTCGCCGGTGAAGCCGAACAGACGGATGGCGTCTTCACGCACGTGGGTCTCGACAAAGAGCCTCACCTGCGCGCCGACATTGAGCCGCGAAAGCGTGCGCGCGCCAGACTGGACGACATAGCCGACGCCGCCGACCTCGATCAGCGCTGTTTCCTCGCCTACCGCAGCGACTGTGCCGTTCAATGAACCGATCATGCATTCTGCTCCGACGCGCTCACCATCGCCGGATTCGGTGAAGGTCCGAAACGGCGCTTCAGCGCTTCTTGCGAGACGTTCGCGCGTGTCGGGCGCCGCGGAGCATGATATCGAATCCCACTAGTCGAACATGGTTTTGCGAACGCTTCGCAACACTGATGTGCTTTGGGAGGGGTGCATGTCGGATAAGAAACGCCTGAATCGGCGCTCGTTTCTCGGCCGTGTGGCGGGAGTTGCGGCTCTGGCTGGCGGCGCGACGGCGCTCGTTACGGGAAGCGCGGCGGCGCAAAACTACACCGGCCGCACCGACTCAGACACCGGCAGCTACGCCGATCGCGCCGGCTACGGCCGCACCGGCTTGACAGACAGCGATAGCGGCGGCGGCTCAGACCGCGCCGGCTATGGCCGCGGCGGTGGTGGTGGTGGCGGCGGCGGAACCGGCGTCACTGACAACGACCCGTCCGATCCGGCAGGCAATGGCCGCGGCGGCGGGCGCTCGCGCACCGGCCTGACCGACACCGATTCCGGCGGCAACGCTGACAATGCCGGCAACGGCCGCGGCGCAACCCGCAACGCAGCCACCGGACGCACCGACGGCGACAGCGGCAACTATGCCGACCGCGCCAGCTACGGACGCGGCCCACGCCGCAACTGGTAAGAAGCGCGACACATGTCCGAGCCATGGCTGGACGACCCGCTCGGCTACGTCATCGGCGCCGAGCGCGTCGCGGATTTTTTCGCCCGCATCTACGAGCGTGAAGCACTGGTGGTGCATCACAACAATCCGGAGCGCTTCGCCGGATTGATTTCGCTTGATGCGGTGGACCGGGCCGTGACCAGCCTCGATCTGAAAGATAGCCAACTCTCCCTGGCGGACGCCACGCACGACACGGACAGTTCGCAATACGTTGACTCCGCTGGCTTCATCGATCGCGGCGCGGTGGCCGATCTACATCGGATGGGCGCCACCATCATTCTGAATCAAGCGCACCAGTTCGATCCGGCGCTGGCGCGGCTGTGTCGTGGGCTTGAACACACATTCTCGTCGCACGTCCAAACCAACATCTATCTGACGCCGCCAAGCGCGCAGGGTTTCCGCACGCATTACGACAATCACGACGTGCTGGTCATCCAAGTCGAGGGCGAAAAGGCCTGGCGGCTCTACGATAAGCCGGTCGATACGCCCTATCGCGGCGAAGGCTTTGAGAGCGGTAAGCACCAACCGGGCGAATTGCGCGAAGAGTTCGTGCTGAAAGCCGGCGATTGCGCGTACGTGCCGCGCGGGCTGATGCATGACGCCTCAACCGCGGGCGATAAGCCTTCACTTCACGTTACCGTTGGACTGATCACACGCACTTGGGCCGACTTGATGCTTGAGGCGATTTCGGAAGCCGCATTGCGTTCGCCTGGCCTACGCCGGAGTTTGCCGGCTGGTTTTGCGCAGCGCGACTTTGATCGAAACGCGGCGCGCGCACACTTTGCCGCGCTGGCAGAAGCGCTGGCGCGCGATGTCCAACTTGATCCCGCGCTCGATCTCATGATCGACACGTTCATCCGCTCACGCGGCGCCGACAATCGCGGCACAATCATCGAAGCCTGCCGCGGCATTGCGGCCACCGACCGTTTCCAAGTCCGCACACGGGCGCCGTTCCGAATTGCGGACGATGGCGACGAAGTGGCGGTGGTAAGCCCCGGCGGAGAACTCAACTTCCCCGAAAGCGCGCGCGGCGCAGTCGAGCGCGCACTCAGCGGGGAAGCATTTACGCTGGCGGATATCCAAACCGAGAAGCCGGAAGCTCTGATTGCGACTCTTCTGGCGTACGGGCTGGTAACGCGGCTCTAAGCGCCGGCGCGGCGGCGGAAACTGCCGTGTGCGGCGTGACAGAGTGCAACGCCAAGCGCATCGGCCGCATCGGCAGTGACTTCGCCCGCGGTCGGCAATAAGCGGCGCACCATGAATGCGATCTGGGTTTTATCAGCGGCGCCAGAACCGACGACGGCCTTCTTGATCGTGGTGGGCGCATATTCAGCTACGGCGAGGCCGCGCCGTGCAGCGGCGGCGAGCGCAACCCCGCGCGCTTGACCGAGGATGAGCGCTGCGCGGGCGTTGGAATTGACGAACGTCTCTTCCACCGCCGCTTCGTGCGGGTTGTATTGTTCGATCACGCCGCAAATGCCCTCGAACACGTCATGCAAACGCGTCGCCAGCTGCTGTTGCGGCGACGGCTTGATGACGCCGTGCGCGACGTGGCTAAGACGCGAGCCCTCGCTCAACACCAAGCCCCAGCCGCATCGATTGAGGCCGGGATCAACACCGAGGATGAGAAGTGCGGTCATGCGTGCTTTCTTGCGCGAGCATCGAGCGCGAGGCGCGCAGCGACGGCGACATAGATGGTCCAGAACAGATTGTTGGCTTGCAGCGCGTGGCTTTCGCTCAACGTGTAGAGCGCGAAAGTGGCGAGAAAGGCCGGCGCCCACAGGCCCGCGTCAGCGCGCATCGCAGCGGAGGCGCCGCGCATTCCGGTGGCGACAAGTTGCAGGGCAAACAGCGCCACGCCGATGCGACCAAGGCCGAGCGCGGTTTCAAGCCAGCTCGAGTGCGCCGACGAAACCTCCCACATCACCGCTTCGCGCACCCAGTACGCTGGGCCGTTATCGGGCAACCAGAACGCGTAATAGCCGTAGCCGAGCCAGGGCGAGGCTTCGACGAAGCGCGCCGATGCCTCCCAAATGTCGGTGCGACCGGTGAGCGTAAGATCGCGGCCCAGCGCCGCGACGATGATGTCCGGCGCGAGCAGAATGATCCCTGCTCCGGCGATGATGGTGACGAGCACGGCGCTGCTGGCGATGGTGGCGGCGAGCGGCCCTTGGCGGATCATCATGCAAAAGCCGATGACTGCAAGGCCAAGCAAGGACGCGAGCAGAGCTGTTTTCGAAGTCGAGAGCAGAACAAGCGCGAAAGCAGCGAGGCTGACGGCGATCCAGAGCTTGCGGCGCTCCGGGGTGACGATTGCGGCGCCGGCGCCAATGGCGACGCCGAGCGCCATGATGCCGCCAAGCGTGTTCTTGTGAGTCCACAAGCCGGACCAGGCGCCCGGGTGTTCGAAGGTCATGCGGCCGATGCTCGGTGCAAACAGCCCCAGAATGAACGAGCCGACGATGAGCACAACGAAGCTGGCAGCGAGAACGTTGAGCAGCGCTTTCCAATCGTAGCGCCACGCAAGGTAGAGGCCGAAGCCCATGTTGAGCGCGAGCCACACCGAACGGCGCAACGTGGCGCTGCCGTCAATCGACCAAAGCGTCGAGGCAAAACAGAGCGCGAGCAACGCCATCACCAGCGGCACAGCACTGACAGCGCTCAGCGCGCGCGAACGGTCGCGCCAGATGGTCCAAGCAAGGAACGCGTACACCGGGACGAACGCAAGGCGCGCGTAGCTCGGCGGCTCGGTGGCGCCCTGGCTTTGCGCGACGGCGGCAAAGAAGGGTTCACTGAATTGCGCGAGGCACAAGGCGGCCGCGAGCGGCTCCCAGCGCGCCAACGAAGGCGCGGCGGCGTGAGCGGCGGGCGCATGCGCGAGCGACATGCCCTAGCCCTGCGCCCAATCTCTTGCCAAAGCGCTAACCGCCGCCCAGCATGGCCCGAAACGACCGGGGGAATTCATGCTTCGTGACTGGTGCGGGCGCCTGATAAGCGCTCTGGTTTTTTGCTTTGCAGCCAACGCGGCGGCGCAGGCCCCGAGCGAGGTACAGCGCGCGCAGGCGCGGGCGATCTACGAACGCATCGTCTCAATCGACACCTCCACCGGTCCGCAGAACGTGTCGATGGCGAACTACCTCGCCGAGCAATTCCGCGCCGGCGGTTTTGCAGCTGAGGACATTCACTTGGTCGGCGCCGGCGATACGACCGGGATTCTAGTGCGCTATCGCGGCGACGGCTCAGGCGGCCGGCCAATTCTGCTACTGGCGCACATGGACGTGGTGCCTGCCCTGCGCGCCGATTGGGAGCGCGACCCGTTCACGATGGTGGAGGAGAATGGCTTCTTCTTCGGTCGCGGCACGATCGACAACAAAGCTGGCGTCGCCCACCTCACCTCGACGTTTCTGACTCTCCGCGCCGAAGGCTTCACACCGACGCGTGATCTGATAGTTTGGTTTTCGGGCGACGAGGAAACCACCGGTGCGACGACGCAAGCGTTGCTGGCCAACCACCGCGCGCTGCTTGGCGATGCGGAGTTTGCGCTCAACTCCGACGCAGGCGGCGGCCAGCTCGACGGACAAGGGCGCGGCGTCGCGTTCGCGCTCCAAACAGCGGAAAAAACCTACGCCAGCTTCACGTTCACGGCGCGTAATCCAGGCGGCCATTCCTCCGCCCCGCGCGCCGACAACGCCATCTACGAACTCTCCGACGCACTTTCGCGGCTGCGGGCGTTCCAGTTTCCAGTGATGTGGAACGCCACCACGATTGAGAGCTTCCGCAGCGCCGCGACGATGTTCAGCGGCGCGGAAGCGCAAGCATTGCGCCGCTTTGCAGAAAACCCTGGAGATCGCGTCGCCGCGCGCACGCTCGCGCGGAACCCCAATATCTCGACAATGATGCGCACGACTTGCGTCGCGACCATGCTCTCCGGCGGGCACGCCGAGAACGCACTGCCGCAATCGGCAACCGCAACGGTGAATTGCCGCGTGTTCCCGGGCGTACCGGTAGCAGACGTGCAGGCGGAATTGCGTGCGATCGCGGGCGCGAATGTAGAGGTCGCGCCGCTGGGTCCTGCCAATTTCAGCGACGCATCACCTCTGCGAGCCGACGTGATGCAAGCGACGACGCGCGCCGTGCATAGCGTACATCCCGGCGCAGGAATCACGCCGTACATGTCGGCAGGCGCCACCGACGGTTTGTTCTTCCGCGCCGCCGGCATACCCACATACGGGGTCGGTGCGGTATTCATTGGCGACGAAGATGATTTCGCACACGGTCTCAACGAGCGCGTGCCGGTCACTAGCTTCTATCAGGGACTTACGCATTGGCGCGTGCTACTGACCGATCTCGCTGGGAGATCATAAGCATGCGCAAACTCACATTCGCACTCGCGGCTATCGCCGCGGCACTCACTGCTTCGCCAGCGTTCGCACTCCTGCCGCCACAAGCGTACGCAAACGCGCGCGCGAATGCTGCGAATGTCATCATCATCAATGTTGAAGCCGTGGAGTTCACGAGTGCAATGAGCTGCACAGTGCGCGGCACCGTTGGCGCCGTTGAACGTGGCGCCAAGTATGAAGGTGGGGCCGCCGTCGAGCTTACGGTGCCGTGCCGTGGTCATGTGATGTCGCCGGTCATGACCGGCGCGGTGATCTTCCAAAATTCGCAGGCCCTGCAAGCCAGCACACGCGGCCGCGCCTATCTCGATGATGCCGGTGCGCTGGCGCTTTATCAGTACGAAATTCTCGCAGCCGAATAGCCTCAGCCGGCATTCAACAGCGTTTCGCGGAGCGCCATCGGTACCCGGGCTTGCGCGGCTAGGCGGCCCGCCCATTCGGCAGCGGTCGCGACTTCAGCGGCGTGGCGATCGCGTGTTTGGGCAAGATCGGCCGAACGCTTGGATGCATCGAACGGCAGGCCCTGCTCTTTTGCGTGCTCGTGAAAAACCGGCGCAGCGGCGAGTTCGCTCCATTGCGCTTCGCTACGGCCAAGGCCGAAAAAACTGCTGGCGCCGGTGAGCGCAGTGACGGTGTTGGCGAGAAACGCGTCGCCGGAAATGGCGCGCACACGAGTCGGCCCATAATGCGTCACCGTGGCGTTGAAGAACGACATTTGCATAAGCCATAGCTGCGCGGCGATCTGCAAATCCGTTTGCATCATCTGCTCTTCCGGCGCGAACGTGACGTCGAGCGGAATAGCGCCAGCGAGTCCTTGAAACGCCTGGCGCGCAAACACGCGGCCATGAATGTCACGCTTGGCGACGGCGAGCAGAAAATCGCTCAAGCTTGAATACATGAGCAGCACTTTTGCGTCCGGGCGCAGGTGCAGCACTTCGGGCAACAAGTGATTGCAAACATTGCTCGGCTTCACGATCTGCGTTTCGCCAAGCGCGAGCGGGCGCGACAACAGATCGAGGGTGAGCGAAAGCGCGCTGAGCGCGCCGGCGGCTTGCCGCGCATTAGACCAATGACGCGCAAACGAGACCAGCACGCCGGGCTCCTTCAAGCCCATCGACACGCCAGGGATATCGAGCGCGCGGGTGAGCAGCGTCGAGCAGCAAAAGCCGGTGTGAAAAATGAAATGTATCGGCCCTGCGGCTGCCCGCACTTCGGCAGGGTCGAGGGATGCGATCGGCATCGGCGCGGATTTGGATTGAGCGCCAACAAAGCGGCGATCGAGGAAAACCGCCCGCTGCTGCGCCTCCCGCGGCAGATGGGCGAACGTCATCGTCCGGGCGGCCACGTCGTAGTCAAACGGCTGCCAGGCCGCGTCACGCACCAGCGCGGCGCCATCGGCAGGCGCCGCTTGGAATACTGACGCTGAGGGGCCCGGACCGGGCTGAGGCGAGACGAACATGGCGTGTAACCATCGTTACGCCCGTCATTCTGTAATACAAGCTACACTCGCCGCACGCCCATGTCGGTTCGTCGCGTCCATGGGGACCGCGCATATCACTAGGTGGGCGGGACGCCTCTTTGTGGCGCGGGCGGCGGTGGGCGCCGCGGCGACGGCTGCCGAATGGCTGCCTCCAATGCCTGATTGCGAGCTTCCAATCGTGGCTTTTGCGCTGCGAAGAAGCTCGCGCGCGCCTCGAATATCGCGATCTCGCGCTCCGCCTCCTGAACAACGGAGTCGAGACCACTATTGCCCTTCTCCATGTCTTCGACGCTCTTTTGGAGCATGCCGTTCACCGTCCAGAGGCACGCGGCGGCGATAAAGGCGCCGCCAATGACGGCGCCGACCCAGATCATGCGGGAGCCGGTTTTGGTCTCAGCGACGGTGTTCTGCTCAGACACCATGACCAGCTGGCCTGGATCAGGCCTGTAGGCTTGCGGTACTTTGGGATTGGCCATCGCTATTGCCCCGTACGCGAATTGGCGGATCGGCGAGGTTCGACGGTCGTCGGCGGCGCGGGCGGATCATTCCACTCCCACTCGTGACAATTGTTGCCGCGGCCTAGAGAGCGAGCTCGCGCACACAGCCGGTCATAGTCATCGCGCAAGCGCCAGTATTCGCTGTTGGCTGCCTTGTCCCGCTCGTCGAGCCGCGCGGCTTCCGTCACTAGGCCGTCGCGCTCGGATGGATTGATCTTCTGGACCAGATCCGTCTGGCGCTGGAATTCCTCGTACGTCGTGCGCAGCGTATTGCCTCCCCACAACGCACCGACAATGCCAACGCCAAGCACGAGGCCGCCAAGCAGCGCGCTTATAAACAGCAAGCTGCGGCCGCGACGCGCTGTGGAAACCGTCTCCACAAAGACGATCTCTTCGCCGTCCTCGCCTTCACCGCGATCCCATGCTGCGTCAGACATCGTCATTCGCCTTGTTCATGCGCGCATTTCAGCGCGCTTGGCAGTTCCACACGTCGTGATCGATGAAATGCTGGCGGATGGTTTGATCGGGATCGATCCGCCGAATTGCGTCGATGCCGACGCCTTCAAGGCCCAAGCAATATTGGACAAAGGCCTGGCCGAGCTCGAGCTTGTAGCGCAACTGGCGCACGGCGGGTTCTTCCGAGCCGCCAAGCACGCGGAGACCTTCACCGAATGTGCGATAGGCCTCTTCACGTGCGCGGTCGCGTGCGCCGCCGGGGAGACTCCGCGCGCGACTTAGATGGTATTCACCTTCCAGCAAGAGCGCGCTCGGCGTGCGGCTTTCGCCGGCGAGGCAATAGCGCGTACCTTCATCGCGTAGGCGTTCGTCACGCTGGCCGACACCGCGCAAATGATAATAGCGAATGCGCATTAGACAGGCGTGTTCGCGATAGGTCGCCGATGGCGCCAGAGAAAACGCAGCGTCCGCATGGCGCACAGCTTCCCAGCCGTCTCCCCCAGCTGAAATAGATCGATTGGCGAGGTGACTCAAATAATAGTGCGCTTGGCCGCGAAGCGGAGGCTCTGGCGTCGGGACTTGGTCAATTACGCCGTTGAGGTCTGCACGCGCTTCGTCCAACGTGCTGACGGGATCCAGATTGGCGCAGTTGACATCGCGCCGCACAACGCCGCCGCCGCAGATCAACCGCCCGCGCGCGAGCAGCGCTTCCGGCGCATTCGGCTGATCAGCAAGCGCCGCGCTCAGCACCTGCATCGCGCCGGCCAAATCACCGCGCGCCTGACGAACCCCTGCCCAATCGACGTTGACGCTCGCGCGCCGGCGGCGCACGGCATCGCCGCTGAGCATTGCAATCCCACGCTGGTAGGTTTGTTCTGCAAGATTCCAAAAGTGCGGCGCGCTTTGCGGCTGCTGGACCTGCAAGATCGCGCCGACTTCGGCATAGGCGTCAGCCAGCTCCAGCACGCTATCGATGTCGCTCGCGCCAGCCTGTTGCGCGGCTTGGAACGAAATCAGCGCTTCGTTGAGATTGCCCATCGCCAGAGAAGCACAACCGCTCCCTTGTTCAGCGCGTGAAGAGTGCGGCGTGAACGTGCGCGCGGTTTCGAAATAGGCGCGCGCCTGCCTCAGGAGGAGCGTTGCATCGACATCGACGCCGGTGTTTTCACAGCGGCGGTCGGCGCTGAGGCCGCGCGCGATGGCCGCCCGGCGCAGGGTCGCGGCGCCAAGATTGATGTAAATGTCCGGGACGTTGACGCCAGCCGGCGCTCCGCCTGTCTCCACGGCAGTTTGCGCACGCGCGTAGTAATCGAGCGCCCGCTCGACATTGGCCTGTGTAGGCGCTGCATCCATGGCCTGGTTGCCAAGCCGCTGTGCGAGCTCGACCAGCGCGCCCCGCCCACGTTCGCCGGTGACTGACCATGCCGAACTTGGGCGCGTGCTGTTGGCGAACATGGAGAGATCGCGCAGCGCGGCTTCATCGTCGCCGGGCTCTCCGCGTTCCATCAAGAGCAGCGCCCGCTCATAGCGCGCATCAAGTACGACCGCCGCTGACTCCGGCGTGGCCGAAAGGAGCGGCCGGTCCAGCAACGCCATCGCCTCCGCCACGCGGCGGCGGTCAACCAGCCCTCCGCGCGCGCGATCGGCGCGCAGCTGCAAGCGGACGACGCGCGCAAGCTGGACGTGTGCACGCAGCTGCGCGGGCTCCGACTGGGGCCACGGCGCCAGCACAACGCGATTGAGCATCTCCGCCGCGTTCGCCAGCTCCGCCGGCTCGCGCGCGCCAGGCTCTTCGTGCAGCGTCGCGATTGCGCGGGCAGTGTAGTACTGGGCGTTGACCTGCTGATCGGCGCGGGCGCGCGGGTCCTGAGCGATCCGCGAACAGGCGCTGAGAACGCGCTCAGGACTGACGTTGACGTGGCGTTCGAGCGGATTTTCCCGCCCGCGCTCTATTGGACTTCGCCGGCACTGGTCCGCAGAAAAACCCGTCTGCGCGTTGCCGATGCCGAGTTGGCACCCCGCAACCACCAATACGGCGAGCACTCTCGGTACAATCCGAGTTCCCGCCGCGCCGCCGCGTGCCCACCAGCCCATGTTTCCCCCCGACAAACTTCGTTATCGGATGGTTAATATAAACACGTCTCAGGGTTGCTGGGAACGGTAGCCGGACCTGCAGAGCGAAAAATTCGCGTGCCTGCCAGAGTGAGCGCTACAGCTTCGCCCAACAGGCGAACTGATAGACGGCCCGCGAACGCCGATTAGGCGCTCGCGGCCTCGGCGCCGTGGCAATATTTGAACTTCTTGCCCGATCCACACGGGCACGGCGCATTGCGGCTGACCCGGCCCCAGGTGTTCGGATCGTGGCGATCGAAACCGTCCGGCGCGAGCGATGGCGCATCACGAGGTACGGCCATTTCGTTTTCGCCGGTGTCCGGGTTCTGGTGGATTTCGTAGGTCTGCAGCGGCGCGCGTGGCGCGATTGCAGCTTCGTCGGCCTGGCCGATCTGCAAGCGCAGAAGCATGCGCGTGATCGTGGTGCGCAGATCGAGCAGCATGCGCTCGAACAATGTGAACGCTTCGGTCTTGAACTCGTTCAGCGGATCGCGCTGGGCGTAGCCGCGCAAGTGGATGACCGAACGCAAGTGATCGAGGAACGACAAGTGTTCGCGCCAGCGCATGTCGACAACGCTGAGCAGCACTTGCTTTTCAACCGCGCGCAGACGCTCAGGGCCGAGCATGGCGGCCTTTTGCGCGTACGCCTGATCGACTTCGCGTGTCAGGCGCTCGATGATTTCTTGTTGGGCGATGCCCTCTTCAGCGGCCCAGCGATCGACCGGCGAATTGAAACCGAAAATCTCTTCGGCTTCGACCATCAGCTCAGGCGTATTCCACTGCTCGGGGTAAGCCTTCTCCGGCATATGGCGCCAGACCAGCTTTTCCACGACGTCATGGCGCATGTCCTTCACGATCGGCGCGACTTCTGCCGTCCGCATGAACTCGATGCGCTGCTCGAAGATCGCCTTGCGCTGATCGTTGATGACGTCGTCGTATTTGAGAAGGTTCTTGCGGATCTCGAAGTTACGCTGCTCGACACGCTTTTGCGAGGTTTCGAGCGCCTTGTTCATCCACGGGTGAACGATGGCTTCGCCTTCTTGAATGCCGAGGCCGCGCATAATCGCATCGAGACGGTCAGCCGCGAAGATGCGCAGCAGGTCATCCTCGAGGCAGATGTAGAATTTCGACTTGCCCGGGTCGCCTTGGCGACCAGTACGGCCACGCAGCTGGTTATCGATGCGGCGGCTTTCGTGACGCTCGGTGCCGAGCACGTAGAGGCCGCCCGCCTCAAGCGCGATGCGCTTCTTGTTCTCGACGTCGACCGTGACCTCGCGGCGCAAAGCCGCGATCTGCTCAGGCGTCTCATCGCCCTTCAGCGCCGCCTTAACGCGCAACTCGATATTGCCGCCGAGCTGAATGTCAGTGCCGCGACCGGCCATGTTGGTGGCGATCGTCACAGCGCCAGGCACGCCGGCTTGCGCGACGATCGAGGCTTCCTGCTCGTGATAGCGCGCATTCAGCACTTGGTGCGGGATGCCGCGCTGTTTCAGCAGCGTCGATAGCGTTTCGGACTTTTCGATCGAGACGGTGCCGACGAGTACGGGCTGCTGCTTGCGATGCGTCTCTTCGATGTCGCTAATGATCGCGTTATATTTTTCCTTCGAGGTCCGGTAGACCTCGTCGTCATCGTCTTGGCGTTGCACCGGGCGATTAGTCGGAATTTCGACCACGTCGAGCTTGTAGATGTCCGAAAATTCGGTGGCTTCGGTGGACGCCGTGCCGGTCATGCCGCCGAGCTTGTCGTACAAGCGGAAATAGTTCTGGAAGGTGATCGACGCCAGCGTCTGGTTCTCAGGCTGGATGTTGACCTGCTCCTTCGCCTCGATCGCTTGGTGCAGGCCTTCCGAGAGCCGGCGGCCGGCCATCATGCGACCGGTGAACTCGTCGACCAGCACGACTTCGTTGTCTTTAACGATGTAATCCTTGTCGCGCATGAACAGCTTGTGTGCGCGCAAAGCCTGGTTGGCATGGTGCACGAACGAGATGTTCGCAGGTTCGTAAAGCGAGCCTTGCAGCAAGCCGCGCTCGGCCAGCATCTCTTCCATCGCTTCGGAGCCAAGCTCGGTATATGTGACCGAACGCTGCTTTTCATCGTGTTCGTAGTGCTCAGGACGCAGCAGCGGGATCAGCTTGTCGATGGTTTTGTAGAACTCGCTGCGATCTTCGGTCGGGCCGGAAATGATCAGCGGCGTGCGCGCTTCGTCGATCAGAATGGAGTCGACTTCGTCGACGATCGCGAAGCGGTGGCCTCGCTGGACCATCTCGCCCAGCGAATACTTCATGTTGTCGCGCAGATAGTCGAAGCCGAATTCGTTGTTGGTGCCGTAGGTGACGTCGGCGGCGTAGGCTTGACGGCGCTCGTTATCGTAAAGGCCGTGAACGATGACGCCGATGCTGAGGCCGAGGAAGCGATAGACTTGGCCCATCCACTCGCTGTCGCGCTTGGCGAGATAGTCGTTGACAGTAATGACGTGGACGCCGCGGCTCTCGAGCGCGTTCAGATACACCGGCAGCGTAGCGACCAGCGTCTTGCCCTCGCCGGTGCGCATTTCGGCGATCTTGCCTTGGTGCAGGAAAATACCGCCCATCATCTGAACGTCGAAATGGCGCATGCCGAGCGTGCGTTTGGCGGCTTCGCGGACGGTCGCGAAAGCCTCCGGAAGGATGTCGTCGATCTTGGCGCCGCGGGCCAGGCGATGGCGGTAATCGCTGGTCTTGTTGCGGAGCGCCTCGTCCGAAAGCGCCTCGAAGGTGGGCTCAAGCGCGTTGATCCGAGCCACAAGAGGCCTGAGCAGGCGCACCTTGCGATCGTTCAGGGAGCCAAAAATCTGCTTTGCGAGGTTTAGCATGGGCGCGATCTTAAGGTTGATGCGCCGTTCTGGACAGGGCGCGAAATGGAGCGTCGAGACGATTGAATTCGTTGGCTTTTGTGTGTCTCACCGACGTGCGCCCGGGTGCTGAAACACTCTCGACTCGTGCGCTGGCGAGACTTAAGAGCGGCCCTAGGCGGTGTCAATGCGACCTCACGGGCGCAGGACTTGCACGCGCCCGAATCGAGAGAGCAGAACGCATGTCCTCCCTGATACGAGTTCCCTTGAAGGCCGTGGTTTTGGCGGCCGTGCTGGCGGTGACCGGGTGCGGCCTTGGCCGTGACGCGGGCGGCGACAATGACGGCGTGCGCGATCCGATCGTGGCGGCGACCGTCAACGGCCGGCCGATCTACGTTGAAGACGTGCGCAACTACGCGGTCTCGCGCGGCTGGATCGCCGAAACCGAGGATCTCGACGCCAATTCGGACGCGGCGACGCTCGCGCTGGAAGAACTGATTCAAATCCGCCTCTTCGCGATGGAAGCCGAGGCGCGAGGCATTGATCGCCAGCCGGACATCCGTCGCCAACTCGAGAACGCGCGGGAGCGGGTTCTGGCGGCGGCGATTTACGAAGAAATCGCGCAGACCGCTGCCGATCCGGCCACGATCGAGCGGCTCTATCGGGAAAACTCCAGCCGGCTTGGCCAGGGTGACGAGGTTCATCTGCGGCACATGCAATTTTCGACACGTGAAGCTGCCGACGCGGCCAAAAGAAGGCTCGATCAAGGCGAACGTTTTGAAGCGCTCGCTTTCGAGCTTTCGGTCGAGCGCAACACCGCTCCGGACGGGGGCGATCTCGGCTTTCGCGCCATTTCCGATCTGACGGCGCAGATGCGCCAAGAGGTCGAACGTACAGCGACGGGTCAATTGATTGGGCCAATCCAGATCGAGGATAGCTGGCACCTCTTCCGCATCGATGATCGCCGCACCATTGGCGGCCCGAGCCTCGAACAATTGCGCCCGCGCATCACAGCATGGCTGGCGTACCAAGAATCCACGCAGCTGACCGAGCGCCTCGCCCGCGATGCGCGCATCGAGCGCCTGCGCGAGCCAGAAGATGAAGGCATGGCCCCAGCCGGCGAAGTGACCGCGCCCGCGGACGCTGCGCCGACGCCTGCACCGACGCAGACGGCGCCTGACGCTGGCCCGCAAACGGGCGCACCGCCGCCGCCCTTCCCGTTCCCGAACGCCGCGCCGCAACAAGCGCCGACAACGGCGGCCGCGCCGGTGACGCCGCCGGCACAGCAGCCAGCTGCGCAACCGCCCGCAACAGCGCCCTCTGAAACGCCAGCTGAGAACGGCCCGGCACAATGAAGGTTGATACGGTCTCGCCGCTCGCGCCCGACCGTTTCCCTGACCTTCCTGAAATCGCCGGCTTAGAAGCCGCGATCGGGCGCGCAGGTTTCTACAAGCATGAGCGGCCGGACCTGCTGCTCATGCGCATGCCAAAAGGCACGCGCGCAGCAGGGGTGTTTACGACCAATGCTGTCGGCTCGGCGCCGACGGATTGGTGCAAGCAAGCGCTTGCGGCGACGCGCGGCAATGCCCGTGGTTTGCTGGTCAATGCGGGCTGCGCCAATTCCTTCACCGGCCCTGCTGGCGATGCGGCGTGCAAGCGTTCGCTGGAAGCCGCTGGCGAGAAGCTCGGCATTCCGGCGCGCGAATTGATGGCGGCGTCCACCGGCGTCATCGGCGTTGTGCTCGATGATGCGAAGATCGCAGCGGCTTTGCCGAAGCTCGACCTCTCCCCCATGCGCTGGCCGGAAGCGGCGGCGGCGATCATGACGACCGACACGTTTCCGAAAGGCGCAGGCGCGACGTGCGAGATCGACGGCGTCGAAATTTCGATAGCCGGCATCGCCAAAGGCTCCGGCATGATCGCGCCGAACATGGCGACGATGCTGGCGTTCGTGTTCACCGACGCCGCCCTATCGGCGCCGATCCTAAAAACGCTGCTGCGTCAGGAAACAGAAGCGAGCTTCAATTCGATCACCGTCGATGGCGATCGCAGCACCAATGACTGCGTGCTGCTGTTCGCCACCGGCCAAGCGAACGTGCCGCCGATCGCGGACGCGAAGGACGAGCGGCTCGCGGATTTCCGCGCCGCGCTCTCGCGCGTGCTGGCCGATCTGGCGATCCAAATCGTGCGCGACGGCGAAGGCGCGACGAAATTTGTGGCGGTGAATGTCGAAGGCGCAGTCAGCGCCGCCAGCGCCAAAGCGATCGCGCGCACGATCTGCGAAAGTCCGCTGGTGAAGACTGCCATCGCCGGCGAAGACGCCAACTGGGGCCGCATCGTCATGGCCATAGGCCGCGCCGATCAGCCCATCCGCAAAGACATGGTCAGCGTCCGCTTCGGCGATCTCTACGCGGCGCGAGACGGCATGGTGAGCCCCGAATACGACGAAGCGGCGATGAGCGCTTACATGAAACGCGCTGAGCTGGAGATCACCGTCAACGTGGGCCCCGGCACCGGAACGGCGCGTATGTACACGTGCGATCTGACTAAGCGCTATGTCGAGATCAACGGGGATTATCGGAGCTAGGTGGGGCCCCGCCCCGCTTTCCCTACGCCGCGAAGCAGCGCAGCATTGGCGCATGAGTAAGAAAACCCAGATCGTTGTCGTTGGGGGCGGTGCGGGCGGCCTCGAACTGGTGCGCAAGCTCGGCGACAAGTTCGGGCGCGAACGGTTCGACATCATCCTGGTCGAGCCGCACCGGACGCACATCTGGAAGCCGCTGCTGCACGAAGTCGCCGCTGGCTCGCTCGACGCCAATCTCGATGAAGTCGGCTATCGCAGCCACGGCCATCGCTGGCGCTATCGCTTCTTCATGGGGCGGCTTGAGACCATCGACCGCGCGGCCGGCCAAGTCGTTATCGCGCCGCTGTTGGACGAGGACGGTGTCGAGATCATCGGCCGCCAACGCGTCCGCTACGATTATTTGGTCATGGCCGTGGGCTCGGTCACCAATTCGTACGGCACGCCGGGCGCCGATAAGAACTGCATCTTCCTCGATGACCGGGGCGACGCCGATCGCTTTCGGATGAAGCTCTTGAACCAGTGCCTGCGCGTCTCGCGGCAGATGATCGCCGATCCGGCCAGCGACGCGCGCGTCCGTATCGCCATTGTCGGCGGCGGCGCGACCGGCGTTGAGCTGGCGGCAGAACTCTACAACGCCGCCGCGGGCCTGCGTCACTACGGGCTCGAAGTGTTCGATGAGAGCCGGCTGGAGATCACATTGATCGAAGCCGGCCCGCGCATCCTTCCGGCGCTGCCAGAAAAACTGGCCGAAGCGGCGCGCGAAGAATTGGAGACGCTTGGCGTGCGCGTGCTGACCAGCGCACGCGTCGCCGAAGTGACAAACACCGGTGTCGTCACCGCCACCGGTGAGACGATCGCCGCCGATTTGCGCGTATGGGCGGCAGGCGTGAAGGGCGCGGACTTCCTCCGCGACATCGCCGGCCTCGAAACCAACGCCGCCAATCAATTGGTGGTGCGCCAAACCCTGCAAACAACGCGCGATGACCGCATCTTCGCGCTGGGTGATTGCGCATCCTGTCCGCAGGAGGGCAGCGATCGCCGTGTGCCGCCACGCGCGCAGGCCGCGCATCAGATGGCGGACACCGCGTTCGCCAATCTTTGCGCCATGATTGAAGGGCGCGCGCTGAAGCCTTTCATCTATCGCGATTTCGGCTCGCTGGTGTCGCTTAGCACCTATTCCACCGTGGGCTCGCTCATGGGCGGCTTAATCGGCGGCAAGCTGGCGATCGAAGGCCGGCTGGCGCGTTTCGTATACGTTTCGCTCTATCAGATGCACCTGATGGCGATTCATGGATGGCTGCGCGGCCTGGCCCTGATCGTGGTTGGCCACGTCAATTCCGTTATCCGCCCGCGACTCAAGCTGCACTGATTGCATGGGTCACATCGCTGATACTTGAGAGCCAGCGTCAAAAGGCTAAGTCACCCGCATCACGCCGCGGAGACTGAACCAATGAAGCTCTATTACGCACCTGCCGCCTGCTCACTCGCACCGCACATCGTCATCCGCGAAGCGGGCCTGGATGTCGCGCTCGACAAAGTCACCTTCGGCAAAGAGCGCACCACCGAGAGCGGCAAGAACTTCTACGACATCAACCCGCAAGGCGCGGTGCCAACTCTGGAACTCGACAACGGCGAAGTGCTGACTGAAGCGCAGGTGCTGCTGCAATATCTCGCGGCGCAAGCGCCGCAGGCCAATCTGGCGCCAGCGGAAGGCCTCACGCGCTGGCGCCTGTTGGAAACGCTGAACTTCATCGCAACGGAGTTGCACAAGGGCATCAGCCCGCTGTTCAGGAACCCCAGCGAAGACCAGCGCGCAACCGTCACCAAAACCGTACGCAACCGGTTCGAGCTGTTGGAAGGCAAACTTGGCGATAAAGAATATTTGCTCGGGCCCTTCACGATCGCCGACGCGTACGCCTTCGTGACCCTCAATTGGGCGCGCAAGTTCGAGATCGAAGTGTCGCCGAAACTCCAGGCCTACTTCCAACGTATTCTGGCCCGGCCAGCGGTGCAGCAGGCCTTGAGCGAAGAAGGCTTGCCGACGTCGTAAATACCCGGAAAGGTTTGGCGGCGGTTAAGCCGCGCTAAACCATCTGGGCTCACGGCTTTTTTATGCAAATGAGCGATGCTCCCCCTTCATCGCGGCGCCTCCTCTTGGTGGCGGCGGCAGCTTTGATCGATTCATCGGGACGGGTGCTGATCACACAACGCCCCCAACACAAACAACTCGGTGGCCTCTGGGAATTTCCCGGCGGCAAGGTCGAGCCCGGCGAAGCGCCTGAACAAGCTTTGATCCGGGAGCTGAAGGAGGAACTGGATTTGACCGTCGAGCATGACGCTCTCGATCCGTTCGCGTTCGCTTCGCACGCCTACCCGGATTTTCATTTGCTGATGCCGCTTT
The DNA here is from genome assembly GCA_034439495.1 of Terricaulis sp. Taxonomy (GTDB): domain Bacteria; phylum Pseudomonadota; class Alphaproteobacteria; order Caulobacterales; family Aquidulcibacteraceae; genus Vitreimonas. The sequence continues at coordinate 57,852 of JAWXAM010000028.1, read as the reverse complement.
ATGTCGCCACGCGCTGGTCGGGCGAAATGAAGCTTGAGCCCAATTCCGCGCAAGCGGCGAAGTGGGTCACCCCCGCTGCGCTGCGCGACCATGAGATGCCGCCGGCCGACGTCGTGCTGGTGGACCGCCTGATTGAACGGAGCGCCGCATGATGATGCGTTTTATCCGCGACGAACGCGGCGCAACCGCGATCGAGTACGCACTCATCGCAGCTATGCTCTCGGTCGCCATCATCGCCAGCGTGACGTTGCTCGGCGATGCGCTGAAGGACACCTTCGACGACACCGCTGCCAAAGTGGCCGCCGCCACCTAACATTTCAGCTTTGTTGCAGCGGCGACGAACGGCCGAAACCTAAGAGCGCCATACCTCCCCCCGCGCCGCACGAGCGCGCGGGAGAGTTCGATGAATTGCGTGCAAGCTTTAGCCGTGGCGGCCGCCGCCCTAGCGACAGCTGGGCTGCCGATGGAAGCGCATCTGGCGCAAGCCCGCTCGATGGCCCTGAACATCGAAGCGAAATCGCATGCGGTCCTCCACGCCGCCGCCGATGAGTTTGCCGAGTTCTACAACCAAGCGCGCGAGGCCCCGGAAAGCAAAAGCACGGGTGTAGCGTTCGGCTATGCACCGGATAGCTGGATTCAGAGTGCCACGCGCCATCCACTCTAAGCGCTAAGCGTCGAGTTCGACGTCCCAGTAGAGATAATCCATCCAGCTTTCGTGCAAATGGTGCGGCGGGAAGCGGCGGCCGACGTGTTGCAGTTCGTGCATGTTCGGGCGGCGCGGTTTGCGGAACGGGCGCATGCCGCTGTGATGGGCGTACTTGCCGCCTTTGCGCAGATTGCACGGCGCGCAGGCGGTGACGATGTTCTCCCACGTCGTGCGTCCGCCTTTGGAGCGCGGCAAGACATGGTCGAACGTAAGATCGTCCGGGCTGCCGCAATATTGGCAAGCGAAGCCATCGCGCAGGAAGACGTTGAAGCGCGTGAATGCCGGCGGGCGATCCTGATGCACATAGTCACGCAGCGAGATAACGCTGGGCAACTTCATCTCGAACGAGGGCGAATGCACCACCTGGTCGTAATGCGCGACTACATCAACGCGCTCGAGGAAGACGGCTTTCACCGCTTCCTGCCAGGGCCACAACGAGAGCGGATAATACGATAACGGCCGGAAATCGGCGTTGAGCACCAGCGCCGGCCATCCCGTCAAAGGAGCGCTGGATACGTTCATTGGCGGCCGCTCCAATGCAGCCGCGAAAGAATCTGGAGGCGGATGAGGTTCAGTGAACTGAAGACCGTGGCTCCTATGCTGCGGGCGAGCCTACACGAGATTCCGGCCCGGCGCGATGTCAGCCTTATCTGATTTGCGGCGACAGCTTCGTGACAGTGCGGACAAGTGGCGCAAAAGCCTCAGCTTGCCGCAAGGATTTTCTGCGTTTTCAGGCAATTGGCGAGGAATGCGCCGCCCAGGTCCAGCCCGTCAGGGCCGATCGAATGCGGTACGCCGTAGGAGATGTGCCACTGGGCGCCATGGCCCGCTTCGGCCAAAGCCTCGGCCGAATCGAACATGGCGGGGATCGGAATGGTCGGATCGCGGTCGCCATGAATGAGCAGAACCGGCGGCTTTGAGCGCATCTGTTCTTTCAGATTTCGAGCGCCGACGAGCACGCCGGAGAAGCCAAGAATTCCGGCGATCTGCTTTTCGCGGCGTAGCCCGATGTGCAGCGCCATCATCGTGCCCTGGCTGAAGCCAACCAGCGCGAGGCGGCTGGGGTCGAGGCCGTACTTCTCCAATTCGCGATCGATAAAGCGATCGATCGATTGGGCCGCGGCGCGGGCGCCGCTTTCCATCAAGTGCGGATCGAGATTGGAGATCGGAAACCACTGAAAGCCGCCGGGCGCTTGCGGCACATCCTCAATGCCATTTGGCGCAACGAACACAGCGCCGGGCAGCAATGGCGCGAGGTACGGCGCAAGGCTGATCAGATCGGCGCCGTTTGAGCCGTAGCCATGGAGCAAGATCACCAAAGCATCCGGCTTGCCGCCACGCGCCGGCGGCATCCGCGGGCCATCGAGAAAAACTGTCATAGGCGGTAGGTAGCGCTGACTCCGAACAACGCAACCTCCAATGCTTCCCGGCGCAAGGCCGGGGCTGCTTCCGGGAAGCGGGATGCTAAAGAGCTTCTATGCTCGTCACCCGCTTCGCCCCCTCGCCCACCGGCTATCTGCACCTCGGCCACGCGCTTTCGGCGCTGACGGCGTTTGATGCGGCGCGCGAGGCGGGCGGGCGCTTTTTGGTGCGGATCGAAGACATTGACGTGGGGCGTTCGCGGCCTGAGTTCGAGAACGCGATTTTTGAAGACCTCGCCTGGCTTGGCCTGAGCTGGGAAGAGCCGGTGCGGCGCCAATCGGCGCACATGGCCGAGTACGCCGCGCCGCTGCAAAGTCTGATCGAGCGCAATCTGGTCTATCGCTGCTTCCGTACGCGCAAGGAAATCGCCGAGGCGATCGCGTCTGCGCCGCATGGCGCGGTTGATGAACGCTTCACCGGCGAGGCATTGCCGCCGGGCGAAGAAGCGCAGCGTCTGGCCGATGGCGACACGTTCGCGTGGCGGCTCTCGTTGAAGAAAGCGCGTGCGGCTCTGGGTCCAGCTTACTTCACGCTCGTGTTCGAAGATGAGAGCGGGCTGGTGCGCGCCGAGCCGGAGCGGCACGGCGACGTCGTGCTGGCGCGGAAGGACTTTGGTACGAGTTACCACCTCGCTTCGGTATGGGACGATGCGCTGCAGGGCGTCACGCACGTCATCCGCGGCGAGGACTTGCGTGAGGCGGCGCACCTGCATGTGCTGCTGCAAAGATTGTTGGAGCTGCCGCAGCCAGTCTATCGCCATCACCGGCTGGTGCTGGGCGAAGATGGCAAGCGTCTCGCCAAACGCGATCAGAGCGCAACGCTGCGGGCGCTGCGCGAAGCAGGCAAAACGCCGGCGGATGTGCGCGGGCTGGTTGGGCTCTGATGCTGACGGGGCAGCCGACCGAGTTGGCCACAGCGCGGTTGGTGCTCCGCCCAATCGAGATCGCCCATGCGGCGGCGTTTTGGGACGTGCTGCGCGATCCGGCCATGTACGCGTGGATCGAGCGCGCCCCGCCTGCGTCACCGAGCGACGTTGAGGCGCGGTTTGCGAGGATTGCGCAGAGTGTTGCTCCGGGCCGTGCCGAACAATGGCTGAACTGGACGGTGTGGACGCGTGACGGCGAGGAGGCAGTCGGCATGGTGGAAGCGACCGTAGCGCAATCAAAGTCGGTCGAGGTTGCTTACATGTTTGCGCCGTGTGTTTGGGGCAAAGGCTATGCAGGTGAAGCTATGGAAGCAGCGCTGCAATCGATGTCCCAATCTGGCGCAGTTTCATTCTCAGCCACGATCGACAGGCGCAATACGCGCTCGCTGGCGCTGATTGCGCGCTTGGGATTTGCCTTGAACGACGTCCGTGCAGCGCAGAATGAGGAAATCTGGCGGCGTGCATAACGCGCATTGACCACGCTTTTTCCAGTTTCTCTAACGCAATGCTAAGCACATCTCCTGTATGGTGGTCCCACGTTGAAAAGGTGCGTCCAGAATGGGCGCGATGCAGTGGCTATGTTGTGGGTTGATCATCAGAACTATTTCGGGCCTGACCGCCGGCGTGTACGCGCTGCGTTGCGTCTGCGCGAACGCCGCCATGATGATTGCGCCGGCACGCCTCCCCCGCTGACAACGGCGCTGCGCCAATTGCGCATGCGGGTGATCGAAGCGCGCGGCCCGGGCGCCGCTGTGTTTGCCGATCGGGCGCATTCGGTTGCGCTGTTGGCGCAGATGAACAGCGAATACGAAGCTTCCGACACCCTCTCCTCGCTCGCGATGACGGCTGTGCGCGCGCGTGAGAGCGACGTGCGGCCTATCCTCTATGAAGGCCTCGACCGCGCTCACGCTGCGCTCGCGACCTATCACTAATCCGGATAGTGCCGATCGCCCGGCCAGCCTTCGATGGCCTCGATCGTCTCGTGCGCGGATTCGAGTTTGTGATCCGGCACGTTTGAAATCCGCGCCGCTTCGATCCACGCCTTGATCGCGGTCGGCGCCAGCCGGTCACGCCCGCACAGCAGGAAGAACGGCTCGTCCTTCGCCAGCGCCGAGAGTGAGCCGTGCTCCATCTCCGCCGCCAGGTATTTGAAGCCGGCATCGCGGAGCAGCTTCGCGCATTGCGCTTTCACTTCATCTGACATTGCCAACTCCTCTGACTTATTGCGCCGGCCGATCGCCGAAAGCGCCGATCAGGCGCGTCGACCAATCGCCTAGCGCGTCCCATGATTCCACGCCGCCGTGAAACAGGCCAAGCCGCACCATCACCAAATCCTTGGACGGCACAACGACGATGATCTGCCCTTCATGGCCTTGGGCGGAAAACGCGTCCGCCATTGCATTGTCGGTGATCAGCGAGCGGTCGGGGCGGCCAGGGCCAGTCGGCGGCGTCAGCCACCATTGCGCGCCGTACACGTCGGTATCCGCATCGGGCCCCGGCGTGCGGGCGAAATCCACCCAGCCTTCGGGCAGCACGCGTTGGCCGTCCCAGACGCCGCCGCGCAGATACAGATAACCGAAGCGGCCGAAGTCGCGCGCCGTCGCCCAGACGAGTGAGCTGCCGTAGAACAGGCCTTGCGGATCGTACTCGACCAACGGGCGCATGCCGATGCGTTCGAACAGCGACGTGTTCATCCAGCTGCGCATGCGATTGCGCCGATCTGCAGCGTCGCGCGGATCGGGCACGATGGCGCGGGTGAGCGCGTCTGAAATCAGGATCGTGCCGGCGGAAGTGTAATTCCAATGCGTGCCGGGATCGTGGATCAGCGGCAAGCTCGCGGCCCAGCGCGCAACATCGCGGCGACCATCGCCAAACAACATACGGGCGTTGCCGGCTTCAGCGACGTTCTCGGCATTCTCATTGTAGGCGAGGCCATCGACCATTTGCAGCCAGTCGCGCCAGGTGATCGAGGCGCGGCGATCGCTGGCGCGCCAGTGCGGACTGCCCATCGGCGTATCGATGGCGACGCGGCCTTGCAGGACGGCGGCGCCGACCATGGCGTGCGTGATCGATTTTGCGACCGACCATGAATTGAGGCGCGTATCGCGGGTGTAGCCATCGGCGTAGCGCTCGAACACGATGCGGCCGCCTTGGATGATCAAAACAGCGCGGGTTTCGCCCAAGGTTTCGTGCGGGCCGGAAAAGGCTTCAGTGACGGCAAGATCGAACGCAGCGCGATCGACATCGGCAGGCAATGGCGCTTCGGCCCATTCCTGCGTCGGCCACGCAACGCCGGCTGGCTGAGCCGGCAGCGGGTGCAGCGTTTGCGCATGCGCTGACGCTGCGAAAACCAGAACTGCCGCAATGAGCACGCTACGCAGCATGACGCGCCCTTCCCCCTTCGCTATGGTGACGATGAGCATAGGGGGAGGCGCCGGTGTCGCGCAAACGCTGGATTCTGGCTGGTGTGGTCATCGTGGTGCTGGCGGTGATCGTCGGCGGCTATTTCGGCCTACGCGGCCAAGTTGCGTATGCGCAGATCGCCACCGGCTATGCCGCTAAACAAACTTGCTCGTGCCTCCATGTCAGCGGCCGCAGCATGGAAAGCTGCATCGCCGATTTTCCGGAAGATGCGCGCGACTCCATCACTGTGACGCAAGAGGGCGACGTGGTGCGCGCCAGTGTGCTGTTCGGTGCGATCAGCGCTGAGGCTGTGGTCGATGGCGAGTATGGTTGCCGCGTCGCAGGCTAGCTGCAGGCGCGCGTCATCCTTGTTGGCTTTCGCCGGAAAAATTGGAGAGCGGGACGCGATGGGTCTCGTCTCTTAGTGCGCTGCGTGAACAGCGCGAAATAGACGCGATCCATCGCGTCCCATGATCTTCTTCTACCGGCTTGGCGCGAGGAGGTTTTTCACTCCCGTGGCTCAGCGCCGGCAGCGTGCAGGCTGTCTTGTTCGTTGACAGTCCCCGGTGCGTACTCCCGTCGTTTCCGCCTTATCAGGGCTTTCCCTCGGGCTTCAGCGCTGCTCTCACAGCGCTTCACGCTCAATCATATCGCTCGTCGCATTGGGTCGAACATTGGCCAACTGCCCTCCAGCGGAGCGATGCGCGGATGATAAGCGCGGTTTGCACTCGGTCGGATTTGTGCGGCTCTATCCCCGTAATCGCGCCGAGCCGCAGGGATGCGCGCTCGATTGATGCGATTGCGGAACATCACGATCCGGGGGCCGTTCTCGTCACGCAATCTACAATTCGAACGAGGAGCAGCGCATGAACGCCCATACTACCATCACGACGCCAATCGAAGCGCCGAGCGCTGATGCGCCGCTGGAAATGCGCCAAGCTTGGTGCGCGATGCGCGTTTCAGCTTTGACGGCTGACGACTCGAGCGAAGCACTGCCGCATGATGTTCGCGCGTCGCAGCATTTCGAGACGGAACTCAATTACTGCAAGCTCGATCCGCAAGAGTACGACCGGCAAACGCGCGTCGAAGGTTGAGGCGCGCGCGCTTAAGCGTGATGTTCCATGGTGAGTTCGTGCGCCGCGAACGCCCACTTGTGTGCGCGTTCTTCGTAGACGGAGACGAAGGGCGGCGGGAAGTTTGGGTCGGCGAAGGCGCCGACTGCGATTGAGACAAATCCTGGGATGCCATCGGCTTCCCAGTACACGGTTGAGCCGCACACAGGGCAAAAGCCAAACGTCGCCGAGCCGCCGCTCTCGCCGGTGCGCGACCAATTCGAGGCGCGGCCTTCGATGCTGACGTGCGCGCTCGGAAAACGCGCTTGCGCCGCGAAAACGCTGCCGGTGCGCTTTTGGCATTCGAGACAATGACAGATGGACACGCGCACCGGCTCGCCTTCGCAGGTCAGATGGAGCTGTCCGCAGCTGCAGGATGCGACGCGGGTGGTCATTGTGGATGCTCCTTACTTGCGCGGGTCCGCTTTTCGCCAAAGGGCAGCTATCGCCGTCTCCTGACTACGAAAGCGGACATTGGTAGGAATTTGTCTAATCGGCTACTATTGGCCCGGAGTTTGCCGAGACGCGCTGGACCGTGTCTCTTACTACGAGTCTGAGTGGTGAGGCGGCGCAGAGTGGTCGGGCTAACGAGGGATCATCCAGAGACAATCGCGTTCGTCCTGGCGTGCGATCTTAATGGCGCTATCACGCGCGAAGAGACGCGCGATTGGGTGATGCGGGTCATTGAGACGGTCCCCGATTATCCGACTTACCTTCTGGACCTCTATGATCGCTGGTCCCCTAATCCGCCCGTATTGCTGGGCGAACCGAAGAATGTGCCTTTCCCATTTCCGATGGAGCGCCACTTCTCAGACTGGCAGCAACGCGCGATGCGCAGCATCGGCTACTCGCGCGGGTTTGAGCGCAAGTCGTACTTCCCTGAATGGAAGGCGCGTCTGGCGCTCGCCTTCAACCCAGGTCTGGTCCGTGAGTTCAAAGCGACGTTCGATTGGCTAAACGATGACCCGAAGGCTTGGTGGCAGCCGTGGCCCAATTCCCCAGCGAATGTCTGAGTTCGGCGATGGCCGGACGCTGACGCGAGCGTCACGAATGGAGCGACTGAGCCAGTCATGATTGGTACGCGTTGAGAGTTAGCTTTCGGTTCGCATCGTATCGAGCATACTATTGCGTATGAGGCTCTTCTCTATTCTGACCTTTTGCTTGGTGCTTTCCGCCTGCGCCGGAAGCACCCCTCGGCGCGGTGTCGCGGCAGTGATTCCTCATTGTGGTGTGACCGCGCCGACCGTGCTCGACACCGTGGTGGTGGAAGTCGGTAGAACCAATCAGCAGGCAATTCGTAGGAGTTTCGGTGAACCCGAGCAGAGCGAGGCTGGACCAGGACTGCACCGTTATCGATGGTTCTATCATCCCTCGGTTCGCATCCAGGAGCACCGCGGGGCCGGTGCGTGGACGTTTGAACTGTTGAGCTGCAGACTCTCCAGCGGACCAGGATTCTCGTCTGGCATGTCGGTTGAATTCACTTTCGACCAAGCCGGTCGCGTTGTTGAGGTCGACGTGCACCACAGATCAATGCCGCTGGACTATGACTGACGCGAATGTCTGCAATCGGCGAATTGCTGCCGGATGCCGATAGATTGCGCAATGTCCGCTTGAGGGCGGAAGCAGACTCAACCCCGCCCGCGCAATCCCTCGACGCGGCAGCGGATCGCTTCTTTGGGCGTGATGATCCAATCCAGGTGCGCGTCGTGGGGACCCGTTGGCACCGCGTCCATTTCTTGTTCGGCGTAAGCTAAACCAGCGGCGATGGCGCCGTGGGCGCGGTAGAGCGAGATGATGCGGTCGTAGTGGCCGCCGCCCTGCCCGAGGCGCCCGCCGCGACGGTCGAAAGCGAGCAGCGGCACGAGGAAAAGTCGCGGTGAGAGATCGGCGCCGTTCGCGGGCGGCGATGGCACGCCGAAAGCGTCGGCGGTGAGTGGTTCAGTGCCGCGCCAGGCGAGGAAACGCGCGGGGCCGGTGCGGTTTTCCATGCGCGGCAACGCGACGGTTCGGCCGGCTTTGGCGAGCGCGGCGAGCAAGGGGCGGCCATCAATCTCGCCGCCAACCGGCCAATAGCCGGCGACGGGTGAGAGACGCGCAAGTTCGAGTGGGAAGTTTTCGATGAGCTTGAGTGACGCGTCGCCCGGCTCGAGCGCGCTGCGCTCGGCGCGCATCATCATGCGCGCGTCGGCCTTGGCGGATTCGAGGGCGGGGTCAGTCATGCTGAACCCGGAAAAGCGGTTGGGCGGAAACCACATGCGCCGGAAGGAATGCTCATCCTCTCGAACCCTAACAAGTTAGGTGGGCGCCAGGTGCTGCAGACCAGGGTCCGCGACAGAGCCAGCTCCCGAGAGAGATGATACGGTCCCTGGGATGAAAGCGCCTCTCGAACGCCGCAGTAACCGCCCGCGTTGAATCTAGGGTGTCTGGGCGTCGCGCTCAAGCAGCGCCTTGGGCGACACGCAGCGCATCGACGCGGCCGCGCTCATCGATCACGGGCTGGCCGGCTTTGGCCGCCTCGATCTGGGCTTCGACGACCATGTCGCTCAGGCGCTCTATCTCATTGCGGGCGCGGACAAGGGCGGCGCTGGCGGCTTGGTTCTGGTCTAAAAGCGAGAGCGCGGTGACCACAAGGCGGCGCATGGCGTCATCGTCGCCGGAAAAGCTGGCGAGGCGCGTGTTCAGGGTGGCGGCCAAATCCTCGAGCCGGCGGCAATCGCCTTCGACGCATTCGATCGTGAAATCGCGGTTCAGTATGTTGACGACTTTTTGCATCAACCGACCGCCTCCCGTGCGGCGGCGCTCAAAGCGCGGACCGGCTCCGCGAGCGCCTTTTCGATAAGCTCCGGCGCCGCGCCTGGTTCCAGCTGGTCCAGACGTCCTTCCAGTTCGCCCAAAGCGGCGCCTAGCCTTTCGGCCCATGCCTGCGCGGATGGGGAATCGCTCACCATTGCGACCAAATGTTACGCCCGCGGCCGATTCGGTGAAAGCCTGCATTGCGGTTCCGGACGTGGACGCAAGCGCCCTTTGCAGCTATCCCAGCCGCACAAAATCGGGAGCAAGTTCATGAGCGTGAAGGTGGCGATCAACGGGTTCGGGCGCATTGGCCGGAACGTTCTGCGGGCGATCCATGAAAGCGGCCGCAAGGACATCGAAGTCGTCGCCATCAACGATCTCGGGCCGGTCGCGACCAACGCCCACCTGATGCGCTTCGACAGCGTCCATGGCCGCTTCCCGGGCGAGGTGAAGTCGGGCGAGGATTGGATCGATATCGGCCGCGGCAAGATCAAGGTTACGGCGATCAAGAACCCGGCTGAGCTGCCGCACAAGGATTTGGGCGTCGAGATTGCGCTGGAGTGCACCGGCATCTTCACGGCGCGCGACAAGGCGGCGCTGCATTTGGACGGCGGCGCGAAACGCGTGATCGTCTCGGCCCCGGCGGATGGGGCGGATTTCACGGTGGTGTACGGCGTCAACCATCAGCAGCTGACGAAGGATCACATCGTGATCTCGAACGCGAGCTGCACGACCAATTGCCTCGCGCCGGTGGTGAGCGTGCTGCATGACGCGATCGGCATCGATCACGGCATGATGACGACGATCCACTCCTACACCGGCGACCAGCCGACTTTGGACACGCTGCACAAGGATCTCTATCGCGGCCGCGCCGCGGCGCTGAACATGATCCCGACGTCGACGGGCGCGGCGAAGGCGATTGGCCTGGTGATCCCCGATTTGAAGGGCAAGCTCGACGGCATCTCGATCCGCGTGCCGACGCCGAACGTCTCGGTGGTGGACTTCAAGTTCGTGGCGAAGAAGGCGACGACGAAGGAAGAGATCAACGCGGCGATCAAAGCCGCCGCCGATGGCCCGCTCAAAGGCATTCTCGGCTACACCGACGCGCCGAACGTCTCGATGGATTTCAACCACGATCCGCACTCGTCGGTCTTCCACAACGACCAGACCAAAGTGATGGAAGGCAAGTTCTGCTCGATCTTGAGCTGGTACGACAACGAGTGGGGCTTCTCGAACCGCATGGCCGATACGGCTGTGGCGATGGGCAAGTTGATTTAGGAGCGCGCGGGAGGCGAACAATGAAATTCCGCCTCCCTCACCTGACGCCAGTCGCCAAAGGACAACTTTGGGGAATGGCTCTGGGGTTTGCGCTGGCGCTGCTGGCGTGTGAGCGGATGGGGCTCTCCTATGGGATCTTCATCATCGGCATGCTGGCGGCTTGGGTGGCGAGCGAGCGTTATCTTGCGCCGCGGCTGACCGGCTCTGACGGCCCCAGCATCGCGCTCGCGATCGGCAGCGGCTTTGCGTTTCCGTGGGCGGGGTTTGCAATGGCGTGGTTGCTGAACGCGTTGCGTTAATCGCTCGCCTGCGCGGTGAGAAACGCACACGTCAGTTGAAGGCGCGCGCCAAGCTGCGGTGATTGTGGCTGCATGTGCGCCATGCGCTCACGCCGCAGACCCGACGATCTCGCAGTTGCGTTTGGCGATCTTTTCTTCGCCATCGCAATATTCGCATGCGGCCTTTTCAACAGCCCGCTGTGGACGGCGGGGCTGGCGGCGTTCGGCATGCTGGCCTATTGGAGCTGGACACGCCGCGCGGTCCTGAACAGGTTGCGCGGCAAAGCGTGGGTAAGCCAAACGTCGCTCGCCATCGCTGTGCTTCTCGCCATCCTCGGCGGCGCCTATTGGTTGGGCCTCGGCATGGGTGGTTCTTTCTAGGGGACCCATCCAATGACGAAGCTTTCCATGCACGCGATCAGCGCGCCCGTATTCGTGCGCATGCTCAACAATCTTTCCGCGATCCTGACCAAAGCCGAAAATCACGCGAAGGCGAAGGACATCGATCCCGCGACTTTGCTGAATGCGCGGCTTGCGCCGGACATGTTTCCGCTGATGCGCCAAGTGCAGATCGCCACCGATCACGCCAAGGGCGCGGCGGCGCGGCTGACCGGCCACCAGATCGAAGCGATCGAAGATACGGAAACAACGTTCGCGGAGCTGCAAGCGCGCATCCGCCGCGTCATCGGCATCGTCGAAAGCTTCAAGCCGGACGCGTATGACGGCGCTGAGAGCCGCGAGATCAGCGTGAAGATTCCAAACGCCGAACTGAAATTCTCAGGCCTCGACTACGTCAATCAATGGGCGATGCCGAACTTCTATTTCCACGCCACCACTGCGTACGCGATCCTGCGGGCGAACGGCGTTGAGCTGGGCAAGCGCGATTTTCTGATGAGCTAAGCCGATGATGCGGCGCCCGAACATCAGCTCTGCTTTCACCGATCTCGCGTTCGCGGCGCTGGCGTTCATCGCTGGCATCGCCAACGCTCCGGCGGCATATGCAGCGCTGATTGCGCTTGGCGCTGTGATCAGCTGGGCATGGACGCGGCGTGCGCCGCTGGCGGCGATGCCGCTCGCCCGGCGCGCGACAAACGCGCTGCTGGCGCTTGTCATGATTGGCGCTGTATTGGGCGTGCTGTATTGGATCGGCCTCGCCACAGGAGGGCATTTGTGAGTTTCCGCCGCATTGCAGACGCGCCGTCGAATAAGACCGCCCTCGTCCGCGTCGATTTCAACGTGCCGATGGCCGATGGCGCTGTGAGCGACGACACGCGCCTGCGCGCGGCGTTGCCGACGATCCAGGCGCTGACCGCGAAGGGCTGCAAAGTAGCGCTGCTGGCGCACTTCGATCGGCCCAAGGGCAAGCGCGTGCCGGGGATGTCGCTACAGCCGCTCGCCGCGCCGCTTTCGGCGCTGCTCGGTGCGCCGGTGGCGTTTGCGGACGATTGCATCGGCGAGCCCGCAGCAAGCGCGATTGCAGCGCTGGCCCCGGGCGGCGTCGTGCTGTTGGAGAACACGCGCTTTCATGCCGGCGAAGAAAAGAATGATCCGGACTTGGTCAAAGCGCTCGCGCAGCTCGGTGATTTTTACGTCAACGACGCATTCTCCGCCGCGCACCGCGCGCATGCCAGCACCGAAGGGCTCGCGCATGCGTTGCCAGCCTATGCGGGCAAGGCGATGGAAGCGGAGCTCGATGCGCTGGATGCGGCGCTCGGCAATCCGCGCCGGCCGGTGCTCGGCATCGTCGGCGGCTCGAAGGTGTCGACCAAGATCGATCTGTTGAAGAACCTCGTCACCAAGCTCGACAAGCTGGCGATCGGCGGAGCGATGGCGAACACGTTCCTGCACGCGCAAGGCTGGGAAGTCGGCGCCTCCTATTGCGAGAAGGACCTGGCCGACACCGCGCGCGAAATCATGCGCCTTGCGGGCAAGCACAAGTGCGAGCTGCTGCTGCCGATCGATACGATCGTGGCGGAAAAGCTCGACGCGCGCGCGCCGGCGTTCGTGCGCGGCCTGGGCGACATCGATGATGACGAGCGCATCCTCGATGCCGGCCCTGAAACCATCGCGCGGCTGACCAAGGCTATGGATGAATCCAACACGCTGATCTGGAACGGCCCGCTGGGCGTGTTCGAGACGCCGCCGTTCGACCACGGCACGGTCGCGGCGGCGCGTCACGCAGCGGCGCGCGCCAAGAACGGCAAGCTGATCGCGGTGGCCGGCGGCGGCGACACGGTCGCGGCGCTGAACCATGCGGGCGTGGGCGGGGATATGACGTTCGTTTCGACCGCAGGCGGCGCGTTTTTGGAGTGGATGGAAGGAAAGCCGCTGCCGGGGGTGGAGGCTCTGCGGGGGTGAGGCCTCCAACACCGCATAGGCGGTTTGCTGGCAAAGTTTTCCCCATGTCCCTGCCCGGCGTGGCGTTTTTGCGAAACCCGCGCTAGACACCGGCCATCCAATCAGTTGCGGGGCCGGACACGTGAATCTCGAAGCATTGAACAAAGTCGCTGACGATATGGTGCAGCCGGGCAAGGGCATCCTGGCCGCCGACGAAAGCACCGGCACGATCAAGAAGCGCTTCGATGCGATCGGCGTTGAGAACACTGAAGAGAACCGCCGCGATTATCGCGAGCTGATGTTTCGCGCCAAGGAAGCGATGAGCTACGTTTCGGGCGTCATCCTGTTCGAAGAGACGCTCTTCCAGGACGCCGCCGACGGCACGCCGCTGGTCGATATCATCACCGCCAACGGCGCCATCCCAGGCATCAAGGTCGATAAGGGCGCCAGCAAAATGGCCGGCTTCCCAAACGAGACGGTGACGAAGGGGCTGGACGGCCTCTCCAAGCGCCTCCGCAACTACTATGAGCGCGGCGCCCGGTTCGCGAAGTGGCGCGCCGTGATCGACATCGCCGACGGCATCCCGACCTGGGCTTGCGTCAAGTCGAACGCCCACGCCTTGGCCCGCTACGCGCGCATCTGCCAGCAAGAGCAGATCGTCCCGATCGTTGAGCCCGAAGTTCTGATGGACGGGACGCACGACGCCGCGCGCTGCGACGAGGTTACGCGCTGGGTGCTGCAGACCGTGTTCGGCGAACTGGCTGAGCAACGCGTGGCGCTGGAAGGCATTGTGCTGAAGCCAAACATGATCGTCTCCGGCAAAGGCAGCGTGCGCCAGGCCGGCATCGACGAGGTCGCCGAGCGCACGATCGCGGCGCTGAAGGCCACCGTGCCGAGCGCGGTGCCGGGCATCGCCTATCTCTCCGGCGGCCAGTCCGACGAACTCGCGACCGCGCACCTCTCGCGCATGAACGAGATTGGCGGCTTCCCGTGGCAAATGACGTTCAGCTACGGCCGCGCGCTGCAAGCTGCGCCGCAAAAGGCGTGGAGCGGTAAGGCTGACAACGTCGCCGCCGCGCAAGCCGCGTTCCTGCACCGCGCGCGCATGAACGGCCTCGCCTCTCAGGGCAAGTGGAACGAATTGCTCGAGCGTCAGAAGGCGGCTTAAGTTTGAGCCGCGAACGCTGCCGCCTTTATCTGATCACGCCGCCAACATTCGAGTTGGCGGCGTTTTCGCAGACGCTTGGCGATGCGTTGGCCGGCGGCGATGTCGCGTGCGTGCAGTTGCGCTTGAAGGATAAGCCTGACGCAGAGATTTTGCGCATCGGCGCGGCGCTGATGCCGATCGTGCACGCGGCGGATGCGGCTTTCATCCTGAACGACCGCCCGGACCTTGCGGCTAAGCTCGGCGCTGATGGCGTGCATGTGGGTCAGAGCGATGCGAGCTACGCGGAGGCGCGCGCGCTGATGGGGCGGGATCGCATCGTCGGCGTCACCGCGCACAACTCGCGCGACCTCGCCTACGACGCGGCCGCGGCCGGCGCTGACTACGTGGCGTTTGGGGCGTTTTATCCGACGGGGACTAAAGAGCCGCTGCATTGGACCGAGCCCGAGATTCTTGAGATTTGGCAGGAGACGATGGAGACGCCGTGCGTCGCCATCGGCGGCATCAGTGTGGAGAACGCCGAGCCGTTGGTGCGCGCCGGCGCAGATTTCATTGCGGTGTCGGCCGGCGTCTGGTCGCATCCGGAAGGGCCACGCGCTGCGGTAGCGGCGTTCAATGCGCTCTTTGACCGGGTGCACGACGAAAGCGGCGATAAAGGCTAGGCTCGCTGCGCAATTTTGCGGAGCAGCCTATGTCCGACATCCCAGAAACTCTCGAGCAGCTGCGCCTTGAAGCGCAAAAGCGGCGGTACGCGCCGCCTGATCTCGACAAACCGCAGAGCTGGGGTGATCGCGCCGCCGACGCGCTGACGGCGCTCGTGGGATCATGGCGCTTTATCCTGGTGCAATCGGCGCTTTTGATCGCATGGCTGTTGTTCAATGCGCTGAGCAGTTCGCGGGTCGATCCTTACCCGTTCATTTTGCTGAACCTACTGCTGTCGTTCCAGGCGGCCTACACCGCGCCAATCATCATGATGAGCCAGAACCGGCAAGCCGATCTCGATCGGCGCCGCAACATCGATGATTACGAAATCAACTGCAAAGCTGAGCTTGAGATCGAAACGCTGCACCAGAAAATCGATCTCCTGCGTGAACAGGAAATCGCCGCGCTTACTGCTGCTGTTGAGCGGCTGACGCGTATTTTGGAGGAGAAGCGCGCTTAGCCCGTCTGATCCTGGGGCCAATCATAATTGCGCACGTCAGCGAGGTGGCGCTCGAACACGAGCCGTTCGAGTTCGTCGCCTCTGCCTTTCAAGAAGACGTGCTTTTGCCAATAGCCCTTACCCGGCCTGCCAGTCGTGGCGCTGACCACTTGCACCGCCAAAGGCGGCTCGCGGCGACTTCGGTTTTGATCGGTAATGGCGTCGAGCGCGCCCCAGAGCGCGTGCTGGTCGAATTCGCTGATCAGTAGGCCCTGCTGGTCTGCGTGCCGCTTCAATTCGCGTTGAGCGGCGGTGTAGGTGAGCGGCGGACCATTGGCGCGGGCGAGATCGACGAGCAACGCACGCAGCGCGTCCACCAGGATCGGTTGCTGACCGCCAGCGCGCAGCTTGGCGTTACGAGCGATGTTGCGTTGGCCGAGCAGCACCTCGATGCGCTCAAGCATCTTCAAAAGCTCTGGATGATCTTCGTTGCCGCTCCAATTGGTGAGATCGGCGATTTGAAAGCTATTGAAGGGCTGCGGGAGCTCGACGCTGTCGAAGCGCACCGGCGCGATGATGCTGCGTTCGCAAGCGATCTCCGCTTCTTTGCGCACATAAGGCGATTGCGCAGCGGCGTGCGACCAGCACACGACGATCGCCTTGGCGTCGCGGAGCTGCTTCTCCAGACGCGGCTCCCAGGCTTCGCCGATAGGTAAGCGGGCGTCGAACCAGGACGAGACGTGGAGATCGAGCAAAAGCGCGTGCAGCGCTTCGGCGCGATCACGTTCCTCGCGCTTGTAGGAGATAAAGACGTCGCTCATCGCCCCTCGTTGTGACGGCACCCTAGGACGACTCAGCAAAAATCGGAACATCGCGCGCGCGCTTCCGTTCTCCTGGCCTACCCACAACCAAGGAGACGAACATGGCGCATCAGCTTGCCGGCAAAAGAGTCGCCGTATTGGCGACAGACGGTTTCGAGCAGTCGGAACTCACGGACCCCGTAAAGGCGCTGAAGAACGCAGGCGCGACCGTTGAGATCGTCTCGCCCAAGTCGGGCGAGATCCAAGGCATGAAGCACGACCAGAAGGGCGACAAGACCAAGGTCGATACGCTGCTTTCAGCAGCCGACGCCTCCACCTACGATGCGCTGGTGCTGCCGGGCGGCGTCGCCAATCCGGACAGCCTGCGCATCGAGCCGGAAGCGATCGCCTTTATCCGCCGCTTTGTGGAAGACGACAAACCGATCGCGGCGATCTGCCATGGTCCGTGGACGCTGATCGACGCCGGCGGCGTAGAGGGCCGGAAGGTCACGTCGTGGCCGTCGCTAAAGATGGATCTCACCAATGCTGGCGCGACGTGGGTTGACGAGGAGGTCGTAGTCGATCGCGGCTTGGTCACATCTCGCAAGCCGGACGATCTGCCGGCCTTCTGCGCCAAGATGATCGAAGAGATCGCCGAGGGCCGCCACAACGATCGTGCCGGCCGGACCAACAGCGCCGAAAGCCGCCCGAACTAGCGCGCTTCAGTCGCCGTCCGGCTCGGTTTCCACCGGCTGGGCGGCGTCGTCGGCGTCTTCGCTATACCCCGCGTCAGCCCCTGGATTCGGGGTCCCGCCCATGAAGGGGGTCACCGCCGCCAGGGCAAACGCCGCAATAACCAATAATTGCATGGCCATCCTCCGCGAGCTGGAATTTTCCGCCCCGATTGCGACCGAAATCAGCCCTGTAGATGGGGACGCCTCCCGGACTAGGAAATCGGGCCGAACCCGCCTACCTGTGAGCCGATATCAGGAGCCCTTCCCCAGATGACCTACCGCCTGGACGACGAAGACAAAGACAAGAACCCCGCCGACGGCCGCAATGCCCCCGACGTGATCGAAAAGGCGCTATTCGAAGCGCGCGTGGTGATGCTCACCGGCGAGATCAACGACATCCAGGCGCGTCGCGTGACCGAGCGCCTGTTTGCGCTCTCCTCACAAAATTCGAAGCCGATCACGTTCGTGATTTCCTCTCCCGGCGGCCACGTCGAGAGCGGCGACATGATCCACGACGCCATTCGCTTCATTGATGCGCCGGTGCAGATGCTCGGCACCGGCTGGGTCGCCAGCGCAGGTGCGTTGATCTATTGCGCGGTGCCGCGCGAGCGCCGGCTCTGCCTGCCGAACACGCGTTTCTTGCTGCATGAACCGCGCGGCGGCGTCGGCGGCATGGCGAGCGATGTAGAGATTCAGGCGCGGGAAATCCTGCGCATGCGCGAGCGCTTGAACCGTATCTTCGCGGAAGCCACCGGCCAGCCGCCAGAGAAGATCAAGAAGGATGTGGATCGCGACTATTGGATGATGGCTGAAGAAGCGAAGACGTATGGTCTCGTGGGCCGCATCGTGAAAAGCCAAAGCGAGCTGCGGTAGGCCCAGCGTGCAGCGCCCCTAACCAGGAATTAAGCGCACTCGGGTAAAGTTCCCTCACTCCGCAGAGACTTCCATCAAGGAAGCGGCGGCTGGTGGTGGAGATTTTCTTAATGCGTTCTGGTCACGCGGCGGCTGCGCTCGCGCTGTTTTTGGCTGCCTGCGGCAGCGGCTCGTCTCAATCGGCTGATCACGGCGGCGACGCGGCGCACGGCGCGCAAGAGGCGCACGGCGCAGGGCTTGGCCCCGCCGGGGCCCACGCCGCTCCGCACGCACCAGCAGGCCACGCGCCAGCGCCGCACGCCGCAACTGCGGGCGGCGGTGACCATTGGACCTACCTTAATCAAGCTGCTTGGAGCACCCTCGCTTCGACCTGCAACGCAGGCCACGAGCAATCACCAATCAATCTCTCCAGCGCCGCGCCGCAGAGCGATCTTGCCGACCTCGCGCCGCACTACACCGCCGTAGGCGGCCGGTTCGTGAACAACGGCCACACGCTGCAATTCACGCCGGAGCAAAACAATTCCACGCTGCTCATCGGCAATCACGCCTTCAGCTTCGCGCAATTGCACTTTCACGCGCCGGCCGAGCACACGATCGATGGCCGCGCCTATCCGGCAGAAGTCCACTTCGTGCATCGCAACGGCGAAGGCCGCTTGGCGGTGCTTGGCGTCTTCTTCACGGCAGGTGAGGAAAACCCGGCGCTTGCCGCCCTGCTCGCATCGCTGCCAACCGAACAAGGCGATGAACACGCAACGCAACTCGGCACGCTCGACTTCGCTTCGCTCATTCCGACAGATCACGCGTACTTTGCGTACGCCGGTTCGTTGACGACGCCCCCCTGCAGCGAAGGCGTGCGGTGGAATGTGCTGAGCACGCCGATCACCGCGTCAGCCGAACAGATCGCAGCGTTGCGCGAAGCGCTTGGCGCAACATCTCGGCACGTGCAGCCAGTGTACGAACGTACTGTGTTGTTGGGCTCGTAACAGCGCGCGAGCATTGATGAGCAGAGGCGGGCAGGAACTTCGATTCCTGCCCGTTTTGCTGCGCGCGAAGCGAACGCGCCCTGAGCAATGGTTCCCAACCTTGCTGAATGCTAAGGTAAACGAGGCGGGATCAGGCGCTTGCGCCGCCTCCTCGTCCCATTTCCGCCCTGTGGAGAAGTAGAAAGGCGCTTGTGTCCAACGCGCACTGCGGGGCGGACGCGACCAACTTCTTTTCATGGCACGGCCGTTGGCCACGCACCCGACGCGCCGCGAACTAGAGAGACCAAGATGGCCGCTCGATGGATCGGACTCGCTCGCTCCGACGATAAGAAAACCGCCCGCGCCGCTGCAAAGCGTAGCGCAGGACATTCCATTCACGCGCTCGGCGCAACGAGTGTGCTCGTCATGGCCGCAGCGTTCAATTTTGCGCTTCATCCGGAAGCGCTGGCTGATGTTCTAACAGGCGAACATCACATCGTCGGATTCGTTCCCGAGCAAATCGCGGCGCCTGCAGTTGATACGCTGTCGTCAGACGTCGTCGTCAACGACGCCGAGGCGCGGCTGCTGGCCGCCACCATTTGGGGCGAAGCGCGCAGCGAAGGCGAACACGGCATGCGCGCCGTTGCACACGTGATGCTGAACCGGGTTGGTTCGCGCTTCGGCGAGAACCTCGAAACTGTAATCATGACGCCGTACCAATTCTCAGTGTGGAATCGCGGCGATCCGAACCGGCGCCTGGTCGCCAATCCGGAACGCTACGCCACGGGCGGCATCGCGCTGGAGACCTGGGAGCAAGCACAGCGCATCGCGCGCGAAGTGCTCTCTGGCCAATCGGTCGATCCCACCGGCGGCGCACTCTTCTATCACACGCGCGCTATCCGCCCCTCTTGGTCGAGCCATGGCGTCGGCCGCCAAGAGATCGGCGCGCACGTGTTTTACGCCGATGTGCCCGATAGCGGCGTTCGGCGTACGCCGCGCACGCTGACCCGCGTGACCGAGGTGGCGCAGACGTTCGCGCAGCCGATGGCCATCGATGTGGCGTCAGCAGAGGGGCCGCGTGCCGGACGCGTCAATGGCGTGATCCAACGGGCGCCGGCGTCGCTAGCGCGCCAGCCGCTGCCGAGCGAGACGATCAACGTCAACGCTGCGGCGACGCCGACGCTGAATGGCGTGCCAGTGACGGGTACAACGTCGCTGCGCTAAGCGAAGCATGCATTGGCGAAGACACGAGCCGCTCGGTCAGAGCGGCTCGTTTGCTTTTTCGCCGTCCCAATAGTCCAGGCTCTCGCCGTGCCGCAGGACGAGACGATCCAGATTTGAGACTTTGATCTTGCCGCTATCGGGATAGACGCAGACCTCGTTCGGCGCGCGATCGCCGATGATCATGAACTTGAATGGCGCGTCGCCTTCATTGACCAGACAGTGGCCGGCGCGCTGGCCGGCGGGAAACGCAACATAGTCGCCGGCTTTGATTGGATAACGCTGGTCGCCAAGCCGCAGCGTGGCTTGCCCTTCGAGGCCGACAATGTGTTCCTCTTCCACCATGTGATAATGGTGCGGGCAGCTTTGCTTGCCGGGCTGCAGCACTTCGATGGCGATGCCGATCTTGCGGTTGCCGGCGTTGGTGTCGGACAGCACGGTGACGCGGCCGCCGTAGCGAACGCCTTGGCTCCACTCTTCCGCCGACAGTGACTCGATCGAAACAGGGCCGCGCGGTTTATCGCTCATGTCAGGTCCAGATGCTGATGAACTCATTCATGTTCGGCAGCACGTCGACGAGGCCGTGCAGCAGAACCACCAGCAGCAAAGACTTGGTGCGCGCATAGATCAAGCCAAACAGCAGGCCCATCGGCGCCAAAACCGCGAACGTGTAGGCGATGACTTGGATGAGATCGGCCGAAGATCCGTGAATGTCGGCGCCGCCGCGCAGGTATAAGCCGGGCGCGTGCGCCACCGCGAACACCAGCGCCGAGACGAACACGCCGGCCCAGGGCGAGCGGAACAGCGCCTGAAGGCGGGTTTGCAGCACGGCGCGGAAGAGGAATTCCTCGTTCAGCCCGGCTTCGATGGCGATCCAGATGAAGCTCATCGGCGCCACCCACGCCAAGGTCGCGAACGCGGCATTGGTCTCGGCGATGTTTTGCAGGCTGGGGCTGATGACGCAGAGCAGGCCCAGAATGATGAGGCCCAGTACGATCAAAGTGCGCCAGAACTTTCGGCCGCTGAGCCCCGCCTGGAAGAGCGGCGCGAGCTTTGCGCCGAGCATCACTAGAATAAGCGCCGGCAGCACGATGTGTGCGACAAGCTTCAGACCCATCACCAGGAGTTCTTGGGTTGGGCCCTCCGGGACGGCCTCGCGCGCGGCGCTCATGCCGAAGCCAGTGAACAGGACCGCGTAGAGCGCGAGATAGATGACGATAGCGCCGCTCTCGAGCGCTGGGCGCTTCACTTCGATGGTGGGCGCATTGGCGCCGATCGTCAGCGCCCAGGAAAGGCCCGACATGGCGATGCCGAAGATGCCCATGACGAGGACTGCCGTAATCCAGTCCTCGCCGCCCTTGGCGTAGAGATAATAGACCGAGCCCGCCCAGATCGCGGCGAAGCCGAGCACGGCGGCAATGGCCGCGCTCCTATTGCTGACGGCTGACATGAAAAACGCACCCTCCTGTTCCCAGGAGGATGCGTTTCAATGTTCCCTTGGATGCGGGAGCTTAGTGGCTCTCGTTCCGCCAGACTTGCTTGTAGGCGAAGTAGAGCAGCGCCGTCAGGACCAGCAGGAAGCCGAGCACAACGATGCCGAGGCGCTTGCGCTCTTCCATGTGCGGATCGGCCGCCCATTGCAGGAAGTGCGTAACGTCGGCGGCGTATTGCTCGACCGTTTGCGGCGTGTTCGGGTCCGTGTACGGGACCACGCCTTCGCCGAGCGGCGGCGGCATGGCGATGAGATGACCCGGGAAGTACGGGTTCTCGTAGAGCAAGCCTTGGCTTTCGCCGGTGTAGCCGGTCAGCAGAGAGTAGATGTAATCGGCGCCGCCGTGACGGGCCGAGGTGATCACTGAAAGATCGACCGGATAGGCGCCGCCATTGGAGGCGCGCGCCGCGATCTCGTTCGGGAACGGACGGCGGAAGCGATCCGAAATTCGGCCCGGACGGTCGGTCAGCTGACCGGAGTTCGGATCGATAGCAGTGATGGTTTGCTCGGATGCGATTTGGCGGACCCACGGATTCTCGGTGACGTCGACGAATGTGCCGCCGTGCTCCGGGCGCCGCGCGACCATTTCCATCTCGCCGGTCTCATGGCTGCGCACCAGGTAAGCCGCGAACGGACCGCCCTGCTCGCCGAGGTGGCGATAGGAGAGGTGGTCCATGCTGTGGCAGCTGGAGCAGACCTGCTGATAGACTTGGAAGCCGCGCTGAACGGCGGCCATGTCGTAACTGCCGACAGGGCTATCAAAGCTGAACGCGTGATCGTGCGGATGCTCAGCTTTGCCAGCCGCGAACGCGACCCCAGCGCCGAGAACGAATACCGCCGCCGCGGCTGTAAGAGCGCGCAACATTACGAAGCCCCCTGCGCTTTGCCGTCAATCACCGGCTTGGCGATCGTGTCCGGAACGCGGCCCGGCTTTTCACGCAAGCCCAGCAGCGGCAGAATCACGAGGAAGAAAAGGAAGTAGTAGAGCGTCAGCACTTGCGAGAAGTTAGTGACGGTGAACATCGGCGGCACTCGGCGTTCGACAGTGAAGAACGGCGCAGCTTGGCCGACTTCCACCTTGGCGGCGCCAATGGCGGTTTCGAGCGCGTCAGCGGTTTCAGCCGTGACCACGCGCGACTGCACCGCGCCGCCCGCGACCGCGCGGATGGAGCCAGTGCTGGCCCCGGTGCGGCTCACCGCCGTCATCGTGGCACCCTGCTCGCGCGCGGCGGACTCGGCGGTGTCAGCCGCTTCCTGCCACTGCGATTCACCAGCGGCCTGGATCGGCACCTGCGAAACCGTACCGCCTTCAACCCATTCCAGCGTCGCTGAGAACGGACCAGCCTTGGCGAGAATATTGCCCGGGTTCTGACCGCCGCACCAACCGAGGAAGATGCAAACGACGACGAAGATCAGGAAGAACTGGCGCGCGATCGGGCGATAGCGCATCGAACGCACGCGCGAAGTGTCGAGCCAAGGCAGGATGAACAGAATGCCGATCGAAGCGAACATCGCCAACACGCCAGCGAGCTTGGAATCGATCGGGCCGATGTTGAAGTCGAATGCACGCAGGATCGCGTAGAACGGCAGCAGGTACCATTCGGGCACGATTTCCGGCGGCGTCTGCAGCGGGTTGGCCGGAATGAAGTTGTCGGCGTGGCCGAGCGCGTCCGGCATGTAGAAGATGAAGGTCGCGAAAAGGATCAGGAAGAGACCCATCGCGAATAGGTCCTTCATGGTCGCGTGCGGCGTGAACGGCACCGTGTCGGCCTTCGACTTCACGTCGACGCCGGCGGGATTGTTCTGACCCGCTTCGTGCAGCGCCCAGACGTGCAGCGCGACAACGCCGGCGATCACGAACGGCAACAGATAATGCAGCGAGAAGAAGCGGTTCAGCGTCGGTTGATCGACCGAGAAGCCGCCCATCAGCCAATTCTTGATCGGCTCACCAATCAGAGGCAGCGCGCCAAGCAGGTTGGTGATGACCGTCGCGCCCCAGAACGACATCTGCCCCCATGGCAGCGTGTAGCCAAGGAACGCAGTGGCGACCATGAGCAGATAGATCACGCAGCCGAGAATCCAGAGCAGCTCGCGCGGCGCCTTGTACGACCCGTAATAGAGGCCGCGGAACATGTGGATGTAGACCGCGAGAAAGAACATCGACGCGCCAACGGCGTGCATGTTCTGGATCAGCCAGCCGAACGGCACGTCGCGCTCGATGCGCTGCACCGAGGCGAAGGCCATGTCGATGTGCGGCACGTAGTGCATCGCCAGCACGACGCCAGTGATGATCTGCACCACGAGGCAGAGGCTCAGCATGGCGCCGAACGTCCACCAATAGTTCAGATTGCGCGGCGTCGGGTAAGCGACGAAGCTGTCATAGCCGAGGCGCACGATTGGCAGACGCCGGTCAAGCCAGCGTGTGAAAGCCGTTTTCGGCTCGTAGGTCGAAGGTCCACTCACTTAAGACGCTCCAAGCTTAGCCGATACGAATGGCTGTCGGGCCGGTGAAAACATACGGCGCGATGTCAAGATTGCGCGGCGCGGGGCCGCGGCGAATACGGCCCGACGTGTCGTAGTCGGAACCGTGGCACGGGCAGAACCAACCGCCGAAGGCCGAGCCTTCAGCGAATGTCGGCACGCAACCCAAGTGCGTGCAGCTGGCTTGCAGAACGATCCACTCAGGCTGGCCGGCTTGACCATCTTCCTGAATGAGGCGATCGGCGTCGGCCTGCGGATCTTTAAGATTGGCAAAGTCGTCGCGTTGCGCGGCGGCGATTTCCTCGGCGGTGCGGTGACGCACGAACACCGGCTTGCCCTGCCACATCACTTTGATCTGCTGACCGAGTTCGACGGCGCTGAGATCGACCTCCGTGGTCGACAGCGCGCGTGTGTCAGCGGCCGGGTTCATCTGATTGATGAACGGCCAGATCGTCGCCGCAGCGCCAACCGCCGCCGCCGATCCGGCAGCGATAAAAATAAAGTCGCGACGGGTGGATTCGTCCCCCGCGTGCGCGTCGCCTGCTGCTTCAGCCACCGCTGATATCTCCCGGCTTGGTTCGCCGGCGAAGCTAGGCTAGTCCGGGGTTGTAAGCGCGCGGCGCGTCGCCGCACGCACGTCAGACCAATTCCCCGATTCGCCCGTCTCTCCGGCGCCGAGGCCTTACCGTGCGGCTCGCTCTCTATCAACCTGACATCCCGCAGAATCTCGGCGCGGCACTTCGCCTCTGCGCCTGCCTTGGCGTCGCGTTAGACATCATCGAACCCTGCGGCTTTCCCCTCACCGACGCCGCCATGAAGCGCGCCGCCCTCGATTACGGTGATAAGGCGCACGCGACCCGGCACGCGAGCTTGGCAGCATTTCGTTCGGCGCCGGAACGAGGGGCTGGCCGGTTGGTGCTGGTCGAAACCGACGGCGCGGTGCTGTTTCAGGATTTTTCGTTCTCGACCGGCGACACGCTGGTGCTGGGACGTGAAAGCGCGGGCTCCCCAGGGGAACTCTACGCGGCGGCTGAGGCCAGCGTGCGTATCCCGATGCTGCGGGACTTGCGCTCACTCAATGTGATCACCGCCGCAACAGTGGTTCTAACCGAGGCGATGCGCCAAACAGGGGCCTGGGAGAAACTGACGTGACTGACGACCGCAAAGCCCGCGCGAAAGCCTGGTTCGAAGACTTGCGCGACCAGATCTGCGCAGCGTTCGAGCAGCTGGAAGACGAGGCTCCGGCCGACCTCTATCCGGGCGCGCCGGGACGGTTTGAGAAAAAGCCCTGGCAGCGCGGCGATGGCAGCGCCGACCACGGCGGCGGTGTCGCTGGCATGATGCGTGGGCGCTTCTTCGAGAAAGTTGGCGTGCACGTCAGCACAGTGCACGGCGAATTCTCACCGGAGTTCGCCAAGAACGTTCCTGGCGCTGCTGACGATCCGCGCTTTTGGGCGAGCGGCATTTCGCTGATCGCGCACATGCGCAATCCGCACTGCCCCTCCGCGCACATGAACACGCGTCATATCACGACGACGCAATGGTGGTTCGGCGGCGGCGGCGATCTCACGCCCACCCAACGCTATCAGCGCGATGACACGAGCGCCGACACGAAAGCGTTTCACGCGCCCTATCGCGCCGCATGCGAGGCGCACGAAACCGGGCTTTATGATCGCTACAAGAAGTGGGCGGACGAATATTTCTGGCTGCCGCATCGCAATGAGCCGCGCGGCGTCGGCGGCATTTTCTATGATCACCACAATAGCGGGCGCGAAAGCGGTGAAGACAGCTGGGAGCGCGACTTCGCCTTCACGCAAGCAGTTGGGCGCGCGTTTCTCGATGCGTATCCGCCGTTGCTGCGCAAATATATGGAAACGCCGTGGAGCGAGGCAGAGCGCGAAGAACAACTCATTCAACGCGGGCGCTACGTTGAGTACAATCTGCTGTACGATCGCGGCACGATGTTTGGGCTGAAGACTGGCGGGAATGTTGAGAGCATTCTGAGTTCGATGCCGCCGCTGGTGAAATGGCCTTGATTAGCTAGCGTCGCTGCACATTTTCGCGCAGCCACGCGGCGAACTCCGCTTCGTCGATTTCGCTGGCCGTCATGCTTAGCATCATCGCCAAGCACTCTTCGTCTGACGCAATCAACTCGTGGCCGTTTGCCACCAGAAATAGTTCGCACGCCACAAACGCAGTGCGCTTGTTGCCGTCAATGAATGGATGGTTGCGGGCGATGCCAAATGCGTACGCGCCCGCAAGCGCGGCCGGATCGCTCTCGCCGTAGGCAAAGAGGTTCTGCGGCCGCGTCAACGCGGACTCGAGCAGCCCTTCATCGCGGACGCCGCGCGCGCCGCCATGCTCTGCAAGTTGGCGATCGTGCACGGCGAGGATGAGGTCTTTGGGGAGCCAACGCGGCTCGGTCACTGCGCCAACGCTTTAAGCACGCGGCGGCGCTTGGCCATGATGTCCTCGGCCAGCTTCATCAGATCGGCCGTATCCCGGTCAGTGCCCGTCAGCGCCACGCCGTCGGGCGTTTCGCTGACGCTGAGTTCGTCGCCTTCGCTAACCTTGAGCTTAGCCAAGACGTCCTTGGGCAGCACGACGCCCAGGGAGTTGCCGATTTTGCGAACTTTCAGGGTGCGGCCAGCCGGCTTCGCGGGCTTGGCAGCCTCGAAGTCGAACCGTTCGCTGTCGGCGACGCCTTTTGGGACGGGCTTTTTGGGATCATCGGTCATGGCTGCAATCTAAGTTATAACGCCAGTTATAACAAGCCCCAGCAGCGCGGCCTTTTTCTTGCGTGAGGCGAGTTATCATGACCCAACTCGCCTATCCGCAAGACCTCAAGCCACTGACTTCGCTGCGTTTTATCGCGGCGTTCTGGGTGCTTTTGTATCATTTCAAGGATCATC
Source organism: Terricaulis sp. (assembly GCA_034439495.1). Classification (GTDB taxonomy): domain Bacteria; phylum Pseudomonadota; class Alphaproteobacteria; order Caulobacterales; family Aquidulcibacteraceae; genus Vitreimonas. The sequence goes on along the minus strand of JAWXAM010000028.1, from coordinate 30,817 downwards.
TCGGGCTCAATATGGGCCAGATGGGCCTGGTCGCGGACGGCTATTTGGGCGTCGATCTCTTCTTCACGCTCTCCGGCTTCATCCTGGCGCACGTCTATCTGACCACGCTTGAGGACGGGCGCTTTGGCTATGGCGGGTTTCTCAAGAACCGCCTGGCTCGGGTTTATCCGATGCACCTGGCCGCCCTGGCGGCGATGATCGTGCTGTTCGTCGGCGCCTCGGCATTGGGCGCTGGGGTTGGGTCGCCGGAGGCGTTCAAGCTCTCGGACCTGCCGGCGCATCTGCTGATGATCCACGCGTGGGGCGCGACTGAGGCTGTCGGCTGGAATTTCCCGTCTTGGTCGATCAGCGCTGAATGGGCCGCTTATCTCCTCTTCCCGCTCGTGGCTGGCCTCGTGCTGAAAGCGAAGCGTTGGTCTGGCGCGCTTGCGCTGGGCGCGCTGGTGCTGTGCGTTGCGAGCTTTTGGGCGCTTTCGAATTTGCATCTGGTGATGCCTGGCGTGGGCCGCGACTTCTCGCAGATGACGGCGCAGATCGGCGCGCTGCGGATTTTGCCGTCGTTCTTGCTCGGCGTTGCGCTCTACGCGTTCGGCCGCAATCACGCTGCGCCGAAAAGCTGGGCTTGGCCGATTGTGGCGGTGAGCGCCGGCTGGGTGATTGCCGTGACGATGCTGAATTGGTGGGAGGGCCTGGTTTGGTTTGGCCTTGCCGGTTTGCTGTACGGCTTAGCTGAAACATCGCGCCATCAGATCGATGCGCCGATGAGCGGGCGTGTGTTCGTGTTCTTGGGCGCGGCGAGCTACGCGCTTTATATGATCCATCTGCCGATCGACATCGTTTGGTTTCACGCGCTGGAGCGGTTTGGGGTGACCGAAGCGAGCGATTTGATGTTGCGCATTGGCGCGATGGTTGGCGTGTTCGTCGTCAGTATCATCGCCTCGGTAATTGCGTATCTTGTGATCGAAGAGCCGGCGCGGAAATGGATACGGAAGCTGGAATTCAAAGCGCCGCCGCTTCGCAAAGCCGAAGCAACCAAAGCATAGCATCGAACATACAGGTGATCGGCGCTCCGCGCCCGCCTGTGCTATGAGCTTTGAAGGGAGTTCATTCGATGCAACGGCGTGCGCTCATCGCGGCTATCCTGGCGGCCATCGTCGCAGCTTTCGCGCTTCCGGCACTCGCTTGCAGTTGCGTGCAATTCTCCCGCGCACGCGACCAGCTCAGAGCAGCTGACGTGATGTTTATTGGACGCGCGGTTCGATCAGAACGCGATTGGTTCAGCCGCAACACGATTTATACGACCTTCACGGTCGAGGAATCGCTAAAGGGCGATGTACCGCGCCGCGTTCGGGTAGCGCAGAACGACCGCACGGCTTGCGCCGTTCAATCGTTCGAACCGGGCGCACGGGTTATGCTGCTCGCCAATCGTGACGGGCAACGGCTTCTCATAGGCCCATGCATGTTTCCGCATTTCCCCGAAGCGGAATACCGCGCTGCGCTTCGCTCGCGTTACCAATAGTGGCTAAGCCATCCCCTGCGCCACGGCCTTCAAGCGCTCAATCACGCTGAGTTTGTCGTCTGGGAAATCGGCGTCGATCCACCAGTCTTCGACTTCGCGTAGAACGAGGCCGACTTTTGGGCCGGCGGGCACGCCGGCGGCCATCACTTCATCGCCGGTGAGCGGCAGTTTTGGCGGAGTCCACATCTGGCCGTGCGCGACGAGCGCGCGCCATTGCTGGGCTTTGTCGCCAGCGGCAGCCCACGCGAGCTTCACGCGATCGCCGAAGGCTTCGTTGCCAAGCTTGTAGATCGCGCGGCGCATTTCACGCAGAGACATGTAAGATGTGATCTTCACGTCATCGCCGAGCGCCGCAACTAGACGATCGCGCTCTTCGTTCGAGAGCTTCAAACGCCGCGCCAAAGCTTTGGCGCTTTCCTGATCCGTCAGCGCCGCCGCAACACGCGTCATCGGATCGACGTTGAGCATGAGGTCAGCTTCCAGCGTGCAGAGCGCATCGAGGCGCGCTTCGTTGCTCAATTCCGGCAACGCCCGCGCACGCGCTTCGATCGCCTTCATCGCTTCCCACGATGCGCGCGGATCGGGCGCGGCGAGCATCTTCTTCACTTCCTTCCAGACGCGTTCGACTGAAAGCGTGTCAAGCCCCGCGACGAGATCGGCGCAGGCCGAGAGGCCTGTCGGTTCGAGGGGGCCACGCGCGTACCAGGCGTTGAAGCGGAAGAAGCGCAGGATGCGCAGATAATCTTCGCGGAGGCGCGTGTGCGCATCGCCAATGAAGATCACGCGGCCCTTGCGCACGTCTTCGAGGCCGCCGGCGGTGGGATCGTGGATCGCGCCCGTCGCATCGGCGTAGAGCGCGTTCATGCGGAAGTCGCGCCGCTCGGCGTCCTCCTCCCAGCTTTCGGTGAAAGCCACGGTGGCGCGGCGGCCGTCGGTGCTGACATCGCGCCGGAGCGTGGTGACCTCGAACGGCTTGTGGTTCACCACCACCGTCACAGTGCCGTGTTCGATGCCTGTCGGGTGCGCCGCGAAGTTCGCGGCTTTGCACACGGTAATGACTTCATCCGGCGTCAGCTGCGTGGCGATGTCGATGTCATCGACCGCGCGGCCCATCAACGTATTGCGCACGCAACCACCGACGAAACGCGAGCCGCCGGCGCGCGCAGCTTCGAGCGCAGCGATGAGCTTTTGCGTTTCTGCGGCTTTGAGCCAGGGGGCGTGGGTGATGGCGTTCATAGCGCTTCGTCATTGCGCAGTTTGTGCGGCTCTTCAACCGCTCAGGCCTTCCCTGCGTTAAGTGCTACCGCCGCCTTGATCAGCGCCTTGAACGCCTTCTCGTTAAGCTCATCGCCTTCGCGGATGTCGATGGCGCGGCGCGTTCCGGCGTCAAGGCTCGCGTTAAACAGGCCGGCGGGATCCTTGAGCGCGGCGCCCTTCGCGAACGTGAGCTTGACCTTATCCTTATAAGTTTCACCGGTGCAGATGATGCCGTCGTGCTCCCAGACCGGAACACCGGCGGGGTTAGACGGCTTTTTCCACTTCATGCTTTCGGTGGCGTGCGGCGCCGCTTCTTTGATCAGGGCGCGCACGCGCGATAAGGTTTCGCGCCGCCAATCCGCTGGTGGTTTCTTCGCCGCCATCACAACTTCTCGCCCGGCAACTTACTGGCTTGTTTGACCCACAAGGTGAATTGCTTTTCGTCAAGCGCGCCTTCGTGGATGTCGTAATAACGCACGGCGGGATACTTGGATTTTTTCTCTGGCGGCGGCTTCAGCGACGCGCCCTGGAAGAACGCGACCTGTACGTACTTGGCGTAGACGTGGATGCTAAGGAACCAGACATTGTCCGACATGCCGTAGAACGGCGAATTCCATTTCACCGCTTTGCGCACGCGCGGCACGGCTGCTGTGATGAGTGCGTCGAGGCGTTCGCCGACCTCGCGCTTCCAGCCGGGCATCGCGGCGATGTATTCCTTGATCGGCGCCTCGCCGTAGCCTTTGGCGATTTGCGGATTACCGCCGGAGAGCAACTTGGGCTTCTTCGCCGGCGCTTTCTTCGGCGCGACTTTCTTCTTTGCCGCCTTAATCGCCAACGTTCGTTCTCCTCAGTCTTGGGTCTTCGCGCACTTCGCACGCGTCTTCAACCAATGACCTTGCTGGCGTTGTTTAGCGCTCCCGCGCTACGCGGAAGCCAGTGTCGGCGCCGAAATCGGTGTCCGATCCGCCGCCGCGTCCGCCGAGCGCGCCCAAACCTGAAGCCCATGAAGAGCCGATGATGGCGTGGCGGCCATCGCCTGGCTCGTATGGATCTTGCAGCCATTCGCCGACATTGCCGATGGTATCGTAGAGGCCGTACGCGTTCGGCTGGAATGAGCCGACCGGCATCGTCCTTTGCGGCATGCATGCATTGTATGCCGCGCCGTTGCGCGCGCCCGGATCGCAGACCGGTTCTTCGTTGCCCCAGGAATAATTCTGACGGCGCCCGCCGGGGAACGCCGCAGCGACCCACTCATCGGTGGTTAACAACCGATAGCGCTGCCCGGTGCGTGCGCTCAGCCACTGCACATAGGCCTGCGCGTCGGCCCATCTTACGCCGATGACGGGGCGATTGCCACGGCCCCATCCCTCATCGGACGGCGTGCTTCCAGTGCAGCCGCCGCCGGCGACGCACGCGTCCCACTCCGCAAACGTCACCTCGTATTGACCCGCGGCGAAGGCTTGCTCGGGGATCCAGACCATGGAGGGGCAGTTGGCGCAGTCACGGAAGGGTTGCGGTGTTGGGTACGACGCAATTGCAGGCTCTGCTCTGCCTCTCCGCCCCTGGCATTCCCATGAGATGTCGTAGTCCGGGCAATCCGATGGCGGAGGAATGATGCGTTCGGGATCACACTGATCATCCCTGCCCCACCAGCAAGAGAATTTGTCCTTGAGCGCAAATCCGCGCTCGCCATTGGCGCGCCGCACTTCGAACCATTCGCCGGCGCCGGCTGCGTAATCCGCATCGCGCTGCGCCTCATTGGGCCAATCCCAGCGGATCACCTCTGCTTCACCCTCATCGGGCTCGAAGTAAAACGTCTGGCCGCGAAACCAGCTCGTAGGGATTGGGTCTTCTTCATAGTATTCCGAGCGGGTGTCGACGATGTAGACGACATCGCCCACGGCGAGACGAACCCCGCCGGCTTCACGCGCGCGCACAACGACGCCGCGGGTCGGCCGCATGCGATAATAGTTTCCGACCCAAGCGACCCACTCTCCGCTGATGACCGAACCAACCACTGCCGCGTCGGGATGCGGGCGGTCGCGAAGTTCGACGGCAGAATCGGCGCGTACATCGGGACAGCCTCCATTTGAACATGTGTTGTCCACGGGTTCGTAGAAGCCGTTCACAACCGGCGGGCCGCCATCGGGGAGGAATTCTTGCGGCTGCCGCGCGCCGCTGATCTGCGCGCACGCGCTGACGAGAAAAACGAGCGCCGCAGCCAAAGCCAAACGAGCATTCATGCGCTTCCCCCTCGCGAGCCGAAGCGAGATGCTAGGTGGGCGCGGGAGAGCCGTCACTCATGTAATCGCTCGTACAGCGCCCGGATCATGCCCGCCGTCGCGCCCCAGATGTTATGGCCTTGCCACGGGATGGCGTAATAATAGCGCGTGCGGCCTTGCCAGAGGGCTTCGCGCTTTTCGTGGTTGGCGGGGTTCATCAGGAAATCGAGCGGCGCTTCGAACACGCTCGCCACTTCGCGCGGATCGAGCGTGAGCTCAAAGCCCGGGTCGACGAGGCCGACGATCGGCGTGACGCGAAAGCCGGTGATGGTGTCGTAGCGATCCCAGGCGCCGATCGGTTCGATGAAGCGGCGCGCGATGCCTACCTCTTCGAAGGTTTCGCGCAGCGCCGTATCGACCGCGCTCGTATCGCTCGCCTGCACGCGCCCGCCGGGAAACGAGATTTGCCCCGGATGCGCCGGCGTCTCGACCGAGCGCTCGGTGAACAACATAGTCCAACCGCCGGCGCGCTTGATGATCGGCGCCAGCACCGCGGCGGGACGCTGCTCGGGATGATTATCCCAATCCGGATTGAGATCGTTGTCGCTGCGCGTCCGCGCCGTTTCATCCGCGACGATGTCGAGCGGATCGAGGCGGGTGCGGAGGAGGGATTCTATGTTGGTGGTCAAGATTAGCAAGCTGCCATAGTAATAGTGACATGACACGTGAAGAACTGATCGCGCTCGTTCAGCGAGTCTACAATGGTGAAGGAGCTATCGAGGATGGGAACGTCCTCGTCGCTGAATTGGACAAGGCCCTGCCCAATGGCGAGATATGGGATCTCATCTACTGGCCGAGAAAACCGATGACACCTGAAGAGGTCGTCGATGAGGCGTTGAGACGAGGCGCAGAGTGGCGACGGATTCAGCTTTGAGCGCCACTTTCTAACGTCCACCAAACCCCACCACTCCAAACACCAAGCCTCCCCTCTCGCGCCTCAGCCCACTCCACCAACTCATAAAACGGCGCGCGCAGGATTCGTGCTTCCAGCCTCCCACGCACATGCACGTACGGGCGCGGTTCATCTCCGCGCCGCTCCACGCGCAGCGGATGCTCGGGGCCGGCGGTGATGATGTCGCCGACATTGGTGGTGAAGACGATGGTCTGCTCGCGCCCCTCCCCGTGACGATCGGCGCGGATGGCGACGAAGGGTGCGTCCTCGACGCGGACGATGATCTTCTCGACCGGCGTCACGAGATAGGTCGCGCCGTCTTCGTCCTTGCGCAGGATCGAGGCGAAGAGCTTGACCAGCGCTTCGCGCGTGATCCGCGTTCCTTCGTGCTTCCATGTGCCGTCGGCCAGGATCTCCATGCCGATATCGCCGCAATGGGCGGGGTTCCATTTGTCGACCGGCGGCGGCCCTCGGTCGCCTGAGCCGGCTTGGGCCTTGAGCGCAGCCAGCAATTGCTCCAGGGACGATGTGTTTTCAGGGTCTGCCATAATGTGGCCCCCAACTAAGCGAGCTTCGCCCTCATGAGCAATCACGACACTCCAGAAGCGATGGTGGCCGAGGCTGAGGCCGCTGGGGAAGCTTTAACGCGCGTGCGGGCCGAAATCGGCAAAGCCGTGTTCGGCCAGGAGCGGGTGATCGAGCTGACTTTGGCGGCGGTGCTTGCTGGCGGTCACGTGCTGCTGGTCGGCGCGCCGGGCTTGGCGAAGACGCGGCTGGTGGAAGCGACGGCGCGGGTGCTGGGGCTGGATTGGGGCCGCGTGCAATTTACGCCGGACTTGATGCCGGCGGATATTCTGGGCTCGGAAGTTCTGGATCAGGACGAAGCTGGCCGGCGCCACTTCCGGTTCGTGAAGGGGCCGATCTTCACGCAGCTCTTGATGGCGGATGAAATCAACCGCGCGTCCCCGCGCACGCAATCGGCGCTGCTGCAGGCAATGCAGGAGCATCACGTCACCGTCGCCGGCGCAGCTTACGATGTGCCGCGCCCGTTCCACGTGCTGGCGACACAGAACCCGATCGAACACGAAGGCGCCTATCCGCTGCCGGAAGCGCAGCTTGATCGCTTCTTGCTGCAAGTGGACGTGCCGTATCCGGATGCAGAGATTGAACGGAAGATTTTGATCGAGACGACGGGTTTGGACGATCAACAGCCGCAGCCGATTTTGAATGCCGAAACTTTGATGCGCTTGCAGCGTCTGGTGAGGGCGATGCCGGTGGGCGAGAAAGTGCTGGCGTCGATCTTGGAATTGGTGCGCTCGGCGCGGCCAGGCTCGAGCACCGATCCGCGCGTGAACCAGCACGTCGCATGGGGGCCTGGGCCGCGTGCGGGGCAAGCTCTGATGCTGGCCGTGCGCGCGCGTGCGTTGCTGCGCGGGCGTTTGGCGCCGGCGGTGGATGATGTCGCGGCGTTGGCGCGGCCGGCTTTGGTGCATCGCATGCAGCTCAGCTTCGGCGCGCGCGCGGAGGGCTTGGATATTGACAGCTTAGTGGACGATCTCGCGCAACGCGCAGCCTAAAACCCCCTCCCCTTGAGGGGAGGGGGTTGGGGGTGGGGTGTAACTCGATGTCCCAACCTTTCGCGCCAGCAGCAACGATGACTTGGAGTCCAACAATCAACACACAGCGCTTCACCCCACCCCCTGCCCCCTCCCCTCAAGGGGAGGGGAAGAAGTGAGCGATACCGCGCGCCTCGACGCGCTGAATCTCGCTGGCGATCTGCCGGGCATATTGCTTGATGCAAAGCGCCTCGCGGCGAGCGCGCCTGGCGTGCACGGGCGCCGGCGCGCCGGGCAAGGCGAAGACTTCTGGCAATATCGCGATCACCGCGCTGAAGATGGCGCGCGTTTGGTGGATTGGCGGCGCTCGGCGCGTGGAGACCGCTATTATGTGCGCGAGCGCGAACGGGAAGCTGCGCAAACTGCGTGGTTCTGGATGGATAGTGACGCTGGCTTCAACTGGACCAGCAACACAGCGCGGCCAACAAAACTTTATCGCGCGCGCGTGATAGCTCTAGCGTTGGCCACATTGCTCGCGCGCGGCGGCGAACGCATTGGCGCATTGGGTATGCAACCACGCGCCGGCGCTCGTGCAGTGGATCGGCTCGCGGTCGATCTTACCACACCGCAAGGCGAGTTCGAGCCGCCGAGCAATGCCTGCATCATCTTCATCAGCGACTTCTACGCGCCGATCGAAACCTGGCGCGAGCGCCTCCTCGCCTCGGCCCGCGTGGGCGCGAGCGGCGCGCTGGTGATGATCGCCGACCCAGCGGAAGAGGATTTTCCGTTTCGTGGCCGCACATTGTTCCAATCGCCGGGGCGCGGCGGCGAAGTTTTGATCGGCCGCGCCGAGAATGCGCAAGCTGCTTATGTGGAGCGACTGGCTCAACAGCGCCGCGAACTGCGCGCGCTTGGCGCCGAGCTCGGTTTTCCGGCGCTGCTGCACCGCACCGATCATAGCGCGTCGCCGGCGCTTTCGATGCTGATGGCGTTCGTCTCGGAGCGTTACGGGTGACATTGGGACCGATCCTCTTTGGCGCGCCGTGGGCGCTGGCGGCGCTGCTGGCTCTGCCGGCGCTGTGGTGGATCATGCGCGCGACGCCGCCGCCGCCGCAGCGCACGCAATTTCCGCCAACGCGCCTGCTCGAAGGCGTACGCACGGAAGATCAAAGCCGCGAACGCGCGCCGTGGTGGCTGCTTCTCTTTCGTGCGCTTGCTGCGGCGTTGCTGATCATCGCGTTCGCACGCCCGGCTCTGGCGCCAAGCGCCAGCGAAAGCGCGCAAGGCGGGCGGACGCTGATCGTGATCGATGACGGCTGGACCTCTGCGCCGTTCTGGGCCGATGTCCGCACCGCCGGAAGCGCCGCCGCGACGCAAGCCGAACGCACCGGCGCGCCGGTGTTTCTGTTGCTCACCGCGCCGAACACTCGCGCGCGCGATCCCGGCGAAGCGCTGACCGCCGCCGACGCGCGCGCCGCGATCAGCCGGCTCGAGCCGCAAGCCTGGCGGCCCGATCGCGCACAAGCGGCGGAACGATTAGCGCAAACGCAAGGGCGCTTCGATCGCATCGTCTGGATCACGGACGGCCTCAACGATGACGGCGCGCGCGCGCTCGCCGCGGAGTTACAGCAACGCGGACCAGTGACCGCGCGCATGCCGCCACAAACGGCGCGCGCGATTGTATCAGGCGCGGTGACGTCGGAAGGCGTAGTCGCGGATATTCGCCGCGCAACGTCAGGCTCACCCATCGTCGCGATCGCAGCAGAAACGTCGGAAGGCCGGTCGCTCGGCGCCGCCGAAGCGCGCTTTGCGGGGGATGCGACCAGCGCAACGGCGCGCATTGACTTGCCGCCGGAGATTGCTGCGCGCGCGGCGCGCATCCGCCTTATCGGCGAACAGAGCGCGGGCGCAGTGCGACTGCTACCGGCTGGCGCTGGGCGACCGTTTGTGGGCTTGGTCGATGCCGGCGGCGCAAGCCAGCCGCTACTCTCAGAACTTTTCTATGCTGATCGCGCGCTGCAGCCTTACGCCAGCTTGCAGCGCGGCGGCGTGCGCGAATTGATTGACGCGCGTGCGCAAGCTTTGATCCTACCCGACACGAGCCGCATTGCGCCCGGCGATCTTGGCGCGCTGGAACGCTGGCTGCAGAATGGCGGGCTGCTGGTGCGGTTCGCTGGCCCGCGGCTCGCCAACGATGCGGATGAATTGCTACCGGTGCGCCTGCGCCCGGGGTCGCGCACGTTGGGCGGCGCGCTGGCTTGGGAAACACCGCTCGCTATCGCACCGTTCGCGGCGGACTCGCCGTTCGCGGGCATCACGCCGCCCGCCGACGTCAATGTACGCCGACAAGTCTTGGCCGAGCCTGCATCGCTTGAAGAAGCGCGCGTTTGGGCGACGCTTTCGGACAATTCGCCGTTCGTCACCGCGCAGGCGCGCGGCCGCGGGCTTATCGTATTTTTCCACATCAGCGCGACGCCGGACTGGTCGGACGTGCCGCTCTCAGGGTTGTTCGTCGAGATGCTGCGCCGGACATTGGCGTTCGCAGCGCGGCCCGATGGCGCGGGAGAGCGCGAGATCAGTGGCGGGCCGTTCATCGCACAGAGCGCGCTTGATGGCTTCGGTACGCTCTCAGCTGCGCCGCCTGACGCCGCGCCGATCGCGCCGGATGCGTTCGCGCTGGCGATCGCGTCGCCGCAAACGCCGCCGGGCCTGTACGAGCGCGCGGGTGTCAGCGCTGCGATCGATGCAGCAGGCGCGGACGAAACCCTGAGCCCGCTCGCGCTGCCGAACGGCATCGGTCGCGAAGGCCTAACGGGCGCAATCGAGCGGCCTTTAGCTGGGTGGCTTTTTGGGGCCGCTGCAATTCTCTTGGCGATTGATCTCATGATTGCGCTTTATCTGTTCGGAAAACTGCCGCGCTTCGTCCGTACCGGCGCCGCGGCGATGCTTGCGCTGGCCGTTTTCGGCGGCGGCGATGCACATGCGCAAAATTCCGATCCCACGCAGACGTTGCGCTTGGCGTACGTCCGCACTGGTGATGCGCGGGTGGATCGCACATCCGCTGCTGGGCTGGCGGCACTGAGCAATATATTGACGGAGCGAACGTCCGTTGAGCCGGGCGATCCGGTCGGCATCGATCTCGCACGTGATAATCTGGCGGCGTATCCGTTTCTCTATTGGCCCGCCCCCTCTTCGCCGCAGGGGCTTTCGGATGCGGCGCTCGCCAACATTGATCGCTATCTTGCGATAGGCGGATTGCTTCTTGTGGACACGCGCGACGCGGGCGCAACGACAGGGCGAGGCCGGCCGGCGCAAACCATGTTGACCGGCATCGATGTGCCGCCCCTCGAACTGGTCACGACCGAACACGTTTTGGCGCGCGCGTTCTATCTGATGCGTAGCTTCCCCGGCCGCGCGCAATCCACGCAGCTCTGGGCCGAAGATCCGAACGCCGCGCAATCGCGCGACGGTGTTGCTTCGCTCTTCATCGGCGATGGCGATTGGGCGGCGGCTTGGGCCGGCGAAGGTCAGACCAGCGGCCGCCAACGTGAGCTTTCGCTGCGCTTCGGCGTCAACATTGTGATGGTGGCGCTGACTGGCAATTATAAGGCCGACCAAGTGCATGTGCCGGCTTTGCTCGAACGCATGGGCCGCGAATGATCGGCGCGTGGCGCATCGGGTTTGATCCGGCGCTGCCAAGTGCGGCGCTGATTGCGCTTGGCGTTTTGGCGCTGGCGTCGTTCGGCGTTTATCTGTGGCGACGCGGCGGCGCGCCGGTTTTGCGCGGACTTGGCATCGCGTTCGTATTCCTCGGCCTCATGCAGCCGCAATGGGTGAGCGAGACACGCGAACCGGCTGAAGATATTGCGCTCATCGTCGTCGATCAGAGCGAAAGCCTTGGCCTTGCCGGGCGCCGCGACGCCGCGCGCGCCGCGGCCGACGCGATGGCCGCAGCGATGGCGCGCGAGCCTGGCCTTGAAGTGCGTGTGCGTGAAACCCGCGGCGGCGCCGACGGGACGATGATCACCTCGGTGATCGAGGATGCACTGAGTGATGTGGCGCGCGACCGCATTGGCGGCGTGGTCGTCATCACCGATGGGCAAGCCGCCGATCCGCCGGAAGAGCCAGGCCGATTGCGCGAGTTGGGACCGGCGCACATTCTAATCGTCGGCGATCCTGATCGCGGCGACCGAAGACTTGAACTGGTGTCCGCGCCGACGTTTGGCATTGTCGGTGAGCCGATGCGCATCACGGCGCGCGTGATCGATGAAGGCAACAACGCTTCGGTGCGCGTGCGCGTCAGCATTGATGGCGTGCGCGTGCGCGAAACCGTGGTGCGGGCGAACCAGGAATTTTCCGTCGATGTGCAATTGCCACAGCGCGGCCGCAATATGGTTGTCGTCGAGGCGGATGAAGGCCCGCGTGAAATCACACTCGCCAACAACCGCGCTGCGTTCGCTGCCAACGGCGTGCGCGATCGGTTGCGGGTGCTGCTGATCACCGGCGAGCCACATCAAGGCGCACGAGTTTGGCGCAATTTGCTGAAGAGCGATCCGGCTGTTGATCTGGTGCACTTTTCTATTTTGCGGCCGCCGGACAAACAGGATTTCACCCCGCTCAGCGAATTGGCGCTCATCCCCTTCCCGACTGAAGAATTGTTCGAACGGCGCCTCAACGAGTTCGATCTCATCATCTTCGATCGCTATCGCCAGCGCGGCATTTTGCAGGCTTACTATTTTGCGTCGATTGCGCGCCGTGTTGAGCAAGGTGGCGCGCTGCTGATCACCGCAGGCGAAGCTGAAGCCGGACTTGATGGCATACACCGCACCGCGCTCGCAGGCATTCTGCCGGCGCAGCCCACGGGTGCGGTGACGACAACTCCGTATCGTCCGGCGCCGACCGCGCTTGGACGCCGTCACCCTGTTGTGCGCGGCTTGCCCTCGCCGGAGCGCTGGGGGCGCTGGACGATGCAAGTTCAAGCGCAGGCGTCGGGTGGGCAAACGGTGCTGCAGGGCGCGAATGGCGCGCCGCTCTTGGTGCTCGATCGCGCGGGGCAAGGACGCGTTGCGCAATTGTGGTCGGACCAGCCGTGGCTTTGGGCGCGCGGCTATGATGGCGGCGGCCCGCACGGCGAGTTGCTCCGCCGGCTCGCGCATTGGCTGATGCAGGAGCCGGAACTTGAAGATGAGCGGCTGACGCTTGAGCCCGGCCCGCGCGGATTGGAAATTGAGCGCTCAACATTGGCGGCCGCTGTCGGCGACATCGAACTGATCGCGCCATCGGGCGAACGCAGCACGGTGGCGCTCGGCGAAAACGCGCCGGGCTTGTTCAGCGGCGAAGCACCGGCAAGTGAGCAAGGTCTCTACGAAGCGCGGAGCGGAAATTTGCGCGCCTTCGCCGCTGTCGGCCCGCTCAATCCGCGCGAAGCGGCGGCGCTTGCTGCCAACCCGGACATCCTCCGCCCGTTCGCGAATGCGACAGGCGGCAGCGTTGTGCTGACCGGCGAGGATGGACGGCGCTTACCTGAAATCCGCCGCGTCGATCGCGGCGCCAACGCGCGTGGCAATGATTGGATCGGCATCGAGCGCAATGGCGCTTATGTGGTCCGCGCCGCCCGCGCGAGCCCGCTTGGGCCCGGCTGGTTGTGGGCACTGGTCGGGATGGCGCTGTTGATGATCGGCTGGCGGCGCGAGAGCGCTTAGTACGAGCGCCGGCGCGCCAGCGAGAAGAATACCAGCGCGATCAGCAGCAGGCCTATGCCGATCCACGGCAAATACTCACGCGCCATCTCCTGCACGGGACCAGGCTGGGCGACTTCGGTGTGCGTCTGAGTTTGCGTTTGTGCTGGCGGAGCTTCGGTTGTGGTCGGCGTTGGCGTTGGCGCTTCGGTATTGGCCGGCGTTTGCGCTTCGTTGACGGGCGGAGTCTGCGTCTCGCCCGTCGTTGGCGCGGGCGCCCCGGCGTCCGCGGGTTGCTCTGCCGGAGTGGACGTTTCGTCGCCGCCTAGTATTTGCGCGCCAGCAAGTGCGCCGCCGCCGACTGTGGTGGTGATCGCGCCGGCGCCGCCAAGAGCTGTACCCGCTGTGCTGCGCTCGCGCTCGGGCAGCGGCACGAATTCGCCGTCGGACTGCCCATTTCTGCGCTGCACGGAATTAGCGAGCTGAACGTACGTCGTTGCGTCGACTTCGCCATTGCCGGCCATACCACAGCTCAGCTGGAAACTGCGCACGGCGTTGGCGGAGCCCGAACCGAACTTGCCATCGACGCCGCGTTGCGGATCGAGCAAGCCAAGATCGGCGAGCAATTGCTGCACGTGGCGATCGCGGCCTTCAGCGATCACGGCGCGGCGGGCTTTGACAACGCCAAGCCCGGCAGGATCGACGCGGAAGACCGGATCGTCGAACCAGCTCGGGCTGAAATCCCATGCTGTCAGGTTGAAGCGGAAGCCGTTGAGTTGAAGACTCAGCGGCAACGCTAACGCCCACGCTTCCTGCCGCACAAGATCAAGGAAGCAATCCATCCGATAGACGGTGCGCGGCAGCAGCGCGTTGCTATGGCCGGCAAGCCAAGCGCGGCGGGTGTTGAGATAAGCGAGCACCCATTGCTTTTCGTTTTCAGCATTGGGCTCACCCGCGGTTTGGCTGGTGCGCGCTTTGATAACGTCCCACGAGCCGTGAATCTTGCTGTCGTAAACGACGGCGTGGCCAAGCGGCGTGGTGAAACCCATCGCGGCGGCCTCGCGCAAAGCGGGGCCCATATAATGTTGGTTGAAATACTCATCCTGCGTGCGCTGCATCACCGGGTCGTTGGCGGCTTCGCGCAGAATTTCGACCAGCGCATCATCGCGATCGAGCGCGCGATCTTCGGCTTGCATACGCGGCAGATAAGGCTGCAAGCGCCCGGAAAATGCGGCGCCTTCCGCTTCGCAATACCGCGAGATCAAGCGATGCAATGAGCCGCTGACGAGCGCTGCTTGGTGCTTGCCGTAGCTCAGACCGCCGCGATCTTGCGCGCTGCGAGCGATAGCGTCGTACTTGGCCGGAGAATTGGTCTCGAACAGCGAGACGATCGCGTCGATGGTCAACAATTCCAGCGGCGAAAGACGTGTCGAATCCTCGGACATCGCGACTCCCCCGAATTGCGCGCATGGTTAATCTATATTAAGACTTGTGGCGCGCCAACGCGGAAGTTGGGCGGCCTTGAAGGGCCGGTGGGGGCGTAGCGCGGGGGGAATCCATGCTCGACAGCCCGTTATTTCAAATGGCGCTGGCGCTTTTGCTGGTTTTTTTGGTCATGGCGGCGATCGTCAGCCTGATCCAGCAATTCATCGTCGAAGGCTTCCGCATGCGCGCACGCAATCTGCGGCGCAGCATTTTCAGGCTATTGTGCGACAAGACCTACAAGGACGAAATCGCCAAACGCTTTTATCGCCATCCCATGACAGCAGCGCTTTCGGGCGGGCGCGCCGAAGTCACGCACATGGAGCCGGACACGTTCATAACGGCGCTTGCCAGCGCGGTGCAGCCGAACTGGTCGAATGGCGATGCGATCCTCGCCCTGCCCGCCTCTGTCGCGGCGCTGAAGGACGGCGAGCTGAAGCAGAGATTACAACTCATTTTGCCGCCGCCTGGCGCGACGCGCGAAGAGATCGCCGCGGCAGTGCGGGCTTGGTTCGACACGTCCGCGCAGAAAATGCAGGAGCGGTTCAAGGCTGATTGCGTTGCGCTGTCTTGGGGCGTGGCCGCTGTGGTGACGATCGGGCTCAATGTCAGCGCCATCGAAATTGGGCGCCGCCTTCAAGACAATGACAATCTGCGCAGCGCGCTTGCCTCGGTAACGCCGGAGCTTGTGCAATCGAGCACGGTTGCGACACTGGCTGTTGCGCCCGGAGGAAGCGAAACCGCCGCGCAAGCGGGCGATGCTGCGGCGGGGCTCAATCCGAACGAAGTCGTGACACTACTCACGATTGTGCGATGCGCGACCGGAGATAGCGATATTCCAGTCGGTTGGGATTGGATGGCGGCGACGATCCAGAGCGTGAGCGAAAGAACGGCGGCGAACTCCAATAACGCGTGCGCCGATGCGCAGCAGCGCGTCGGTGATAATCCAGCCCTGCAGCAGCGCTTAGCTGTGCTGGAAGCACGCGCGCCACAAGTGGCGCTCGTGTCGACGGCCGACGCGGCTGAGCCTGATGCTGCGGCGACCGAGGAAACTGCACCGACACAACGCGCCACATCGACTGCGGAAGCCACGGCGCTGTACGGGCCGACGTTCGAGCGCAACGGCATTTGGGAAACGCTGCTGGGCTGGCTGATCGTCATCGTCGCGGCCGCCCAAGGCGCGCCGTTCTGGTTCAACGCGATCCGCAGGATCGTTGGTCGCTCTTAGCGGCTCGGCGCTTTCAGTTCGCCATGCACCTTGTCGAAACCGCCGGGGCGGATTTCGAGCCAGAGCAAGCGCTTGGGATCAACCGGGCCCGGAAGGGACACGCGCTCTGCCGGCACCAGCGTAAAGCCCGCTGGCCGAAAAAAACGCTCGGCGCCGACGAGTACGATGCCGGAGGCGCCAACGGCGCGGCAGGCGGCAACACAATCTTGCACCATCTGCAAACCGAGCCCCGCCGATTGCGCGGCGGGATCAACCGCGAGCGGGCCCAGGAAATAGAGCGGCGCGCCAGCTTCGACGCGCCAGATGCGGCAAACGCCGATGACATCGCCGCCAGCGTCCAACGCGACGCGTGAGAGTCCAGGCTCGAGAACTGCGCCGCGTTCGCGGACACGCTCGCTGGTTTTCGCGAACCGGCCCGGGCCGAAGGCGCGATCGAGCACGCGCTCGATCGCTTCGGCGTGTTCGGGTTTTTCGGCGGAGAGCGTGGCGGCCATTGGGCGCGAGCGCTTAGGGCCCACAGGTTAAAGCGTCAATCGCGCGCGTGTGACGCTGTTGCGACTCGACCGGCTGGGGCGCATGGTCCGGCCCGCTTGGCCTCCCTCCGCATCCCGTCCCTCGACATCTTCCGTCACCGGCTATTCGCCCAGTATTGGGCGGGCCGATGGCTCGCGACTATGGCGGTGCAAATCCAGGCGACGGCGATGGGCTGGCAGATGTACGACGCCGCCCGCGCGCAAGGCGCATCGATCGCCGAAGGTGCGTTCATGCTGGGGCTTGTGGGCCTTGCGCAGTTCTTGCCGCTGTTGGTGCTGTCGCTGTTCGGCGGCCAAGCGGCGGATCGGTATAATCGCCGGCTGATCCTGACGGCGTGCATTGTCGCCAAAGCGGCGATCATGTTCGGGCTTGCGATCGCAGCGAACGCACCGCCCGCGATAATCATTCCCGTGATCTTCACCGCGGCGATCAGCGCCGGGATGATCAATGCCTTTATGCCGCCGGCGGCGAGCGCGCTTTTGCCGATGCTATTGCCGCGCGCAGAACTGCCGCAAGGCATCGCGTGGTCTTCGCTGGCGTTTCAATCTTCGCTGGTCGTGGGGCCGGCGATCGGCGGTTTGCTGTACGGCGCGGGCGCGCCTGTGCCCTACTCGGTGGCGTTCGTGCTGCTGGTGATTTCGGCGGTGCTGATGTTCGTGCTGACGCCCCCGGCGCAAGAGCCGGTAAAAGATGCGCGCACTGTCGGCATGATCATGGAGGGTCTCCGCTACGTGTGGGCCAACAAGATCGTGCTGGGCGCGATTTCACTCGATCTCGTTGTTGTTCTGCTGGCTGGCGCCGTTGCGCTGTTGCCGGTGTTCGCGCGCGATATTTTGCATGCGGGGCCGGGCGAGCTTGGAGTTTTGCGCTCGGCGATGGGTGTTGGCGCCGCGAGCGTTGCGCTTTGGCTGGCGGTTGCGCCATTGCGGCGGCGCGTTGGGCTTTGGATGTTCGGCTCGACCATCGTGTTCGGGCTGATGACGATCGTGTTCGGGCTCTCTGAATATTTGTGGCTGACGGCGGCGGCTTTGGCGATTGCGGGCGGGGTCGACATGATCTCTGTTTATGTGCGCCAGAGCTTGATCCAACTCGCTACGCCGGACCCGATGCGCGGACGCGTGGCGGCGGTGAGCTTTGTTTTCATCTCGGCCTCGAACGAGTTTGGCGATGTCGAAGCCGGCGTCATGGCGCGGATTTTCGGGCCGGTGATGGCGGTGACGTTGGGAGGCGTTGCCGCTGTGATGGCGTCGGCATGGTGGATGCGGTTGTTTCCGGCTTTAGCGAAAGCCGATGGCTTTGAGACGCTGCCGCCGGAAGCGCAAAGCGCTGTCGAGCTCACGAAGGAAGCCGAGAAGTCGTGAGCTAGCCCGCCAGCGCTTCCAACGGCGCAAACAACGTCGCGCCGACGAACCAGGCGACGATCGCCGCGCCGAGCAGCATGCCCCAACCGGGGCGCTCTGGATTCCCGCGATCAAAAAGAAAGCCAAGAAACACGACAACACAGATCAGCATGATGAAAGCGAGCAGCGCGCGAAATAGCAGTTCGCCGATAATGCCAATCCAGGTTTGGCGCGCCAGCCAGAGATCGAGGCGGTCAAGATCGAAGCCGAGCGCAACCAGGAACGACCCGATCACGGTAAACAGCAGGATGAAAAACATGGCGAGCACGGCGCTATTGCTGCCGGTGCGCAGCCCCATTCCGGGATCGGGCCAGAACCGCGCCATGCCCCAGAGACGCCGCAGGAAGTCCATTTCGGGATGCGGCGCTCACAGAAGCAAAGCGTCAAGGGCAAAACGGGACAGCGAACCGCGCTTCCCGTGACCGTCCGCAAGGGCTAAAGGCTCCACCCTTCGGAGGATTCCCATGGGCGTTTTGGACGGAAAGGTCGTCGTCGTCACCGGCGGCGGCAATGGCATTGGCAAGGAATGCGCGCTGCTGGCTGGCCGCGAAGGCGCTTCGGTGCTCGTCAACGACCTGGGCGGCGGACTGAAGGGCGAAGATACGGGCTCGGCCGGCCCGGCTGAGCAAGTAGCGCAGGAAATCCGCGCGGCCGGCGGCAAGGCGATCTCCAACTCCGACAGCGTCAGCGACTATGACGCCGTGGTCGCCATGATGGAGCAGGCCAAGAAGGAATTCGGCGGGCTTCACGCGGTCATTAACCCGGCCGGAATCTTGCGAGACGGCATGTTCCACAAGATGGCGCCGGAGGACTGGAAGGCGGTTATCGACGTCCACCTCCACGGAGCCTTCAACGTAACGCGAGCTACAATTGAGCACTTTCGTGAGCAGCAGGACGGCAGCTACGTTCTGTTCACATCCACTTCAGGTCTGATCGGAAATATCGGCCAAGCCAACTACGCTGCCGCGAAACTGGGTGTGATGGGACTGTCACGGATCATTGCCATGGAGAACGCGCAGAAGAACGTGCGCTCCAACATCATCGCGCCGTTCGCGTGGACGCGGATGATCGCTTCGATCCCGGTGAAGGACGAAGCCAGCGCGGCGCGCGTGGAACGCTTCCAGCGATCGATGCGCGCCGATCAGGTCGCGCAAGTGGCGGTGGCCCTGGCCGCTGACGGCGCCAAGGATACGACAGGTCAGATTTTCGCTGTGCGTGGCAATGAGGTTTTCCTGTTCAACCAGCCACGTCCGGTGCGCGGCATGGCCAAGATCGAAGGCTGGTCGCCGTCCAGCATTATCGAACACGCGCTGCCGGCGATGAAGGCGAACTACACCGACGTCGGCGCTAGCGCTTCGGTGTTTCCGTGGGATCCGGTTTGATGCGCGCGATTGCGGCTCTCGTTCTCTGTGCGGCGCTCTCCGCGTGCGCGACGGTTGCGGCGCCGCAGCCTGAGCAGGCGGCGGCGGCGTATCTCGCTGGCACCAGTTGGCGGCGCGTCGATGACATGAACGCTAACCCGCACGGCGCCACGCTGGCGTTCACCGCCGAAGGCGCTTCCGGCTATGCAGGCTGCAATCAATGGTTCTCTGCGGTCACGCATTCAGGCGAGGCTTTGCGCTTCGGCAATATCGGCACCACGCGGCGCGCGTGCGCGAGCGAAGTGCAAGCCGGCACGGAGCGCAGCTTCCTCGCCGTGCTGCGCGCCACGCGCTATGCCCATTACGATCAAAGCGCGTTGGTGCTGCTTGATCAACAACAGCAAGTTATCGCGAGGTTCGACGCGGAATGATCCGTTCGATTGCACTTGCGTTGATACTTGCTGTGACAGCCTGCGCCAAACGGCCGGAGGTTACGGCCGCGCCGCCGGAGAACGTGCCGCTCAATCGCACGCAGTGGACGTCTGCGGACGGCGGCTGGAACGCGCCGACTTTGGAATTCGTCGATAGCCGCGCCAATGGCTTCACCGGCTGCAACCGCTTTTTCGCGCAAGTCGAGCAGAACGGGCCGGCGCTGACGTTCACCGGCGTCGGCACGACACGGCGCGCGTGCTCGCCTGATCTGATGCAGGTTGAGCAGAATTTTGTGACGATGCTTGAAGGCACGCGCGCGGCGCGGCTTGAAGGCGATGCGCTGGTGCTTCTCGACGTCAACGACGTCGAGATCGCGCGGCTGCAGCGCAAGGTTTAAAGAATAGCGGGGCGCAACGGCCCCGCTATTCTCAGCTTATTGAGCCGGCGCTGTCGGGCCAACTTCGACCAGCGGCAGGTTGCGCGGGCAGCGGGTTACGCTGCCGCTGCCGCCGCAATTGGCGACTTGCACTGCTGTGGCGCCCGGCGCGAAGGCGACGATCCATTGTTGCGCCGGGTCCATCGCTGTCATGCTGCGCAACTCACCGCACTGAACCGCGATCACCATCGAACCGGCGAAGGGCGCGTAAGCGCTGTTGGGATCGATGTTCGGCGGAATGATTCCGCGAGACTCGGTGCCGCGGATGGCGCTGCAAACCGGTTGGGAGTCCGGGTTGGCTTGCTGGTAAGCGGCGAGCTGCGTGGTGGCGAACACCAGACGCTGCTCTTCGGACATCGCCTGCACTTCCTCCAGCAAGCCTTGCGGCGCGGGCGGCGCTTCCGGTGTTTCGGTTTCAGCAGGCTGGCCGCAAGCAGCGAGAGCAAGCGCCGCGGCGCAGATGATGGCGTGGATCGGCTTCATGTAGGGTTCCCCTTTGTCGGGGGTTGTGAGACGGGCGGCGCGTTTCCGTCAAGCGGGTGTGCGACGGGCGGTGTCAAAGCTGTGCCTTGAGGCGAAAAAGCCGGTCGCCCACATGGGTCGTCGAGAGGTGAACCATGATCGAGAAACGCAGTTTCGACAGTTTGGGCCGGCATGACGCCGATTGGCTCGCCGCCCGCTACCATTTTAGCTTTGCCGGCTATCACGATCCGAACCGCGTCCATTGGGGCGCGCTCAGGGTTTGGAACGACGATACGATCCAGCCGAAGACCGGCTTTCCGCCGCATCCGCACAGCGACATGGAGATCATCACGTACGTCCGCTCGGGCGCGATCTCGCACCAGGACTCGCTCGGCAATAAGGGCCGTACGGTCGCGGGCGATGTGCAGGTGATGAGTGCCGGCTCGGGCGTGACGCACGCGGAGTACAATCTCGAAGACGAAGCCACGACGATCTATCAGATCTGGATCATCCCGAAGGAACGCGGCGGCGCGCCGTTCTGGGGCTCAGCGGAATTTCCAAAGGGTGAGCGGTCTGGCTCGTTAGTGACGCTGGCCTCGGGCTATGCGGATGACCAGAGCGCCGGCGCTTTGCCGATCCGCCAAGACGCGCGTGTATTGGCGGCTACGCTTACAGCGGGCCAAAGCGTCGAATATCCGATCGCCACGGGACGGCACGCTTATCTGGCGGTCGCGAAAGGCAAAGCGCGGGTGAACGGCGTCGAGCTTGGCGCCCGCGATGGCGCCGCGATCCGTGAAGAAGAGAGCATTCGCGTTGAAGCGGACACCGAGACAGAAATCGTTCTGGTGGACGCGCCCTAGTTGAACTGATCGTCAGGTTCGCAAAGTAAACGGTGGCAATAACGAACCTGACGACTTTCATACGACGCTACCGCAACAAATTTACCTGACGTTTGCTCATCCTGGTGTCTCTTTGGCCCTTCTGGGGGCAGAGATTTACATGGCGTCGTTGAGCGATCTTCATTTGCTCGTCGTCGACGACAACGCACAGATGCGCCACCTCCTGAAAGCCTTGCTCCGCGCCGGCGGCATCCACCGCGTCAGCGAAGCCGAGACAGCACCCGACGCGCTGGCGATTATGCGCGCGCATCCGATCGACCTTGTGCTGCTCGATTGGAAGATGGCGCCGATCGATGGCCTTGCGTTCGCGCGCATGGTGCGCTGGGACTCGCGCAGCCCCAATCCTTACATCCCGATCCTGATGCTGACGGCGCACACGGAAGCATCACGTGTCGAGGCAGCGCGTGACGCGGGCGTTACCGGTTTTGTGAAAAAGCCGATCAGTGCGCGGCTTTTGTTTGAACGACTGACCAGCGCGCTGACTGATACACGCATGTTCGTGCGCAGCGACGATTTCTTTGGGCCAGACCGGCGGCACGGAACGGCGGCTGACTATACCGGCCCCTGGCGGCGCAGCAGCGACCGCGCCGCCGAGACGGGCGACACGTTCGATCTCGACGACATGCGCTTTCGCGCCTGATCTGCAGCTGGCTCTTGCACCGCAAAATCGCTGCGCGCATCGTCGCGCCGCTGTCGAACGCGTGGGGACATAGATGATCCGGATCATTGCTGTTGCGCTTATGCTGGCGCCGTTGAGCGCATGTTTGGCGACCGCGGTCGTCGGCACAGCCGTTAGCGTCACCGGCGCTGTCATCGGCGGCACGGTGAAAACCACGGGCGCCGTGGTCGACGCTGTCATCCCGGATGGCGACGACGATGAGGATGACGACGACCGCGATTGACCACGGCTTGCTGTGACGAGAACGTGAGTGGCGCCAGCGCGATGTGCGCGGCATAGTAATGTTCGTACGTTCATATCGAAGGAGCGCTTCGATGCGCGTCACCTCCCTGCTCGCTGGCCTTGCAGCGCTTGCGTTTTCACAGGCCGCTTTTGCAGCTTCGGTGAATGTCGCGCCGGTTTCGTATTCGCCGGAGTTTCAGGAAGCGCTGAATGACGATCTGGGCGCACGCGAAGGCGAATATCTCAGCCGCGCAGTTCATGAGGCCGTTGCAAACGCGCTGGCAGAGCGCGGGGCCACGCTCGGCGGCGGCGAGCTGACGATCGAGATTTCGATCATTGACGCTGATCCGAACCGGCCAACAATGCAGCAATTGGCCAATCAACCGGGCCTTGATCCGATCCGTTCGGTTTCGATCGGCGGCGCCGAACTGCGCGCAGTGCTGCGCAACAGCAGCGGCGATGTGGTGAGCGAAGTCACGCATCGGCGCTACAATCACAGCCTCGCCGATCTGAACGGCGCATCGACGACTTGGACTGAAGCGAACCGCGCCATTAGGCAGTTCTCGCGCAAAGTCGCCGACGCTTACACTGAGAACGCGCGCTAAATTCAACGTTTCAGAACGAAACGCAGAGCTTTCCGTTTGTCGCCTCGCGAAAACGGATGGGCGGCTGCGAACGCCTGGGCCCCAGCCGTCGGCGTTTGCAGCCGTTTTTCAAATTATCTCGCGCGCCACTGCGCCCAGCCTTTGGCGCGGAGGTCGCAGGCCGGACACGCGGCGCAGCCATAGCCCCAATCGTGCCGGTGCGCGCGGTCGCCCTCGTAGCAGGTGTGGCTTTGCTCAACGATGACATCGACCAACCCGTCGCCACCAAGGTCTTGCGCGAACGCCCAGGTCTGCGCTTTGCTCAAATGCATCAGCGGCGTCTGCACGTCGATCTCGCGATCGAGGCCGAGTGAAAGCGCGCGCTGCATCGCGTCGAGCGTATCGCGCCGACAATCGGGATAGCCGGAATAATCCGTCTCACACATGCCTCCGATCAGCGTATCCGCGCCGATGCGATACGCGTGCGCCGCCGCAACGCTTAGAAACACGAGATTGCGGCCCGGTACGAACGTGCTCGGCAAGCCGCTGGCCTCAAGCTCGATCGCGCGGTCGCTGGTCAGCGCGCTCTCGGCAAGTGCGCCGTAACCCGCGATATCCACAACGCGATCCCCACCGAGCCGCGTGGTCCACGTCGGACGTAAAGCCGCGATGGCGTCACGAAGCGGCGTGCGACGCGTCATTTCCACGGCGTGGCGCTGGCCATAGAAGAAACCAATAGTTTCGACGCGACTGTATCGGTCTAATGCCCAGGCGAGGCAGGCGGCCGAGTCTTGGCCGGCGGAAAACAGGACGAGCGCGGTGGTGGTCATGGCCACATCGTATCGCAGCGAATCGCGCGCACCTATGCAACCGAAGGGTGCTTGGAACCGCGACACTTCAGGGAGCCGTATGCCCTTCGACCTAACCCAAGGTCACGATTACCCCTAAGGAACTGTGGCCCGCTTGTCGCACGAGGGTGTTGGTATGACGCGAGCGTCAAGTTATGCGGCGAAGGCCCGTTGACACGCCCCTGCCCCCTGCCTGCTATAGGGTCAGGACAGGTAGGGTTACGGGGAGCTCCGCTCGCACCGACCCTCTTTGCCGATTGGTTGGCCGGCCCGCTCTAAAGAAGGCGGGGGCCGGCACTGGGAGGACGGCGATGAGCAAAAAATTGAATTGGACTCGGATTCTGCTTTCGAGCGCGTCGCTCGCGGCAATGGGCGTAACGCCCGCGCTGGCGCAGGATGATGTGGAAGTATCTGACGAAATCGTCGTTACCGCGACGGGTCGTGCAGCGGCTATTCAGGATGTTCCCCTGGCCGTGACCGCCGTTGGCGGCGATCAACTCGAGAACTCCGGCGCGCGCGATCTTCGCGACGTGACGCAAGTGGCTCCGTCCCTCGAAATGGGCACGGGCCAATCGAATTCTTCCGGCACCACGGCCCGCATTCGCGGCATCGGCACCGGCGCTGACAACCCAGGCTTCGAAGCCGCTGTCGGCATCTTCATCGACGGCGTCTACCGCGCCCGCGCCGGCGCTGCGCTGACCGACCTTCCGGAACTTGAACGCGTCGAAGTTCTGCGCGGCCCGCAAGGCACGCTGTTCGGCCGCAACACCTCGGCAGGCGCGATCAGCGTCATCACCTCGGGTCCGGATTTCGATCCGGGCATCTATCTCGAAACCACGTTCGGCGTGGATGATCTGGAAGAAGTCGGCGCCCGTGGCGGCGTCAACATCCCGGTCACCGACTCGCTGGCTTTCCGCTTCGACGGCTCGGTCCGTGCGCGCGAAGGCTACATCACCGACGTGATCTCGGGCGACGACATCAACGACCGCAACCGTGGCTCGCTCCGCGGCCAAATGCTGTGGGACATCAACCCGGACGCTTCGCTCCGCGTGATCGTCGATGCAGCCAACACGGATGAAGTCTGCTGCGGCGTCACCCCGCTGACGTACACGCCGAACAATTACGGCGGACCGCCATCGGGCCCGACCCAAGGCGCGATTTCGTTGATCACCGGCGGCGCCGGCACGATCACGCCGAACGTGGAAGAGCGCAACATGACCGTGACCCCGGGCCGGGGCTACGGTGAAAACACTGAAGAAGAAGGCATCTCGGGTGAACTGACCTGGGATCTCGGCGGCGTGAACTTCACGTCGATCACCGCCTATCGCGACTGGAGCGCAGTGCGCGACCAGGACGTCGACTTCAACGCGGCGGACATCGCCTATCGTGACGGCCTCGAAGTCAGCTTCGAGAACTTCACCCAGGAATTCCGCTTCCAAGGTGAAGCGGGCCGCCTGAACTGGCTCGTTGGCCTCTTCTACGGCGACGAGAACCTCGACACGACCGACCGTATCCAAATCGGCGCGACTTCGAGCCTCTACACCAACTTGGTGACGATCGGCGGCTCGACCTGCGAACTGTACGACTTCACCGCCGCCAACTCGATCTTCCAGTGCACGGCGGCAACGAGCTTCGCCGCGTTCCCGGCGGTTGCTGCGGCAGTGCAAACGGCCAACCTTGGGTACGTGCTGCCGAACTCCACCGGCCAAGGCCAACAGAGCGACAATTGGCGCGTGAACACGGAGAGCCTCGGCATCTTCACGCACAACGAGTTCGCGCTCACTGACGACCTGATCCTGACGGTTGGCGTTCGCTACAGCCAAGAAACCAAGGACCTCAACGCCAACCTCAACGCCACGTCGACGAGCTGCGATGCTCTTCGTCTGATGGAAACCAACACGGCGGCGGCGACCCCGACCCCGGGTGGTATCGTTGCGGCGATCCAAGGCTCGGCTGGCGGTTCGCAACTGATGAACCTGGCGTGCAACCCGGCGGTCAACCCGATCGCCAACGGCAGCTACACGGACAGCAGCGAAGAAGAAGAGTTCAGCGGCACCGCGTCGCTGGCCTATCACCTCAGCGACAGCACGATGCTCTATGGCGGCTACTCGCGCGGCTATAAGGCGGGCGGCTTCAACGTCGATCGCTCCGGCTTCTTCATCACGCCGGCAACGACGGCGGTGGGCAGCTGCGCAGTCGCCAACCCGCTCGGCCGCGTCTGCACCGACGATCTGCAGTTCAACCCGGAATTCACCGACGCCTACGAAATCGGTCTGAAGACGACCATTCTCGGCGGCACCACCACGGTGAACATCGCGGGCTTCTACCAGCAGATCCAAGACTACCAGCTGAACGCCTTTAACGGCTTCAACTTCATCACCCGCAACATCCCAGAATCGATCAGCCAAGGCGTCGAACTCGAAGTCGCCGCCCGCCCGACCGATAACCTGACGCTGCAAGCGGGCGTGGTCTACACGGACGCCTTCTACGACTCGACGGTCGTGTTCAACGCGCTCGATCCGGCGCCGAACACGGTTGTCGCCGGCACGCCGTTCGCGTTCACGTCGGAATACACCGTCACCGGCGCCATCACGTACGAACAACCGCTCGG
This sequence comes from Terricaulis sp., assembly GCA_034439495.1. Taxonomy (GTDB): domain Bacteria; phylum Pseudomonadota; class Alphaproteobacteria; order Caulobacterales; family Aquidulcibacteraceae; genus Vitreimonas. The sequence continues at coordinate 4,455 of JAWXAM010000028.1, read as the reverse complement.
TGGAAACCTCCGCGCGCTGTTCTACCTCGATGGCCGCTGGAACAACGGCTACCGCACGCAGACCCTGAACCGCGATCCGAGCGGCCGCACCGACAACGATGCGTTCGCGATCTTCAACGGCCGTATCGGCATTGGTCCGGAAGATGGTCGCTGGTCGGTCGACTTCTGGGGCCGCAACCTGACGGACGAAGTCTACTTCGTCGGCGCATTCGCGCCGCCGCTGCAGAACTCGACGATGGTGTACCCGAACGAACCGGCCACCTACGGCGTCACGCTCCGCGCTTCCTACTAAGCGCAGGCGCAAGTCTGAAAACGGCGACGGCCGGAGCGAAAGCTCCGGCCGTTTGCTTTTGGGGCCATCAGATTTAAGCGAGGCGGGATGAAGCTGTCTGAACTCGACGTGCTGATCGTGGATGATCACGAAGCGATGCGGGTGATGCTGGCGCGGGTGCTGGTGCGCGCCGGCGTGACGCAAGTGCGGATGGCGGGCAGCGGCATGGAGGCGCTCGCGCTGATGGCGGCGCGGCCGGCGTCCCTGGTGCTGGCGGATCAGCGCATGCCTGGCATGGATGGCCTCAGCTTCGTGATGGCGGTGCGCGGCGAGGAGAGCCTGCGCGGGGCGCGCATCATTGTGATCAGCGGCGCAAGCGATACCGCCCACTTCGACGCCGCACGCGAAGCCGGCGCCGATGCAGTGCTGGTCAAGCCCGTTTCACCCCGCGCGCTGCTGGAAGCGATCGAGGGCGTGTTCGCCTAGAGCCGGCCGCGCAGCATTTGCAGAATGGCGGAGAAATCCTTGTTGGCGTAGCCGCGCTGGACGAGTTCGCTGTAAAGCGCCTCGGCCGCGCCGCCGAGCGGCGTCGGGGCGCCAGTTGTGTCCGCCGCGTCCTGCGCGAGCTTCAGATCTTTCAGCATCATCGCAGCGGCAAAGCCGCCTTCGTAGTCACGGTTCGATGGCGCAGCGGGCACAGGGCCTGGCCATGGGCAGTACGAGGTCAGCGACCAGCATTGGCCGGAGGCCTGCGAGGCGATGTCGAAGAACTTTTGCCCGTCGAGACCGAGGCCTTCGGCGAGCGCGAACGCTTCAGACACGCCGATCATCGAGATACCGAGCAGCATGTTGTTGCAGATCTTGGCGGCTTGGCCGGTGCCGCTATCGCCGGCGCGGATGATGGCTTTGGCCATGGGCTTCAACGCCGCTTCGATCTCGGCGAAATCTTGCTCGCGGCAGCCGACCATGAAGGTGAGCGAGCCGGCGTTCGCGGCCGCGGTGCCGCCGGAAACCGGCGCGTCGGCAGCGCGGAAGCCGCGCATGGAAGCATCGCGCGCAACGGTGCGGGCGGAATCCACGTCGATTGTGGAGCAATCGATCAGCAGGGCGTCGGTGGGCGCGTTCGGCAGGATGGTGTCCATGTAGACGTCGCGCACGTGGCTGCCGGCAGGGAGCATTGTGATGACGACGTTGGCGTCCTTCACGGCTTCAGCCGCGGACGCTGCAGCGCTCATGCCCTGCTCTTTGGCGCGCGCCAGCGCGTCGGCGCTGAGATCAAAGGCGACGACCTCGTGGCCCGCCTTGGCTTGGTTCGCCGCCATGCCCGAGCCCATGTTGCCGAGGCCGATGAATGCGATGCGGGTCATGGGAGCTCCTGGATTTGCGGTGTGTCTTACGACTCAACGCGCCAGGCGCAAGCTTGGGACTCCCCGCCCCCTTGCGGGGTGGGGTTGGGGGGGTAACGGCGGTGCTGTTTCGAATGAGCTGCGCCCACGCGCCCCCCCGCGGCCTTCGGCGGCGCCCTCCCGCGAGGGGGAGGGCTCACTCATGGATTAGAGCGGCGACCATTCTTCGTCGGCGGGCAGTGGCGCGAAGATTTGATCGAGCTCTGCGTCGGTGACGGCGGCGAGTGTGGCGGGGTTCCAGGCAGGTTTGTTGTCTTTGTCCACGATGAGGGCGCGGACGCCTTCCTGGAAATCGTGCAGCGACGAGACGCGTGAAGCGATGCGGTACTCGCTGCGCATTTCATCTTCGAAGCTTTGCATCGCCGCGCCTTCACGCATTTGGCGGAAGCTGACCTTCAACGCTTGCGGCGACTTGGTGCGCAATGTTGCAAGTTGGGCTTGCGCCCAGTCCGAGCCATCGGCTTCGAGCGCGGCGAATATGGCTTCGACGCTTTCGCCCGCGAAGATGCGGTTGATGCGTTCGATGTTCTCGGGCGTCAGCTCTTTCGGACGCCCTGCCCCTTCGCTGAGCGCCTCTAGGCCGCTTTCGAGTGCGCGGGTTGCGTCATGGGTTTGCGCGGCGCCGGCGATTTGGGCTCGGGCGGCGGCGAGGATTTCCGTTGGCATGTAATGTGTGGCGATGCCGGCGATGAGGCAATCGGCGGCTTTGAGGCGCGCACCGGTGAGCGCCAGCCACATGCCGATCTCACCCGGCTTGCGCGGCAAATACCAGCCGCCGCCGACATCAGGGAAAAGACCGATGCCGGTTTCGGGCATGGCGTAAGTCGTGTTCTCAGTCGCGATGCGGAAGCGCGCGGGCATCGAGATGCCGACACCGCCGCCCATGGTGACGCCGTCGATCAGCGCGACGATGGGCTTCGGATAATGAAAGAGCAGATGGTTGAGGCGATATTCGGTGAAGAAGAACGCGCGCGCTTCGCGGCCGTCGCCAGCGCCGCTTTCCGCGATCATGCGAATGTCACCACCGGCGCAGAACCCGCGCGTGCCGGGGGCGTGATCTAGGAGGATGGCGTGAACGCTTGCGTCATCGCGCCAGGCGACGAGCGCGTCAATCATCGCGGCGCACATGAGCGTGTTGAGCGCGTGCAGCGCGGCTGGTCGGTTGAGGGTGATGTGGCCGAGGCCGTTGGCGGCGGAGGTGAGGATTTCAGTGGTCATGATTTGCGACTTTTCGACTATCAACTTTCGGTTTAGCTTCCTCTTGGGGAGGATCGAGGATGGGGGTTCGCTGGGTTACGCTAGGAGCCGTTGTTGCGTCGCTGCTAGCAGGAGGTGCCGGTGGATTTGGCGGTGCGACGTTCCTTGAGATGCGGCGCGACGAAGCCGCCGCAGCCGCCCTCCAACGGCGATTAGAGCAGGAGCGCAACATCGGCGAAGAGGCCGTAAGGCCATTCTTCGATGAGCGCCTCCGAGACCCCCAAAGCCTGCAGCTTCGGGACGTGCGGATCAACAATCTTTATGTATGCGGCGAATACAACGCAAAGAATGGATCGGGCGGCTATGTCGGCTTTCGAAGGTTTATCCTTTCACCAAATGGATCATTGAACACCTTCCAAGAAGACGGCGATCAGATCGCGAGAAGCTACGAAGAACGTCGCCTCTACCAGCAAATATTCGAGCTTCAAGATCGCATGTGGGAGGAAGCATGCGAACGCGAGTTCACAACAATCGCACGTCAGGACGAGGAAGCCGATGCGACTGCAAGTGAACCTACCGCATCGTCGGAATGACGAAGCTTGAATCGTCCGTCAGGCCTTCCGGCCAGCGTTGTGTGATCGTCTTCACTTTGGTGAAGAACTTCACGCCTTCCATGCCGTGCTGGTTGGTGTCGCCGAAGGCGGAGCGTTTCCAGCCGCCGAAGGTGTGATAGGCGACCGGGACCGGGATCGGGACGTTGATGCCGACCATGCCGACATTGACGCGGGCAGCGAACTCGCGCGCAGCGCGGCCGTTGCGGGTGAAGATGGCGACGCCGTTGCCGTATTGGTGATTGCTCGGCAGCGCGAGCGCTTCTTCGAAGGTTTCGGCGCGGACGATCTGCAGCACTGGGCCGAAAATTTCTTCCTTGTAGGTGCGCATCTCGGTCGAGACTTTGTCGAACAGCGTCGGGCCGACGAAGAAGCCGTCTTCGTAACCTTGCAGCTTAAAGCCTCGGCCGTCGCGCACGAGCTCTGCGCCCTCTTTCACGCCGAGCGCGATATAGTCTTCGATCTTCTCTTTGTGCTGCTTGGACACGACCGGGCCGTATTGCGCGGCTTCGTCAGTCGAGATGCCGACCTTCATACGCTCGATTTCGGGAATCAGGCGTTCGCGCAATTCGTCAGCGGTTTTCTTGCCGACCGGCACGACGACAGGCAGCGCCATGCAGCGTTCGCCGGCCGAGCCGTATGCGGCGCCGACGAGATCTTTGACGACTTGATCCATATCGGCATCGGGGAGAACGACGCCGTGGTTCTTGGCGCCGCCCATGGCTTGCACGCGCTTATTGTTGGCGGTGCCGTTCGAGTAGATGTAGTGGGCGATGTCGGACGAGCCGACAAAGCTGATCGCTTTGATGTCCGGATGCGCGATGATGGCGTCGACGGCTTCCTTGTCGCCGTGGACGACATTAAGCACGCCAGCCGGCGCGCCGGCTTCCATCATCAGTTCGGCGAGGCGGACCGGAACGGAAGGGTCCTTCTCACTTGGCTTCAGTACGAAGGTGTTGCCGGTCGCGAT
>JAWXAM010000027.1:0-9258 GCA_034439495.1 Terricaulis sp. | reverse complement strand
GTTTGCGCGATGAGCGGAATGTGCGCAACACGTTCTGGGCGCTTAAAGACGCAAGCTTCGAGATCAAGCGCGGCGAGAACGTCGGCATAATCGGCCTCAACGGCGCCGGCAAATCGACGCTGCTCAAGCTGCTCTCGCGCATCACCGTGCCGACGACCGGCTCGATCCGCATCAAGGGTCGCCTGGGCGCCTTGCTCGAAGTCGGCACAGGTTTTCACGCCGAACTGACGGGTCGCGAAAATGTCTTCCTCTACGGCTCGATTCTCGGCATGAGCCGAAAGGAGGTTGAAGCCAAGTTCGACGCGATCATCGACTTCTCTGAGATCGGCGAGTTCATCGACACGCCGGTGAAACGCTATTCGAGCGGCATGTACGTGCGCCTCGCTTTCGCAGTCGCCGCGCACCTCGATCCCGACATTCTCTTGCTCGATGAAGTGCTCGCCGTTGGCGACTTCGCATTCCAACGCAAGTGCATGAACTTCGCCAAACAGCTTCAGCACAAGGGCGCCACGATCCTGTTCGTTTCGCACAACATGTTCTCAATCAAGACAATGTGCCAACGCGTGATCTACCTGAAAAAGGGTCAGGTGGTGTTTGACGGGCCGACGGCCGAAGGCCTAAAAATGTACGAGGCCGACAGCCGCTTGGCTGACGTGCCCTGGTTTGATGAACCCGAAGGCGGACGCCGCATCACCTTCTCCGACGTGCAATTCCTCAACGCTAAAGGCGAGGAAGCGTCGGTGTTCGATTACGGCGAGCGCATGAAGGTGCGGCTGCGCTATCAAACCGAAGGCCGCGTCGAGCGCCCCGATATCCGCATCGGCTTCGATCGCGACGACGATACCCATTGCATGACGTTCTCGACGCTCACGGATAAAGCGCCGATGCCCTATATCGAAGGCGAAGGCGTGGTTGAGCTGACAACGCCACCGCTGAAGCTGGTTTCGGATCTCTACACGTGCAATGTCGTCGTGCGGGATGCGGATGGCCACATGCTGGCCGGCCAGATCGGTGGGCGCTTCCATGTACGTCACCCGGATTTCTCGGCCAGCGTTTGGGGCGTCTTCCACGAAACCGGCGAGTGGCGCATCGAATCAATCGAGCCGGCGCGGCTCAACGAGGTGAAAGATGGCGTCGGTTGAGGCTTCCGCTCCGCCGTCGATGACGGATAAGGACCGCCGCCTCGCGGAGCGCTTCGCCGAATACGAAATCTACGTCGAGAAGGCGCAGGACTTCCTGGCGCAAGGCGATCTGCAAACCGCCGCCGCCTATTGCGCCATCGCCTCACACGTCGCGACCCAAAACCATTGCGGCATCTTCTGGAGTCCGCGCGCCGAGACGGTATTGAATGAAATCGGCCGCCGGCTTGAGCCAGAGGCGCCGCCCCGTCCGCGCCCGACAGAAATCAAGCGCATCCTACAAGTTTGCACACAAGTGTCCGCCGTTGGCGGCCACACCAAGATGCTCTGCCAATGGGTCCGCGCCGATAGGGAGCGCGAGCACAGTTTGGTGCTGACCGAGCATCGCGGGCCGACGCCGCAATTCGTGCACGAGGTGTTCAAAGCCAGCGGCGGGCGCGAAGTCGAAAAACTCAACCACCGCCCAAGCAACCAGATCGACTGGGCGCTGCGCTTGCGCGAAATCGCCAAGGATTTCGACCTCGTTATCCTTCATACGCATTGTGAGGACATCGTCCCGCTCATCGCGTTTGCTGATCCGAGCAAACACCCGCCGGTTCTGGTGTTGAACCACGCCGATCACCTCTTCTGGTTCGGCCCGAGCGTTGCGCACCTCAACATCAATCTGCGCGACGCGGCGCAAGACATCTCGATCAATCGCCGCGGCATCGCCGCCGAGCGCAACATCCTGATGCCGACTTTGGCCGAAGGGATTGTGCGGACCCGCTCACGCGAGGAAGCCAAGCGCGAACTCGGCATCGATCCGGACACCGTGCTGATGGTCTCCGCTGCACGGCGCGCCAAATATCGCACAATGGGCGGCGTCACCTACGCTGACATTCACGCTGACGTGCTGAAGCAGCACGAAAAAACGATGCTGATCACGGTCGGCGCGGGCGATCAGGAGGACTGGGCGCCGGTGCAAGCTGCGGTGAACGGCCGTCTCCGCTCGATCGCGGAAACACCGAGCCCGAAAATCTACTTCGAAGCGGCGGATATCTACGTCGACTCCTTCCCGTTTGTTTCGTCAACGTCGCTCATGGAAGCCGCCGGTTACGGCACGCCGCTGGTGACGATCTTCACCTACCCGCACGAAGCGCGCATCTTCGGCATCAACCACGTTGCGCTTGTCGGCAACGTGATGCAGGCGACGTCCTTCAACGAATATCGCGGCATGCTCAGCCAATTGATCGCCGATCCGGGCCTGCGCGCGCGTCTCGGCACGGAAGCGCGCGCCGCCGTGCAACGTGAGCACAACCTCCCCGGCTGGCTCCGGTGGATGGAAGCGGTGTACGCGCGGGCACTCGAATTGCCGCTGCTCGATAACCGCCCCATGCTCGAAGCGATCGATCACCCAAACTTCGGCGAGCCGGATACGCGCCACGAAGACATCTTCGGCGGCACATGGCCCACGATCCGCGTGATCATGAGCTATATGGGCATGATGCCGGCGCGCCAACATTGGGCGCACTGGAAGCAAGTACGCCGTGACGGCGGCTTCAAGAGCAACGCCGAGGCCGCGAGCTACCTCGTTCCGGAATGGCTGAAACGCTACGTTAAAGATGGCGTGTTGAAGCTGCCGGAAGAAGTCACCTTCAGCGGCTAACCGAAATGAACGACGCAGTCAGCGCAGCGCCCCCGCGCGAGCACGCCATGCAGGAAGAGCGCATCGCGCAAAACTTTGCGGCGTTCGAACGCTATCTGGCGCGCGCGCAAGACTATCTCACGCACGGCGAACTCGATGCAGCCGCCGTGCACTGTGCCGTCGCTTCGCACATCCCCGTGCAAAATCACGCCGGCATTTTCTGGAGCCCGCGCGCGGAAAAAGTGCTCGCCGAAATTGGTGGACGCTTACCATTTGCGTCAGCGCCGATCCGAGTGAAGGAGTATCGCCGCGTCCTACAAGTCGGCACGCAAATGGCGGCTGTCGGCGGCCTCACCAAAATGCTCGGCCAGTGGGTGGCCGCCGATAGCGGGCGCGAACACTCGCTCGTGCTCACACAGCAGCACGGCCCAGTGCCGCAATTCGTCACCGAAAGCTTCAGCGGACGGGTCACTTATCTCAACAGAAGCCCCGGAGGCTTCCTCGCCTGGGCGGCGCGCTTGCGCGAACTCGCACGTGGCTACGACCTGGTCATTCTGCACACGCACTGCGAGGATGTGATCCCGCTGATCGCGTTCGCGCAGCCCGGCAAACACCCGCCGGTTTTGGTACTCAACCACGCTGACCACTTGTTCTGGTACGGCTCCAGCATCTCACACCTGACAATCAGCTTGCGGGACGCGGCGCTCGATCTAGGCATAGCGCGCCGGGGCCTCTCCCCCGAGCGCAGCATATTGATGCCGACCCTATCTGAGGCCGTCGTCCGCATGCGCTCGCGTGAAGAGGCCAAGCGCGAACTTGGCATCGATCCGGCGACGACCCTGCTCGTATCGGCCGCACGCAAGCTAAAATACAAAACGATGCACGGTGTAACTTTCGCCGACATTCACGCGCCGCTGCTGGAAAAGCACCCGGATGCGACGCTGCTAGTCGTCGGCGCCGATGAGCCGGCCGATTGGGCGCCAGTGCGCGCGCGCTTTGGCGATAGAATCCGCTCAACACCGGAGCTGCCGAACCCGAAAGTGTATTTCGAAGCCGCGGATATCTACGTCGACTCTTATCCATTCGTGTCCTCGACGTCACTGATGGAAGCCGCCGGCTACGGCGCGCCCTCGGTGACGATCTTCACGTACCCGCACGAGACGCGCATCTTCGGCATCAATCACGTCGCGCTCGTCGGCAACACGCTGCAGGCGACTTCGTTCGAGCAATATCGCGAGATGCTGAGCGATCTAATCGCCGATCCAGGAAAGCGTGAGCTTCTAGGCGAAAAGGCGCGCGAGGCCGTCGCGCGCGAACACAACATGCCGGGGTGGCAGCGTTGGCTGGAGGCGGTGTACACGCGGGCTTCCGAACTGAACGCGCTCGACAATCGCGCCATGCTTCAAGAGGTGGAAGCGCCCAGTTTCGGTGAGCCCGACTGGCGGCACGAAGATATCTTCGGCGGCAACTGGCCGATCGAGCAATTCCTGAAGAGCTATATGGGCGTACTGCCGCTGCGCCAGCGCATCGCACATTGGCGTGAACTAAAGGCAATTGGTGCGTTCAACAGCCGCGCCAGCGAACTCAACCACACGCTTCTGCCGGAATGGATCAAGCGCGCCCTTAAAGGCTAGCGCGAAAGCAGCACACGGGCAGCAGCGACCGGGTAATTGCGCGGCGGCGTCAGCGCCAAGGCTTCGGCCAACATACCTTTACGCACCAGGCGCGCGGCGGTGACGGTGACATACCAATCTATCTCTTTGCGATTCTTCGCAGACATGGCCGCAGCGTGTGGCAGCGCCGAGCGTACGAAGGCGCAATCCGTAGCATCCGGCTCGTACGGACGATAGCGCGAGAGTTCCATGAGCTTGGCGGCGGCGGCAACACGCAAATGATCTGCTTCGTCCGCTTCAAGATCGCGAGCGGCGACCGTGCACATTTTCTCCAACGTCATCGCCGCGCGCAGCGAAGCGTGGAGCTCACGTGGGAACGGGATATCCGGCCGCCCCGCGCGCCGGCGGAGCGCGGAGAGCGCGCCAAGTTGAGACCCCACCGCCATGACACGGCCGTTAATGATCGAACTTGAAATGCTGGCCGTGTGCACACGATATTTGCCAAACACCTCCGGCAGGTTGACCAACGCACCGCGTTCGGCGAGCCGCCAGAACAGATCGCTATCTTCAGAATTCGGCACATGGCGATAGCCGCCGACTGCAACGACGTCCGCGCGACGCGCCATGAACGTCGAATGGACGATATAAGGCTCAAGCGCCGGCGCCTGTACTGGATCGGCTAGACCTGGATCACCCTGTTGCGTCATGCCGGCAATTGTCGCGCCGCTTTCGTCGACATGCTGGACCTCGCCGCCCAAACCAACGCAATCCGGATGCAATTCGAGGTAGGACAGCTGTCGTGCCAAGCGCTCTGGGAACGCTGCGTCGTCTGCATCCAGGCATGCAACGAATTCAGCCTCGCAAGCGGCAAGAGCGTCATTGCGGGCCTCGACTATTCCGTCGTTGTCTTTGGGCAGAACTACAACGCGCGCGTCTTCGGCTGCTAACGCAGCCAGCATCGCAGGGGTATCGTCTGTTGAGCCGTCATCAACGACGATAATGCGGATGTCGCGAAGCGTTTGCGCGCGCAGGCTGTCAATCGCTTCGCGCAGCGTCGACGCGGCATTATAGGCCGGCATCATGACATCGACACGCGCAGGCATAATCAGTGCGCGCTAACGACGGGTGGCGGCGGGTGATCGCGACGCGGAGTCAGCGAGGCCAGAAACGCTTTGCGCAACGGCTTCGGCGCAACCAAGTGATACGCAGCGCGCACCGGGAATGTGCGCATGGCGCCCCAGATCGCGCGCCAAATTTCAGTGCGCGGATGACCATCCTCAGCGCGCTCGGTCGCGGCTTCTACAAAGTACTCGTAATACTGCCACATCACATTGCGGTAGGCGCCCAGCAGACCTTTGAACGAGCCGAACACGCGCTGTTCTGGAAGAGCGTGCCGGAAGAACACGCGGCGGCCAAAGCCAAGGCGGCGCAGGCGCAACGCGTCGTAGGAGCCCGGCGGCCGTTGACGGAAGTAAACACCCGGACCCGGCATATAGACGAGCTTGCGCCGACGCGCGACGCGCAGTTGCCAATCCCAATCCTGGTCTCCCAGCAGCCTTTCATCGAAATAGCCGACGGCGTCGCGCACCGCCGCGCGTACAACGGTGGCGCCGATCTGCGGGTAGTAACCACTCAGCATCGACTGAACGAGCTCATCGCCCTCGCGCGGCGCGCGGATGGGCCACGGCTCATCGAGCGGGCGAAGCGCATCATCGACGGCGATGACTTGCGTCATCACACCCTCGATCTCCGGTTGCTCCTCAAGCATGGCGAGATGCGGTCGGATGTGGCCTTCAAGCCAAACATCGTCATCGTCCAAAAATGCGATGTATTCGCCAGTCGCGTTGCAAAGTCCGGCGTTGCGAGCAGCGCCCGCGCCTGCCTCCACAACCGGGATGTAGATCGCTGCGAACTCGGCCGCCACCTCCCGGCTGCGCGGATCGGACCCGTTATCGCCGACAAGGATCTCAAAGGTTAAGTCCGGCCCTTCAAGCGCGCGTATGCTCGCAAGCGCTTGCCGCAAATACTCCGGACGGTCGCGCGTAGGCACGACCACCGAGACTCGACGGCTTGGCACGGTATTCATGTGTGCCCAAATCCTTGGACCTGTGCGGTAGCCCGCACAAGCCGGAACACCAGTCACGCGTGAACGAGAGTCGCGAACGTCATAAGCATATGCATCGTGGCGTCGCCGCCGCGCGACGCACGCGGCAGGATCGCGCCAAGGAAGGCAATTCGCAAGCGTCGCCACTTAAAGAGATGGTAAACGGTTCGTAACGGAAATACCTGTGCGGCGCACCAGATCGCCTGCAAGGCCTGCCACCTTTCACCGCGTGCCGAAGCCCGCACGGCGCAATCTACGAAGTAGCGATAGAAGTGCTTAAGCGTGCCGTAGTGCGCGCGCCAAATCTCCGCCGGTGAACGCCAAATCTGCCATTCGGGGATAGCGTGGCGGAAGAAGACTTTGCGGTCGTATCGACTGCGGTCGAGTTGGAGTTGATCGCAACTGCCGAGCGTACGACCACGGAACAATACGCTTTGTGTTTGCACGACGGCGACTTTACGCCGCCGCGCAAAACGCAGCAGCCAATCCAGGTCTTCGCCGCCGATCAGTTTTTCATCGAACACTCCGACTTCTTCAAGCGCGCTCGCGCGGACCACTACAGAGCCAATCTGCGGGAAATAACCGCTCAACATCTTCCGGATCAACTCGTCGCCTTCGCCGGGCGGGCTCGCCGGCCAAGGCTCGCTGATCGGGCGCATGAGGTGATCGGCGCTGACAACCTGGCCGATCACGGCATCAATCTCGGGCCGGCGATCAAGCAGCGCGAGATGGTCACGCAGATGCGAGGAAAACCAGCGGTCGTCATCATCCAGGAAGGCGATGTACTGCCCAGTCGCGGCGTACATCGCGGCATTGCGGGCGACGCTGGCGCCGGTCCCGCGCTCGGCGCGCACATAAAGGGCGCCATATTTCTCCGCCAGAGCGATATTCTGCGGTGTATTTCCATTATCGCCGATCACGATTTCCAGATCGAAATCCGGCCCTTCCAACGCACGGATGCTTTCCAGCGCTTCGCGGAGAAAATGCGGGCGATCGCGCGTTGGAACTATTACCGAAACAACCGGCCGAAGCTTCGCTTTGGCCGCCGGCGTCACCGCGTGAACCTCCCTGTTCAGTACGTCCACGTCCACTCCTCCCAGCGGTCATAGGCGCCGCGTAGCATGGCCTTGAAAATCCGGTCGTCGTCAAAGTGCGTGACGAACGTACGCGGGATGGTGCCGGGGGGGCGGGTCTCTTCGGCTTGCGCGTAGATCGTGGAATAGCCCACGGCGCGCGCAGCTTGATCTGCGGCTTCGTTCCAGTTTTGCGACTGGCCGAAGGGGATTGCGAAGGCTTCGGGCGCAAAGCCCAGGCGTTGCTCGATCGTCTTGCGCGACAGCTCGAACTCTTCCTTGGCGCGCTCGACATCGATCTCGCCGAAATCGCGGTGTGTGGCTGAGTGGCTGCCAAGCTCGACGCCATCCGCGGCCATGCGCTCAAGCTCACTCCAGCCAAGCACTGCGGTCTTTTGCCAATCGAGCTTCTGCTCCGACCATTCGGAGACGACGAACACCGAGTACGGGATCGAATGCTCGCGCAGAATTGGATCGGCCTGGGTGAGCACGCTCGTCAGCGCATCATCGAAGCTGATCGCAAGGTCCATGGGCTCTCCGCCGGTGCGCGCGATCTCCGCGGGCGCAACGAAGCGATAGCCCTGCTCCAACGCGAGTTCGATCTGGCGACGAAAGCGGGCCGGCTCAACGTCATTCACGCCGAACTCGGGCTGACCAACCGAGTGATAACAAAGGATGCGGCCACGCTCGCGCGACCGGCGAAACGGCGTCACAGTCGCCAGCGCGTGGCGCTCACCGTACATGCGCGCAGCCTCAAGGTGCTGCCGACGCAATCCGGTGCTCTGAACGAGCTTTTTAACGGCCTGTTTCACCACAACCCCTGTCCAAGTGATGACCTCAAAATCCGCGCTTGGTCCAGTCCGTTCTCACGTCAGACGACACTAAATTTGAGGTTGAGGCGGTCAATCCCCGCTCGACACAACTGGCCGGGGACGCTTGCCAGAAAGGCGCCGCCTCAAGGGCTTATCATAGGCGACATGCAGCACCACGGCGGCGGCGACGGCTGCAGCTGCCGCAATCAACACGTTGGCTGCACCTGGGAGCGTAAGCGACGCGCGCTCCAGTCCCAGCTGGAGCCAGCCCCAAAGCGGCACATGCAGAATGTAAACGCCGTAGGACACCATACCGGCGAACGTGCTCACCTGCAAAATCAACCCCTTTGCGCGAGTGTTGGCGCATGTCGCCACGAGCAGCGGGAAAACAACCAGCGCCGCGGCGAGGTCGACGATCGCACGCCACACACCCTCACCTGGGATCATGAATATACCGGCGAGCAGTGGGTACGCCGCCCAAACAGGTAACGCAGGCACGCGCTCATGCGCACGCACAAGATAGAGCCAGACGCCGGTGAAAAACCCAAACGTCACGCGCGGAAAGCCAGCGACAAAGTTCGACCAGGCGAAGCCGCCGTCCAACTGGCCAAATCCGAACGCCGTCGGTACCAGCAGCGCACCGCCGATCGCCATAAACGTGAGGCAGAGCCTTGGCGTCAGCCAACGCGCGACGAGCGCGAACACTGCATTGATGAAAAGCTCGAAGAACAACGACCACGCCGGGCCATTCAGCGGGAATGGTGCATTGGGCCAGATCGAAAACATCGGCGGGCACGGCAGCATAAACGCCGCGAACGCAAGCGACGTGGCGACCTGCGCGGACGAAGCCTCCCCCCACCCCTTTACCGCGTAGAGAAGCGCCAGCGCGGCGC
>JAWXAM010000026.1:0-63761 GCA_034439495.1 Terricaulis sp. | reverse complement strand
CGGCGGCGGCGGCATGGGCGGCGGCGGCATGGGCGGCATGGGCGGCATGGATTTCTAATCCAGCCACCTACCGACAAAGCATCAACGGCGGAGCGCAAGCTCCGCCGTTTTTGTTTGCACTAACTCCGCCTGCAAAAACTCGGAGCGACGTCAGAAGCTCTGAACATGTTCAGCACGAAATTCGGCCGGCTACCGCGCTCAGCCGCCACGATCGACATCACCCGCGGGTGATCCTCCGCCACGCAATACGCATACATGGTCGCGCGACCGCTGCGCGCGGGCTGTTGCGAAATCAGCTCAAACGGCGCGCGCGAAGCGAGCACGTCCTGAACGTGCGCGCGAAGAGCCTCACTATCGCCGCGGTCGATACCGAACGAACACCCGCCATTCGGCAAGCGCATCACATGCGTGGTGTTTACCGTCGTCGACTGCCAAGCATGTGTGGCGAGATTCGACCCTGTCCCTCGCGGATCGACCGAATACCAATCTTCGTTGCCATCCAGTTGTGACTCGAATGACTGGCCGTCGAACACCACGGCGGCGCAAATCGAGACAGCCTGTTCAGCGATCTGTGTCGCCGTATCGAACACGCCGACATCCTGCGCCCGCGCAGGCTGCCCACTCAAGACGATGGCCGCCAACGCACCTACCAACGCTCTCACAGGCTTCATGCACTCCCCCCATCGGCCGGCGCCCACTGGCATGCTCCTATGACGGCGCACCCGGCGCAAGATGAGCTGGCTTGCGAGGATCGCGTTGCCGCGCCCTATCGCCGGGCCCTCGCCTCACGGCCGGAGCAAAGAGCCGGGACTCACGAGCGCGCCGGCCCTTCCCGCTTCCACATTCCCGCGCCAAAATGCGCGGATGCGGGGGATTCTGAAACGCGCGCAGGCTTGGCTCACGAAGGCCAACCATTTTGCCGTGTGGCTGGTCGTCACCGCGCTCAACATCTTCGCGCTCGTCGCGCTGCTCGCAGCCAGCCGCAACTCCGATGTCCTGAACGGCGCCGCCGGCCTCTTGCTCCTCTTCACGCTGCCGCTGCTCGGACTCGCGCCCGCCACCCTGCTCCACGAACTCGGCCACGCCATCGCTGCGCGGCTTTGCGGCTGGCGCGTCTGGATCATCTGCGTCGGCCCCGTCTTGGTGCGCTTCTCCTCGCGCCTCATCATCGAGACGCGCCCCTCGCTCGGCGGCGACGCTGGCGGCTTCGTACTGCCCGCGCCGCGCAGACCCGAGCAAGCAACCAAGCTGCGCAAGATCATCGTCACCGCGGGCGGGCCGATCGCGAGCATCGTCGGCGCCGCGCTCGCATTTTGGATTGCCGCGCCGTGGGTAGAGGATCGCGGTTGGGAGGGGCTCCTCGCAGCCGCCATCTACGTGTTTGGAATCTCCTCCGTAACGTGCGCAGTACTAACGCTCTGGCCCACGCGCGATCGGCGCGGCGTCGGCAACGACATTGTTCAAATCCTCGATGCGATGCGCCTGCAGCCCGATCCGCGACAAGTCTACTTCCGCTACGCGCTCGGCCTCATCGAATTCGGCTTCCAGCCGGAGGAATGGGACGCGCACGTCGCCCGCGAAATCGACGTCGACCTCGCCAGCGCCACGCCGAGCGAAGGCGCGCGTCTCGTCGCCTTCCTGCAAGCGCTGACGCGCCACGACTTCGAGCGCGCGCGGGCGCTCGCGCTTGAACCCGACAAGCAGCAGCTCGGCGCAACGCACTATCTGCACGCATGGCGGAACGTCGAGGATGGCGACTTCGCCGCCGCCGACGATGCCCTCGCCCGCAGCAAAGGCGCCGGCTTTCACTCAGCCTGGCTGATGCAAGTGCGCGAAATCGCGCTGATCGGTGTTCTCGCCGCAAGCGGCGACCGCGCCGACGCCAAGGATCGCTACAATCGCTTGCGTCACGCACTTTGGTCCAGCACGCCGCTCAACCGAGCCATCTCAGCACTGCTCGATCGCGCCATGCAAGGACCGCTCGGCGTGGCGCTGAACGCCAGCGCAACAGTCGCTTAGCAGCGCCTCACGGCGGCGAAACCAACGCCGGCGCAGTGTCGCTCAGCGCGCCGTCGTTCGCTTCAGGCTCGACGCCGATGAGGTGCGCGATGAGCGGATAGATCGAGACATTGTCGAACGTGTCCAGCCGCACGCCCTCCTCAAACGCGGGCCCATGCGCGATGAACAGCGCCGCCATCTCGGGCGCCGCTGGATCGTAGCCGTGCGCGCCCCGCGTTTGCCCCGGATAGGCGCGCATCTGCGCACTACGATAGCGCCAGCCGATTTCCGCCAAGCACACAATCGCCGGAATGCGCCGGTGTGTGCCGAAGTGGAAGCGCGCCGGCATCTCGCTCTTGCGCCAGCACTCGCCATGCGGATGCGCGCCAAGCAGCGCCCGCTCCACCTCGGATTCGCGCCCCGACAATGGCTCGACGCCTGCCAACGGCCCATCCCAGACCACGCGCGCCATTTCTGCGCTGACCACAGCATCGAGTTCAATGAACCGGTCGTCTGCCACTTCCGCCATGCCGTGATCAGCGACGATCACGAAATTCACGCGCTCCTCGAGCCCGCGCGTCGCGAGACCCGCGAGCAAACGCGCAAGGGCAGCGTCCACCTGCGCCGCCGCACTCGTGGTCTCCGGCGCGTCCGGACCGTTGCGATGCCCGGCCGTGTCCACGATGTCGAAATAGAGCGTGTAAAACGAAGCCGGCTCTGGCTCATCGAGCCACGCCAGCAACACATCGACGCGCGCGAAGTCCGGCAGTGATTGATCGAACGCGCGCCAGCGATACGGCCGCATCCCCCGCAATTCATAGTCGGAGCCCGGCCAGAACATGGTCGCGCTGCGCACGCCCTGCCGCTCAGCCGTGATCCAAATCGGTGTGCCGCCCTCCCACCAAATCGGATCAGCGCCAACGACGCGATCGGACAACGTGAACACAACCCCAGGCCGAAGCGGATCTTCCATCCGATTGTTGACGACGCCGTGGCGATCCGGGCGGAGGCCGGTGACGAGACTATAATGATTGGGGAACGTCAAAGATGGAAAGCTCGGGCGGACCTCCGCCAACACGCCAGTCTCGGCCAAGCGCGATAGCGTCGGCGTTTCACCGCGCTCCAGATAATCGGGCCGAAATCCGTCGATGGACACTAGGATCGTGATCGGCGGAGTAAGCTCTGAGGCCCCTTCTTCGCGATGCGCGCAAGCCGCGAGCAGCACGCACGCGCTGAGCGCCAATCCTCGCAGCCAAACAAAGCTCATGCCGATGCCCCCACAATTTCGAGCTGTCTTGCACTCGAACGCGACAATCGCATGACGCGCGACCCTTCAAAGAAAAAGGAGCGGTCCTGGGGAACCGCTCCTTCAAAGGCGTCTCTCGGGGAGGAGAGAATTTAGAACTCAGCGCGCAGCGTCAGCGTCACCGTTTGCGGCGCGCCAAGGCTGTAGAAGCCTGTGCCGCCGTTTGCGC
This sequence comes from Terricaulis sp., assembly GCA_034439495.1. Classification (GTDB taxonomy): domain Bacteria; phylum Pseudomonadota; class Alphaproteobacteria; order Caulobacterales; family Aquidulcibacteraceae; genus Vitreimonas. Next base: position 60,288 of record JAWXAM010000026.1, on the reverse strand, counting down.
CGGTGCTGATCGTGCTGAGATATTCCTCGTCGAACAGGTTGATCACGTTGAGCTGAAGATACGTGTTCTCGTTGCCCAGCGACTCGCCAAGATCCCAACGCGCATCAAGATCGAACGTAACGTATTCCGGCGCGACTTCGGTGTTGAAGTCGTTGGCGAAGCGCTCGCCGACAAACTTGCCTTGCAGCCCGAACGTCACCGGGCCGAGTTCGTATTCGGCGCGCGCCGCGTACGTCCAATCGGCGACACCCGGAAGCCGGTTGCCCGCACCTTGGACTTGGCCGGGCAGATTGTTCTGCAGTTCGCTGTCGGTGTAGCTGACCGAGCCAAACAACGAGAACGCGTCCGTCACTTCGAAGCCGGCTTGACCTTCAAAACCCCACATGTCGACATCACCGACGTTGCGGGCGATGGCGAACGTCGGATCGTTCGGATCGACAGAACGGATGATCCGGTTCTGGAACTGCGTGTACCAGCCCGTAACGCCAACGATCGCGCGGTCGGTATTGTAGCGCCAGCCAAGATCGTAGGTTTGCGTGGTTTCCGGCTGCACGCGCTGCAACTCTTCCACGGTGTTGCCACCATAGAGATCGTCTGTACGCGGGGCGGAGAGGCTTTCAGCGTAAGCGGCGAAAATTTGTTGGTTTTCGGCCGGACGCCAAGTGACGCCGACGTTCGGGAGAATGTCGTCGTACTGAACCGTCGCCTCGAACGGCTGCGAGTATTGTGTGGCGCCGCCAAACGTGACGAAGCCGTCCGGCTCAAGCACGTTGACCAGCGTCGGCGTTTGGGCCGTGCAATACTGCGTCGACGAGGTGCTGCCGCCAACGGCGAAGCAGCGCTGATTGAGTTCACGCTCGAACTCCGGCGCGCGAACGCCGAGCACAACCGTCAGTGCATCGTCCATGAAGTCGCCGCGGTACTCGGCGCTCAACTGGCTGAGGCTCGCCACAGAGCTGCGATCACGCTTTTGGAAGATGCGGCCGTCAGCGGTCAGGATCGGTGCGCCGAAGCCTTCGCGGCCGCCGAACACGTCCGTCGGATCGCCATTGGCGTTAAGGCGTGAATACTCGCCCGTTTGGCGGTGGTTGCCGTAATCGTACGTGTAAGCAACGCGCACGCGATTATTGGGATTTACATCCCAGATGAGCGATGACGTCACACCCGCGCGGTTCGTCGTCGTGTTGGACGGCGAGTAGAGGCGGACAGTGTCCAAACGGTCGCCGTCACCGTTGAGATCGACCCCGCCCGCACCAAGGCGCGCATTGGTTTCCGACACGGTTTCTGTGCCACCGCCGTTGGCGCGCACGAACTGATAGTTCGGGTCAATCGTGAGCGTCAGCGCATCGGTGAGTGAGAAACGCGATTGGCCGCGAATGTTGCCCGTGTTCGACGGGTTGATGCGCGTGCCGATATAATTGCCGCAAGCATCCGCGCCTTGCGCGCCAGCGCCACCGGGGTTGGTGGTGCAGTTGGCGTCATAGATCGGCGTCACGCCGGCATTGAAGTTCGCCAGTGACAAGCCGCGATAAAAATTGTTGCGGTTCTCGTTGTAGTGGAAGGCGAGGCTGACGAAGTCGCCGTTGTCACCAAGCGGCTGATAGATACGGCCGTTGTATTGCTCTTTTTGAATCTCACCCGGTCCGACGAAATGGTCGTACTCGGTGAACGAGGCCGAACCAAACGCGCGGGTGCCGAATGGGCCGATCTCGCCCGTGTCGGCGCGCAGGAAGATGCGGCCGTAATTGTCGGTGCCGCTCGAAACTTGCGCCAGAACGCCAAAGTCGGTGTCCGGGATCGCGGTAACGTAGTTGACCGTACCGCCCGTTGCCGCCGCGGTCGGGCTGTCGACGTCAGTCGTACCCATGTTCACGCTGGCGCGGGTGATCAATTCCGGATCGAGTTGCTGGTTGGAGTAGATGGCGTAGTTGCCGGTGTCGTTCAGCGGCACGCCGTCGAAGGTCAGCGAAACCCGCGCGCCGTCGAAACCGCGCATGGTCAAGTTGCCGCCTGAAGAGCCGTACGCGTCGTTATTGTCGAACTGCACGCCCGGGATCAGATTGATCGAGTTGAGGATCGTTTGCCCCGGCTGCTGCCGTTCGATGAATTCTTCGGTGATCGTGGCGCGCGCTTTCGGCGCCGTTTCCGCGACGATCGCGCCATCGATCGAGCGGCGCGTACCGGTTACAACGACCGTATCTTCTTCCTGAACTTGTGAACCGGTCGACTGCGCGTGTGCGACCCCGCCCATCGTCATCGAGAGCGCGGTCAGCGCCACGCCCGACAGAAATTTCTTGGACAACATTTTGAGACACCCCTCGAGTTTGAGGATGGCCTCTTCCATCCCCCCTCGTGGTGCGGCTGCTAACGACGCTTCTTAAAAGTGATGCGACGCGACGCTGAAGTTTATGTGTCGCCGACATGAAAGTGTTGCGTATGCCGCAACGGCGCCAACGCTTTAGCCTGGATCGCGGAACCCGCGATCCACAGGCGCGACGAACGCGCGCGCTAAGTCGGTATCGCTTGCCCCGCCAACCGGGGCGCCGCTAGGTTGCGGGCCCCACCAACATGGAGCGAGTGTAATGGCGGCTGGCGCAGCGAAGCATTGGTGGGAACGAGACACGGCGCCGGGCTATGTTCTGCTCGCGGCGACGATCCTCTCGTTCCTTCTGTTCAACGCGCCATTCGGCGAAGCGCTCCATCATTGGCTTGAAGCGCCGTTCGGAACCGTAGGCTTCGGCGAAGGCGCCCATGCGCTGAACCTCCACCTCGTCATCAATGACGGGCTGATGGTGATTTTCTTCCTCTATGTCGGGCTCGAGCTGAAGCGCGAGACCGTCGAGGGCCCGTTCAAGAACCCACGCGAGGCGGCGCTGCCGATGGCGGGGGCCGTAGGCGGCATGGTGGCGCCGGCGCTGATCTATGTGGCCTTTAACGCGCAAGAGCCAGCGTTCCTGCGCGGCTGGGCCATCCCCGCCGCTACCGATATCGCCTTCGCGCTCGGCGTCATTTCCCTGCTCGGCCCGCGCGTACCGCCCGGCCTTAGGCTGTTCCTTTTGGCCCTCGCCATCATCGACGACCTCGGCGCCATCCTCGTCATCGCCCTCTTCTACTCTTCCCATCTCACCGGCTGGGCGCTCGGCGGCGCCGCCGTGACCTACATCGCCATGCTGCTGATGAACCGCGCCGGCATCAAATCGCTGTTGCCGTTCTGGGCCATGGGCCTCGTGCTATGGGGCTTCATGCTGGTGTCTGGCGTTCACGCCACCATTGCCGGCGTGCTGACAGCGACCGCGATCCCGATGCGTCAGAAGGGCGGCGGCTCCCCGCTGATCACGGCGGAGCACGCACTCAAACCTTGGGTACAGTTCGCCATCATGCCGATCTTCGCGCTGGCGAACGCGGGCGTTATCCTGCACGGGGCTGGCCTCGACACGTTGCTACACCCGATCGCGCTTGGCATTGCCGCAGGCCTCGTGTTCGGCAAACCGATCGGCATCGTGCTCCGCTCCTACATCGCTTGCGCTGTGCTCAAGCAACGCGCGCCTGCGAACTTTGGCCAGATGGTCGGCATGGCGATGCTCGCCGGCATCGGCTTCACCATGAGTTTGTTCATCGGCAATCTCGCGTTTGGCGTCGGCGATCTCGCGACGCCGGTGCGCTTCGGCGTCCTCGGCGGATCACTGATCTCCGCACTCGTGGGGCTCGCAGTGCTGGCCTACTTCTGCCGCGGCGTCCTGCCGACGAGAGACCAACTCGGGCGTGATGAAGACACTGCCGAAGCGCGCGGCGTCATCGAAGACATCGACGCCCCGCGAAGGCCAAAGCCCTAAAACAGAAGCGGCCGCACCCCTCCCGGGCGCGGCCGCTTCACGTCGCTTTTATAAGGGCGTCTCCTCCCCGAAACGCGACCGCCCGCGACCGGCGATCGCGGCGAAATTACGCCCACTTTGTGTGGGGTCAAGCGTTCGCGATCAGCGGGCGAGCATTTGCTGCACAGCGGCGACAACCTGGGCGCGTGGCGCTTCCTGCTGCACCTGCTCACGTGCCTTGGCGTAGGCCTCCCGGTCCTCGCCGAGCTTGGAGGCGATGGCCGCCCCCAGCTTCAAATCTTTCAGCGTAACCACGCCTTTAGCCAACTCGTCGCCACCCTGGATAAGGGCGATCCGGGCTTGCCGCTTATCCGCATACTTCATTTGCGCCTTCATCCCGGCGCTGCCGAGATAGACCTCCGCGCGAACGCCGCCCTGACGCAATTCGCTTGCGATCGCGAAATAATCGCCCATCCGGTCGCGATCCATCGCCAGCACGATCACCAGGGGCGCAGGCGCCGATTCTCCGCCGATCCCGAGCGCCTGCTGCGCCGCGATCAAACGGCTGACGCCAATCGAGAACCCGGTCGCTGGCATACGCTCGCCGGTAAAGCGCGCGATGAGATCGTCGTAGCGCCCGCCACCGCCGACCGAGCCAAAGCGCACCAAGCGCCCGTCATCGACCACCGTCGCCGTGAGCTCGGCCTCATAGACAGCGCCCGTATAATATTCGAGCCCGCGCACGACAGAAGGATCGATGCGCGCGCGGCGATCATCGATGCCAAGCGCACTCAGCACCGCGTCGATGCCCGCAAGTTCAGCAAGACCAGCGCGGCCTTCGTCATTGTCGCCCACCAAGCGGCCGAGACCTTCAAGCACGGCAGAACGCGACTCCGTCGGCAGCGTCACGAAGTCGATCACCTTCTGAACATTGGCCGGATCAAGCTCCGCGCCTTTGGTGAAGTCGCCGCTCTCGTCCTTGCGGCCCTTGCCGAGCAGCGCCGCAACGCCTTCGACGCCAACGCGGTCAAGCTTATCAATCGCGCGCATCACCGTAAGCCGCGCCTTACTTTCAGGCTCAAGGCCAATGCCAAGCAGCACGCCGTTCAAGATGCGGCGCGAATTGATCTTGAAGAGATAGCCGTCGCGCGCGACGCCGATCGCTTCAAGCGCCTCGCCCGCCATTGCGATGATCTCAGCATCGGCAGCGGGATTATCCGAGCCCACCGTATCCGCATCGCATTGCACGAACTGACGGAAGCGCCCCGGCCCCGGCTTTTCGTTGCGCCACACTGCGCCGGTTTGCCAACGGCGGAACGGCTTCGGCAGGCTGTCGCGATTTTCAGCCGCAAAGCGCGCGAGCGGCGCAGTCAGATCATAGCGCAGCGACAGCCAGCGCTCATCGTCCTGAAACGAGAACACGCCTTCGTTAGGGCGATCCGTGTCCGGCAGGAATTTACCGAGCGCGCCGGTGAACTCGATGGCCGACGTCTCCAGCCGATCAAAGCCCCACTTCTCGTACACTTTGCCGACAGCGGTAACGATGCGCTCTTCAGCGCCGGCATCGGCGCCAAGTTTATCGACAAAGCCGCGCGGTTTCTCAGCGGCGACGAGTTTGGATTCAGAATTGCTCATGGCGATACTTTCAACGGTACGTATGGACGAAGTGCTTGGTTTGAAGGCGTGTGGACGCGCCTCAATGTCGCCCGAAGCCGTAGCCGGTCGCTTTGACGATCTCGCCGGAGAGCACTTTCTCAGCCAATTGCATCATATCCCACGACAATTCCCGGTCGCTCTCGACCGGCGGGAACGCCGCATCCACAGCTTCTAAAGCAGCCTGCGTGCGCTTGCCAAGCGTAGCGGGAGGCAGCGCCTGCGGCTCACCCATCTCGCGCTGACGCACGCGCTCAGCCTGTGCAGCAAAGGCAAGCTCGATAGCGAACAGTTCCGCCAATCGCTCCGCCGCCTCATAGGCTCGCATCGCCACGTTCGCGGCCATGCTGACATGATCTTCCTGGCCGCTATCGGTCGAAATCGACATGAGGTGCGAGGGCGAAGCCAAGCCCCAGATATGATTGCAGAGCCCCGCCGTGGTGTACTCCATCAGCATCAAGCCGGACTCAGTGCTGTTCGCTCTCGCGCCACGCACTTGCGGCCCGAGGCCTTTATTGCGCGCCGCATCGACGATGCGGACACAACGCATGTTCGAAACCCGCGCCATGATGCCCGCCGCTTGCAGCAAGCCATAGGTATCAACCGCCACCGACATGCCGTGGAAATGCCCGCCTGACGTAATCAGATCGAGATCGTAGCCTTCGACGCCATCGTTCAGATCGATCGGATTATCGGTGACGCTGCGCGCTTCGATCGTGAGCGTCGCCTCCGCGCGCTCGATCAAATCCAGGCACGGCCCCAAAATCTGCGCGGCGCAGCGCAGATTGTACGGATCCTGGATCTTCTGGTCGTAATCATACTTCGCATCCGTCCCGACATCGCGGAACTGATAACCCTCCAGCAGATCGAACACCCAGCCCGCAACTTCCTGCGCGCCCGGATGCGGGCGTAACCAATGCAGATCGGCGCGGAACGGCCGCCCCGACCCGCGCATCACTTGCACGCCGATCGCTGCATTAAGCGCCGCTGCCTCGATCAGCCGCCGCATCATCGCCGCTGCCAGCGCGCCCCAAGCGTTCGAATATTGGCAGCCATTATTGAGCGCGAGCCCCTCTTTCATCTCGAGCGAGATCGGCGTGAACGCGCCTTTGTGCTTGGCCAGATAATCCGCCGTCGCGACTTCCTTGCCGTCCGCGTCCAGCACGCGCCCCTTGCCGATCACCACCGCTGCGATGTGCGAAAGCGGCGCAAGATCGCCGCTCGCCGACACCGTCCCGTAGCGCGGCACAGCCGGCGTCACGCCAGCGTTAAGCATGTCGATCAGAGTCTCGATCACCACCGGTCGCACGATCGAGTGGCCCCGCGCCAACGACGCCGCGCGCATCAACATCGTCGCACGCACCACCGAAACCGGCGCCGCCGGCCCCATGCCGACGCAATGCGACAGGATCAAATTCTCCTGCAGCTGCTTCAGATCGGCCGGGCTGACATAATCCTTAAAGTTCGAGCCAAAGCCCGTGTTGAGCCCGTAAACCCGCTTATCCTTATCGGCGGCCAATGCGGCGCTGAGATCGCGCTCAGCCTGCTCACGCATCACCGCGACATGCGCGCGCGCCTCCGCAGCCAGCGCCACCTTGGCCCGCCCCAGCGCCACCGCCTCGATATCGGCAATGGTGAGACTGCCCGCCAAGTCCAGCGTGACCACGCCCATCCGCCCGCTCCTGCTTCGATGCGCCGGCTCTAGCGTAAACCATGACGCGAAGCGAGGCCGGGCGCGGCGCCGCTTTTGCTCAGGCCTTTCTCACCTGTCCGGAGAAGGCGCCCGTCCATGCTCACCTGTATCGCTTTTATGCTTAGCGCGAATCTGACCCAGCTCCCGGCGCTCGCCGCCGAGGTCGAGACTGAAGCCCGCGCGCTCTCCGCCATCACCGAAGTCACCCCGGCCTTGATCGCCGGCATCGAGGATTTCTCCGGCGACGCCGAACGGCTCTCCGCCGCTTTGCGTGAAGCCGGCGTCGAACAAGACCTGCCGTGCATCTTCCACGGCATCGCCGAAGACGCCCGCGAACGCGCTGAAGAGCTGCAAGCTGCTGACACCGCCAGCGAACGCGCAACCGCATTCACCAACCTACGCGTCCTCCTCGACGACGCCGTGCTGATCGCGCCCATGGCCGCCAGCGCCGCCGCCGACGTGGCGCAAGCGGAAGCGCAATCACAAAGCGTCGCGCTGCGGAATTAACCCGCGTATTTCACGTTGCACCCATACGGCACCGTTTGCGCCGTCTGTACCGCACGCCCCGCCGCGATATCCGCCAGCGCCGCGCGCACATAGCTCGTCGCGCCTTCCAACGAAGCTGGACGCGCTGACGGCCGATCATCGATCGCGCCTTGATACAGCACCACGCCTTCCGGGCTGATGATGTACATATGCGGCGTAGTGAGAGCACCGTACGCGCGGCCCATCGTTCCCGACGGATCAAGCAAAGTGGCGGTCGCGCGCGCGCCATCGGTTTGCACGCGGGCGCGTGCGCCGGCGGCATCGAGGTGACCCTGCTCACCCGGCGCCGATGAGATCACTTGCAGCCAAACGACGCCGTCCGTCGTAGCGTCTTGTTGCAGCGTCTGCATGGTGCGGCTGTCATAGTGTTTGCGCACATACGGGCAGCCGTGATTGGTCCACTCCAGCACGACAAGGCGCCCGCGGAATTCGTCCAGCGTGCGCGTGCGGCCGTCAGCATCCGCAACCGAGAAGGCAGGCGCCCGCGCGCCCGTCGCCACCGTAGCTTCCGCGTTGCCGCCAAACAGCAGCGTGCCGCCCGCGACGCCGGCCAGGGCGGCAACGCCAACGCCTGCGATCAAAAGCGTACGACGCGATGTTTTCTTCTCACTCATGATGCATCTCCCGTGATGGTCTCGACCACCAAATCCTGACTGAGCAACACGCCCTGCGGCAGCACGATCGGCTCGCCTTCCGGCGGATAGTAAATATAAAGCGGCACCCCGGCGCGTCCATGCTGGCCCAGCGCCGTTGCAATTTCTTCATCACGGTTGGTCCAGTCGCCCACTAGATACGCGACATTCGCCTGCGCAAACGCTTGCGCCACTGACGGCTGCGACAGTGCTGCGGCTTCGTTGACCTTGCAGGTGACGCACCACGCTGCCGTGAAGTTCACGAACACGCCGCGCCCTTCGCCGCGCAGTTCCTCGACGCGCGCGACGCTCCACGGTTCGGAGATCAGCTCAGCCTCCACTTGCGCGCCCAGGAGCGGCCGCCACGTGAACGCCGCCGTCAGCGCAATAGCGACGGCGCCCGCAATCATCCAGGCGCGGCCCCAACGCGCCACGAACAGCGCAAACGCAATCGCCGCCATCAAGCCAAGCAGCGCCGCGACGCCATCGGCGCCCGCTTGCGCCGCTAGCACCCAAACCAGCCACACCGCCGCGGCAAACATCGGGAACGCCAGCACATTGCGGACCCGCTCCATCCACGGCCCCGGCTTCGGAATGAGCTTTTGCAGGCCCGGCGCGAAATGCAGCAGCGTCAATGGCAGCGCAAAGCCAAACGCTAGCGCCGCAAAGATCGTGAGCGTCACCGCCGCCGGCTGCGTCAGCGCCGCGCCAATCGCGCCGGCCATAAACGGCGCCGTACACGGCGTTGCCGCGATAACAGCAAGCGCGCCGGTGAAGAACGCGCCGGCATCGCCCCCGCGCGCGGTCAGCGCACCCCCTGTGTTTTGCAGCGAGCCACCAATCTCGAACACGCCAAGCAGATTGAGGCCGACGAGAAAGAAGAGCAGCGCCAATGCGCTCGTCACCCACGGCTCTTGGAGCTGAAAGCCCCAGCCCACCGCCGCGCCCGCTTCACGCAGAATGATGAGCAAGCTGGCCAGCGCCAAGAACGTCGCCATCACGCCAGCGAAATAGAGCAGCCCGTGTCGGCGCGCCTCGCCTGCATGCACACCGCCTGCAAACGAAAGCGCTTTGATCGAAAGCACCGGCAACACACACGGCATGATGTTGAGAATGAGCCCGCCGATGAACGCCAGCACCAGCGCGGTGATCAGCGCGACCGGCGTGAGCGGCTCGCTCGGCGCAGCGGCGCTTCCGCTCGCAGCGCCCTCAAGTTCAGCCAACGCATAATCAGGAGAGATCGTCGCCGCGCGATCGCTGACGCCAGCCATCGGCTCACCTGGTTGCGCGGTGATCTCCACACCACGCCGCGCCCAGTCGCCGCCTTCGCGCACCTCGTAAACGACGACGCCCTCAAGCGGCGCTTGCCCCAGATTTTCAGCGACGCCCGGTGTTAGCGTAAAGCTCAAGCCGCTTTCGCCCACGCGCGGCCGCTGCGGCTCTGCATTGCGCATCACATCGCGGCTAAATGGAAAGAAGCGCGGATTGCGCACTTCGCCCAGCATGGGAAGCGCCGCCGAGAGCGTGCCATCAGTGCTGATCGTGGCGAACGTGCCGGGCCGCTCGCGCGGCAGCGCCGCGACCGCTTCGCCAATGCGCGCCGACCAATCCGGATTGTCAGCGCCTTGCGCCGTCACCGGCACAGAAAACAGCAACTGCGCTTCTTCCGGAATGCAAACATCCGAACAGACGAGCCAATACGCATCAGCCGTAAACGTCAGCGTCTCGCCAGGCCGCGCATTCGCCGGCGCCGTGACCTCGATCGGAAACAGCACTTCACCCGAATAACCGTAGTTCACCAGCATCGCGAACGGGATCGCTTCCGGCGCCGGCCATTGGATTTCGCCGACGCGCGCGCCTTGCGGCGACGTCCAAGTCAGCTCCGTCGCTTCGCCGCTATCGCCCGGATTGCGCCAATAGGTGTGCCAGTGCTCACGGATGGTCTGACGCAGCACGATCGTGAACGTCTCGCCCGGCGCCACTGCGGCGCGGGCGCTGTGCAATTCGGCTTCGACATTGTCGGTGCGCACCGGCTGCGCCGCGGCGGGGCTGGCGAGCAAACCGAGCGCCAGGGCGATCATCGGGAAAAAACGCATCATCGCCCGTGACATAGCCCTTGAAGCCAAGCCGCGCCAATGCGGCAAAGAAAAAGCGCCTCCCCCGGAACCGGAGAAGGCGCTTCTTCTTACGGATGAGACCCGAACTTAGTTGCTGAGCGGGGTCGAAGCCTGGATGCGGGCCGCACGGCTCAGGATCTTCGGCCACAGGCCGAGCGAGAGCAGGTGCGCATGCATCACGGCAGTGACGCCCTTGTCACGCAGATCGAGGTACTTGTCCTTCGGCAGCGCGTTCAGCTTCTGCTCGGAGATACGCAGATACTCGCCAATCTTTTGCGGCTCGGCTGGCTTGCCGTCCGAATTGGCGCGCGGCAGCGAGAGCGGTGTGAGCTCAAACAGGCCGTTATCGTCGATCAGCTTCACGAATTCCTGCGTGCGGCGGCCGAGCATGTCGAACTCGCGGCAGAACTGGATCGCTTCCTGCGTGTACCGCGAAGGCTTGTCGCCTTCGAAGAACGGCAGTTCCGGCGTCGACGAAAGCATCTTCGCAGCCCGATCGATGCAAACGAGAACCTTATCGCCTTCTTGCCCCTGCGGCGCCGCCTGCTGCTGGCCGGTATCGCCTGCCATAATCGGCAGGAACGGATAGCGGCGCGCGAACGCAGGCAGATACACTTCCGGGTCGAGCGAGCCGTCAGCGCCGAGGAATACGTTCATCCCAGGACGCAGGCCCATCACCGCGAGCGGTGTTTTCGACTGCGTGTCGAAGATGATCGGATAGCACACCGCTGCAAGACCAAACTCGTCCACAGTCAACGGCACTAGGTGCGTGTCGGCCAGGAATGAGAAGGGATTGGAGACTTGGCTTACCCCCAGCGACCGATGCTTCTCAATCGAGAGAGGCTCGAGCTGACGATAAAAGAGGATTTTGCCCAGCGTCTGCTGGCCGCCGCCGGCGGTCGTCATGGGGATCTCCGCTGTTCCCTAAATTGAGGCGCTGTCCAACCACGAATGCGGACTTTCCGCAACAGGCCAGCGCTGCCCCCAGCCCGCTTTCCCCCTCAACGCAGCATGGTATGTCCTCCAGCGCGCCGGAATCGGCGTTTTGCAGACGAGGTGCGTATGAAGCCGATGCATTGGGCGCTTGCGCTGATCCTGACCGGGCTCGCCGCGTGCGGCCCCCGTCAAGCGGCGCCCCTCACCGCATTCGACGGACGGCTCAACGATTGGGCGCGCGAATTGCTGGCCGACAGCCCAGAACTCGCCGCTCAGGCCGGCGTCTCCGAGGCCGACGCTGGCGGCGCCTATAATGCCCGCCTCGATGATCGCTCCTCGCGCGCCTTCGAAGCCCGCCGCAGCGCCGCCCTACGCCGCTTCACCGAATTGCGCGGCCTCGACACCGCAAGCATCCGCGACGAGGACCGCCTCACCTACGAAATCCTCGAAGCGCAATTCACCAGCACCGCCGAGGCCGCCGCCTTCGACTTCGGCAACTTCTCCGCCCTCGGCGGCATTCAGCCCTACGTGCTGAACCAGCTCGACAGCGCCTTTATCACGCTGCCGTCCTTCCTCGACGAACGCCATCCGGTCGCGAACCGCGCCGACGCTGAAGCGTATCTCTCGCGCCTGCGCGCTGTCGCCGACGCGATCGATCAAGAAACCGAACGCGCCCGCGCCGACGCGCAAGAGGGCGTGCGCCCGCCGGGCTTCATCATGGATACGGTCGCGCAGATGCTTCAAGGCGTGCTTCAGCAGCCGGCAATGGCGCAGCCTTACATCACCAGCTTTCGCCGCAAGCTCGACGCCCTCACCGCCGCCGCGCCTGAAGCACAGCGTCCAGAGCTGGAGCGCCGCCACCTTGCTTTACTCGCCCGCGCCGAACTCATCATGCGCGACAACGTACTGCCCGCGCACGCGCGCCAACTCGCGTTCGTCCGCGCCGATCGCGCTAACGCCGGCGATGCGCCGAGCGTCTCGCGTTTGCCCCGCGGCGGCGAGTTCTACGCCGCAGCGCTCCGCGTTGAGACCACGACCAACCTGACGCCTGACGAAATCCACACCATCGGTCTGCAGCGCGTCGCCGCCCTCACCCAGCAACTCGACATCGCGCTCCGCCGTGTCGGCCAAACACAAGGCCCCGTCGGCGCGCGCCTCACGCAAATGACCGCCGATCCGCGCTACGCCTACGAAGACAGCGACGAAGGCCGCGCCCAGCTGATCGCCGATGTGCAAGCGCGCGTCAGCCGCGTCATGGAACGCGCACCGCAATGGTTCGGCCGCTTGCCGCGCTCCCCTATGGAAGTGCGCCGTGTGCCGGTGTTCGCCGAAGCCGGCGCGCCAGGCGCGTACTACTCCCCGCCGTCGCTCGATGGCGCCCAGCCAGGCGTCTATTACATCAACCTGCGCAATCTCGGCGAGATGACGCGCATCGATCTGCCGACGCAGGATTTCCACGAAGCCGTTCCCGGCCACCACTTCCAGATCGCGCTCGCGCAAGAGATCACCGACGCGCCACTGCTGACGCGCCTGATCAGCTTCAACGCCTATAGCGAAGGCTGGGGCCTCTACGCTGAAGAGCTGGCGGATGAGCTCGGCTTCTACGACAGCGATCCGGTCGGCCGTATCGGCTATCTGCGCTGGCAGCTCTGGCGCGCCGCACGCCTCGTCGTCGACACTGGCCTCCACGCCAAGGATTGGTCGCGCCAACAGGCCATCGATTATCTGCTGCAAACCACCGGCGATGCGCCGGGCGTCATCGCCACCGAGGTCGATCGCTATATCGTCTGGCCCGGCCAGGCTTGCAGCTACGAGCTCGGCCGCCGCGAAATCTCACGCCTGCGTGAACTCGCCCGCAACGAACTCGGCCCCGACTTCGATCTTCGCGGCTTTCACGACACCGTGTTGCTGCACGGCGAAGTGCCGCTGAGCGTGCTTGAAGGCCTCGTGCGCGAATGGATCCCCGAACAGCGCCGCACCGGGCGGCGCGACTGAGCGGCGCCGACAACACATCGGCGTGATTCACGCGCTCGTGCGCACAAAACGCCGCGCGCGTGCCTCAAACTGGCCCCGTTCGGCGCGCTCGCTTACCTCGTCAACGCACACCGTAGTCCGGACGGGTCGGGAGGGACCATTCCATGCTGAGAAACACTCGGCGCATTAGCTTCATGCTATGCGCACTCATGCTCGCTTCGTGCGCGCAATCATCACAAACCGCGAACGACGATCAGATCATTGTCACCGCCAGCGGGCGGACCGACAGCAGTCCGCCTCATGTCCCGCCGCCGTCACCGCCTCCGCCAGTTATGATGGCGCCACAAGCGGAAATGAGCGCGCGGCAAGCAATGGGCGGGCTCGTTCGACCGGCGCCGCAGCCAATGCCGGGTGATATCGATCGTGATCAATACGAAGACACCGACACCAACCCAATCCACGTCGTCGCCGAAGATCCAGTTTCGACCTTCTCCATCGACGTCGACACCGCCTCGTATTCCAACGTGCGCCGCTTCCTCAGCGAAGGCCGTCTGCCGCCGTCAGACGCGGTGCGCACCGAAGAGCTGATCAATTATTTCCGCTACGATTATCCGCTGCCGCGCGATCGCGCTCAGCCCTTCTCCACCAACGTCACCGTCGCGCCCTCGCCTTGGGCGGAGGGACGCCAGCTCGTCCACATCGGCTTGCAAGGCTACAACATCGTGCCGCGCGAGCGCCCGCCGCTGAACCTCGTTCTGCTGCTCGACGTCTCCGGCTCGATGAACGCGCCGAACAAGCTGCCGCTGCTGCAACAAAGCTTCCGGCTGCTGATCGACCAGCTCAACGCCCGCGACCGCGTCGCCATCGTCGTCTACGCCGGCGCCGCCGGCACGGTGCTTGAACCCACGCCGGGCAACGAGCACGCCCGCATTCTGGCCGCGCTTGATTCACTGCGCCCCGGCGGCTCAACCGCCGGTGCCGAAGGCCTGCGCCAAGCCTATGCGCTCGCGGAGCAGAACTTCAATCGCAACTCCGTCAACCGCGTCATCATCGGCACGGATGGTGACTTCAACGTCGGCATCGCCGACCCGGAGCAATTACAGGATTTCGTCGAGCGCAAACGCGAAACCGGCATCTATCTTTCGGTGTTCGGCTTCGGCGGCGGCAATTACAATGACGCTTTGATGCAGCGCCTCGCGCAAAACGGCAACGGCGTCGCCACCTACATCGATACGCTGAACGAAGCCCGCCGCGTGCTGCGCGACGAGATGGCGTCCAACATGTTCACCATCGCGCAGGACGTGAAAATCCAGGTCGAGTTCAATCCGGCCCGCGTCGCCGAATATCGCTTGATCGGCTATGAGACCCGCATGCTCCGCCGCGAAGACTTCAACAACGACGCGGTCGATGCCGGCGAGATCGGTGCAGGACACTCGGTAACGGCGATCTACGAGATCACCCCGGTTGGCGGGCCGACTTTCACCGAACCGCTGCGTTATCAAGACCGCGCGGCGCCTTCGAGCACGGCCAGCGAACTCGCCTTCCTGCGCATTCGCTACAAACTGCCGGGCGAAGAAAACTCACGCCTGATCGAGCGCCCGATCACCAATGCCGATGCGGTGAGCGACATAGCGCGCGCACCGGAATCGACACGCTGGGCCGCCGCCGTCGCTGGTTACGGCCAGCTCCTCCGCGGCGACACGTATCTCCGCCAAGGCTTCGGCTACGACGCCGTAATCACCCTCGCGCAATCAGCACGCGGACGCGACGAATTCGGCTGGCGCGCCGAATTCATCCAACTCGCCCGCGCCGCCGAAACCGCCGCCGCGCTGCCATCGCAACGCGCCCCAGGCGGCGGCGAAGGCGGCGGGCGGCGCTAAGCTCCACTAACCCGAGAACAACGCTTCTCGGACGCGACCCCGGCCTTGAGCCGGGGCGCGATCCGAGATGCAAGGAGCAACACGCAGCACATGACGTGTTGATGTAGCCTCCCGGCTCAAAAACTCACGCTGCCCGGTCGCAGCGCAGCGGAGAGCCGGGACCCAGCCAAGAGAAGCTCTGAACTAATCGCCACTCTGGGCTGGGTCCCGGCTCGCGGCCCGGATCAAGTCCGGGCCCGCGTCCGGGAAACGGGTTGCGGCGCCGCGCAAGGCATCCGGCCAACGCACCGCAGAACCTGCAATGCTCGGATAGAGATCATCCCATTGAAGATTGTCGGCCTCGATCAGCGCAATCTTCCACGCTCGGCGCCAGCGCTTTATCGAACACTCGCGCCTGTACGCAGCAGCGATTGAGTCATGCGCCTCGAACCATACAAGTCGCGTCACGCCGTACTTGCGCGTGAAGCCCGGAAGCAGGCCTTCGCGGTGTTCGTACACCCGCCGCGCCAAGTCACGCGTTGACCCCGTATACAGCGTCCCTACGCGGCCACTCGCGAGGATGTAGACGTAGCCGCCAACCTCCTCGCGCATGACCTCACGCAGCCCAGATCAACCGCACTCCGGTCTCCGCGACTTCTTCTTCCAACTCCGCCTCAAAGAACGGCCCGTTCATCGCCGGCTTCAAAGCCTGCGCCAGATCGGCTTCGACATACTCGCGCGCGTCGCGTTCGTCGTGCTGGTGGATCAGAATGTGGGTCGCGCCGAGGAGCTGCGCTTCCGGCCATTGCTCGTGGCTCTCCAAGCGCTTGGCCAAATTTCCGGTTCGGGAGAGAAACAAAGGCGTCCAGCCACGACCAGCAGGGCCGGGGCGCGCAAAGCAATACACGGCAGGCGCGACGGCGAACTGCTCATGCGGACGATGCACGCTGAAGCGGTGCAAACGACCTGAAATTCCACGGAAAATTGCTTCGGACATCGGACGCCCCCGTCGGACAAAAAACCAAGTTCGCTGTATGTTCTAATTTGATACGCGACTCGGATGTTCTTGTAAAGTTCTGTTGCGAGCACGAACTCAAATTCGCGCCGCAGCATCCCTACCTTTCGCGCGAACGCGGAGCCTGCGATCATAATGCCCATGCCGCACACCCACGCCGCGCACGATGCCGCCGCGCAAATTTCCGAAGCCGAGCAACGCTGCAGCGCGGCGGGCGAGAGCTTTACGCCGCTGCGCAAGCGCGTGCTCGAATTGCTGCTCGAACAACACGGGCCGGCGAAAGCGTACGATCTCCTGCCGCTGCTCGACGGCGAAAAAACCGCAAAGCCGCCGACGATTTATCGCGCGCTCGATTTTCTCGTGCGCATGGGCCTCGCCCACCGCATCGAAAGCTTGAACGCATTCGTCGCCTGCGGCGTCGGCGCCTGCGCGCGATCGACGATCTTCCTCATCTGCGAAAAGTGCGGCTGCGCCGAGGAGTTCGACGCTGGCCACGCGCTCGTCGACCTCAGTGAAGCAGCAAAGAAGGACGGCTTCACCATCAACCGCACCATGATCGAAGCCAGCGGCGTCTGCTCGCTCTGCCAGCCCGCATGACCACGCATCCCGCGCCCCTGCCCGCGCCGCTTTATCAGGGCAGCGTCAACACCTGGGAATGCGACGATGGCGGCCACTTGAATGTGCGCTTCCATCTGGAGCGCGCCATGGTTGGCCTCGCACACATGGCGGCGGCGCTCGAGATTCCACGCGCCATGACCGCGCCGGCCGGCTCCACGCTGATACTGCGCGAAGCGCACGTGCGCTTCTTGAAAGAAGCTCGCCCCGGCGCCTCGCTCAGCATGCATGGCGGTGTAGCAAAAATCGGCGACGAAGACGCAACTCTGTGCCTCGACATGCGCCATGGCGATGGCGCGCCATCCTCGTGCTTCACGGTCAAAGTCGCGCACGTCGAAACTCGCGGCTTTCGCGCCTTCCCGTGGTCGGAGCGCAGCCGAGCTGCGGCCAAGCGGCTACACGTATCGCTCCCCACGCACGCCAAGCCGCGCTCGATCGACCTCGCGCAAGAACCGGCAGAAATATCGCGCGCCAGCGCTATCGAACGCGGCGCGACCCGCATCGGCGGCGCACTGGTGACGCCGGATCAGTGCGACGCCTTCGGGCGCCTGCGCGGCGAACACTTCGTCGGCCGCATCTCCGACTCCGTGCCAAACCTGCTCTCGCAATGGCGCCACGCCGCCGCCAGCGAAACCGGCGCCGCCCCCGCAGGCGCGGTGGTTGAAGCGCGTATCGTCTTTCGCCGCTTCCCGCGCGCCGGCGATCTGATCGAGGTGCATTCCGGCATCGTCGAGGTTGGTGACAAGACACTTCGCCTTGTCCATTGGCTGGTCGATCCCGAGACCGGCAAAGGCTGGGCCAGCATGGAAGCCGTCGCGCTCACCTTCGACACCGCGACACGCAAAGCGCTCGCACCCAGCGCCGAAGCACGCGCACGCGTCGCCAATCTCATCGTGCCGATGGCGGTTTAAGCTTCAGGCTCGTGATATTTGCGACCAGCTTTGCCGAGCAGCACAGCCGTTTCGATCGCACTGCGCGCGCGATCCGGGCGCTCCATCGGCAGCATGTGCCCCGCGCCTTCCACAGTCGCAACACGCGCATCAGCTTTAATCGCCGCCATGCGATGCATCGCCGCTTCGCTGATCGTCGAAGTGCGCTCAGCACGCAGCAACACCAGCGGATCGGTCACGCGCCGCAACGCGCCCCACGGATCGTGCCGCTGCGCACAATACGTCGCTGCTTCAAAATTCGGCGCGCACGCGAGCTTGAAGCCGCCCGCGCCGTCCTCAGTCAAACCGTCTTCAACGTAATCCGCGACAACTTCAGCCGGGAATGCCTTGAACACGCCGCGCCCCGTGAACGCGGCCACCGCCTCTTCCTTCGACGCAAACGCATGCCGCCGCTTCGCCGCGCCAACCGCCAGCGGCATCGTCATCCGCTGCAACGCCGGCCCAAACGGCATTTGTGACGCCGCATACGCGGCCGCCGGCAAAATCACCGGCTCCAGCAACGCCAAGCCGCACACCAAATCCGTCCGCGCTCCAGCCGTAAGCAAACTCACCGTCGCGCCCATCGAGTGCCCCGCCAGCGTGACCGGCGCGGTGAAGTTCTCAAGCACCGAGATCAGATCATCGCGATGCCGCGTCCACGACGTGTAGCCCCAAAGCTTTGCCGGCAATTCTGTCCGCCCATGCCCGCGCGCATCCAGCGCCAGCACATGAAACTTCTCCCCCAACGGCGCGAGCAGCGTCCGGTACGTCAGCGCGTTAAAGCCGGTGGCGTGCAAAAACACGATGTCCGGGTTCCGCGTCTCGGCCCCGAACGCAACGCCATGCATGCGCCCGCCAGGCACATCGAACGTCACGCGGCGAAAAGAATTTTGAGCGTCAGTCACGGGCGCAACGCAGTAAGGCAGTCGCGCCAGAACGCAACCCGACTTCGCCTCACGCCCTAGCGCACCATCGCACTATTCCCCTCAGGCGCCGAACACGCGGCGCAAGATATCGCTCGTGCGGCGCACTGGATCGCGGCGGATCGCGCGTTCTTCATCCGCGATATAGAGAAAGCAGCCATCGAGCGCCTTGGCGGTCGAAAAGTTAATGACCTCGGTCCGCAGATCGCTGGTCATGCTCGCGAGGCCGACTTCACGCAGCGCCGTCCGCATCAGCGTAAACGCGCCGGAACTCGTAAGCGCCTGCGTCATCGGCGGACGCAGCAACGTGGTGAGCCGCGTCTCCGTACGCCCGCGCAGATACGTCGTAGCCGAGCTATCGCCGCCGCGCACGATCTGCACCGCATCCGCGATCGTCACCGTGCGCACTGCATCGGTGAACAGCCGCGCCGCTTCCGGCATCGTCGTCTCCGCAGCGCGGTTGAGACTTTGCTGCAAATCATCGAGCGGTCGCGACATGCCCATGCGCGAGAGCGTCCGCTGGGTTTGGCCAAGCACGCCGGGCAGCGGAATGCGCACCCGCGTCGCGCCCCAAAAGCCGTCGCGTGCGCCCAGCCGCGTCGTCGCGTTGCGCGCCGCCAGCCCCAAAGCCTCGCGAATAGCGCGCGCCGCATCGGCCTGCGACATCCCCAAAATATTCTGCTGCGCAAACGCCGGCGTCGCCGCCAACAACGCCAACACGAACACACGCCGATCGAGGTGATTCTTCATGCTCAAATACTACCTCACCCATTCCCGCAAAAACGCGCCCCGGACGCAGCCCCGGCCTTGAGCCGGGGCCAGGGAGTGAGCCCCTGCGCAATGCCCCTTGGATCGCAGAAACACTCCGTCGCAAAGTGTCAGCCGCCGCCACCTGACAAGCGCTTCCAAACACGCCATGCTCCACCCGAAATGACGCTCTCCGACCTCCTGCCCCAAGGGCACTACCCCACCCGCCTCGAAAAGCTGGTCGACGGCTGGGTGCATGGCGTCGCGCTGGTGCTCTTCACCTTCGCGGTCGGCACGGCGCTCGGCCTCGCCATCTGGCAGGGCGGCTTGCCAATGGCGGCGGCGATCTCGGTCTACGCCATCTGCGTCATGACCATGATCGGCTGCTCGATGGCCTATAATCTGGCCGAGAACCACCAGCGCAAATCGCTGCTCCGCCGTTTCGACCACGCCGCCATCTTCCTGATGATCGCCGGCACCTACACGCCCTTCACCACCATCCGCTTCGACGGCGCCTGGGCGGTCTCTATGACGACGATCATTTGGGCGCTGGCGCTCATCGGCGCCGCCGGCAAACTCTTCTTGCCCGGCATCGGCAAGAAAATATGGATCGCGTTCTACGTGCTGATGGGCTGGCTCGTGGTCGCCGCGATGGGCCCAATGATCGAGGGCGTGCCGCTCGCCGGCATCATCCTGCTCGCCATCGGCGGCCTCCTCTACACGATCGGCGTGCCGTTCTACGTCTGGGAAAAACTCCCGTTCCGCCGCGCCATCTGGCACAGCTTCGTGATGGCCGCCGCCGGCGTGCACTATGCTGCAGTGCTGACGGGCGTTGTGTTCGCTTAGTCAGGACTCGCGCTTCAGCGGCTCGCGCTCGAAAATATCTTCGATTTTGCTCTCGAACACATCGGCGATCGCAAACGCCAGCGTCAGCGATGGATCGAAATGGCCGTTCTCGATCGAGTTGATCGAATTGCGCGACACGCCCACGCGCTCAGCCAAGTCCGCCTGACTCCAGCGGCGCTCGGCGCGCAACACCCGGATCTTGTTTTTCATGCGAGATCGCGCGGCGCACGCAGTTTCCAAGACGCCCAGCCAATGGCGAGCGCCATCGTGGATACAGTTTGCGCAATAGCGACGGCGGCAAAGCCCAAAGTGAAGGCCAACAACACAGCCTGCTGGTTAACGTCCGCCCCAACCACGCTCGCGACGGACGCAACAATGGCATCGCGAACCGGCGGCAAAGCGAGCAGCACTGCAACCAAAGCCGTGCCTGCTACACCGCCCCATTGCGTAGCGAAGCGCGCGTTGCCGCGCTCGAATTCATCCAAGCGCCTGTCGTGAAGAATGGAGAGCAGAACACTCGCAACGACGGTCACCGTCGCCGCTATGCCAGTCAGCAAAAAGACCAAGCCATCCGCTTGCTCACTCAGCCAGGGAAGAGAGACGAGCACGGCGATCGGCGGCGCGATCATGAGCGCCAGGAGCAACACCCGGACGGGCAGCGGAGCTTGGCGGCGCGATGTCATTTGAGCCTCCCTAAACTGACTTGCGCCTCAAAATCGGGGCACCCAGTTTACTTGTCATATTGCCAAGTTAACTTGGCATATCTTTAGGCCACCGTCAACGCCCAACCCTGAGCGGAAACGCCTTACAGGTTGGAGCGCGGCGCTCCGCGCCGCATGAGCGCAAGCACTTCAAGCGTTAGCGCCAATGCGCGGCGGAGCCGCGCGCTCCAACCTGCAAACAACAGCGCACATCGCAAACTCCCTCGTCATTCCGGGGCTCGCGACCCCGTCCGCCGAAGCTCGCAGAGCGAAGGCGGAAGCGAGAACCCGGAACCCAGGGCCAACCAGTGCAGTGTTGGCCCCTGGGTTCCGGGCTCAATGCTTGCGCATTGCCCCGGAATGACGAGGGAGCGCGCAGAAAATTAGGAGGATAGAGCCGCACCAATCCGACCGAGTTGAAAGCGTGCCTATCATTGCCTCGTCCGCACACGGGAGCTTTCAGAGACGTCCGAAACTCGAAAGGTGCGTGACACGGTCGGCGGGACTTTTGTTTGCGGGGAGTGAAACCGCAAAGCCCAAGGTGACGGACACCTTGCCCGCAGCACCGGCGAAAAGGGCATGGAGCTAAGCCCTGCGTTGCGAATCCGTCGATGGCGGGTCCGTGGCGAAAGCGGGAGCGGTCCAGACTATCGGAGCGCACATAAAACCCGCGCCCATCGTACAGGAGGCGAGCTGGCCATCGTCAGCATTTTACAACTCCTCGGGCCCAAGCCGGGAAAAACGATCGGACAACGGGGCGCGCGAAGCGCGCAATGCGGTTCAGAGATGAATCGCATACCCAACAGAGACTACTCAGCGCGGATCGCGCGCCCCGCTCTCCCGCTTCGCGCCGCGAAGCGTCCGCCGAAGCCTCGGCGAAGGCGGACAGACGCTACGCAACGTCAGCGCGCCAGCGCATGACGCGTCTTCGCGCGCGTGCTAGCCAAGTCGTCGAGGAGCCGCCGCCATGACTGAATCCTGTTTCGCCGTCACCATCGAAAACAACATCGCGCATATCGTGCTGAACCGGCCGCAGGCGTTCAACGCCATGCCGCGCCCGTTTTGGAACGAATTGCCGGTGATCGTGAACGACATCAACGATAACGCGAAAGCCCGCGTCATCGTCATCTCCTCCACCGGCAAACACTTCACCGCCGGCATGGACATTTCCGTGTTCACCGATGGCGACGGAGTCAGCGCGGCAGGCGGCGATCAGTACACGCGCGCCGAATCCTTCCGCCAATTCGTGTTGAAGCTTCAAGGCAGCTTCAATTGCCTCGACAACGCGCGCATCCCCGTCATCGCGGCGATCCAAGGCGGCTGCATCGGCGCCGGCGTCGACATGACCAGCGCCTGTGACATCCGCTACGCCACCGAAGACGCCTTCTTCCAAATCGCCGAAATCAACATCGCCATGACCGCCGACGTCGGCACCTTCCCGCGCCTGTGCAAACTGATCCCCGAAGGCTGGGTGCGCGAACTTGCGTATGCTGGCCGCCGCTTGCCGGCGCAAAAGGCCAAAGAGATCGGCTTGGTGAACGACGTCTTCGCCACGCAAGCGGACATGCTCGCACACGTGATGGAGCTCGCGCGCGAAATTGCGTCGAAAGCGCCGGTCGCCGTCGCCGGCTCCAAGCGCATGATCAACCACGCCCGCGATCACTCCATCGCCGACGGCCTCGACTACATCGCCACCTGGCAAGCCGGCATGTTCTCCCCGCCCCACATGATGGAAGCCTTCGCCGCGAAAGCGCAAAAGCGCGATCCGGTGTTCCCGGATCTAGCGCCGGTGCGAAAAGAGATGTGAGCCCCGATCTCGTCATCCCGGACGCGCAAAGCGCAGTCCGGAATGACGATGCTTTGTTGAAGCTGAAAGTGTAGAGCAAACCATGGATATCCGCTTCATCTCCCCCGGCCCAAACCCGCCGCACGAGGTCAACGCCTTCATCGAAATCCCGCAAGGCGGGTTGCCGGTGAAGTACGAACTTGATCAAAAGAGCGGCGCGCTCTTCGTCGATCGCTTCCTGCACACCTCGATGCTCTATCCGTCGAATTACGGCTTCATCCCGAACACGCTCGGCGATGACGGCGATCCGATCGACATTCTGGTCGTGACGCCAATGCCCGTCGTGCCCGGCTGCGTGATTCGCTCACGCCCCGTCGGCGTCCTGTTGATGGATGACGAAAAAGGCGTCGACGAAAAAATCCTCGCCGTGCCCGTCGATGCGCTGAACCCGTTCTACAAGGAGGTGAAAACCCACGAGGACCTGCCGCCGCTGCTGGTTCAGCAAATCAAACACTTCTTCCAGCACTACAAAGATCTCGAGCCCGGCAAGAGCGCGAGCGTCGGCGACTGGGCGACGCTCGATGTCGCCCACGAGCGCATCATGCAATCGATCAAGCGCAAGAAATGAGCGACGCCGATCTCTCCGCGCAAATGCTGGCAGCGCTGAAGGCGTGCGCCAACGAGAGCGTCGGCGCAAACGCGCCGCTGGTCTCCGTAACGATGGAGTTCATGCGCGACGAGGATCGCGCCGAAGTCAGCGCCAGCGTTACGCGCAAAACCCGGACGTTAGTGTTTGTCGCTGCCGAAGCGCGCACAGGCGACGCAATCGTCGCCACCGCCTCCAGCGTTCATAAGATCAGGAGCTAGGCCCGCGGGGCGATCCAGCGCATCTCGACCAACAGCGCATCGTGCAGCAAATCCGGCTCGATCTGCTCGAACGAAGCGGCGGCCTCGGCGCCTTCCGGCAGACGGTAGACCCGCCAGAATTGGCCATCTTGCGCGGTAGAGCACGCAAAACCCGGCGCGCCTTGGTCGTATTCAGTCAAGCAAAAGGCCACTTGATCCACCGGCGCCGTCGCAAAGCGCGCTTGGCCGATCACCTCGCCCGCGGGCCCACGCGCTTGCGACGAACGCGTCACGATCGAATGCACCTTGGTGCGATCCGCTGTCGGACTAATGCGGAAGACCTCTTCATTGCCGGCCGAGAGGGTGATGGCGGTGAAGGGGTCGCCTTCAACCTGATCGGCGACTTCGGCGACAACAAAGTGCTGCGCCGCCGCACGGATTGCAGCGATGTCCATCGGCAGCGCCGTGGTCACGCCGCCCGCGCCTTGCGGACCGATGAGCTTGTTAGGCCCAGCCGGCGCCGCAGCACTCGTGGCGTCCGCGCTCTGGCTTTCACCACCAGCGTTCGGCGCCTGCCCGCACGCGGCCAACGCCAACACGAACACAACAGCCGCCAAACGCATCATGAGAACACCTCGAACAACCCGGCAGCCCCCATGCCGCCGCCAATGCACATGGTAACCACAGCATGCTTAGCCTTCCGCCGCCGCCCTTCCATCAGCACGTGCCCCACGAGGCGCGTGCCGGTCATGCCGAACGGGTGGCCAATCGCGATCGAGCCACCGTTGACGTTGTACTTTTCCGGATCGATGCCGAGCTTGTCGCGGCTGTAGAGACACTGCGACGCGAACGCTTCGTTGAGCTCCCAAAGATCGATGTCGTCGACCTTGAGGCCTTGGCGCTCAAGCAAACGCGGCACCGCAAACACCGGGCCGATGCCCATTTCATCAGGATTGCAGCCCGCGACGGCGAAGCCCTTGAACAAACCGAGCGGCTCAAGCCCGCGACGCTCCGCTTCTTTCTCGTCCATCAGCACGAGAGCCGCCGAACCATCAGACAATTGGCTCGCATTGCCAGCAGTCACGAAATTGCCCGGGCCGCGCACCGGCTCAAGCTTGGCCAAACCTTCCAGCGTCGTGTCCGGTCGATTGCAATCGTCGCGGTCCACTACGGTGTCGACGATGCTTTCTTCCTTTGTGTTTTTGTCGACGACCTTCATCTTCGTCTGCATCGGCACGATCTCGTCTTTGAAAAGACCGGCGGCCTGCGCGGCGGCGATGCGTTGTTGCGAGCGCAGCGAATACTCATCTTGGTACTCGCGGCTGACATTGTAGCGCTTGGCGACGATGTCGGCCGTTTCGATCATCGGCATCCACATCTCGGGATGATCTTTCAGCAGCCGCTCCTCAAACACCGGCTTAGTATTCGCCAGCCGCGTCCCCGAGATCGTCTCGACGCCGCCAGCGATGCCGACCTTCGCGCCTTCCTGCATGATGTAGTGCGCGACCTGCGCAGTCGATTGCAGACCGGACGAGCAGAAGCGGTTGATGGTCGTGGCCGCGACTTTGAAGTCGAGCCCGGCCCAGACGGAAGCAAGCCGCGCCACATTGTGGCCAGTCGACGCTTCGGGCGAGCCACAGCCCAGGATCACGTCCTCAGCCGCATCTGGCTCAAGCCCCGCGCGCTTGGCGGCGTGCAGGATCGAGTGCCCCGCCAGCGCAGCGCCATGCGTAATATTGAAGCCGCCCCGCCCGGACTTGGCGAGCCCGGTGCGGGCATAAGAAACGATAACAGCGCGGCGGCTCATGAAGTTCTCCCTACTCTTGCGGGCACCCTAATCGGCGCGCGCCCCGAGCGAAACCGTCACGCCGCGATAGCGCCCATCCACCCGCTACACCCGCCCGCCTGAACCCTACCTTGCCGCTGGGTAATCAGTCAGCGGTGAATATTTTCCGTTTCCTTCAATTTTCTCTTGTCAGCGATCAGGGCTCTATGCATTGTGCGGACTGCGCTCCTCCCCAAGCAGCGCGACCTTGAGCCCAGGAGTTTTCAATGTCCGTTCTCCGTTCAATCGTGATCGCAGCTTTCGTAGCCACCAGCTTTGCCGGCACGGCCCACGCCCAAACCCGCGACACCTTCTCTGTGAAAATCGAAGGCGCCGCCGCTGAGCGCCAAGTCATCGCCCAAAACACCGTTTGGACCTGCGAAGGCGACACCTGCCTGGCCCGCCCGAACCATGCCGCCAGCGTTCGTTCGTGCCGCCAATTCGTGCGCGCCACCGGCGCCCGCGTGATTTCGTACGGCCCGGAAGGCGCCGAACTAAGCGCCGCTGAGATCGCCCGCTGCAACGGCGAAGCCGAGACCCAGCAAGCTTCGAACTAAAGTTCGACAGCTTTTCGAAGAATCGGACGGGCCGTCGGCATGCCGGCGGCCCGTTTCGTTTAAGAGGAGCGTCTCCCACGCAGCTGCTCGCGCCACGGATGAGCGCCGCACGGCTCCAGCGTCAACAACGCAACCGCCGGGTCATCAGCTATGCGCACCCGCGCAGCGCCGGTTCTGCCATCGAGCAGCGCGTGCGCGATTGGCGCGATGCCGTCGTTAGGCTGCCGCGCCAACACGAGGACGCCATGCGCGCCGGTCGCCGCCGGCCCGCCAATGGCACGCGGAAGATCATAGACAATCCGCACCCGGAACGCTTCGCCGACGTGCTCCAGATGATAGCGTGGACGCTCGAACAGTGTTTCGACTTCGTCGTCGTACACAGCCTCAATAGCATCGCTGCGAAAGCGTACGCCGACGCCAGCGGCGCACGCAGCGGGGCCAGCGCTCCACAGGCCGTTGAGCTCAGCCGGAGGCCCCGCCTTGGCGGCGGCGCACCCTGCGAGAACAAGGCCGAATAAGGCAATGGCCGCACGCGCCATGGCACATTCGCTACGCTCGTATGGTTGATGACGTCTGAACGTCGCTACACACTGGTCAAAATCTCGCCGGCGCCCCATGTGACACACGCCTTCGGGCCCGATGTTGAACCCCGTGATCCCCTCCCCAGCGTCACCACCCGAAGCCGGGCGGTCAGCCTCAGAACTTCTCGACGATCTCGTTGAGCAGTTTCCCGGCGAGAAGGTCAGCGTCGGGGCTCTGATCGATCAGCTCGATTCGCGCGCGCATGGCGTACTACTGCTGGTTCTGGCGCTGCCGATGTGCATCCCGAACGTGCCGGGCATCTCGACGATCTTCGGCGTTCTGATGCTGGCGCCGGCGCTGCAAATGGTGTTCGGCTCGCGCCGGCTGGTGTTACCCAAACGCGTGCGCGAGTGGGAAGTCGATGCGACGGCATTGCGGCGCACGCTCCAGATGGCGACGCCGACGCTGAAACGCCTAGAATATCTGATCAAGCCGCGGCTTTCAGTTCTGACGCGGTTTCCGCTGACCATCGGCGTTGGCCTGCAAACCTTGCTGATGGCGCTGATTTTGATTTTGCCGATCCCGTTCGCCAACTGGCCGCCAGGCATGACAGTGGCGATGACGGCGCTCGCGCTGCTGCAGCGCGACGGCATTCTGATGCTGATCACTATTCCGGCCGCGGCTGCGTCCGTCGCGTCGGTGTATCTCGGCACGCGCGTCGGCATCGCGGTGATCAACAATTTGATCGAGTGGGGCCAAAGCCTGCTCGCGGGCTTCAGCTAAACGCGCTTCGGCGCATGCGCCCACGCAATGGCGATAAGCCCGATAAGCAGCAGCACGGAATATTCCATCCCGTTGCGCCCAGCGCCGACGACGAACCATCCTGACGGATAATGCACCAGCACCGCGCCCAGCGCGATGATGACGATGTGCCCGAGGCACGCGAGCGTCACGAAACGCCGCGCGATCAAAAACAGAGGCGCAACAAGTTCGTACACCGTGACCGCAGCGGCCCAGTAAAAGCCCATCGGAAAACCGAGCGAACTCAGCCACTCCCCAAAGCCCGTGACATTTGGATCCCAATGCGCCGCGCGGTGTGCGCCGTGGATAAAGATCAGCACCGCAAGCCCAATGCGCAGCAGCGTCAGTGAAGTCTCTAGGCGGTCAGAGTGCGGACGCGGGCCAAGCAGCATGACGATCTTCCCTTGGCGTCGAGCAGGCGCGCACAGAGACACATCAGCAAGCGTTTTGCGACGAAATCAGCACGACGGGCGGATGAGCCAGCCCAGTTGCTCGCCGCTGCGCGAGACCGCCGGTTCGATCGCGCGGCAGGTTTGGGCGGCCGGGCGCGAGCCGCGTGCGAACTCCGGATAACCCTCGCCGCTCCGCCGATCGAGATCAGAGAGCGTCTCGTACAACGTGACTTGGCCGCCGGCCGTTATGCACTCGCGCCGGCCGCCATTGGCTTCGCGCAGACGCACGCTGGTTTCGCCCTCATCGAGTGCGGTGGCGAAGGTGACGCGGGCGCGCGCGCCGGCGCGCGCTAAGCAAGCGTCAATCGCAGGGATCAAATCAGGCAGCACCGATGCCCAGCCGCCGCCATCGCCGCTTTCGTTGACGCCGCGCCGCGCGCAGCCCTGATAGGCGACACCTTCGAAGATGACATGCGCAACGTACGGAAGCTCAACGCCGCTTGCAGTGCACGGTTGATTCAAGATGGTGATGGTCACCGCGCCAGCCACGACACGCATGCCGTTCTCACGATAGTCGCGCTCACTTGGAATGCCGCCATCGTCGCCCAAGCCGGGGCGCGAAAACTGCGCGTAGTCATTGAGCAGCCGCAACTCCCACGCGCCTTCGTCGGCGCTGAACGCGGCATTGCTTCCAGACGCCTGAAACTCGCCCTCGTAAAGCGCGCGCTGCTGCGCGTTGGCAGGACCGCCGAGCGCCGCAAGCTGTTCGGCTGCAATCGCGGCCTCGCGCTCCGCGTCGCTGGGATTGGCAGGCGCCTCGCTTGGCGCTTCACTCTGACGTTGGCAGCCCGAAACGGCCCATCCGCTCAAAACGAGCGCTGAGCCGAGACACACGCCGCGGATCAAGGTCCGCATGGCTTCCCCCCGTTCGACGCGAAGCCGGCAGGCCGGCGCGTCGCTAAGCGTGTAGTATAGACCCATGCAGCGTGATTCCGGCGCCCCACTCTACGAGTTTTTCGCTGGCGGCGGGCTGGCCCGGCTGGGCCTAGCGCCCGACTTCGCCTGCGTCTTCGCCAATGACATCGAACCGACCAAGGCAGCGGCCTACCGCGCCGCCTTCCCAGACGATGACATGCGCCAAGGCGACATCTGGAAACTGAACGCCGCCGACTTGCCCGGCCAAGCCGCTTTGGCCTGGGCCTCGTTCCCTTGCCAAGACCTCTCCCTCGCCGGCGCCCGCCGCGGCTTGGCGGCGCCACGCTCCGGCGCGTTCTGGGGCTTTCACCGGCTCATTGAGAAGCTGGCGCACGAAGGGCGCGCGCCTGATGTATTGGCGCTTGAGAATGTCACCGGCCTTTTGAGCTCGCACGGCGGAGCGGACTTCACCGCCTTGATCCACGCGCTTGATGACCTTGGATACCGCGCCGGCGCGCTCGAGATCGACGCAGCATTGTTCACGCCGCAATCGCGGCAACGCTTGTTCATCGTCGCCTCGCGCCAGGCGCCGCCGCAGTTCACGGCTTCTGGTCCCGCGGAGCCCTTTCACTCACCAGCACTGCGCGCCGTGGTGGCGCGGTTGCCGGACGCGCTGCGCAAACACTTCGTGTGGTGGCGCCTCCCGATGCCGCCAAAACGCAACACGTCCCTGGCAGACCTGCTCGATGACGATGCGAACGTCGCCTGGCAGAGCGAAGAGCAGACCGCGCGCTTGCTCGCGCAGATGAGCCCTCTGCAAAGTGCGCGTGTCGAGAGCCTGCGCGAAAGCGGCGCGCGTGCGGTTGGCGCTGTGTTTCGCCGCATCCGTATTGAACACGGCGCGCGCGTGCAACGCGCTGAAGCGCGGTTTGATGGAATAGCGGGCTGCCTACGTACGCCAACAGGCGGATCAAGCCGTCAGTTTTTGCTCTTTATTGAAGGCCAGAATACGCGATCGCGCTTACTCTCACCGCGCGAAGCGGCGCGGCTGATGGGCGTACCCGAACATTATCCGCTGCCAGCCAGTCAGACCCAGGCGCTGCATCTCGTTGGAGATGCCGTATGCGTGCCGGTGGTACGCTGGCTCTCGCATCACCTGCTGGCGCCGCTTGCGGGGGCAGCAGCCGCGCGCAAAATCGCCTGAGCATGCGCGCCGACGTCTTCGACAGCTCCAAACGCTCCGCCATCATGCGCGCGGTGAAGTCTCGCGACACCGCGCCGGAGCTTGCGGTCCGCGCCGCAGTGCGTGCGCTCGGCTACGGGCGGCGCTATCGGCTGAATGGCGGGGGCCTGCCGGGTAGACCCGATTTGGTGTTCGGCGCGATGAACAAAGCCGTGTTCGTG
The DNA here is from genome assembly GCA_034439495.1 of Terricaulis sp. Classification (GTDB taxonomy): domain Bacteria; phylum Pseudomonadota; class Alphaproteobacteria; order Caulobacterales; family Aquidulcibacteraceae; genus Vitreimonas. The sequence goes on along the minus strand of JAWXAM010000026.1, from coordinate 30,242 downwards.
CACGGCTGCTTCTGGCACGGCCACGATTGCAAACGCGGCGCGCGTCAGCCGAAGGATAACGCCGCCTACTGGCGCACGAAGATCGAGCGCAACCGCACACGCGATTCTGCTTCGCTGAAAGCACTTCGATCGGCCGGTTGGGCCGCGCTTGTCGTTTGGGAGTGCGAAACGCGCGACGCAAACTTGCTCGCGCGCAAGCTCGGCGCCTTCTTGTCGCGTTGAAGCGCCCCTTCCCCCGCCGACGCGGCCGAAGCGTCGGCGAGAGAGGGGTTCGGATTCGGCGCTGGATAGGAGGATGCGCGCGCCGAGCCCAAACTGAGACGGTCCGCCGCCATCAACGACGCCAAAGGCTCTGCACCCAGCATGATGACGATCGCCATCACCCCTAACTCGACGCTCTCAGCAGACTCGCGATCGAGAACATGGAGCGACTCCTTGTTGCTAATCATTCTCAATAACAGAACATGCGTCGGGGCCGGCGTCAAGCGCTAGCCTCCGAAGATCACGCTGCTTTGTCTGGGGCCTGAGCGGCCGCGCGCACGGGCGCTTCGATCACGAATGAAAACACCGAGCCCTCGCCCAACTCGCTCTTGGCGCTTAGCTGGCCGCCCATAAGGCTCGCAAGGCGCAGCGAGATGGCGAGCCCGAGGCCTGGCCCTTTGCCCTCAGCGCTCAGCCGCGCGCGGCCGAAGATCAACGCGATCTGCGAACGCGACATGCCTGCGCCTGTGTCCGCGACAACGAACGCCAGACGCGCGCAGCCTTCTGTCGTTGAGGGATGCACGTGCAGGCCGACGCGTACGCCGCCATGTGTGGTGTAGCGCACGGCGTTGGCCAGCAAATTGAAGAGGACTTGGCGCACACGCAGCGGATCGATCTCGACCTGGGCCGGCACGTCAGCGCCGATATCGAGGAAAAGCTCAAGGTGCTTATCCTGCGCGGCCGGGCGGAATGCGGCGACTACGCCGCGCACAAGCTCGCGCGGTTCGGTTGGTTTCGCTTCAATCGGCAGCGCCCCATTCTCCAGGCGGTCGAGATCCGAAAGATCGTCGAGCACCATTTTTAGAACTTCGCCCGCTTGCACGATGGTGGCGATATGGGCGCGCGCTTGCGGTGAGGCGGCTGCGCGGCGCAAATGTTCGGCGGCGCCAACGAGAGCCGTCATCGGCGTGCGCAATTCGTCATTCATGCGCTGAATCATGTCGGTTTTGGCAGCCGCGGCCGCGGCGGCTGACTGGCGCTCGCGCAGCACGGCCGCCTCGGCTTGCGCCTGCGCGGTGTCCGATGCGAGCAAACTGCGCCACAGATTCATGCCGAAGCCGAGCACAAGCAGTCCGGCCACCAACGGCATCAGATCAAGCGCGTTCGTGCCGTTCAGCATGTAGTCCGCAAGCGGCAGGCCGAGCATGAACGCTACGGTGGGCCCTGCTCCAGCGATCGAGAGCGCTGGTGAGGCGCGCAACGTCGCCGCCGCGTTGGCGAGGCCGCCCAAGATGTACATCACCGCAAGCGTTTCGCCTGGAAGGTACGCGGAGAACCAAAGCATGACCGCGAGCAAGTTGCCGTAAATGCTCTGCGCGGCGATCCATGCGATCAGCCACACCTTGTGTTTTGGCGTGCGGCCCGCGTCCGCCTCCTTCAGCAGACGTTTGAAAATTGCCCGTTCAACCAGCAGCACCGGTAACAATCCGGCGATCCAATAAAGCGGCATGGCGTTGCCAACGACCGATGCCGCGACCACCGCGACGATCACGCAGGCGCCGAAGCGCAGCACGCCATTGGCGATCCGCGCCCGCGCAACCACAGCCAGGGTCCTGGCTTGGTCGGCGCTGACTTGCGCAGCAGTCAGGATCGCGGCGGCGTTCATCAGGACGCCATTGTGCCGGCGCCGAGCTGAACTTTGGTTAATGCCGCCTCTTGAACGGGCGTTCAAATGCGCGCTGTATGCAGCTGGACGACCGGAGAGAGATCATGCGCCTGTTGATCGCCGCTGCTGCCGTGGCCCTGCTGCTAGCGCAGCCAGCCCAAGCCGAAGTCCAATCTTCCTCTCCCGGCGGGTTCGTAATCCATGCCGAAAGGGAGGTGGCCGCCTCCCCCGAAGACGCTTGGCGTGCGGTTACGCGTTTGAACCGCTGGTGGAACGGCAGCCACACCTATTCCGGCAACGCGCGCAATCTCTCATTCGAGCCGCGCGCGGGCGGGTGCTGGTGTGAGCGCTGGGACGGGCAATCTGTTGAACATGGCCGGGTCGTTCTGTTGATGGAGCATGAAGGCGCGCGCACGTTGCGGATCGCCGGCGCGTTGGGGCCTCTGCAGGAGCTCGCAGTGAATGGCGTATTGACCTTTACGGTTGCGCCGCTCGCGTCTGGGGCGAAAATAGAGATGACTTACCGCGTCTCTGGAGACACAGGCGTGGGGCTCGATGGCCTCGCGTCGCCTGTAAATCAAGTTCTTATGGAACAGTTTGGGCGTCTCAACCGATATACCGCATCGGGGTCGCCCGATTAGAGAACGTTCATCGCCCGCTCAGGTCGGCGGCGTGAAGTTCCGCGTCGGAACGAGCCTCTCAGGCTCGCCTAGTTTTTATTGGAGGGATTTTATGATCCGCAAATTTGCTGCGATGGCCGCGGCCGCATTGATTATGGTTGGCTGCACCAACGTCGACCCCGTTACCGGCGAGCGAACGCGCAACAACACCGGCACCGGCGCCATCATCGGCGCTATTGTCGGCGCAGGCGCTGGCACGCTTGCTGGCGGCGATGACCGCCGCAACGCCATGATCGGCGCCGGGGTCGGTGCGCTCGCGGGCGCGGCGATCGGCAACTACATGGACCGCACCTATCAGAACTTGCGTGAGCGTCTTGCCGGCAGCGGCGTAGGCGTCACCCGCGTGAACCAATCGCAGATCCTGCTCAACTTCCCGGCCGACCTCACGTTCGATCTGAACCGCGATGCGGTGAAGAGCCAGTTTGTGCCGACGCTGCGCGACGTGGGCAACATTCTGCAAGAGTACGACCAAACCACGATCGACGTGTACGGCCACGCTGATTGCACCGGCGCCGATGCGTACAATCAGGATCTTTCTGAGCGCCGCGCGATGAACGTGTCGTCCGTGCTGATGCAAGGCGGCGTGATTCGTCAGCGCGTCGCTGCCCGCGGCTATGGCGAAAGCCAAATCCGCTACCAGCCGTGCGAAGCAGCCGCTAACCGCCGCGTCGAAGTGTACGTGAGCGCCTTCCAGGGCTAACGCACGACGTGACTGACTAAAGAACGCCGTCGCGCCCAAAGCGCGGCGGCGTTTTTGTAACAGGAGCCTAAGATGCGCGCCCTAGTTCTGGTTTTCGCCCTCGCTGCGTGTTCGCAGCCCGCGCCTACAATCGAGACGCCGCCAGAAGCGGCGACGGTCGAACAACCTTCGCTCACCGTTGAGGAGGCGCTGGCCCGGATGCCGAATTGGGACGCGGCGCGGGCTGCGGGCGTGGATTTTCGCGGGGTTGGCCAAGAGCCGGGCTGGATCGTCGATATTTACACGCAGGACCGTATTCGGCTGACTTGGGACTATGGCGAAAGCACTGCGGACTTTCCGCTGCCGACCCCGGCCTATCCGCAAGAAGGCGCGACCCGCTACGAAAGCACCGTGGACGGGCGCACGCTGACCGTCACCATCCGCCGCTTCCCATGCCAAGACGCGATGAGCGGTGAAGCATATCCGAGCAATGTGGAGGTCATGATCGACGGGCGGACACTGAATGGCTGTGGCCGCAGCGTCTGAGCGCCGTTGCGTTTGGCGCGCCCGCGCGCAATCTTGCCGCATGCGTGTATTGATCTTCACTACGCTAATCGCGCTTACCGCCTGCTCGACCGGGCCGCGCGAAGAGCTGCCGCCGCCTCAACTGCCGCAACGCGCTGGCGTTGACACCACTGTGGCCGCACGGGCCGAAGGGATTGAATTCCGCGCATCTGGCGACGGCTTCGTGCTCGATATTTTCCGCACCGAACGCATTCGTCTGACTCTTACGGACGCTGGAGAGGTGTTGGTGTTTCCCAAACCCGAGCCGCGTTATCCGGCATGGAATGGGATGATATACGAGACTACGGATGGTCGGCGCAGACTTATCATTGAAGTGCGCAATTTCAGCCGCTGCCCCTCTGGCGAGCCAACAGTTCAACTCACGCTGGACGGCCGCGCATTCACCGGCTGCGGCCAGTCATTTTAACGCGGAACCAAAACCGTGCGCCGCCGTTCTCACCGCAACCGAGCGCGCTCACGGCCCCCACTACCAGCGCTCGCACCAAACCAACGGCCTCCCCCTCGGGGAGGCCGTTTTTGGTTTGAGCTCAGCGCAGCTTGAGGCGCTTCATCTCGGCTTTGGAGAGCGGGCGTTTGTCGCAGGCGTAGACGTCATCCCGGCCGTACAGCTTCTCCAGCGGAAGCCGTGACAACTTGGCTGAGCGCACAACGTCGACATAAGGCTCTTCCGAGTAATAGGTCATGCCACTCGCCGCTTTGTGCGGATGCCGCTTGATCTTTTCGAGCTTCACTTCCCACCAGCCGCCGTCGAACAGGTGCAATTGCGTTTTGGCGTCGATGACGCGCATGCGCAGCGCCAATTCGGCTTCCGCGTCTTGCTTGGCTTTGCGAAAGCGCGTGGTCCAATTGGTGCGGTTCTCGTTGTACCGGAGGATGCCGGTGCGCGGGTGCACGTAATAGAGTACGTGCGATTCCGCGACTGCCCGCTCGCCGCCATAGCGCGGCGTCATGACCACGGCGCCGGCTTTCATCCGGGTCGAGATTGCGACGAAATCTTCGATGTGATCGCGGACGTGCTGCTGCACGGTGGAGGTTGGCTTCAGGTGTTCGCTGATCTCGGAATAGACTTTGTCCCAAGGCCGGCCGACGTTTGACGCGAGATAGCGCTTCAGCGGATTGAGCGTTTCGTTGAGCTGCTTGGTTTTCTGTGCGCGGCCTTTCGGTTCCCGCACTGGCTTCACAGCGCGGATCGGCTCGCCATCGTCATTGGTTACTGCGCGCGTCCGGCCCGGCCGCTTACCAGCAACCGATCGGCCCGTCCGCGGCCGCTCGACGATAACTTTGGACATGTCCTTACGCATAGGGCGCGCGGTTTAAGCCGCGCGCCCTACTTGAGACAACTAAATTCGAACCGAGAAGCGGCTTAGACTTTCGCCGCCGGCCGACGCGTTTGCTTGCGGTACTTCGGTGCCGGGCCGTTGTTGGACCACACCGAATTGCCCTTGCGATCGCGGCGATCGCCATCATCGCGCGCGCGGCTCGGCGCGTGGCCTTGCTTGGCGTGCGCGGCGCCATGCGCTTCAGAAGCGTGATGCTTCTTCGGCGCATGCTTGCGGGCCGGATGGACCGAACCCGAACGGCCAGCGGGGCCCTTCGGGCGGACGGCGCGTTCGTCGGCGCGCGGCGTGCGCAGCGACATATCCGTTTCCATCACAGGCACGGCCTGCTTGGTCAGCTTTTCGATGTCCTTGAGATACGCACGCTCGTCCGGCGCGCAGAACGAGATCGCGATGCCGCCGGCGCCGGCGCGCGCGGTGCGGCCGATGCGGTGGACATATTGCTCGGGCACGTTCGGCAGGTCGAAATTGATGACGTGCGAAATATCGTCAACGTCGATGCCGCGCGCGGCGACTTCGGTGGCGACGAGAATGCGCGTCTTGCCCTTCTTGAAGTCCTCCAGCGCGCGCATGCGCTGGCCTTGGCTCTTGTTGCCGTGGATGGCGTCAGAGCTGAACTCAGCGCTTTCGAGCTTCTTGGCGACGCGGTCAGCGCCGTGCTTGGTGCGGGCAAAGACCAGCGCGCGCTTGACCGATTTATCGGACAAAAGCGCGTGCAGGAGGTCCTGCTTCTTCGATTGATCGACGTGGATCACGGCTTGCTGAACGCGCTCGGCGGTCGAGCTGACCGGGGTCACGGCGACCTTCTCAGGATTGTCCAAGAATTGCGCGGCGAGCTCTTCGATCGCCTTCGGCATGGTGGCCGAGAAGAAGAGCGTCTGACGCGCACGCGGCAGGATGGTCGCGATTTTGCGCAGGTCGTGGATGAAGCCCATGTCGAGCATGTGATCGGCTTCGTCGAGGACGAGGATTTCGACCTTGTCCAGACGGATCGAGCGCTGGCTGACGTGGTCAAGCAGACGGCCAGGTGTGGCGACGAGGATATCGACGCCGCGGAACATGGCTTGCTTTTGCTTGTGCATCGAGGCGCCGCCGTAAACGACAGCGGTCGAGAGCCCTAGAAACTTGCCATAGGCGCGGAAGCTTTCAGCGATCTGTGCTGCAAGTTCGCGCGTCGGCGCCAGCACCAGCGTGCGGCACGATTTCTCGCCCGCATGCTTACGGTCTTTGTGCAAGCGATCGAGGATCGGCAGCGCGAACGCCGCCGTTTTGCCGGTGCCGGTTTGGGCGAGACCGATCAGGTCTTTGCCCTTCTGCACGATCGGCAGCGCCTGCATCTGGATCGGAGTCGGTGTGGTGTAGCCCTCGGCTTCAAGCGCCTTGAGGATCGGCGCAGACACGCCGAGATCTTGAAATGTGGTCACGAATGTACTTTCAGCCGCACGCAATCCGCATGGCGGCTCATCAGAACAGGAACGATGCGACGGCGAAGAAAGGCGGCGAGCTGCTAAATTTGCGCTCAAAGCCGAACGTCGATGGTGGCGTTCCGGGGGACCGCGTTCGCGTGGCTGGTAGGCCAGGAACGGTCGCTGAACCGGGATATCTAGGGAAATGCTTGAAAAGTCAATAACGCTGCCTGGGCGGCTGCCCTGCAGATCATTGCGTTGGCGGAGTCAGGCGCTCGCCGCGTACGGCACGGTGAGCGCAAAACGCGCGCCGTTGGTGCTTTCGATGCGAAGTTCACCACCAACCTTGGCCGCCATCATCTGCACCAATTTCATGCCGAAACCAGCCGACCTGGCTTGCCCTGCTGGCAGCCCGACGCCGTTGTCGGCGACGACAACCCGTAGCCCGCCAGCCTCTCGGCGGAGCGACACAGCGATGGCTCCAGCCCGCTCGTCCGGGAAGGCGTGCCGAAGAGCGTTCAGGACCAGTTCATTCACAGCAAGCACCAGCGGCTGGGCCAAAGCGATCGGCGTGTCGATTGACTCGGCATTGACAGTGATGGTGACACGCAGCGGATCGCCCGCCATTTCGTGCAGGGCAACGCACATCGCCTCGATTAACGTCCCGAGATTCACCGGGTCCGCGCTTCCGCCGAGTTGAAGCGCATCGTGTATGCGCGCCACTGCCTGAATGCGCGCCGTAGCAGCGTGCAGCGCGACGCGCGCCGCAGCATTGGTTTCACGCCGCTCCTGCATGCCCATGAGGCTCGCGACGATCTGAAGGCTGTTCTTGATGCGGTGGTCGCCCTCCCGCAGCAGGAGTTCTTGGCGAAGGGCGAGGTCTCCGGCCTCAGTACACAGCCGGCGCAAACGTGCATTCTCCGCCTGAAGCGCCTTCAGGTCGGTCGCGCCATCGGGACGTCGATCATCCATCTCGACACAATTGCGATTCACAGCCTTCTACTCCCGCGCCGACGGGAAGTGAGCGCCGCTTTTGCAAAAGAGTCGGTGCGTTAACCGACCCTTCGAGCATTGCGCCTGCTAATCGCCTTCTAAGCGAGTGGTGCGGCGGCTGTGGCAGGTTCGAAAGCATGTTCACCGAACAGCGCCCGATACTCGCTGGCGACGGCCTCATAGCATTCGCAAGCCGCGTTCTCGAGACCGACACGGTCCAAAATGGTGATTTTCCCGTGCTGGTAGCGGATGACACCCGCTTTCTGCAGCGAGCCGGCGGCGATGCTGACCGTGGAGCGCCGCACGCCCAGCATCACCGCTATTAAGTCTTGTGTCAGCGACAATTCCGGTACGCCGCTGCGGTCATGCGCAGCCAGCAGCCAGCGCGCGAGCCGCTGGCTGAGCTCATGGTGCGCGTTGCAAGCAGCGGTCTGCGCGACTTGGACGTGAAAGACGTGCGTGTAGCGCAGCAAGAGATCGCGCAAATGCGGCGCATGCGCGACAAACTCCAGAAGCGCCGGCGTTGCGATGCGATACGCGGCGCCCCCGGTTTGGCACATCGCCTCGCTGTAGGAATTGGTCGCCCCGAGGACGACCGAAACACCCGCTACGCCTTCCAAGCCTATGAGGCCAATCTCAAGCGGCTCACCCTCCGAAAGCACTGTGAGCGCGGAAATGAAGCCGCTCTCTACAAAGTAAACTTGCTCGATCGGCTCGCCGGCTCGGTGCAGCGTTTCACCTAACGCCAGTTCGACACGGTGAAGCTTATCGGCAACGCGCTTGAACTCTTCGGCCGGCAGCGCCGACAAAATCCGGTTTCGTACAGTCGCGTGTGTGGGATGAGGCAACATAAAGCTCCGCGGGCGGGAGCACGAGCATCTCTCAGTCAGCCCTACGCCATGACGGGAAGGCCGATACGTGTACAATGCACGAACGCTGACCATGGGGCCAGCAAAAGCACCACAAACAAAAGAAAAACACCCAACCTGATCGCAACACTCTGTGCGATATCGAACATTCACAGTCCCGCCGCGAGCGCGCAGCGTTACGAGCGCTTGCAAACTGCAGTTAGTACGGTGTCGGACCGACGCAGCGAATATGAAGTGCAACGGTGTTGCAGCGCCGGAAAACCTTTCCCCCCGACGACCGCCTTCCGGCGCTGCTAACGGCTCCCTCGCCACCGGGGGAGCCGTTTTTCATTCGGCGATCAGGCGCAGCGGTTAGCTATCGAGTGCGGAGCGGACTCTTTCTGCGAGCTGGTCGAGCGTGAACGGCTTCGGCAGATGACTTGTATTGGGATCCAGTACGCCGCTGTGTACGGCCGCGTTTGGCGCGTACCCCGTGGTGAACAACACTTTCAAACCGGGCAGCAATGCCACCGCGGCCTCCGCCAGCTGGCGGCCATTCATCTCCGGCATCACCATATCGGTGAACAGGAGATCGACCTTGGCGCCGGACTGGAGCTGGTGCAGCGCCTCAGCGCCGTTCGCGGCGGTAAGCACGGAATAACCAAGCTCCCGCAGCGCCTCACTTGAGAAGGCGCGCACACGCGGATCGTCTTCAACGACGAATATTGTTTCCGAAGTGGAGCCATCGCGGATGACGGCGCGGCTTTCCACCGCCGAAACTTCATCCGCGCCGTAGAAGCGCGGCAGATAAATCTTCACCGTCGTGCCGTGGCCGGGCTCGGAATATAACTTCACGTGCCCGCCGGACTGGCGGACGTACCCGAACACTTGGCTCAGCCCGAGACCGGTGCCTTTGCCGACAGCCTTGGTGGTGAAGAAGGGATCGAACGCGCGCGACATCACCTCCGGCGTCATTCCCGTGCCCGTGTCGCTGACGCAGATCAGCACGTACTGGCCCGGAGGCACGCCGTGGCTGGCGCCGTATGTGGCGTCGATAGAGGTGTTAGCCGTCTCCAATGTGAGCTTGCCGCCGTTGGGCATCGCGTCGCGCGCGTTGACAGCGAGATTGATGATGGCGCTTTCAAGCTGAACTTGGTCGGCAAAGGTGCGCCAGAGCCCAGCCGCCAGCACGGTCTCAATCTGGATGTGCTCGCCTAGGGTCCGGCCAAGCAATTCGGTCATCGCGGTCACGAGCCTGTTGGCGTCAATCGACGATGGATCGAGCGGTTGCTGCCGCGAGAAAGCCAGCAAACGCTGAGTCAGCGCCGAGGCGCGATTGGCGCCATCGGTAGCGGCGTCGATATAGCGAGTAACGTCGGTGTCGCCTTTCGCCAAACGCCGCTGCAGCAGATTAAGCGCACCAATCACGACGGCGAGCATATTGTTGAAGTCGTGCGCAATGCCGCCGGTGAGCTGGCCGATAGCGTCCACTTTTTGCGCTTGGCGCAGTTGCTCCTCGGCGTGCATACGCTCGCCGACTTCCTGTATGACACGTTGCTCGAGAGTGGCGTTCAGAGTTTGCAGTGCGACTTCGGCCTGCCGGCGCTCGGTGACATCCAAGGCGAGCGTGAAGATGCCATCGATGCGACCTTCTAGATCGCGTGTCGGCTGATAGATGAAATCTACTATTCGGGTTTGACGTTCGCCGTTGCGCACGAGCTCGATCGGCACGCTATCGCCGATGAAGGGTTCGCCCGTCTCATAGACTCGGTCGAGCAGTGTAACGAAGCCTTGCTCCACCACTTCAGGCAACGCCTCCGCCACCGGCAGGCCGACCAAGTCTCCCGTGCGGCCAGTCAGTTCGAGGTAGGCGTCATTGGCAATGTAAAACTCATGTTGCGGCCCGCGCAGCACGCATACGGCGCCGGGGGCCTGGGCGAAGAGTTCGCGCAAGCGCTCCGTTTCCGCCTCGCGCATGCGCGCCGCGACGATAGCGCCGGTTGTTTCGTTGCCCTGGTTGAAGACGCCAAGTACGGCGCCGTGCTCATCCATGATCGGGCTGAGACTGTAATTCCAGTATGTCTCGGTAACTCGGCCGCCGCGCTCCATCGGCAGCATCTGATCAAAGCTGGTGTGCCCAGAGCCTTTCGTCAGCACGTCATCGAATTGAGGGCCCACAATCGGCCAAATATCAGGCCAAACATCAGGTCCGCGCTGACCCAACGCCCAAGGATGGCGCTCCGCTGGGATGTGCGCCCAAGCGTCATTGTAAAGCAGGTGAAGGTCACGCCCCCAATAGATCGCAGTCGGGAAAGTGGAGTTCAGACACAGACGCAGCGCAACGTGCAAGGTCGCAGGCCAACGCTCGGGCGGCCCTAGCGGATGGGCGGCCCAATCGAAAGCGCGGATACGCTCCCCCATCTCGCCGCCACCTGAAGGTAGCACCGTAGATATCCGTGTGCCGCTCATGAAGTTCCCAGCCGCCGATTTATCCTAACGACCGTAGCGCCGCTCGCGTTCCCTATCGCGCGGGGCGCGGCGAAACCAGCGCTCGCGCTGGCTGAGTTCAGGGTTTCTGCAGGCGTGCCGCGCACCCCTTCGCGTCAGGCGGCGTCTTGGACGAAGCCCGCCCACGAGCGCATGTACGCAATGAACGGGGTGCTCAAACCCTCGTCGCGGAGGTATTGCTCGCTGACCGGCGTCGCGATCGGAACGAAGTTCGGATCTGCTGTGACGCGCTTGGGGTAGTCGTGATGCAGGATCGCAGCGCGGCCAAGTAGTGGGAAATCAAAGCCGGCGGCCAGAGTGTCACGCGCATCTTGCGCAGACATGATTTTGCCGGCGGCGCCGAGTCGAACATCGCCCCGCTCAAGTTCGGTGAAGTAGGACGCGAGCGTGCGGCCCTTCAACGCTTCGTCATTGGGCTCTTTGGTGACGTCCCAAAGCGACATGTCGATATAGTCGATCTTGGCTTCACGCATGAGTTGCTGAGCCAAATCACGGATCTCAAGCGTTTGAATGCCCCAACGCTCCGGCGAAAGCCGCACGCCCAAAGAGAAGCCGGGATGCGTTGCAGCGCGGACGCCATCGATGATCTCGAGCAGGAAGCGCGCCCGATCGGCGGGCGAGCCGCCGTAGGCATCTTCACGGCGGTTAAGCTCGGGACTCAAAAACGAACAGATCAGATAGCCGTGGGCGCCATGAAGTTCGACGCCGTCAAAGCCGGCGCGCTCGGCGCGGCGGGCGGCGCTGATGAAGCAATCGCGGCTCTCGCGCACTTCATCCAGCGTCATTGCTTCGGCTTTGAGCTTTTCATCGGCCGAGGGCGCCTTCGGCCCCTTCACCGCGCGCAAACCGCCATGGTGCAGCTGCGCCGCGGCGTGGCTGCCGTATTCCTTGATCTTGGCCGCAAGGCGCGTGAGGCCGGGCAAGTGCTTTTCGTCGTGAAAACCGAGCTGGCCCGGAAAGCCCACGCCTGATTCCTGCACCGAAGCGGCGCACGTCATGGTCAGGCCAAACCCACCTTCGGCGCGCATGGTGAGCCAGCGAAACTCTTCATCACTCAGCACGCCATCGGGGTGGCTTTGGATATTGGTGAGGGGCGACAGAACAAAGCGGTTCTTCAGCGTGGCGCCGGAGCGGAATTTCAGTGTGTCTTGGAGAGTTGCCATTGGCGTATCGTAATGGCGAACCCCGTTTCGCCAAGCCCTCCCCTAAGGAAGGGCGGTTTAAAGCAGAGGTATCGCCGCCGCGAGGACCCACACCGCCATAGCGATGACGATGAGCGAGCCCACGGTATAGAATATCGCGCGCACTTCGTGCCGCTGCGCGGTTGAATAGGCGAACGTGTGCAGCAACCGCGCTACGACGAAACCGTACATCAGCCATTGCGCGGCTGCGAGCGGCGGCGCGATGGCTACGAAGAGCAGGCCGATCGCGAGGAAAGCTGGGATGTTCTCAAGATCGTTGCGATGAATGCGGCGCGAGCGATCGACATCGTCGTTCGGCGCTAATTGCTCAGGCCGTGGATTGCGATTGGCCGGCCCAGGTTTCAGGTCCTCGGGACTGGCCAAGCCCGCATCGTTCGCCATCATCCGCGCGACCGTGATCCAGCCCTGAAGCATGATTTTCAAAACCATGATCGCGGCGGCGATGGCATATGTGACGAACACGGGATTCGTCAGCGTCAGTTGGTCCATTACGTCTCTCCGCGATCGTAGAAAACAAAGCGGCGTAGCAGCTCCATCGTAAGTGACAACCCGGTAAGTCGGCGCCACCATGCTCGCCAGATAGCGGGGAATGCGGTCATGGCGAAGAGTGCACGGTTTGATTTTTCGGGCGCGAGCGTGCTCGTCACTGGCGGCAGCAACGGCATCGGTCATGCGATTGCCACGGCGTTTCGCGACGCAGGCGCAAGCGTGACCATCACTGGCACGCGCGCCGATGGCGTCTACGAGTCAGACTTTACCGGCCTCGCCTATCGCGCGCTCAATTTGCGTGACGCGGCGGGGATCGCGGCGCTGGCGGCGGCCCTGCCAAAGCTTGATGTGCTGGTGAATTGCGCCGGCCAGGCGCGCTTCGAGGAATACGACCCGGACGTGTTCGAAGAAACGGTGGCGGTGAACCTGACGGGCTCCTTCCGCATGGCCAGCGCGGTGTTGCCGCAACTTAAAGCGAGCCGCGGCAGCGTGATCAACATCGCCTCGATGACGAGCTATTTCGGCATGTCGCTCATTCCAGGCTACGGCGCCAGCAAAGCCGGCGTGCTGCAAATGACCAAAACACTGGCCGAAGCGTGGGCAAGCGACGGCGTGCGCGTCAACGCCATTGCCCCGGGCTGGGTTGAAACCAACATGACAGCGCCAGCGCAAAGCAATCCGGAGTTCGACGCGAAGATCGTTGCGCATACGCCGCTAAAGCGCTGGGCCAAACCGGCGGAAATGGCAGGTACGGTTTTGTTTCTCTGCTCGGACGCCGCGGCATTCATCACCGGCGTGACCGTGCCGGTCGACGGCGGCTTCAGCGCGGTGATGTAAGCTGCGCGCTCAGTGCGCTGGCGCGAGCAGCACCATACGTGCACCCGAGGCATAGCCCATGGCGGTATAAATTGGGCGGCCAGCGTCGGTGGCGTGCAGCGTCGTGCGCTTCACCCCCATCAGCTTCTGCCCTTCCCGCACGGCGTAGCGCATCACCGCTTCCGCGTAGCCTTTGCCCTGTGCATCCGGTGCGGTGGCGACGAGCGCGACATAGACGGTGTTCGCGGCGGGAAACACGCCTGTCGCCGACACCGGCCTGTCCCCAACATAGCCGACGAAGCCAAGACTGTCGGCGCGCCACAGCGCCATATTAGACAGGGCGCCAAACATCTCGCGCGGCATGCCGTACGCATCGGCGTTCAGCACGGCGATGTCGCGCGCGCCGGAGTCATCGACGACACGGCGGATGTCGAGTTCGGCGGGCTGCGGTCGGCGCGGCGGCGCAAGGTCTTCAGCTTCCATCGCCGTCATCGGCACCGCGGGCGCGTAGCCCTGCTGCGCGACGAGTTCTTGCCAATTGGCGGGAAGCCAATCCTCGCGCAAGAGTCCGCCGACAGGGTGCGCGGCCGCGCGCGCACGCGCCGCGCCAGCGGCAACCACCGCCTGCAAGGTTTCCGGCGTCGTGGCGGGGTCAAGCGGGATCCAGACGTTGAAGAAGAAGCTGGGCACGTCGCAGAAGCACGACACCAGCGCGTTGGACTCTTCGTACTGCGGCGCGGGCAGGCGCCCAGTCATCAACTTCCAAGCATCCGCGAATAGCCGAACCGCGTCCGTTCGCATGTGATCCCCCCATACAAAAGGGACCGCCCGAAGGCGGCCCCTTCCAACTTTAGGCCGCCTTTTTCTCTTTCGCGCCGAAACGCTCGTAGAAGGTCTCGCCTTTCGCGGCCATGTCGCGGAGGAGTTTGTTGGGGCGGAAGCGATCGCCGTACGTGTCGGCGAGGCGGTCGGCTTCTTCGACGAACTTCTTGGTGCCCCAGAACAAGTCGATGTAGCTGATGCAGCCGCCGCTATAGGGCGCAAAGCCCCAAGCCAGGATCGAGCCAACGTCTGCGTCGCGGGGATCGGTGATGACGCCCTCTTCGAAGCAACGCGCGACTTCGATGCATTGGCGGAAGAGGAAGCGCTTGGTCAGCTCCGCCTTGAGTTCAGGCGGGCATTCCTTGGTTTTCACCTCGATGCGTTCAGCCAGGCCCGGCCAAATGCGCGACGGCTTGCCGTCATCGCCGTACTCGTAATAGCCCTTGCCGCCCTTGCGGCCGACGCGGCCTTTATCCTCGACCAGCCACGACAACATCGCGGCGCGCGGGTCCTTCTTGTAGTCCTGCTGATTGAGTTCGGCGTTGGTCTTGCCGATCTTCAGCGCTGTGTCGAGGCCGACGGAGTCGGAGACTTCGAGCGGGCCCATCGGCATGCCGCATTGGCGCCCGACGTTCTCGATGATAGCCGGCGCGATGCCTTCCATCAGCATCTCGACGCCTTCAGCCGGATAGGTGCCGAAGCAGCGCGAAGTGTAGAAGCCGCGGAAGTCGTTCACTGTAATCGGCGTCTTGCGGATCTTGATGACGTAATCGATCGCCTTGGCTTGCGTCTCCGGCGTCGTTTCCTTGCCGAGGATGAGCTCAACCAAGCCCATGCGCTCGACCGGCGAGAAGAAGTGGATGCCGATGAAGTTCTTCGGACGCGAAGAGGCTTCGGCGAGGCCGGTGATCGGTAGCGTCGACGTGTTGGAGCCGAACACGGCATTCTCACCGAGGAATTCTTCGGCCTTCTTGGTCACGTCGGCTTTCAGCTGCACGTTTTCGAACACGGCTTCGACAACGAGGTCAGCGCCATTGATCAGAGAATAATCGGTCGAGGGGGTGATTAGCGCGAGCAGCGCATCGCCCTTCTCCTTGGTGATCTTGCCGCGCGAGATGTCCTTATCGACGATGCGCTTGGAATAGGCTTTGCCCTTCTCGGCGCTTTCCTGGCTGACATCGAGGAGCACGGTTTCGATGCCGGCTTTGGCTTGCACGTAAGCGATGCCTGCGCCCATGAGGCCGGCGCCGATGACAGCGACTTTCTTGATGTCGTAGGTCGGGATGCCTTCGGGGCGGTTGCCGCCTTTGCCGAGCGCTTGCATGTTTACGAACAGAGTCCGGATCATGCCTTTGGCTTGCGGCGTGTTGGCGGTCTTGATGAAATAGCGGCTCTCGATCCGCAGCGCCGCATCGATCGGCACCTGCATGCCTTCATAGATGCATGAGAGAATGTTGCGCTGAGCCGGATAGTTGAGGTTGGTCTGCTTGGAGACCATGGCGTTGCCGCCTACAGCGGCCATCGCGCCGGCTGGCGTGAACGGGCCGTCCTTCACTTTGTAGCCTTTGACATCCCACGGCGCGATCGACTTCGGATTCGGACCCTTCGCGTAATCCCACGGCAGCGTCGTCTTCACCCACGCCTTGGCGGCGTCGACGGTTTTGCCGGGCTCGACCACTTCATTGATGAAGCCGAGGCCCTTGGCTTCTTGCGGCGATTTATCGGCGCCTTGCAGGATCATCATCGCGGCGTTCTGCACGCCGATCAGGCGCGGCAGACGTTGCGTGCCGCCGGCGCCCGGCAATAGGCCGACTTTCGATTCAGGCAGGCCGAACTTTGCTTTCGGATTGTCGGCGGCTACCCGGTAGTGGCAGGCGAGCGCGATTTCGAGGCCGCCGCCGAGCGCGAGGCCCTCAAGCGCCACGGCGACAGGCTTGCCGCAAGTTTCGATGGCGCGCAGCGAGCGGTTCAGCGTGAAGCTTTGGTCGAATTGCTTCTTCAGCTTTTCTTCTTCACTCTTCGGCGCTTCTTCTTTAGCTGCGCCGCGCTGATTGAGTTCGCCGAGATCGGCGCCTGCGCAGAACCCGGTGGTTTTGCCGGAGGTGATGACGGCGCCCTTGATTTTGTCGTCGGACTTGATGGTCTCGACCAAGGTTACGAGATCACGCATCACCGAGCCGGTGATCGTGTTCATGGAGCGGCCCGGCACGTCGAACGTGATGAGCGCGATGCCGTCGCTGTCGACGTCGATCTTGAAGTTTTCCATCGGACCTACCCTCTACCTATTCCCATTTGTGGACGCGGGCGGCGGGTTCGCCACCGCCCGCGTTCCCGTTTCTTAATTGACGCGTTCGATCACGGTTGCGGTGCCCATGCCGGCGCCGATGCAAAGCGTGATGAGCGCGCGTTCTTTGTCGGCGCGTTCGAGTTCATCGACCATGGTGCCGAGGATCATCGCGCCGGTGGCGCCGATGGGGTGACCCATCGCGATGGCGCCGCCATTGACGTTGACCTTGTCCATGTCGAGATCGAGCGCCTGCACCCAGCGCAACACGACCGAGGCGAAGGCTTCATTGAGCTCCCAGAGATCGATGTCTTGCTTGGAGAGGCCAAGGCGCTTCATCAGCTTGTGCGTGACGTGCTCGGGGCCTGTCAGCATAATCGACGGCTCCGAGCCAATCGACGCGCCACCAACAATGCGCGCGCGCGGCTTCAAACCGAGCGCATCGCCCATTTCCTTCGAACCGATCAACACGCCAGCGGCGCCGTCAACGATGCCCGACGAATTGCCGGCGTGGTGGACGTGATCGATCTTCTCAAGCTCCGGATAGCGCTGCTTAATCACGTCGTCGAAGCCGGGCATCACTTCGCCCTGCATCTTGAAGCTGGGTTCCAGCGCACCGAGCGATTGGAGCGTGGTCTCAGGACGCATGAACTCGTCGCGGTCGAGCAGCGTGACGCCGAGTTGGTCCTTCACTGGAATGATCGACTTCTTGAAACGGCCTTCTTTCCAAGCTTGCGCCGCGCGCTGTTGCGATTGCACTGCGAACTGGTCGAGATCGGTGCGCGAGAAGCCGTATTTGGTGGCGATCGCATCAGCGGAAACGCCTTGTGGCGTGAAGTAGGTCTTCATCGCGATCGACGGATCGGTCGCCCATGAACCGCCGGTCGAACCCATCGGCACGCGGCTCATGCTCTCGGTGCCTGCGCCGATGGCGAGCGCCGCCTCCCCTGACTTCACTTTCGCCGCGGCGATATTGCAAGCTTCCAGACCCGACGCACAGAAGCGCTCGACCTGCACGCCGGAAACAGTGTCAGCGTAGCCGGCGTTCAGCGCAGCGATACGCGGAAGGTTGCCGCCTTGCTCGCCGATCGGCGAGAGCACGCCCATGACGACATCATCAACCTTCGAGGTGTCGAGGTTGTTGCGATCGCGGATGGCCTGCAGCACTTGCGTCGCCAATTGCAGCGACGTCTGCTCGTGCAGCGAGCCGTTCGCTTTGCCTTTGCCGCGCGGTGTGCGAACCGCGTCATAAATATAGGCCTCAGCCATCTTCGTACTCCAACGTTTGCGACGCGCTCGCCGCTCACCCTGCATGGGACCGGAGTCGTCCCTGGCGCTAAGCGCCTACTCCGCTGACCGCTTCGCTCGGGCTGAGCAAAGCGCGGTAAACTAGTGCGCCTCACCATCCGCAATGGCGACGTCGCCGCGGAAAGAGTTGGCGATGAAGCAAGCTTCGTGGGCTTTATGATGCAACTCGCGGATTTCCTCTGGCGCCGGCTGCTTGTCGCCAGCCCAGGTGATTTGCGGATTGAGCTTCACTTGCGTCATGGCGATGCGGCCGCGCTCGTCCTTGCCCATCACGCCTTCGGCCTGATCGACATAAGCATCGACGACGAAGCCGCCGCGGCGCGCAAAATCGAGAAAGAAAAGCATGTGGCAGGACGAAAGCGACGCCACCAACATCTCTTCGGGATCGACAGCATCCTCACGCGAGAGCGGCAGCTTGACGACGTGCGGCGAGGATGATGCCGGCATGGTCACGCCGCCATCGAACGCAATTTCGTGTGCGCGCGAATATTTGCCGTCGGCAAATGCTTCATCGCCGCGAACCCAGGTGAGCGTGGAGGTGTACGTGGCCATCAGAATGCGTCCGCCGCGAGCGCCATCACCGGGCCTGCGCCGGTTTTCACCTTCGCTAAATGCGCGGCTGCGTCGGGCAGCGTGCGGGCGAGGAAATAGCGGCCGGTGGTGAGCTTAGTGTCGAAGTATGGATCAGCCGCGCCGCCATTCTTCTTCGCAGCGAACGCCGCTTTGGCTTGCAGCGTCCACATATAGGTGAGCGCGGTGATGCCGAAGAGATTGAGATAATCGTGAGACGCGGCACCGGCATTATCGAAATTGGTCATGCCGTTCTGCATAAGCCACATCGTGCCGTCCTGCAGCTGGGCTTTGACGTCCTTCAGCGCATCGACGAACTCTTTCAGCTCCGCGTCGTCCTCGTGATTATGGATGAAGTCATCCATCTCATTGAAGAACGCGAATATGGCGCGGCCGCCATTGGCGCCGAGCTTGCGGCCGACGAGATCCAGCGCCTGGATGCCGTTGGTGCCTTCGTAAATCTGAGTGATCCGCGCATCGCGCACGAACTGGCTCATGCCGTGTTCTTCGATATAGCCGTGGCCGCCAAAGATTTGCTGGCAATTGGTGGCGTTCGCGAAGCCTTTGTCAGTGAGGTAGCTTTTGATCACCGGCGTCATCAGCGCCATGTAATCATCAGCCTTCTCGCGCACCTTTTCGTCTGGCGAAGTGTGCAGCAGGTCGCCGTGGATGGCGGTCCAGAACGCAAACGCCCGCGCGCCTTCGTTGAACGCTTTCGCGTCCATCAGCATCCGGCGCACGTCCGGGTGGACGATGATCGGATCGGCGGGGCCGTTCGGGTTTTTCGCGCCGGTGATCGAGCGCATCTGCAGGCGATCTTTGGCGTAAGCGACAGCGTTTTGATACGCGACTTCGCTTTGGCTGAGACCCTGCAAACCAACGCCAAGCCGCGCCACGTTCATCATCGTGAACATGGCCGCGAGGCCTTTGTTTTCTTGACCGACCAGATAGCCGACAGCGTCATCGTAATTCAGCACGCACGTCGAATTGCCGTGAATGCCCATCTTTTCTTCGATGGCGCCGCAGACAACGCCATTCCGTTTTCCGGGATTGCCATCCTTGTCGAGAATAAATTTTGGCACGATGAAGAGCGAAATGCCTTTCGTGCCGGCGGGCGCGCCTTCGATGCGCGCGATGACGAGGTGAATGATGTTGGGCGCGAGATCGTGCTCACCGGCGGAGATGAAAATCTTTTGGCCGGTGATGCGATACGAGCCGTCCGCCTGCGGGATCGCTTTGGTGCGCAGCAAGCCGAGATCGGTGCCGCAATGCGGCTCGGTCAAATTCATGGTGCCGGTCCACTCGCCTGTGACCAGCTTCGGCAGATAGGTTTGCTTCAGCTCATCGCTGCCGTGGCTGTGGATCGCGGCGTAAGCGCCGTGCGACAAGCCCGGATACATGCCGAACGCCATGTTGGCCGACGACACCATTTCATTCCACGCCAGCCCAACAATGTGCGGCAAGCCTTGGCCGCCATAAGTGGGGTCGCTCGTCAGGCCTGGCCAACCAGCTGCGGTCAGCTGCTTGTAGGCGTCCTTGAAGCCGGGCGGCGTCGTCACCGAGCCATCGTCGGCGCGCTTGCAGCCGTGTTCGTCGCCAACCTTGTTGAGCGGCGCCAAGACGCCCTCACAAAACTTCGCGCCTTCCTCCAGCACCTGATCGATCAGGTCGAGCGGCGCGTCGGAGAAAGTCGGCAAATTGGAATAGCGCCCGATGTCGAGCACGTCCTTCAGGAGGAAGCGATATTCGCGAAGCGGCGCCGTGTATGTCGGCATGCAGCTCTCCCTGTTGTTTTTTCTTATTCTATAGACGCGTCAGTGCGCGTCTTCGAGCCGCTTCTTGGCTTCGGCTTCAAAAGCGCGCGCTGCGCCCATCGCCGCGGGCGCGGCCGGCTTTGAGAGGAACTTTTCGAGCGCAGCAATGCCCGACGTAAGCGTTTCGATCGCAGCGTCGACATCTTCGCGCTGCGCTTCGAGGGCGACGATGCGGGCTTTGTACTTCTTCAGCGCCGTCTGCGCCTGGGCGCGCTGATCGACCTTATAGAGGTCGAGAATTTCTTTGATCTCGATGAGCGAGAGGCCGACGCGCTTACCACGCAGGATCAGCTGCAGCTTGGCGCGATCGCGGTGCGAATAAACGCGGTTCATGCCGTCGCGGCGCGGCGTCAGCAGGCCTTTGTCCTCGTAGAAGCGGAGTGCGCGAGGGGTGACCTCGAACTCACGGGCCAGCTGCGAGATCGTGTATGTGCGCTCGGTTTTGGTCATGACGGTTCCCTCGGGTTCGCCCAGCGGGGTGAACCTAGGTTCCGTTTACGGTAGGGTCAACTGAAGTTGACGGCCCCGTCATGAAATTTCATTTCGCTAGGAGATCGACGGTAATATCGGCCGGCGCCCGGCAGCCATTGAGCGCCATGGTAAGATCAAGCTCGGAAAGCAGGTATTCCATAACCGCCTGAACGCCCTGCTCGCCATTGAGCGCCAGCCCGTAAACATAAGGACGGCCTATCCCGACCGCACTTGCCCCTAGGGCAAGGGCTTTGAAGATGTCGGCGCCGCAGCGGATGCCGCTATCCATAAAGACCGGGACCTTGCCCTTCACGGCTGTGACGACACCCGGAAGCGCATCTAGCGCGCCCATGCCGCCATCGACCTGCCGACCGCCGTGGTTCGAGACCATGATCCCGTCGAAGCCCTCGCTGACAGCTTTGGCGGCATCGTCCGCACGCTGGATGCCTTTGAGCACCACGGGCAGTTTCGTCCACGATTTGATCTTGGCGATGCGCGCCCAATCGAGGCCTGGGTCAGAGAATATCTGCGTGAACATGATCGCCGCGGCCTGCGGATTTTCCTCCGGCGTTTGCGGCAGCAGCTTTCGAAACTCCGGATCGGATGTGTATTGCGCAATACCCTGCCCTCTGAGGAAGGGCATGTAACCGAGATCAAGATCGCGCGGGCGCCAGCCAAGAGCTGTTGTGTCAAGAGTCAAGAAGATCGCCTTGGCGCCGATTTGCTCGGCGCGTTTGACAAAGCTTTCCGCGACCTCGTCCTTCTTGCCCCAATAGAGCTGATAGAAGCGATCGCCATCGCCATTGGCTTTGGCGATCTCCTCCATCGGCTTCGACGCCTGACTCGAAATAATCATCGGCAGCTTCAGCCGCGCCATCGCGCGCGCGACTGCAATATCCGCATCCGGGTGCATCATCTCAAGCACACCGACAGGACTGGTCATCACCGGCGCCACCGCGCGAGCGCCGAATATTTCGCAGCCGAGATTACGTTGGGCAGCGCCGCCGAGCATGCGCGGCGCGATCGGAAAGCGCGAAAAAGCGGCGCGATTGGCCTCTGCCGCCGTTTCCAAACCAGCTGAGCCCGCCGTGTACGCCCACGCTTCTGGCGTCATCTTCTTCTGCGCGGCCACTTCAAGACCAGTGAAGCTCGTCGGAATATCGGGCTTCGCGCCACTCAATCCGCGCAGATAAATCGCACCTTGAATTTCGGGTCCGAAATGGCGCGGCGTGTCGGTCATGGCTAATCCTCGTTTACCCTTTACCGGCCATTAACACGCCAAGCCCTTTGATCGACACTGCAAAGTCATGAGCGATTCTCAATTTTGAGGAGTCGCTTGAGGGGTTGGGCGTGAGCCGCGGACGCGCGGTGATAACGCGGCGAGGGCAAAATGAGCGGTGCGCAAAGCTGGAGCGTCAAGGGCATTGACCCGAAAGTGCGAGAGGCAGCGCGCGAAGCGGCCGCTCGACAGGGCATGAGCCTCGGCGAGTATCTCAATCAGGCGTTGGCCGGGCATGGCCCGCAACCAAACGGGCAAACGCCTGCGCCTGCAACAACGCACCAGCCGCCGCGTGCGCGTACGCGCTACACAGGCTTTGGCGTTGCGCACGATACTGACGAAGAAGATGATTGGACCATCGGCGCGCCCCGCACGACCGATCCCACACGCCTTGCCCAACGCATTGAATCCATCGAGCGCCGCACCCAGCTCGCTGTCACGGGTCTCGATCGCGCAGTTTCCACTATCGACCGCTCAGTGCTTGGTCTCGCCGCGCGCATTGAAGATGCAGAGGCCGTTTCCAACGAAGCCGCCGAACGCGTGCACGAAGCGCTGGAACATTTCCGCATCGCCGGCGAAACGCTGAGCGGCAAACTGCAACGCGCCGAATACGAAGCCACAGAAGCGCGTAAGGCGTTCGATGGCGCGAGCGGCGACATTAACACCGTCAAGCAGCGGCTTGAACATCAAGTCACCGTCGCCGAGGAAATCGCCCGCCGCGCTGAAGCAGCAGCGACATTCCTGACATCGGAGATGGAAAACCGCGACGATATGGTCGCACAGACATTGGCCGAAGCGCGCCAAGTTGCTGAAGAAGCAGCGCGCCAAGCCTCGCAGGCGTCCGCTGATGCGGTAGCGGAGTTGCGCGCGCTGCAAGAACAGATGAGTGCGCGGCTCGACGAAACCGAGACGTCAACGCGCCGCGCAATCGAGACGGCGGTTGCGGAAGTCAGCAGCGAAACGCGCGGCACGCGCGAAGCTCTGCTTGAGGAAGTTGTCCGACTTGAAAGCGAAATCTCGCGGCGCGTAGGCACGGTTGATCAGCTGCAGAGCGAACATGCTGCCCTGATCGCACGCATCGAGCGGGCGGAGAACGGCGCACGCGAGACTACGGCGGGCCTTCGTCAAGCCGCCGGCGCTGCAATCGCCGATTTGCGTAATGCTCAGCTCACGCTGGCGGCGCGGGTCAAGCAAGTTGAAGATATTGCAGGCCAGAGCGGCGTCATTGATCTGACCGACCTGCGTCACGCGCAGGCCGATATCGCTGAGCGCCTCGCCAACCTTGAAACAAAGACCGAGCACAGCCCCCTCGCCGACGCACTTGCTGCATTCGAACAGCGTTTGGCATCAGTGGAGCACAGCGGCGTCGGCTCAGAGAAGCTTGAGCACATCGATAGCACGGTGAAGACGCTGGACGATGCGTTGCATCGCTTGGCCGAACGCCTGGCTGAAACCGAGTCGAGCGCCAACACCGCCATCCGTACGCTTGAAGAAACCGTCTCCGCCCTCGGCGCGCGCGTCGAGCAAGGCGGCGGCGCCGCCCAGGAAACCGAAGCTGTGCGCGCCATGCTCGAGCAGAGGCTCGACGCAATGACGCAGCACGTGCGCGACGAACTCGCGGGCGAATTGCAGGCAGCGCTGCAAGGCGGCGAAGGCATGGAAGGCGCGCTCACCGATGTGAACCGGCGTCTCGCAGCCGCCGAACGCCGCCAAGCGCAAACCATCGAAGCGATCTCGCTTGAGATCAAGCGCATGAGCGAAAGCGTCGACAAACGCTTGCGTGCCGTCGAAACCCGCAATGATGACGCCGCCGGCGCCGCTGTGCGCGAAGAATTGGTGCGCATGACGTCAACGCTGGAACAGCGTTTCGACGAGATCGAGCGTCGCGAAGCAGCCGCATTCGACCGCATGGGCCTAGAAGTCGGCCGCCTCTCCGAGCGCCTGGAAGAGCGTGTCGGTGCTGTGGAGACTCGCAGCGCACAAGCGATCGAGCATGTTGGCGAGCAAGTCGCGCGCATGGCTGAGCGCTTCAACCAGCGCCACGAAACCTTGGCCCGCGAATTGGGCGAGCGGATGATCGACAGCGAAGAGCGCTCCGGCGCGCGCGTGTCGGAAGCCATTGGCTCGATCATGCAACGCTTGGCGGAAGTCGAAGAGAGCTCCGCTGAGGCTATTGCACCTGTGCAGAAGGCGGTGTCCTCTGTCGCCTCAAAGCTTGAGCAGTACGAAAACGCGCACGACCAAGGCATGGCGCGCGAAACCGTGCCGACACCGTCACGCCGTGCCGATGACTACGCGCTTCTCTCCGATCCGGAGCCTTCGCCTTACGTGTCGCCGCAAAGCGCCGCTCAGCCGGTGCGGGCAGCCCCGCTGCCGCCGCTCGCGACCGCAACGCCGAACGCGGCGCCCGTGCTTCGCGAAGCGCCGAATGAGCACGACATCTACTTCGCCGAAGAAGTCGATGATCTTCTGAACGACGACCTCGGCGAAGACCCGTTCCTGCCAGATCCGGTTTCCGAAGCGCCGGTCGAAAGCCGCCCGATCGAAATGGCGGAAGGCGATGATCTGGTCATCGAGGACTCCTTCGTCGCGCCGGAAACAACAACGGCTGACGCGCCACCGCTCGATGACGATCCGTTCTGGACGCCCGACGATCTCGAACTCTCAGCGCCGGCCGAGACGACGCCGATGGCGCACGCGGACGACGATGTGTTTGAGCCGTTGCTGATCGACGAAACAGCGCCGACCGAAGCGTCCGAAACCTCCGCTGATACCCCGGCGTTTGAGCTCACCGACACGCCTGCCGCACCGACGAAGAACGATTACCTCGCCAACGCGCGCAAAGCTGCTCAGGCCCAATCGCTCCCGAAGACACGCGAAACGTCCGCTGGCGCGACGCCGAAGCTCAGCCTGCGCGGCTCAAGCCGCGTCGTGCTGTGGGGCGCGACCGGCGTGATCGCTGCTTTGATGGTTGGCGGCGCACTCTACATCAACAGCCGCGATGACGGCTCGGAAACGCAGGCCGAGCCTGAAACGCTCGCGCCGACGACGTCACAAGAGACCGTCCCGACAGGCGCGGTCGATCCTAACGCTCCGTTCGAAGCGCCGGCGGAAGATCCGTTCGCTCAGACCGGCGAAACCGGAGACGCCGCAGGCGCCACTGATACGCCGATCGCCGCCGGCCCTGCTGTGCAACAGCAGGTCGTCGCGGGCCCTTTAGCGCCGCGCAATGTCTCGATGGAGCAAGCGGCGCAAGCGGGTGACCTCACCGCACAGTACGAGTTGGCGCTGCAGCGCATTGCCGCTGGCCGCACTCAAGACGGCGTCACGATGTTGCGCCGCGCTGCTGACCGCGGCTTCCCGATGGCGCAGTATCGACTTGCTAAGCTCTACGAGCGCGGCGAAGGCGTGCAGACCGATCTCGCGGTTGCGCGCCAATGGACTGAGCGCGCTGCGGGCGCCGGCAATCGCCGCGCCATGCACGATCTCGGCGTCTATTTCGCACGCGGCGAAGGCGCGCCTCTGGATGAAGCAGCGGCATTCCGCTGGTTCCGCCAAGCGGCAGAACTTGGTGTTGCGGACAGCCAGTACAATCTCGGTGTGCTGTACCAGCAAGGCCGCGGCGTTAATGCCAGCGCTTCGGAAGCGTTGTTCTGGTTCTTGGTTGCGGCCCGCCAAGGCGATCAGGACGCCGGCGCACGCGCCACGGCGCTAGAATCGCAGCTGCCGCAGATCCAGGTGCAACAAGCCCGCGCCCGCGCCACCGCCTTCCGCCCGCGTGCGGCAAGCGCTGTAGCCAACGGCGAGTTCGGCGCCCGCGCCTGGACGGCTGCTCGGCCCGGCGCCTGAGTCCATCCGAAGTGCTAAGCGTTTGTCGGCGTTTGCGCCGATCCCTTCAACGCGCCCACATGCGTAGCAGGTTCGAGATCGATTTATCGAGTCGGAGCAATTCTTCGCGCGCGGCGCCTGCTTCGGCGAGCCTCGTTCGTGTCACCGAGAGATCGAACAAGGTCTCGCGCTGACCGGCGTCCGGCACGAAACTCTGCAACCATCCCACCGCAGCCAGCCGCGCACCGCGCGTCACTGGGGCGACATAGTGGATGGAGCCCGCAGGATAGAGGATTGCATCCCCCGCATCGAGCGTAATCTCCTGATCACCAAGGGCGCTCTGCACGACCAGCGCCCCGCCCTCGTAGCTCTCGCGCTCAGCCAGAAAGATCGTGAAGGCGAGATCGGTGCGCAGTTTATCGTCGCCTGCGCCCATCAACGCATCATCGGTGTGGGCGCCATAGGTCATGCCCGGCTCGTACTTTGAGAACAACAGTCGCGAAACGCGGGCCGGCCGCGCCGCGATTTCAAACAACGGATGGCGACGCAGCGCATCGACGACGAAACGCTCCAGCGCCTGTGTGCGCGTGTCAGAACCGTCTGCTTGCAGGTTCTCCTTTACCGCGCGCGCCGCTGCTCCAGCCGTGCGCTTGCCCGAGTTCCACGCGATCACGTTGAGTTCGTCGCGCACGCGCAGCAGATCTTCAGGCGCCAACACCCCTTGAAGGACCAAGCTCATGAGCAACCTTTAGTCTGGCGAGGACGTGAAATCATGTGACGCGATCTAAGCGTTACCCGGAGAAAAGCCCATGGTCTCATTGAAACTCAAGCGTTGGCGCACAGCGGGCGTTGCCGCTGCTATTGTAGGCCTCGGCGCGTGCGCTCACTCGGATGGCTATTACGGTGGCCGCTATGGCGAGCGCGGCTATCACGACGAACGCGGGGAGCGGGGCGAGCGTGGAGAGCGCGGCGAAAGAGGCGAACGCGGAGGGCGCGGAGAGCGTGGCGGCTAACCAACGCGGCAATATGCGCTTCTTGCGAGCGGTTCGCACTTAAGCCAGAGTGCGACCGCTTCGCTCGGAGGGCCGCATGATCTCGATGAAACTGAACACCTGGCGCACCGCTAGCGCAGTTATGGCGCTGACGGCGCTCGCCGCATGCGGAGGCGAAGGCGGTGAAGGCGGCGGCGGTGATGGTGGAGACGCCGGCGAGGCCGGTGAGGCTGCCCTCAGCGCCCCGGCGACCCCTGCTCCAGTCCCTGGCGCGGCGCCCTCCCCGGGCGGAGGTGAAGCTGGCGAGGCCGGCGCAGCTTCCGCGTATGTAGGACTGAGCGGCGATCAATTGACCGCGCTTCGTGTGCAGCACTTGCGCGGCTTCGCCATGGTCGCGGCGGCAGTAGCGGCCGACAACCAACCCGATGAGGCCGGCGTGCTGGTCGCGCAAGGAATCCTTGAAGTCTATGATGGCGCTCCGGATCAGTTCGGCAGCCTCAACATCGAGATCATCCGTGCGGCAGCCGATCCTGCGGCGCTCAATCGCGCGCAACGCATGCAGCGGCTGCGCGCCGCTGAAGATGAGTTCAACCGCGTCGCCGACACGCTCGACGCTGATGACGCTATTACTATCGCGCGCATGGTCGATATCGCCACCGGGCTTTATCAACTAGTGGTGCAGGGCGATTTGGTCGATCCGATCGAGTATCAACACTCAATGGGAGCGGCGCTGGCGGCACGCGCGGCGCTGACGCATGGCCAAGTTGAGATGCGACGCGAAAACCAGCGCGCTTTCAGCGAAACCCAAGCGGCGCTGACGCGCTTTGTCGGTTTATGGCCACAGGCAACGGCGCCGGAAACTCCGACACCCTATCGCGACGTACTGGCGCAAAGCTCACGCGTGCGGCTGGCGCTTTCGCCCTACCTCTAAGCGCGGCGCAATAAAACAGACGGCTCGCCGCGATATGCCGAGCGGGCATATTCGCGGTAGCCGAGTTTTTCCGCCAAACGCAGTGACGGCGCGTTTTCAGGCGCAATGAGGCAAACGAAGTCGCGCCGGCCAAAATGTTGCTCGCCCCAGGTGATGGCCGCGTTCATGGCTTCCAGCGCGTAGCCTTTGCCGTGTGCGGTCGGCGCCAGCGCCCAGCCCTGCTCCGGCGCCTCGAACACCGGCACTATCTCGCGCTTGAACGTGCCGAAGCCGCCTTCGCCGAGAAAGCGCCCGCTCGCCTTTTCCTCAATCAGCCAAAAACCGTGGCCCATCAGCGCCCAGTGACCGACATACGTCTGAAACCGCCGCCAACTGTCTTCGCGCGACGAAGGCTTGCCGCCAATGAAGCGGGTAACATGCGGGTCGGCCCACATGGCGGCCGAATGATCAAAGTCCGCCAACACATGACCGCGCAAACGCAGCCGCTCGGTCTCGATCACTGGCGTGGTCACGCGCCGTCTCCGGCGATCACCGATTCCAACAGCGCCACGGCGTCATCGCTGGCCCAATCGGCGCCGCCGGCGAGGCGCGCGACTTCGTTGCCCTCGCGATCATAAATGATAGTGGTCGGCATGCCGGCGGCCTGCGCGTCGAACATCATGCCGCGGGTAATATCGATATAGAACGGCAGCACGCCGCCGCTGAGTTGCGCAAGCATAGCTTGCGCCTCCGCGCGCTTGCCTTCGCTGTCGACACTGACGGCAATGACGCGAACACGGCCCTCGAGACGATTTTGCAACGCCGCCAAAGTGGGCATCTCTTCGATACACGGCGGACACCACGTCGCCCACAGATTGACGACAAGCACCTCGCCGCGAAATGCCTCCAGGCTGGTCTCAGCGCCTGCCGCGTCGCGCATCATGCGCGCCGGCATCGCCGGCGGCTCGGCCAGCACCGCCAACGTCGACATCTCGCCACGTGCGAATCGCGTCAGACCTTGTGACTGATCGGGCTTTGAAGAGGCGGCGAAAAGCACGTAAAGGACTGCAACCGTCCCCAGCGCGAGCATTGCCACGGCCGCCCATACGGCCCACGGCTTTTTCGACCCAGAGGAATCCGCGTTCGTGTCCACTTCCGATCCTTCGTCCAAAGGCCAAAAAATGTGGGGCGGGCGTTTTGCCGCCCAACCCGCCGACGCCATGCAAGCGATCAACGCCTCGATCAATGTCGACAAGCGCCTATGGCGTGAAGACATCGAAGGTTCACAGGCGCACGCCGACATGCTGGCTGCCCAAGGGATCATTACGCAAGAAGATAACGCGGCGATACAAGCCGGGCTGGATCAGATTGCCGCGGAAATCCTGGAAGGAAGCTTCGTCTTTTCGGCTGAGTTGGAGGATATCCACCTCAACATCGAAGCGCGGCTGACGGAACGCATCGGCGAAGCCGGCAAGCGGCTTCACACCGGCCGCTCGCGCAACGATCAGGTCGCCACCGATTTCAAGCTCTGGACCATGCGCGCCGCGCGCGAAGCTGGCGATGGCCTGCGCGCACTGCAAAACGGGCTGCTGAAGCAAGCCGAGCCACATGCCGATTGGGTGATGCCGGGCTTCACACATCTGCAGACAGCGCAGCCGATCACGCTGGGCCATCATCTCTTGGCGTACGTCTCGATGTTCGAGCGTGACCGGGTGCGCCTCATCGGCGGCGCGCTGGAGGCGGCGTGGGAGTGCCCGCTCGGCGCGGCGGCGCTCGCCGGCACCTCCTACCCGATCGACCGCGAACGCACAGCCGCCGCTCTTGGTTTCCACGAACCAGCGCACAATTCGCTGGATGCTGTTGGCTCACGTGACTTCGCTTTAGCCGCGCTTGCCAATCTTGCGATCGCTGCGACGCATCTTTCGCGATTGGCGGAAGAGATCGTGCTGTGGACGAGCCCGCAATTCGGATTCGCTCGCTTGAGCGATGCGTGGTCTACCGGCTCGTCGATCATGCCGCAAAAGCGCAACCCGGATGCGGCCGAACTCATCCGCGCGAAAGCCGCGCGCATCGGTGCGGATTTTTCGGCGCTGAACGCCATCGTGCAGAAGCTGCCGCTCGCTTACGCCAAGGATCTGCAAGAGGACAAAGCCCTCACGTTCAGCGCCTTCGATTCCTTCGCCCTTTCCATCACCGCCATGATCGGCATGATCGAAACCATCAGGTTCGAGCGTACGGCCATGCGCGCTGCCGCCGCGCGAGGCTATTCCACGGCAACTGACCTCGCCGACTGGCTGGTGCGCGAGCTAAAGGTCCCGTTCCGGGAAGCCCACGAAATCACCGGCAAAATCGTCCGCCGCGCCGAAGATGCGGGCGTCGCTGAACTCGGCCAGCTGCCGCTGGAGGCGTTCCAGGCCGTCGATCCGCGCATCACCGAGGCCGCGCGGGCGTTGTTGACGGTTGAAAAATCGGTCGAGAGCCGGGATAGCTATGGCGGAACGGCGCCGCAGCGCGTGCGCGAGCAGGTCGAGCGCTGGAAGGAGATGTTCAGATG
>JAWXAM010000025.1:0-39355 GCA_034439495.1 Terricaulis sp. | reverse complement strand
GCGCCGCCCGCGATCACGAAGCCGTCGCGGTTCTTGTCGTACGCGCGTGAGGCCTTCTCCGGCGTGTCGTTATATTTTGAACTCATCGCGCCCATGGCGTCGAACAGCACTGAGAGCGTCCAGTCGAGCTCCTCGCTGCCGCCAGCGAACATGATGTCTTGCTTGCCGTTCTGAATCTGCTCGTACGCATCGCCGATGCAGTGCGCGCTGGTCGCGCAAGCCGAACTGATCGAATAATTGATGCCCTTGATCTCGAACGGCGTCGCCAAAGTAGCGCTCGCCGTCGAGCTCATCGCTTTCGGCACCGCAAACGGCCCAACGCGCTTGGCGCCTTTTTCGCGCGCCGTGTCAGCGGCGAGCACGATGGCGTGCGCTGACGGGCCGCCCGAGCCCATGATGATGCCGGTGCGCGGGTTGGAGACTTCTTCTTTCGTGAGGCCGGCGTCAGCGATGGCCTGCTCCATCGCGATATAATTCCAGCCCGAGCCTTCGCCCATGAACCGCATCACGCGCTTATCGACAACTTCCTCCGGCCGGATCGTCGGCTCGCCCGCCACTTGGCTGCGCATGCCTTTTTCAGCGTAGTCGGGCGCGGCGCGAATGCCGCTCTTGGCCTCGCGCAGGCTCGCAAGCACCTCTTGCGTATTGTTGCCAATCGAGGAAACGATCCCCATTCCGGTGACGACGACACGACGCATGCGGATGCGCTCCTACTTCATCTGAGCTTCAAGCTGTTCCGGCGAGAACAGGCCGACCTTGAGGTCTTTGGCCGTATAGATGGTGACGCCATCAGCCTTGGTGACCCCGTCAGCTACGATCATGTGCAGCTTGCGCTGGATGACGCGCTTTGGGTGGATCTCGTAGGTCACCAGTTTTGTGTTCGGCGTGATCTGGCCGCGGAATTCGACTTCGCCGACGCCAAGAGCGCGGCCGCGGCCAGGCGAGCCGGCCCAAGCCATATAGAAGCCGGAGAGCTGCCACATGGCGTCGAGGCCGAGGCACCCCGGCATGACTGGATCGCCGCGGAAGTGGCATTCGAAGAACCAGCGGTCCGGCGTGATGTCGTATTCAGCGATGAAGACGCCTTTGCCGTGATCGCCGCCCTCGGCGGTCATCGTGGTGATGCGATCGAACATGAGCATCGGCGGCAGCGGCAGCTGCGCGTTGCCTGGTCCGTGCAGGCGGCCCTCGCCGGACGCTATGAGGTCTTCGTAAGTGTAAGACGAGGGGC
This sequence comes from Terricaulis sp., assembly GCA_034439495.1. Classification (GTDB taxonomy): domain Bacteria; phylum Pseudomonadota; class Alphaproteobacteria; order Caulobacterales; family Aquidulcibacteraceae; genus Vitreimonas. The sequence continues at coordinate 38,124 of JAWXAM010000025.1, read as the reverse complement.
GCTCGGCCATGCTTTGTCTCTGCAAAAGCGGGATATTTCCCGCCCGGCTTACAGGCCGGGGCGCAGGGGGGCAAGGCGATGGCGATGTTTCCGGACCCTTAGAGCCCGGCGCAGTCTCCGCCCCACAGGGCGCTGTTTTCGACCCAGCCGATACGTCCGCCGATGGCCACGCGCCGCCATTCGCCGTTGCAGCCGGTCACGGCGCCGACCACGCCTGCGGCCAAATACGCCACGGGCTGGCTGGCCTCATTGGCGTTCCGGCGCAGCGCTGTCGCCTCATTGACGTAAATGGTGCGCCGCTGATCCAGGTTCTGCGCGTGAATCCACACTTCCGTTCCGTCCGGATCGCGGACCCGGCGCCAGGGGCCGCTCTCGCCCGTCACCTGCAGCGGCAGGCCGGCGCGCTCATAGATCCAGTCGATCCGATGCTCGAGCCCGGGCCCATGGCGGCCGTTCGCGCCCTGGGTTTTGAGGCTCACAAAGCGCGGCACCGGTAGGTTCGAGTCCGTGCCCACCGCAACCGGCGTGTCCGCCACCGCGGAGCCCAAACAAATGAGAGAGGCCGCCGCAGCCAGAGCGGCGAAAGTCCCACGACGCATGACCCACCTATTCGTGTCGAACCCCCCACTGCCGGAAGGGAAGGCGGGATCATGCTTCGGGCGCCGTGAAAGTGGACTTAACGCAGCGGATGGACGACTGCTTTATGCCGAACCTTGGAGCCCGCGCCGTCGTGGTTTATGGAAGCTGAATGCCGTCGAAGAAACTCAAAGTTGTCGTTACGCGCCGTCTGCCCGACCCGGTGGAGACGCGCCTGCGCGAATTGTTCGATGCCGAACTCAATGTCGACGACAAACCGTTCACGCCGGAGGAACTCGTCGCCGCCGTTCAACGCGCCGATGTGCTGGTGCCGACCGTCACCGATCGCGTCGATAGTCGCGTACTCTCGCGCGCCGGTGAGCAGCTTCGTCTGATCGCGCAATTCGGCGCCGGCGTTGACAACATCGATGTCGCCACCGCCGTGCAACGCGGCATCACCGTCACCAACACGCCCGGTGTTTTGACCGAAGACACCGCCGACATGACGATGGCGCTGATCCTCGCCGTGCCGCGCCGCCTGATCGAAGGCGTGAAAGTCATCGAGCAAGACAAGTTCGTCGGCTGGTCGCCCACTTGGATGATGGGACGCCGCATTTGGGGCAAGCGCCTCGGCATTATCGGCATGGGCCGCATCGGCCAAGCCGTCGCCCGCCGCGCCCGCGCGTTCGGTTTGCAGGTGCACTATCACAACCGCCGCAAAGTCGCGGCGCACATCGAAGCGGAGCTCGAGGCGACGTATTGGGAAAGCCTCGATCAGATGTTGTCGCGCATGGACATCGTCTCGGTGAACTGCCCGCACACGCCGGCGACGTATCACTTGCTCTCCTCGCGCCGTCTCGCGCTGCTGAAGCCGCATGCTTACGTCGTCAATACCGCGCGCGGTGAAGTGATCGATGAAGCCGCGCTCGCGCGTATGCTGGAGAAGGGCGAACTGGCCGGCGCCGGGCTTGATGTGTTCGAGAACGAGCCCGCGATCAATCCAAAGCTGAAGAAGCTTTCGAGCGTCGTGCTCTTGCCGCACATGGGCTCCGGCACGATCGAAGGCCGCATCGACATGGGCGAGAAGGTCATCATCAACATCAAAACCTTCGCCGACGGCCACAAACCGCCGGATCGCGTCATTCCGGCGATGCTGTAGGAGTCTGTATGCGCGCCACGTTTGTCGTCGCTGCCGCCAGTTTGACGCTGATGAGCTGCGGCCAGGCCGCGGTGCAGCCGGATCAAGAGCAAGCGACGGACGGCGCTGCAAATGTGCTGACGTGCGAGACGTTTTCGGAATTGACGCCAGCTTCTCTGGCTGAGCGTTATGGGGCCGAGAACATCACGACGGCAACGTTGCCCGGACCTGAAGGCGAGTCGTACGAGGCCACGCTGGTGTTCGCCAATGACGCGGCGCGTAAGATTGAAGTTGTTTGGATCGAAGGCGGCGAAGCGACGGCGTCCATACTGGTGCACGGCACGCAGTGGATAGGCCCGGATGGTCTGCGGCAGGGCGCGTCGATGGCCGACGTCCAGCGCATCAACGGCGGCCCGTTCAAGTTTTGGGGCTACGGCTGGGATTATGGCGGCTGGGTATCTGATTGGGCCGGTGGCGCGCTTGATCAGCGTAATGGCTGCACTGTGCGCGCGCACTTCGAGGCGCGCGATCTGGAAAACGCCGGCGCCATGGGCGACAGTGAGTTCATGTCTGACAGCCCCGCTGCGCAGAGCGGCGACCCTTACATGACCGGCTTTGGATTCGCTTTAGGCCATTGAACGCTGGGCGGCGCGCTCTGGCGCGCGTTCGTCTCAAATCTATTGAGCTGGCATCGCGTGGCGGCTTCGCTGCGTGTGAATCGCTTGAGGAAGCCATATGACCACTTTCACACGCCGCGCGGTAACCGCCTCCACGCTCGCGCTTGCCGCCGGCTGTGCGGCGCAACAGGGCGGCGTCTCCGCACCTCCACGCGGTCGCGCCGCGATCGGCGCGTTCGGCATCGACCTGACCTCCATCGATCACAGCATCGACCCCGGCGATGACTTCTTCCAATACGTCAACGGCGCCTGGATGAACGCCAACACGATCCCGGACGATCGCAGTTCATGGGGCACGAACGAAATGCTGATCGTGAAGGCGGAGCACGATGTGCGCGCGATCGTGCAGGAAGCGGCCGCGGCCGGCGGCGCGCCGGGCTCCAACTCGCAAAAGATCGCCGACTATTACAACACCTATCTCGATCGGGACACGATTGACGCGCGCGGCCTTGCGCCAATTGAACCAGCGCTGGCGGAAATCGCCGCGCTGCGCACGCACGAAGACGTTGTGCGCTTTGTTGCCCGGCCGGGGGCGGGCGTCACATTCCCGATCATCACCTATATCGGCTTGGATGAAGGCAATCCGGATCGCTATCTGCCGCAGATGACGCACGCGGGCCTCGGCCTGCCTGAGCGCGAATATTATCGCCGCACCGATCGCCAATTCCCGGAAATCCGTCAGCAATACGAAGCAGCCTGCGCGAACATGTTGACGCTCGTCGGCCAACCGAACGCCGAAGCGCAAGCGCGCGCAGTTATGGCGCTTGAAACACAAATCGCCGAACTGCACTGGCCGGTAGCGGATCGCCGCGAGCGAGAGCGCACCTACAATTTAAAGCGCCGTGCCGAAGTGCGCGCGCTGGCGCCGCGCTTCCCGTGGGATGCCGGTTTCGACGCCCGCGGCCTGGCGGCGGAAGATGAAGTCGTCATCGCCGAATTGAGCGCGATGGGGCCGCTTGCGAATCTGGTGATGGCGACCCCGGTTTCGACCTGGCGTAGCTACGTGGCTTGGCACTACGTCCGCACCAAAGCGCACATCCTGCCGCGCACGATCGATGATGCGAACTTCGCCTTCTTCGGCCGACAATTGAACGGCCAGCCGCAACAGCGCGAACGCTGGCAGCGCGCCATCCAAGCGCTCAACGGCACCTTGGGCGAAGCGGTCGGTGAACTTTACGTCGCGCGCCACTTCCCGCCAGAATCCAAAGCGCAAGTGCTTGAACTGGTCGAAAACATGCGCCGCGCTTACGGAGAGCGCATCGATGCGTCGCCGTGGATGAGCGCCGAAACAAAAATCATCGCGCGCGAAAAGCTGGCCACGTTCCGGCCGAAGATCGGCTACCCGGATCGCTGGAAGGATTATTCAGGCTTCGAGGTGCGCGCCGGCGACGCGTTCGGCAATCAGATGCGCTTTGCGCAATGGGATTGGGCCAACGATCTTGCGCGCCTCGGCCGGCCGAGCGATCGCGAAGAATGGTTCATGACCCCGCATTCGGTGAACGCGTATTATAATCCGCCGTTCAACGAGATCGTGTTTCCCGCGGGCTACCTGCAACCGCCATTGTTCGACCCCAACGCTGATCCCGCGGTGAATTACGGCGCCATTGGCGGCGTCATCGGCCACGAAATGGGTCACGGCTTCGATGACCAGGGCGCGAAATCCGATGCGCGCGGCGTGCTTCGTGATTGGTGGAATGCCGAAGATGTCGCGCGCTTCCGCGCCACCACGGACCGTCTCGCCGATCAATACAGCCAGTTTGAGCCGCTACCCGGCCTCAATCTCAACGGCCGTCTCTCGCTAGGCGAAAATATCGGAGATTGCGGCGGCTTGCAGGTTGCGCTGCATGCCTATCGCATTTCGCTCGCCGGCGCCGAGCCGCCCGTGCTGGAAGGCACAACCGGCTTGCAGCGTTTCTTCATGGCCCGCGCCCAGCACCGCAAGCAGATCGTGCGCGAGCAGCAATTGCGCAATCAGGTGATGACCGGCCCGCACTCGCCCGCGCGTTTTCGCATCAACGGCCCGGCGCGCAATATGGATGCTTGGTACGAAGCCTTCAACGTAACGCCGGATGACGCGCTCTACCTGCCGCCGGCAGAGCGCGTCACCATCTGGTAGGCGTCAGAAGCTCGTTAGCAACGTGAAGCGCACATTGCGGCCCGGCAGTGGCAGATCGTCCTTCAAGAACGAGCTATGCACACGGCCGAGTTCGTCGGTGAGGTTGCGGCCATCGATGCGTAGTGTCCACGCGCCAGCTTCACCTTGTGGGCGCCAGGCGAGGCCGGCGTTGAGGAAGGTGTAGCCCTCGGTTTCGGTTTCGAAGTCCGAAAGGCGATCCTGATCAGCCGTATCCACCGCCTCGATGCGCGCCGACCAGTTCGCATTCTCCGCTTCCAGCCCGAGCGTAAAGCTGCGCGGCGGAATGCGGGGCGGGTGGCCGCCGCCGGTGAAGTTGGCGTTGACGATGTCGAGCGCAGCATCCGTGCTGAACTCAAATCCGCCGGCTTCAAACAATGCGTAGCGGAGCACGAGTTCGCCGCCGATGAAGGTCGCGTCCTGTTGGATAAACGCGAACACCGGCAGGATTTCAGCGTCGACCGGAATGCCTGGATCAGATTCGTCCGGCGCAAAGCCGCTCGTGTCGGTGGTTTCATCGAGCCAGAACACATCGCCGCGCTCGACCAGCGCGACATAATCGGTGAACTCTATAGCGAAGAGATTGGCTTCGACGCTGAACCGCGAACCGCTATAGCGAACGGACGTTTCAAACGAGAGCGCCGTTTCCTGGCCGAGGTTGGGATCGCCGACCTCATAGTTTTCCGTCGCAAGGTGCGGCCCATCGGAGAAGAGCTCGATCGCCGTCGGCGCCCGTTCCGTGTGCGCCAGCGTCGCGCCGATGAACCAGCCATCCGCGGGCCGCACGAAAACGCCGAGGGAAGCGCTCACATTGTCAAACTCGCGTGCGCCGGCGGAGATATTTTCGATTTCACGCCGCTCATAACGGAGGCCGCCTTCAAGACCCCAGCCGCCAAGATCGTAGCGCTCGATAGCGAATATGCCCGCATCCTGCGTGTTCGTCGCGGTGATGAACGCTTCATCACCCTCGGCGTTGAAATCAACGTCGGTGAATTGAACGCCGATCACGCCCTGATGGCGGCCGTCGCTGTGATGCGCTTCGAATCGCGCTTCCCAGCCGTCGCTGAAGAAGCGCGTGCCCGCCGCGCCATCGCCTTCGAACTCGGTGTGGGTGTAGTCGGAATGCTGCACGCCGTAGTCGATGCGATCGAACGGGCCGACATTGATACGGAAATCACCACGCGACTCGATACGCGTTTGCTCAAGTTCGATGCGCCCGCCTGGTTCGCTCGGATCTTCCGGCAACAGGCCGTAAGCGTCCTCGGTTTGCTTCACCGCAACGCCAACATGCCCCCAATCGCGCACCAATGCCGCGCCGCCGCCATAGGTTCGGACTTCGCTCCATTGGTTCAGCGCTTCGCCCAGCGGCGTCTCGTAAGCGCTCGCGTCGCGTTCGGAAGCGTTCACAGTGAAGGCGAAATCGCCAACTCCGAAACCCACACGCGCGGCGCCTTGGAAGCCGTCATCAACGGTGGAGTATCCGGCGAGGCCATCAAAGCGGACGCCGTCGCGCTGGCGCGTCGGGATCGATTGATCAATGACGTTGACGACGCCGCCCACGGCGTTGCCGCCATAAGCTAGAGCCGCCGCCCCGCGCAGCACCTCGATCCGCTCAGCGTCGAGGCCGTCCGACGTGACGGCGTGATCCGGCGAAGCCGTGGAGGCGTCGATCGCGCCGATGCCGTTTTGCAGAATTCGCACGCGGTCTTCGCCGAGACCGCGAATGATCGGGCGGCTGGCGCCGGCGCCGAAGAAGGTGGTGGCGATGCCGGGCGTTGAATCCAGCGTGTCGCCCAATCCGCCATTCAGCTGTGCGACGATGTCATCGCGCAAAAGAATATCGGCGCCTTGCAGGCTTTCGATCCGCGAGCCCTCAAGCGGGCCGGTGACGACGATTTCTTGCTCGGTGACGGCGGTGTTGTCCTGCGCCATGGCGCTGAACGGAAACAGGAAGGTGGCGGCGGCAGCGCCGCACAGAAGAACTGAACGTGTCATGATGACTCTCTGAAGCATGGGAGCGCGCAGCCGCGCGCGGTTTGGCGCACGCATTCAGCGCGCGCGTGTCAGGTGCTCAGAGTTCGATCGGCGGCGCGCGGCTTCGCCAGGAGTGCGCGACGGCACGTGGCGCAACGTGCAGCACTCGTGGCGTAGCCGTTGCCGCAAAAAATGCAGGGGCCGTGACCGTCGCGTTCGCCTGGAGCAAAGCGCCGCCGTTCGCTGCCAGCGCTTGGCAAACGAGACACGCGGTCTGCTCGTGCGAGAGCGATGCCTGCTGGTGGCGTTCTTGATGGACGCTGCTCGCAGCGATCGCCGCCGCCATCGGGTTGGCGCTGTGAACGTGCGGCTCGATGACGAAGGCCTGCAGGAACACGGCCAACAGCGCGGCGAGCGTGAATACGCCGCGCGCCATCGATTGGCGGCGGCCTCGTTGTCGGGCGCTTCTGCGTGTCCCCTGCATTACGGACCGACGTTATAATGTAGCGTTGAGTTTGGCCAGCCCGTGCGCCTAGATTGCGACGATGAGCCCAGAATGGCCGCCCAGCGACACCTGGGCCGCCTCGATTGCGGTTTCGCCCAACTGGAGAAGCGTGCTTTTGGCGGGCTTGGGCAACGCCGTCCGTGCGCGGTCTGGCGAGAGATTAAACATACACAGCACGCGCTCATCGCCATGCGTCCGCTCCAGGATCAAGAGCGGGCCATCCTCGCGCAGTGCAACATCGCCCCCGCGTAATACCGCGCTCTGCTTGCGCGCCGCGATGGCGCGGCGGGTGAAGTGCAACATTGAGTCAGAATCGGCTTCCTGCGCGTCCGCCGCCAGAGCGACATGGCGCGGATCGAGTGGGAGCCAAGCGTCGGCCGCCTTGGTGAAGCCCGCCATCGGCGCATCCTTTAGCCACGGCATCGGCGTGCGCGCGCCGTCTCGGCCAATGCCGGACGGCCAGAACGCAATCGCTTCCGGATCGCGCAAGCGCTCGAACGGCACGTCGGCGTGGGGCAAGCCGAGCTCGTCGCCTTGGTAAAGGAATGCAGCGCCGCGCAATGCGAGCAGCAACATAAGCATCAGCTTCGTGCGCTGCGGATCGTTATCCGCCAGCCGCGTCGGAAAGCGGATGACGTCGTGATTGGAGAGTGACCATGACGGCCAGCCGCGCGCGCCTTGCCATTGGCTCAACGCCTCTTGCGTCACCGCAGCCGTCAGCGCGCGTTGGCGCAGCAGGAAGAAAGAATAGGCGGTGTGCAAGCGCTCCGGCCCGTCAGTGTAGTCGCGCTGTACCTTGAGCGGCTCTTCATCCTCAATCTCGCCGACGGAGATGGCGCCGTATTCGTCGAGTAGTTTGCGCAGGCGCGCGATGAACTGAAGCGTCTCCGGCTGCGTCCGGTCGTATAAATGCCGCTGAAACTGATGCGGCCGCGCTGGCGCGCGCTTTAAGGTCGTGATGGCGGGATTGTCGCGCAGTGCGGCGTCCTGCACGAAGAAGTTCACCACATCGAGCCGAAAGCCATCGACGCCGCGCTCAAGCCAGAAGCGCGCCACATCCAATAGCGCATCCTGAACCGCTGGATGGCGCACATTGAGATCGGGCTGCTCGGGCAGAAAGTTGTGCAAGTAATATTGCCGGCGGCGCGCATCCCAAGTCCAAGCGCAGCCGCCAAACATGGCCTGCCAGTTATTCGGCGGTGATCCGTCCGGCTTTGCGTCGGCCCACACGTACCAATCGGCGCGTGGATTATCGCGGCTGGCGCGGCTTTCGCTGAACCAAGCATGCTGGTCCGACGAGTGCGACCAAACTTGATCGATGATCACCTTAAGCCCGAGCTCATGCGCGCGCGCGATCAGTGCATCAGCATCAGCGAGCGTGCCGAACAGCGGATCGACGCCGCAATAATCGGCGACGTCGTACCCGTAATCCTTCATGGGCGAGGTGAAGAACGGCGAAAGCCAGATCGCGTCGCAACCGAGCGCGGCTATGTGATCGAGTTTTTCGATCGCGCCCCGCAAATCGCCAATGCCGTCGCCATCCGAATCGCGGAACGAACGGGGATAGATTTGATAGATAACAGCGCCGCGCAGCCAATCGCTCATCCGCGCACGCTGGCGAACCGGCGCCGACAAATCAAGCGGGGATCAGAGAAGCGTCCACGTTCCCGGTCCACCTGCATCCGATGCTGCCGCCCGCAGCTGCGTACGAGTTGGCGCGCCCGCTTGTGGCACACTCACATCGTCGAACGCGATCCATTCGGCGTCGCAACCTGCGTGCGTGAAGGTAAGCGCGGCGTAGCCACGGCGGGTGAGGTCGCACCAGGCGAGATGCGTGTTGGCGCCGCGCATCGCGGCTTCGCGTTCGCCGGGACCGGCGTTTGAGAGCGGCCGCTCGAAGCCGGGCGAGCTGACGCTGCCGCCGGCGAACTCGATCGCGGCCAAGCGATCGCCGAGCGCCAGATTGTTCACCCAGCAATTGTGGCTGTCGCCGCCAAGCACGATGGCGTTGTTTGCGTGCGCGGCGCAGGTTTCCAGGAAGCGTTGGCGCGCGGCAGGGTAGCCGTCCCAAGAATCCAGGTTCCAGGGCAAGCCGAGCGCGGTTGCTTGCTCGCCGGCGGCAAACCAACGGCGGGTGTTGGATGACACGTCTGGCGGCAGGAAGCGCGTGATGTCACGAGCCGCGATCTGCTCGCCCATCACTACTTGCTGCGTCACGATCTGCCAGCGTTGGCCGCGCGCCTTTGAGGCAGCAAGCGTTTCGGCCAACCAGCGCTCTTGCGCTGCGCCGAGCATTGTGCGGCGAGGGTCGTCCAACACCGTCCGTCTAAACTCCGCGACCACGGACGGTGCATCGGCGCCGCCTTGCGCCAGCATCGGCATTAATGTGCGGCGATAGTCGATCTGCTCGTCGCGCCCGAACTGGCGCGTATCCAAAAGGACGATGCGCGCGAGATTGCCCCAGTCGAGATGTCGATAGAGGCGAAGGCCGCCCTGCGCGCGGATCGGCATCCAGTCGAAATAGGCCTTGGCCGCCGCAACGACGCGATCGGAGTAGGCGCCCTCATAACGCGCGTTGTGATCTATCGCGCCGTCGCGCCAAGCGTTGTTCACCAGCTCATGATCGTCCCAGACCGAAGCGATCGGTTTGGTGCGGCGGAGTTCGAGGAGCGCCGGGTCGGTGTGATAGCTGGCATAGCGTTGGTAATAATCGTTGAGCGCCACCGTTTCGCGCACCGGATCGACCGTGCGACCGGGTACGGCTTCGGCGTTTGTCGGATAGCGGCCGCGCGGCACCTCGTAGATGTAGTCGCCGGCGTGCAACACGAGATCGATATCGTCGCGTGCGGCCGCATGGGCGTAAGCGTGGAAGTAGCCGTACGGCATGTTGGCGCAGGAAAAGAGCGCAACGCGCAAGCTCTCCGCATCGCCCTCTGGGGCAGTGCGCGTGACGCCTGTTGGTGAAGTCCCGGACGCGGAGAGAAAGCGGTAGAAGTATCGCCGCCCTGGCGCGAGCCCGCGCACATCGACCTTGATGCAATAATCGCTTGCTAGCGCGGCGCTCGCCCGGCCGCGTTGCACGACCTCAGCGAACGCGTCGTCTTCAGCGATTTCCCAAGCCGCCTCGGCGCCCGTGAAGCGCGTCCAGATCACGACGCCATCCGGCAGTGGATCGCCGGAAGCTACGCCGTGTGTGAACGCGCCGGCCGACAGCGATTGCGGCCAGGCCGCGCGCGGCGCCGCCGCCAACGATGCGGCCAGCAGCAGCGATCGGCGCGGAATACGCACCGTCGGCGCTCTAGTTCGCTGTCGCCAAAGCGGCGGGCTCGAACACGGCGTAGAGAAATTCGTTCACTGCCGTCGCCGTTTCGTCGGCGTCAGTTTCTTGCGGCACGTGGCCAACGCCTTCCATCCACATCAATTGCGAACCTGAAATCGCGTTGTTGAACTGGCGCGCATGCTCTGGCGGAACGACACGGTCGATATCGCCTTGGATGATCAACACTGGCATGTTCGCCAGCGGCGCCAGGCGTTCCGGCGTGGCATAGTTGCGATCGCGGAAGCCGAGCGTCATTTGCAGCAGGATGTCGCGATGCCCCGGCGCGCGCGACATCTCGGTGTGGCGGCGCACCAATGCGTCATCGACAATACTCGCGTCCGCATATGCCGCTTCAAGGCCCTGGCGGACGAGCGCCGTGTTATCGAGATCGCGCATCAGCGGGCCGATGACGGGATTGCGTAGCAGTTGGAATATCTGCGGCTCGTCGCGCACTTCTTCGCGCGTATCTTCCCAGCCCGATGAGTTGACAAGGATTAGCGCCTGCACTTGCTCGGGGTGGGCGAGCGCGTATTCCCACGACACGTTGCCGCCCATTGAATTGCCGGCGATGGCGAAGCGCGACAGGTTCTGCTTCGCTACAAACTCTTCCACCACATCGACATAGGCGTCGATCGAAGCGTCATAGTCTTCGGGCGCTTGCGTCAGTCCGTGCCCAGGCAGATCGAGCGAGATGACGCGATAATTTTCGCCAAGGCGCTCAACCCAAGGCTCCCACGTGTGCAGCGAAGCCGAGAAGCCGTGGATGAGCAGGAGAGTCGGCGCGCCCGCCGGCTGGCCCTGGTCGCGGAAGTGAACCCGCACGCCGGTGTCGAGGTCTAGATACTGAGACTCTTCGCTCGCGTAGGTCTGCTCGAGCGTGGCGTACGGAATGTCTGACCGCTTCAGCGCGAAATAGCCGCCGACGAGAACCACCGCGATAAGCGCGACGATCGCCAATATCGCACCAAAGAACCACCGCATGCCGCACCTCCGCCGCTAGAGTGAACGCCAAGGCGCGCCCGTCAAGCGCGCCAGCCGACGCGGCGAGCCCAAACTTCAAAATCGGCCTGTCGTTGTGCGCGGTCCGCGGGCGGCGCGTCGCCTTCCGAAGCGGCTCGCGCGCGCATGTGGGCAGTGACCTCGCTGATGGGCGGCAGCCCGACGCTGGCGCGGCGTTCGTCGAGATCGGCTGGATCGCGCGTCGGCGCCGGCGAGAGCTGGCCATTCGTGTCCCAGTCGAACTGGGTTCCGAACGTCTGCTCGGCGCCTTCGAACACGGCGATGCGGTCGGTGAGGTAGGCGGCGTCGAGCGCGTTCGCTTGGCCGCGCGGGATCGCGTCGAGCATGAGCGCGAGCCCGCGCCTCTGTAAGTCAGGCCGCGAGATCGCGTGCTGGAGAATCATGAAAGCCGCAGCGGCGCCTTCGTCGCCGAGTGCGCCGGGTCCGGGCCAGCCCATCGCATCGAGCGCGCGCTCAAGCAACGCGGCGTTCTCCAAGTGCACGGCTTCCATCTCGGGATGATAGCCGGCGAAAAGCTCACCGCTTTGAACGAGGCGCATACGCGTCTCGGCATCGCGCCGCGCGGCTGCGATCAGAAGGTCGCGCCACTCACTCATCGCCGCACACGGGGCAGGCGGGGTCGCGCGCGAGCTTCACTGTGCGCGCTTCGGCGCTGAGGCCGTCGAACAGCATGATACGTCCCACCAAAGTCTCGCCTGCTTCGGTGATGTGCTTGATCGCTTCCAGGGCCATCATCGACCCGATCACACCCGTGAGCGCGCCGACAACGCCGACGCGTTCGCAGGTCTCTGCGTCTGGCGGTGTCTCCGGAACAAAGCAGCGATAACACGGGCCCTCCGGTGCAAACGCCGCGACTTGCCCGCTCCACCGCCCGACTGCGCCCGAGATCAATGTGATGCCAAGAGCGTGACAGGCTTCATTCACGGCAAAGCGGGTGGCGAAATCGTCAGTGCCATCGAGCACAAGATCGACGCCGTCCAGCAATTGGCGCGCATTTGCAGCGTCAAGCCGCTCTGTGCGGGGCTCAACAACGACGTTGGCGTTTAGCGCTTCCAGCGCAGCGGCGGCGCGCTCGACTTTCGATGCGCCGACGTCGCCGGCTTCAAAGATAATCTGCCGCTGCAGGTTCGAGAGCGCGACGGTATCGTGATCGATCAACCTGATGCTGCCCACGCCCGCCGCTGCGAGATAGAGCGCCGCCGGCGCGCCCAAGCCGCCGGCGCCCACGATAGCAACGCGCGCTGCTTTCAGCCGTTGCTGCCCCGGCCCGCCGATCTCCTTCAGCAGGATATGGCGAGCATAGCGGTCGCGTTCCTCGGCGCTGAGTTTCATCGCGCCGCTATAGCAGCTTATTGAGCCGGCTGTGCAGCTTCCGGCGCCGCAGGCGGCGCGGTGGTTTCGCACGACTGGAAGTCGAAGAAGTCCACCGGCGCTTCGATACGCGGGCTGCTATTGTTGTAGAGGTAGCGGGTCATGTTCGGCGCGTAGATATAGGCAGGTGCGGCGTATTCCAGGCGCGGCAAGCCGGGTGTGTACGCGAACTCTGAATCGAATGTGCTGACCTGAATGAGATCGACGCCTGCTGGGATGGTCACCGAGTCGTCGTTGCGCAGCGGGAAGAGGTAGTTCAGCGTCACCCCTTGCGATGAGGCCGCGGCAAACCGGAACTCTTGTTCGCCCTGGCGCACCACGAAAAATAGATTGCCAAGATTGGCGTAGCTCGACGCCGAAGCGCCGTACGCGCGCACCATGTCGGGCCCATCGACGAGCCGCATCGTCAGCGTTGGATCGCGGCGGTACGTGTAGACGGCGTCCTGAGCGGAGCAATATTCCGCGCGCAAACGCTCAGGCTGCGCCTCCGTTTCTGGTGCACCGGCCGGCGCCGAAGCGGGCGCTTGGAGCAGCCCCGGGTTCATCCGCCAGACTGCGTATCCCGCGCCGCCCAAAACCAGGAGCAGCGCCACCATGATGATCAGACCACGCATGAGATCCCCCAACCTCAATAGAGGGCGGAGGCTAGTCGGTCAGGCCATTGCCGTCGAGTCGTTCAGCCGCGTCCGGTCGAGCCGAAGCCGCCGGCGCCGCGCGCGGTTTCCGAAAGCACCTCGACCACGTCCCACGTCCCTTGCGTCACCGGCGCGATCACCATTTGCGCGATGCGCTCGCCGCGGCCGATCACGAACGGCTCCTGCCCGAGATTGATCAGGATGACTTTCACTTCGCCCCGATAATCAGCGTCGATCGTGCCGGGCGTGTTGAGACAGGTGATCCCGTGCTTCAGGGCGAGCCCCGAACGTGGCCGAATTTGCGCTTCGTATCCGGCTGGCAGTGCGATGGTGAGCCCCGTCGGCGCCAGCACGCGTTGGCCGGGCGCAACTTCGAGCGGCGCATCGTCCGCGACAGCGGCGCGAAGATCCATGCCAGCGGAGAGCGCCGTCTCATAGCTCGGAAGCGCCAGCCCCTCGAAGTGCGGCAGCGGCGTGACTTGGATGGTGATTGTGCGCGGGTCCATACGCTGGACTTAAACCGGATTCGCCAGAGGCGAAACCGGCGCGACGCCGTGATTATTTCTGGCGGGCTTTGCGTGCGGCGTACTTCAGATCGCGGCGCGCTTTCAGTTCGTAGGCGCGGATCTCTTCCGCTTCAGCATCAGCTTTCGCCTTCGCTTCAGCTTCTTCGGCCTCACGCTTCACGCGCTCTTCTTCTTCCTTGGCCTTGGCTTCGGCGGCGAGCATGCGCTCGAGCTTCTCAGCTTCGACGCGGGCCTTGCGGCGCTCTTCGGCTTCGATGCGCTTGGCTTCGCGGGCTTTGGCGGCCTCGGCGCGCTCAGCGGCTACTTTCGGGTCGATCGCCGGCTTGTTCTTGAACTTTTCAAGCATCGCCTTCTTGGCGGCTTCGGCGGCTTCGCGGCGTTCGTTGTGGTTCTGAAAGCTCATGCAGGCGAGTGTCCTCAGGCGCGCGGTGCGCGCTTGGCGCTGGAATCGGGATTGGTTTGAAGGTCTCTACATAGCGCCTGGCGCGCCCGACTCAAGGGCCAAGGCGCGGCGTTTCCGCAGGGGCGGGATGCAGCCGGTTACTTCCGACCTGGCGCCTTAGCGGTCAGCGCTGCCGCAATCTCGGCTGCGAGCTTGCGCGCCACAGCTTCTTTCGCCATCCGCGGCCACGATTGGACGCCGTCCTTGGTGATCAGCAGCACCTGGTTCTCAGCCCCGCCCATCACGTCGCCGGAGACGTCATTGGCGACGATCCAGTCGCAGCCCTTCTTGGCGATCTTGGCGCGGGCGTGTTCTTCGACGTGCTCGGTCTCTGCCGCAAAGCCCACCACCAGTTTCGGCCGCTTCTTGCCGGGCTTGGAGAGCGTCGCGAGAATATCAGGGTTTTCGGCGAGATCGATCGCCGGGATGCCAGTTTTGTCTTTCTTGAGCTTCTCATCAGCCGCTTCTCTCGGCCGCCAATCGGCGACGGCTGCGACCATGACGGCGACGTCCAAGGGCAAAGCCGCTTCGCTCGCCGCCAACATTTCGCGCGCGCTTTCAACGCTAACGCGCTTCACACCGGCAGGGGCGGGCAGATTGGTTGGACCGGAAACGAGCGTCACATCGGCGCCGAGCTCGGCCAAAGCGGCGGCAATGGCGTAGCCTTGCTTGCCGCTGGAGCGGTTGGAGAGAAAGCGCACTGGATCGATCGCTTCGATCGTAGGGCCTGCCGTCACCAGCGCGCGCTTGCCTTTGAGCGGGCCGTCGCTGAGCAGCGCCAGCGCCGCATCACGGATTTCGGTGGGTTCCGCCATACGGCCAATTCCGGCTTCGCCGCGTTCGGCCATCTCGCCAGCGTTAGGTCCGATGAAGCGAATGCCGTCGGCGCTCAGTGTTTCAAAATTGCGCCGCGTCGCTGTGTGCGACCACATCAATGGGTTCATAGCCGGCGCCATAAGCACGGGCTTGTGCGTCGCCAACAGTACGGCCGACGCCAAGTCATTGGCGAGACCGTGCGCGGCTTTTGCCATCAGGTCGGCCGTGGCCGGCGCCACAATGATAAGATCGCATTCACGCGCCAGCCGGATGTGGCCGACGTCGAATTCCTGAGATTGGTCGAATAGATCGGTGAACACGCGCTCGCCGACGAGCGCGCCCGCGGCCAGCGGCGTTACAAAACGCTGCGCGGCGTCCGTCATCACGACGCGCACGGCTGCGCCGGTTTCTTTCAGCCGGCGGATGAGGTCGAGGCTCTTATACGCCGCGATGCCGCCGCCAATGATCAGAAGGACGCGCTTGCTCATGGGCTTGCATCCGTTTGAGGGGCGGTTTCGGTTGCAGGCGCGGCTTCGCCATCCGCTGGTTCTGCTGGAGCATCGACAATTTCAGGCATCGGCCCGCGCGTCGGCGCGCGCTCGAACCAGCCGGGCGCTTCAACACGTGCGGGCTCAGGCGCCGCTGCGACCGGTGCGTTGCGGCGGCTGTTGGCGGTCAGCACCAACGCCAGGATCGCGCCGCCGATCATGCCGATCCAGAACTTCGGATCCTGATACCATTGACGCTCTTCGCGCGGCGCGTCTTCGCTGACCTTGCGCGCTGCGGCTTCGACAGCGGCGAGCGTTTGCGGCAAGCGTCGCATCGACGCGAGCGCGAGTGCTGCTTCATCGATCGCGCGCTTGGCCACCGCTTCTGGCCCGAGTTCGCGCTGCACCCAGCGTTCGACGATCGGGCGGGAAGCCGCCCACATGTCGTGCTGCGGATCGAGTGCGCGCGCGACGCCCTCGACTTGCACCATGGTCTTTTGCAGCAACACCAGTTCCGGCCGCAAATGCATGCCGAACATATGGGAGACGTCGAACAGCTGCAGAAGCAGGCGGCTCATCGAGATGCCTTCGGCGGTTTTGCCAAAGATCGGCTCGCCGATGGCGCGTAGCGCTTGGGCGAATTCGTCAACGGTGAAGCGATCCGGCACGTAGCCGGCTTCCTGGTGCACTTCGGCGACGCGGCGATAATCGCGCTTCAGGAAGCCGTAGAGAATCTCCGCGAGATAGCGCCGCTCCTTGTGGCCGATGCGGCCCATAATGCCGAAGTCGACGATCCACAGCTTGCCGTCCTTGCCGTAGAGCATGTTGCCCTCGTGCATGTCGGCATGGAAGAAGCCGTAATCGAGCGCCGCGGCGAGAAAGCCGCGCGTGATCGCCGTCGCCAGTTCGCTGCGATTGGCGCCCGCTCGGTCGAGTGCTTTGCTGTCGGTCAGCGGTGTGCCGTCGATCCAATCGAGCGTCATCACCCGCTTGGACGAGCGCGACCAATCGATTTCGGGGACGGTTAGGTAGCCGTCCTTCGCTGCAACTTCGCGGAACTCTGCAGCTGCGCCAGCTTCCAGACGCAGATCGAGTTCGCGTTCCAGCGCGGACGAAACCGTGTCGATAAATTGCACCGGCTCGAGCCGGCGCGAGCGCGGCGAGAAGAATTCGATCATTTGCGCCAGGAAGCGCAGCGCGCCCATTTCCTTGGCGAGCTTCCTCTCAATGCGCGGCCGCAGCACCTTGATGGCGACGACGCCTTGGCGCGGTACGATTGCCTGGTGCACCTGCGCGATGGACGCCGCGCCCATCGCTTCGGAAATGCCGGCGAACAATTCTTCAGTGCCGCCGAGTTCGGCGTTGATGGTGTCGAGCGCGACGGTGCGCGAGAAGGGCGGCAGGCGATCTTTCAGCCGGCCGAGTTCCTGCGCAACCGTGACGCCAATCATGTCCGGCCGCGTGGCCAGAAACTGACCGACCTTCACATAGGCCGGCCCTAGACGCTCCAACGCTTTGGCCAACCGCACGCCAACACTGCGGCCGCGGCGGCGCTTGGCGAAGATGCGGAGCGACGTGTGCGTCGCCTGCAGCGGCACCGAATAGCGGTCGTAATATTCCCCCGGCAGCAGCACGTCGTAGCGCGCAAGCGTTGCCGCCACGCGCATCAACCGCCAGCTATGACCAATCCAGGAAAGCACTAAACCGCCCAACCCCAATGCAGTGCGCAGACGCCGCCGGCCATGTTTCGGTAACCAGCGCGCGAAAAGCCTGCGTCGCGGATCATACCCAAGAATGTTTCCTGATCCGGAAACCGGCGGATGGATTCCACCAGATATCTGTAGGATTCCGCATCATTCGCGAGCAATTTCCCCATTGCCGGGATCGCGTTAAACGAAAAGAAATCATAAACTGGCTCAAGCCCGCCGACGGCGAGGCGCGAGAACTCCAAACAGAAGAACCGCCCGCCCGGCTTCAGCACCCGTCGCGCATCGCGCAGTACGGCCGGAACATCGGTGCAGTTCCGGATGCCAAAGCTGATGACGTAGGCGTCCGCCGCAGCGTCATCGACGGGGAGATTCTCGGCATCGCCCTCGTGCCAGTTAAGACCGTCTTCACCACGTGCGCGGCCGGCTTCCAGCATCTCCGTGTTGATATCGATAACGTGGATTTCCGGCGGCTCGAGCCCGCGCCGTTTCGCGGCGCCATCGCCGAGCTTCTTCAGCCGCCGCGCGATGTCGCCTGTGCCGCCGGCAACATCGAGAATGAGCTCGCCCGGCTGCGGATTGAGCTTCGCCGCCGCCGCATCTTTCCAGAGCCGGTGCATGCCGCCTGACATGGCATCGTTCATCAGGTCGTATTTGTTGGCGACTGAGGAGAACACCTCGCGCACCATCGAAGCCTTCTCGGCTTTCGGTACTTCCTTGAATCCGAAGGAGGCGGTGTCGGCGGCGGTATCGTCTTTCATGGTCGCGGACCATAGCGGCGCCCCCGGGGCGGGGCTATATCGGACCTCCATGCTTTCGCGTTTGATTTCCGACATTTCGCCGCATGCCTGAGCTTCCCGAAGTGGAAACCGTCAGGCGCGGCCTCGCCCCGGCATTGGTCGGGCGCCGGATCGTGCGCGCGCGCACAAAACGGGCGGACTTGCGCTTTCCGTTTCCGCCGCGCTTTGCAGCGCGTCTCAGCGGCCGGCGTGTCGATACGCTAGAGCGGCGCGCGAAATATATTCTCGCGCATCTGGACGACGGCAATGTCTGGATCACGCATCTCGGCATGACCGGGCGCTGGACGATTCTTGGCCAGCAGAAGCAGCCTGGCGATTTCTACTACGCTGAGCCTACCGATCCGACGCACACGCACGTCATCATCGAAACCGAAGACGGTGCGCGCCTGGAGTTCAACGATCCGCGCCGCTTCGGTTATATGGATCTGATCGCTGAAAGCGAACTGGACTCGCACCCGTTCTTCAAAGCGATGGGCCCGGAGCCGCTCGGCAACAGTTTTCACGTGCCGTCCTTGCAGAAAGCGCTCGCCGGCAAGAAAGCGCCCATCAAAGCGGCGTTGTTGGATCAGCGCGTCGTAGCGGGACTCGGCAATATTTATGTCGTCGAAGCGCTGCATCGTGCTGGCATCGCGCCGGCCAAAGCTTCAGGCCGGATTTCCGCGCAGCGTCTTGAAAAGCTTTTCCACGCTATTCGCGCGGTGCTTGAAGAAGCGATTGAAGCCGGTGGCTCGACGCTTTCCGACTATGCCGCCGTCGATGGGGCGCAGGGCGGCTTCCAGCATCGCTTCCGTGTGTATGATCGCGAAGGCGAGGGCTGCGCGACAGCCGATTGCGGCGGCGCCATCAAGCGCGCTGTTCATAGCGGCCGCTCGACCTTCTGGTGCCCGCGCTGCCAGCGTTGATCAACCCTCGGACAATGTGATCGTGCGCTCATGCAAAATCAGCGCAAAGCGCGCCGTTTCGCCCATGACGCAGGCCGCGGCGGAATAACGCGCCAGCGAGCCGCCCTCATAGTACGAGGCGTCATAAGCGCAGCGCGCTTGCAACCAAACCGCATGCGCTTCTGTTGCCCGCGAACGCGCGGCTGCCTGAGGCGGGCTTTCTTGTGCTGCGACTGTTGCTGCGGCGGCTGCGCCAATCGCCGCCCATTGCGCGCGCTCGCGCTCGGCGCACATCACCATTCCCACAGTGGTGACGCCGCCGTCGCCCTCGTCCTGACAGTGGAGGTTGACGCTTCCAATGCAAGCGCGCCGGCCCGCCGCGTCCTCGGCATTTTCCAGGCAAGTCGCGATCGTTGGCGCCTCCGACGCCGCGGCAGGCGGCGCCGAGGTCGTCGCGCAACCGAGAACACATGCGCCTGCCAAGGCGAAAACCAACGCGCGCATGAGAACTCCTGATCTGTGGTGCTTCGCAGTTTAACCGCTGGTGCGGTGGCGGTAAGCTATCAATGTGAGTCGCGCTGTATTCCTCGCCGCCCTGATCTTTGCCGGGCCAGCCATCGCCGAAACGCGATATTTCACGCGGATTCCAGATTTGCCGTTGCCGCCGGGGCTCACCGAGGCGGACGCCGTAGTGGGTTTCGACGGGCAGGGGCGGATCGTATTTGCTGAAGCCGTTGGCAGCGCTGACGGCTTGGCCGTGCGCGATTTTTACTACGATACGCTGCCCCAGCTTGGTTGGTCCGAGAGTGTGGAGGAGGGCGCGGCGGTTTTTCAGCGTGACCGTGAGCGCTTGACGTTGTTCTTGATCCGCGAAGAGGGCGGCCAGCTTCGCCTGCGGGTGCAACTCGCGGTGCAGCCCGCCGCGGTGAACAGCGATTGATTTTCGCGGCCGCGCGGCGCAATAGCGCGCCATGACCTATGAAAATATCATCTTTGAAACTGATGCCGGCGTCGGCATTGTCCGGCTCAATCGCCCAAAGGCGCTGAACGCATTGAACGATGCGCTGATCGCCGAACTTTCCGGGGCGCTCGATGCGTTCGAAGCGGATGACGCGATCGGCTGCATCGTCATCACCGGCTCGGAAAAGGCGTTCGCCGCCGGCGCCGACATCAAGCAAATGGCCGACGCCAATTTCAGCGACTATTACAAGCGCGACCCGTTCCAGAATCTCGAACGTGTCGCACGTACGCGAAAGCCCTTGATTGCTGCGGTTTCTGGATACGCGCTCGGCGGCGGTTGCGAGCTCGCCATGATGTGCGACTTCATCATCGCCTCGGAGTCCGCGAAGTTCGGCCAGCCGGAAATCACCCTTGGCGTGATGCCGGCGTGGGGCGGCTCGCAGCGGCTCACACGCTCTGTCGGCAAGGCTAAAGCTATGGATCTTTGCCTCACCGGCCGCATGATGGACGCAGCTGAAGCCGAGCGCGCCGGCCTCGTCGCCCGCATCGTGCCGGTCGAAAAGCTGATGGAAGAAACGCTGGCCGCGGCCCAGAAGATCGCCGGCTTTGGACGCCTCTCCAGCATCGCCAACAAGGAAGCGGTAAGCGCCGCCTTCGAGACCCCGCTAAACGAGGGTCTGAAATTGGAGCGCCGACTGTTTTACGGGCTCTTCGCGACCGAGGACCAAAAGGAGGGGATGGCCGCCTTCATTGCAAAGCGGACCCCCGATTTTAAGCACCGCTGAGGGTTTGACGGCGCTTCCCGCTACGGCTATGACCCGCCGCTTCGACATCGAAACTACATCTTGGAACTGACGACATGGCGAATACGAAGTCCGCAAAGAAGGCTACCCGCGTTATTGAGCGCCGCACGGCGATCAATAAGTCGCGGCGCACCCGCATGCGGTCCTCGTGGCGCAATGTCGAAGAAGCGCTCGCCTCTGGCGATGCCGCAAAGGCCACGGACGCCCTCCGTGCCGCTGAGTCCGAGACCATGCGCGCGGTGTCCAAGGGCGTCGTCCACAAGAACCTTGGCAGCCGCAAGGTGTCCCGCCTTTCCAAGCGCGTCGCAGCGCTCGGCGGCGCGAAGTAAGCACCTCGCGCTCGTTCGCTGGCGTCTTTTGACTCGCCGGTCACCTCCGAATCTGTAAATTTCAGTTTCGCAACAACACCGTGGAAAAACGGTGTTAATTCATCCGTGTACGGTGCAAATACGCCCTCCGGGCTAGCCCTGATTTAACCAACAAAATCAGCACTTTAAGTGGTTCATAACGGGGCTGTGGAAACTATCGAAATAGTAAACAAAGTCCTGTTGACGAGCCGAAAGCTTCGGAGCATCGTTTCGCTTGTCCGGCGAGCTTTCTCGCTGTTGTGACCCCTTCTGGGATGCCGATGCGCACATCGGGCCGAAAACACCATTCGGCTTGAACAGGAGAGGTTTGCCTGCCGGGCAGGGGCTGAAAATAGAAACGATTCAGGCAGGGGTTGGCATGGATCAGGGCGATGAAGCCCGCCGTTACACGGCGGGTATTGGGGCGGCGCGAGCTTATGAGCTTGTCCGCAAAGAATTGGTGGTCGAGTTCGGGGCGGATTTCTTCCGTTCCTATATCGATCAGTTGCGCTTGGTAGCTGAGATGGATGGGGTGCTCCTGTTCCGGGCTGGCTCGCGCGTGGCGCAAGATCGGCTGCGGCAGCAGGTCCAGCACCGGCTGGAAGCGCGCATGCGCGTGTACGCGCCCAATATGGGCCCGACCGAGATCCTGCTGGAGAACGAGATTCCGGAGGACGTCCTCTCGTTGGCTGACGCCCGCATTGAGCCGCACCGTGCGGCCGCGGAGCAGCAGCATCTGCCAGCGCTCGATTTCGACAATTTCTGTGTCGACGAGTCGAACCACCGCGCGTTCACGGTGGCGCAGATGATCGCCGCCGGCGCCGGCACGCCGTTCCCGACGTGGCTGGTCCACTCACCGCCAGGCTGCGGCAAGACTCACTTGCTGACGGCGATTGCGCGCAGCGCTACTGCGCAAGGGCGCAAGGTGCTGATGATGACGGGGCAGGAATTCCTCGAACAGTTTCAAAGCGCGCTGCACAAGAAGCGTGACTCTTCCGTGTTCAAGGACATGGTGCGCGCACCGGACATGCTAATCATCGACGACTTCCATCGCATCTGCGGCAAGAAGGCGACGGAAGAAGAGGCGTTCGATGCTTTCTACGATGTAACGCGCCGTGGCGGCCAAGTTGTGCTTGCTGCTAATCATGGCGCTGAAGGCCTTGCGGGGCTTGACGAAACGCTGCGCGCGAAATTGAAAGGCGCTGCTGCAAGTGAAATCAACGAACCTGGTCCAGCATTGCGTCGCCGCATACTTGATCAGCGTGTTGCATTTCACGCACGCGGCACGCCGGGCTTCAATGTCGCGCCAGAAGCGCTGGACATGATTGCGGATCGGATGCACGTCACCGGCCGCGAACTCGACGGCGCGGTGTGCCAACTGCTCATCGAGTGGAAAATTTCTGGAGGGACAACAGTGACGCTAGATGCCGCCGCCACCGCTCTACAAAATAAACTCTCGGATTCGGCGGAGCGTCGCATCACCGTGCAACTCGTGCAAAAGGTGGTGGCTCGACACTACGGCATGACTCCGCAGCAATTGCTGGAGCGCACGCGCCGTCACGCAATTGCGCGTCCGCGTCAGGTCGCAATGTTTCTTGCCTGTAAGATGACGCACGCGTCGCTGCCCGACATCGGCCAGAGGTTCGGCGGTTTCGATCATACCACAATCATGTACGCGCGCGATCGGATCGCTGCGCTGGCGGAAACTGACGCCAATCTGAAGGCCGAGTTGGAAAACGTTGCGCGCGCCATTCGCCGCGAACCCTAAACCTGGAGGGCTGACGCAAGTCAGCCCCGACTGGTTGTAAATTGGCCTTTTGCATTGGGCCCATTCTGCTAGTTTCTCACCCCCTGCGAAGCCCGACTCAGGCGCTTCCAGGGGGTGATTATTTTCGCCCCCGGCTTTTGTCGGTGCGGCGGGCAGGGGCAGGAAGACACAATGCGGCTGACCATCGAGCGCTCGGCGCTCCTGAAAGCGCTCAATCACGTTCAAAGCGTCGTCGAGCGCCGGAACACGATCCCGATCCTGTCCAACGTTCTGGTCTCCGCGCAGGGCGATAGCCTGCGCCTCACCGCCACCGATCTCGACATCGAGATTTCCGAGGGCGCGCCCGCCGAAGTCGAACGCGCGGGACAAACGACAGCGCCCGCGAATTATCTCTATGACTTCGTGCGCAAACTGCCTGATGGCGCCGCGGTGAAGCTCGACGTCTCGGGAGACGATCCGCGCCTCTTCATCTCAGCCGGCAAGTCGCGCCTGCACCTGCCGATCCTGCCGGCCGGCGATTTCCCGGCGATGCCTTCGGATGGTTTCGAAACGCGCTTTGAAATCGAACCTACCGATCTCGCACGCCTGATCGACAAAACGCGCTTTGCGATCTCGACCGAAGAGACGCGCTATTATTTGAACGGCATCTTCTTCCACACAATCGAAGCAGATGGCGCCAAGCTCCGCGCTGTTGCAACAGACGGCCACCTCCTCGCGCTCGCCGATGCACCGGCCCCAAAAGGCGCTGTCGGCATGCCGGGCGTCCACGTGCCGAGTAAAACCATCAATGAGCTGAAGCGCTTGCTGGACGATGCGTCGGACGTGGTCGAGATCGCCGTGTCGCCGCAGAAAATTCGCTTCCAGCTCGGCGATGCAGTGCTGACCTCGAAATTGATCGACGGCTCATTCCCGGAATACGCGCGCGTCATTCCGAAGAATAATTCCAAGCGGCTGAAGATCGACAACAAAGCGTTCTCCAACGCTGTCGATCGCGTCGCGACGGTGTCTGCGGAGCGCTCGCGCTCTGTGCGGCTCGCAATCGAGAAAGACAAAGTCACGCTCACCGTGAACAACCCGGACGCCGGCGTCGCCACTGAAGATCTGCCGGCCGATTACGGCGATGAGGCAATGGAGATCGGCTTCAACGCCAAATATCTGCTCGACGTCGCTGGCCAGATCGAAGGCACGGAGGCGGTGTTCGAACTCGCTGACAGCGGCTCGCCCACTTTGGTGCGCGACGAGGCGGACGATCAGGCGCTCTACGTGCTGATGCCGCTACGGGTTTAACGTCATGCGCAAGCGCTGGGTCGTGCTCGGCGCGCTCACGCTTGCGGCTGGCGCGCTTTTCGTTCTGAACACATCGCTACTGTCGCGGCCGGAGGGCGAGCTCACGCTGCTCTCCCACCGCGGCGTCCATCACGATTACCACCGCGAAAATCTCGACAACGAAACGTGCACTGCCGAGCGCATCTATGCGCCGACGCACGCCTTCATTGAAAACACGCTGCCCTCCATGCAAGCGGCCTTCGACGCCGGCGCCGACATGGTCGAGATCGATATCCACCCGACAACCGACGGTGAATTCGCAGTCTTCCATGACTGGACCGTCGATTGCCGCACCGAAGGCGCGGGCGTCACGCGAGAGCTGACGATGGCGTACCTGCGCACGCTCGACCTCGGGTACGGCTACACCGCCGACGGCGGCCAAACGTTTCCCCTGCGCGGCCAGGGCGTGGGCCTCATGCCCACACTCCGCGAAGTGCTCGAAGCCTTCCCGGAGCGCCGCTTCCTGATCAACTTCAAAAGCCGCGAGACCGATGAAGCAGATCGCTTGCTTGCCTATCTACAAGCCATGCCAAGCGCCAACCTCGAGCGGCTCTCCTATTACGGCGCCGAGCCCGCCATGCGCATGCGCGAGCTTTTGCCCAACGCACGCACCACGGGCCGCCGCCAGCTCATGGATTGCGCCAAGAGTTACATGCTGACCGGCTGGTTCGGCCGTGTCGCCGACGTGTGCCGCAACAGCATCGTGTTTGTGCCCGCCAATTACGGCTGGGTCGTTTGGGGCTGGCCCAACCGTTTCATCGATCGCATGCGCGCAGCCAACACTGAAGTCATATTGGTCGCGCCATTGCGGCGCGGCGAGCGCCCGGGTGTCGGCGGCATCGACGATGCGGAAACCTTCGCCGCCATCCCGAACGATTGGCGCGGCGGCGTCGCGACCGATCGCATTGAGATTATCGGTCCGCTCGCGGCGGAGCGGCGCGCGCCGTGAGCCATTCTCTGCATGTGTCCCGGCTGACGCTTACGGACTTCCGCAATCACGCTGCGCTCGATCTTGAACTCGACGCGCGGCCGGTTTGCCTGTTCGGCCCAAATGGCGCAGGCAAAACCAATATCCTTGAAGCGCTGACGATGCTTGCGCCTGGCAGGGGCCTACGCAGCGCATCTTTGGTCGATGTAACGCGCGCCGGCGATGAGTTTCGCGTGCAGCCATGGGCCGTCTCCGCCCGCGTGACCTTTGATGGCGAAGAAGCCGTTCTTGGCGCAGGCGCCGAGCGGACGCCCGAAGGCGGTGTAAAACGCGTGAGCCGGCGAGACGGCCAATCCGCGACCGCAACACAACTCGCGGAAGCCGCGCGCATGACGTGGCTGACGCCAGCAATGGATCGGCTCTGGTCCGGCTCGGCCGGCGATCGCCGCCGCTTCTTTGATCGCCTGACACTCGCGCGCGCGTCGGAGCACGGCAGCGCTGCGGCGCAATACGAACGCGCCATGCGTGAGCGCCAGCGTCTGCTCGCCGATCGCGTCTTCGATGACGCATGGCTTGGCGGACTGGAGCGGGAGATGTCAGCGCATGGCGCTGCGATTGCCGCTGCGCGTGTCGAGACCATGCAGCGTTTGCAGGATGCGATCGACGCGCGGCCGGAGGGCGCCTTTCCAAAAGCCATTCTTGCGCTCGAAGGCTTGCTCGAACAGCGCTTCGAACGCGGCGCCAAGAGCGCCGACGTGGAAGAAGATTTTGCTGAATTGCTGCGCGATGTGCGCGGCCGTGACGCCGGCGCGGGCCGCGCGCTTGATGGCCCACACCGTAGCGATCTGAAAGCGCGTCACGCCGCCAAAGGCATGGATGCTGATCAGTGCTCGACTGGGGAACAGAAAGCGCTTTTGCTGGGGCTGACGCTGGCGCAGGCGCGCGCGCTCGCCGATGATGCTGGCGCAGGGCCGTCGCTGATCTTGATCGATGAGGCCGCGGCGCATCTCGATTCCGTGCGCCGCGCGGCGCTGTTCGATGAATTGCTCGCCAATCCCGGCCAAGCTTGGCTTACAGGCACGGACCAAAGCTTGTTCGAAGCGTTCGGCCTGCGTGCGCAAATGTTTGAAGTGCGCGAGGGTGTGGTCAGCGCCGCTTAAGCGGCCTGACGAAGAACCGGTTGGTTCAAGTCGGCGGGGAGCAGCAGTGTGAATTGCGAGCCTTTGCCTGGCGTGCTCATGACTTTTACGTTGCCGCCCATCATCACAGCGAATTCGCGCGTGATGGCCAATCCGAGGCCTGTGCCGCCAAAGCGCCGCGTCACGCTGGCGTCAGCTTGCATGAACGGCTGAAAGAGCCGCTCCAATTCGGCGTGCGACATGCCGATGCCGGTGTCGATGACATCGAAGCTGAGGTAGACGCGTTGGCTCTCAAAAATGCGGCGCGCGCGTAAGGTCACAGTCCCGCCCGGGCTGAACTTCACGGCGTTTGAAAGGAGGTTCAGCAGGCATTGCTTGATCTTGAAACCATCATTGTGACCCAAGCCGAGGTCGCCGCCGAAATCGGTTGCAAGCGTGACGCCGCCGCTATTGGCGGTCGGGCGGACAGCATCCAACGTCTCGGCCAGCAATTGGTAGACGCTGAAGTCCGTCGCTTCGATCTCCATGCGGCCAGCGTCGGCCTTTGAGAGATCCAAAATATCGCTAATGATTTTTAGAAGGTGCCTGGCAGCAACGGTGATGCGCTTGGCGTCATCTGAAGCTTCTGGCTGTGTCGTCGCAAGATCCTCATGGATGATCTCGCCGTAGCCGATGATCGCGTTGAGCGGCGTGCGCAGCTCGTGGCTCATATTCGCGATGAACTGCATTTTGGCGGCGTTGGCCGCCTCGGCGCGTGCGATCAATTCAGTCTGCCGCTCCGCTAGCGCCATCAGTTCGGCGGTACGCGCCGTCACAGTGTCACGCAAGCGGATGTTTTCCATGCGCTGACGATCGGAAAGATAGACGTCCGCCAGCGCCGCACCGAGCGCAAAGAGTAGGCAAAGCAACGCAGCACAACCGACCACGACGCCCAGCATCGTGTGTGACAGCCCCGTCAGCTCTGAAGCGAAACCCGTCGGCACTAAAGTCAGGGCGCTCATACCGGTGAAGTGCAGGGCGCAGATCGCAACCACGAGCCCTGCGCCGGAATGCAGCGCACGCAGACGGTGAGTGGACATGAAGAACCAGGAAATGGCCGCGCTCGCGAACAGCACGCTCACGAACACTGACGCAATGACGAGGCCCTGATCCCATTGCATGAACGCCGCGGCCTCCAGCCCGGTCATGCCGACATAGTGCATTGTGATAATGCCAAGGCCGCTGCCGGCGCCGGCGAGTGCGCGCATGCGAACGTCGGTCGTCGTGTACGCGAGCCAAAGCGCGCCGGTTTGCGCCGCCATCGAGATCAGCAAAGAGCCAAACAGGGGAAGCAACGCAAAGCCGATGGGCAGGCCAACGTCGTAAGCTGTCATCGCTACGAAGTGCGTCGCCCAAACGCCGAGCCCCGCCACGCCGCCCGCGGCGAGCGCCCAGTAACGGCCAAACCGCTGACGCTGCGCCATACCGCGTTCGAGCATTAGGAAAGCGGCAACGCTGGTGACCGCGCAAATCGTGGCCGCCAGGAGAAGGAGCCAGAGATTGTGCTCCAACGTGATGCAAGCCAGTACGCGAAGCATGGAAGCGGCCCCGAAGCGCCGTTCGGGCGCGAATGGGGCGGTTATGGAGCGGCAAGGCTAACGCCAGCCTAATCTTAAGGCGTGGACCTGCCGCAGCGGCGCCTGGAACCGCGCGTGACAAGCGCTTCGTTTTTTGGTGCGATGCGGGCGAGAAGAGAGGCGCGTCATGGCCAACCCAAATTATGTCAGCCGGCACAACCCGGACTACGTTTTCGATTACGATCCGAACGAAGACGCATGGACGGCCGATCTCTCCACTTTGGACATGAGCCGCGGCGAACGTTTTCGCGATGATACGTTCTGGCCGTTCTTTGAGCGCCTGCGCAAAGAGGACCCTGTTCACTACTGCCCGGACAGCATCAACGGCCCATATTGGTCCGTCACCAAGTTCAACGACATCATGGCGGTGGACACAAACCACCAGCAATTTTCGTCTGAACCATCGATCGTGCTGTTCGATCCGGAGGAAGATTTTCCGTTGCCGATGTTCATCGCGATGGATCCGCCGAAACACGATGTACAGCGCAAAACCGTGTCTCCGATCGTCGCGCCCAACCATCTCGCGCAGCTTGAGCCGATCATTCGCGAACGCGCCGGCGCGCTGCTCGATTCAGTCCCTCGCGACGAGGTTTTCAACTGGGTCGACAAGATTTCCATTGAACTCACCACACAGATGTTGGCGACGTTGTTTGATTTTCCCTGGGAAGATCGCCGCAAGTTGACGCGTTGGTCTGATGTGGCCACGGCGGCGCCCGGCGGTGGCATCGTCGAAAGCGATGAGCAGCGCCGCATGGAGCTGATGGAATGCCTGCAATACTTCAACCGGCTCTGGGAAGAGCGCGCAGCGGCGCCGCCCCGCGCCGATCTCATCTCGATGCTCGCACACGGTGAGAGCACGCGCGATATGCCGCGTCAGGAATTCCTTGGAAACCTGATCCTGCTGATCGTCGGCGGCAACGACACGACGCGCAATTCGATCACTGGCAGCATCTATGCGCTCAATAAATTTCCAGAGCAGTACAAAAAGCTGAAGGCCAATCCGGCTCTCATCCCGTCACTCGTGTCGGAGACCATCCGCTGGCAGACGCCGCTGGCCTTCATGCGTCGCACTGCACTTGAGGACGTCGAACTCGGCGGCAAGTTGATCAAGAAGCACGACAAGGTCGTCATGTGGTACGTATCGGGCAACCGCGATGACGAAGTCATCGCCAATCCGAACGCGTTCGACATTGAGCGCGAGAACGTTCGCCGGCACCTCTCGTTCGGTTTCGGCATTCACCGTTGTGTGGGCAACCGGCTGGGCGAGATGCAGCTGCGGATCGTCTGGGAAGAGATCCTGAAGCGCTTCGAACACATCGAAGTGATGGGGGAGCCCAAGCGGGTCTATTCGTCGTTCGTGAAGGGCTACGAGACGCTCCCGGTGCGCATTCACGCTTAACGCGCGAGGCAGTGTTGCCATAACGCCATGGGCGGCCGCATCGCGCAGCACGCGGCGTCGCCACTGGGAACTCCGCGCTGAGACCTGACGTTTCTGGGCGCAATGTTACTCATGGCGTCCTCAGAGCGGCCCGTCGTCAGGGCGCAAACAGCGGTCCCAGCCGCAGGTTTGTCTGACGTGTTCGACGGGCTCGATAGCGGCATCAACCGGGATCACCCGCACGAGGGCGTTCGCCTCGGCGTGTTGCTGAACGCCGCTGGCCGCCGCTCTTATGGCCCTTTGCTGCTGGTGATCGGGCTGTTCGCCATTTCGCCGGCCACGGTCCTGCCGGGCATGACCAGCGTCGCGGCAGCGATCACGCTGTTGATTGCTACGCAAATGGCCGTCGGCCTGCGCCGGCCGTGGCTTCCACGCCAAATTCTGGAACTTCGCGTGCCGCGCCGTCCGTTCTTCGCGTTTCTCGATAGCGCGCGCACGCGGGTCGAAACCATGGATGGCGATCTCGTCCGCGCCCGCTGGGAGCCGCTGACGCGCGGCCCGTTCATGTACGTAGTGGCGCTCAGCGTGGTGCTCGCCGCGCTAGTGACGTTCCCGCTGTCGCTGATCCCATTCGCGCCGCTCGCGCCAGGCATCGCTGTCGTGCTTTTCGCCGTCGGTATCATCGCCCGCGACGGCCTTTTGCTGGCGCTCGGCATGGTTTTCACCGCCACTGCGTTGGCGTTTTTGGCGCAGGTCTGGCCGCTGTAAATCAAGCGCGCCTCGGCCGTCGAAAACCCATCAAAATCGAGACTTTCGGCGCCGCATTCCCTATATTGGGGGATGCTTTTCATCACGATTCGACACCCATGAACGCCCCCCAAAACGTCCCGGCGAGCGCGACTGAATATGGCGCGGAATCCATCAGAGTTCTCAAGGGCTTAGATGCGGTGAGGAAGCGGCCGGGGATGTATATTGGGGATACGGACGATGGGTCCGGTCTCCATCATATGATCTATGAGGTCGTGGACAACGCCATTGATGAGGCGTTGGCGGGGCATGCGACGCGGGTTGAGGTGATTTTGCACCCGGATGGGAGCGCCGAGGTCACGGATAACGGGCGCGGGATTCCCACCGACATCCATAAGGAAGAGGGCGTCTCGGCGGCTGAGGTGATTATGACCCAGCTGCACGCCGGCGGTAAGTTTGACCAGAATTCCTACAAGGTTTCGGGTGGTCTGCACGGAGTCGGTGTCTCCGTTGTGAATGCATTGTCCGAGTGGCTCGACCTGCGCATCTGGCGCAACGGCAAAGAGCATTACATGCGCTTCCGCATGGGCGACGCCGAGGCGCCGCTCAAAGAAGTCGGCCCCGCGCCGCTGGACGAAGGCAAGCCCCGCCGCGGCACCGCCGTGCGCTTCCTCGCGAGCCCCGCCACCTTCACCATGGTGGAGTACGACCGCAAAACCATCGAACACCGCCTGCGTGAGCTCGCCTTCCTCAACAGCGGCGTGCGCATCGTGTTCAAGGATCTGCGCGGCCCCGAGCCGTTCGAGGAAACGCTCTTCTACGAAGGCGGCGTCAAAGCCTACGTCAGCCACCTCGATCGCTCACGCAGCGCCATCATCCCGGAAGCCATCTACGTCATCGGCGAGCGTGACGGCATGACCGTCGAAGCCTCGATGCAATGGAATGACGGCTACCACGAGAACACGCTCTGCTTCACCAACAACATCCCGCAAAAGGATGGCGGCACGCACTTGGCCGGCTTCCGCGGCGCGCTGACCCGCGTGGTCAACAGCTACATGCAAAGCTCCGGCATTGCGAAAAAGGAAAAAGTCGAAATCACTGGCGACGATGCGCGCGAAGGCCTCACTTGCGTGCTCAGCGTCAAAGTGCCGGACCCCAAATTTTCCTCGCAAACAAAGGAAAAACTGGTCTCTTCCGAAGTCCGCCCGGTGGTCGAAAACCTCGTCGCCGAAACTTTGACGCAATGGTTCGAGGAAAATCCGAGCGCCGCCAAAATCGTGATGGCGAAAATTGTGCAAGCCGCCGCCGCCCGCGAAGCGGCGCGCAAGGCGCGCGAAATGCGCCGCAAATCGACGCTCGATATCTCCTCGCTGCCCGGCAAGCTCGCCGATTGCCAGGAGAAAGACCCGGCCAAATCAGAACTCTTCATCGTCGAGGGTGACTCGGCCGGCGGCTCCGCCAAGCAAGGCCGCAGCAGAGAAACCCAAGCTGTGCTGCCGCTGCGCGGCAAGATCTTGAACGTCGAGCGCGCGCGCTTCGATAAGATGCTGTCGTCCGAACAGGTCGGCACGCTCATCACGGCGCTCGGCGCCGGCATCGGCCGCGGCGAGGGCGACATCGATCTTGCCAAGCTCCGCTACCACAAGATCATCATCATGACCGACGCCGACGTTGACGGCGCCCACATCCGCACTTTGCTGCTGACATTCTTCTATCGGCAAATGCCGGAGATCATCGATGGCGGCTATCTCTACATCGCCCAGCCGCCGCTCTACAAAGCCACCAAAGGCAAGAGCGGCCGCTATCTGAAGGATCAAGCCGAGTTCGAGACCTTCCTGATCGAGGAAGGCTCGGCCGGCGCCGTGCTCGAAGCCGCCGGCGCGCAATATGCCGGCGATGATTTGAAGCGCCTGGCGCGCGAAGCCATCGCTGTCGAAACCTTGATCAAGCGCCTGCACGCGCGCGTGCCCGATAGCGTGCTCGAACAAGCCGCGATCGCCGGCGCGTTCGCGCAAGGCGCGACCGATAAGGAAGCTTTGGAAGCCGCAACCCGCCTCAACGCCATCGCCGAAGAGGGCGAAGGCAATTGGACTGGCCGCTTCGATCCCGATGGCGCGCTGGTGCTCGAGCGCACCGTGCGCGGCGTCGCCGAACGCGCAACCTTCGATAAATTGTTCTTGAGCTCATCCGATGCGCGCCGCCTCGCCGAACGCAGCTCGGCTCTGCGCGAAACGTATCTCACGCGCGGCACGCTCAAGCGCGGCGGCGAAGTCACCGACGTCAACGGGCCGCTCTCGATGCTGCACGCCATCCAGGCCGCAGGGCAGAAGGGCGTTTCGATCCAGCGCTACAAGGGCCTCGGCGAAATGAACGCCGAACAGCTCTGGGAAACCACGCTCGACGCCGACGTGCGCACTTTGCTGCAAGTGCGCGTCAACCACGCCGACGACGCCGATGAGATGTTCTCAAAGCTGATGGGCGATGTGGTCGAGCCGCGGCGCGCGTTTATTGAAGAGTTCGCGTTGGAAGCGGATGTGGATGCTTAGGTTATCGAACGTAGGAGGGCCCTATGAGTTGGTGTGACAAGTTGGCGTCCACGCCAACGATCGGCCTGAAGCTGGAACCTTACGCAGTCGCGTCGTACTCCTTCATTCAGGCTTGGGCGCCAATTATGAATGAGAGCATCGAGGGCGGCGACGACGCCAAATTCTCCGTCGAAATCACTGATCCCCTGGGCTTTTCCTTCACGACTAATGATGGCTTCAAGTATAGCGCAGACAAGGCACGCTGCTCTGTTTCTTTCCAACATCGGATGAAGTTGCGAGCGGTAAGCGGCGGTCCGCCCGTGATGGAGATGCTGTCGCAACCGCGGCCCTATACGGAGCTGCTGGAGGAGGTGGCGGACCGGTTGACGCGGGCAGCGCTACTCCTGCCGTTTGCTTCAAAGCGTCGGATTCGTCGCGTCGGCGTGATTAGCACCACACAAGTAGACAAAGCTGATTTACCTCCGGGAATAACACGCCTGCTGAATTACGTCGGAAAGCCCTGGGGGTCCGAGCCGGAAAACATGACGCTGTCGATGACGACAAGAGTTGGCGAGACAAAGGACGGATCGGACAAGTGCATTCACCTGATCAAGATTCCCGACGACAAAAACGAACTCTTGACCGTGCAGTTCGACTGGTACCGCGAGTTCACCTCTGATCGCCCGATCACGACTGATGCGCTTAAGGCCATAACGACAGAGGCAAAAAAGGGTGCCCTGGCGTACTTTGAGGAAATCGCTGAAGGGAAGAGATTCGAATGACAGCCTCAGCCGCTTCAAAGATTGCAGATTCTAAGCTCGAGTATGCTGCAAAGCCCGATCAAGCCACCGACGCTCTCCGAGCGTTGGAATCGATCGGTGAGCCTAACCTTCCCACTTTTGCTCGGGCGGACAGCGCGCGTCGCGCGGGGCGCCTGAATGCGTCGGCGGCGACTGACGAGGAGCTCAATGCGCTCCTCCAAGAGCGCAAGAAGATACTGGATAAGAAGTTCTCTGCTTCGCTTACCCGGCAAGAAGAGAATCGGCTGCAGTATGTGCGTTGGTCCATCGAGCGGATTGAAGATGCTCGTCACGGCCATGAGCTCGACAGGCTTGAAGCCGCGATCGATCGCTATGAGCAGTTTTACAGCGACCTCAAGGCTCTTCGGGCGCAACTCGCCCAATACGACAAGGCGCAGAAGTGACGGATAAGGACGGAACGCAAGAAGTTGTGGCCGTCACCAGCAGCCCGCTGGTGGCGCGGTCGACTGTGCCGCCAAATCTGCCGTACGCTGAATATCGACAAACACTTCGCCGAGATTTCTTGTTCTGTTGCGCCTACTGCACGACGTCTGAGGCGGAAGCGAGCGGGCTTCGCTTTACCATCGATCACTATGAGCCACGTACCGCGCGACCTGACCTAGAGCGCGAGTATGGCAACCTGATGTATTGCTGCGATGGCTGCAACCTTCGAAAGGGCGACCGGACTCCGCCGCAAACGGCACGCGATGCAGGATACCGATTCTATCGCCCTGACGAAGACACCTTCGTTGAGCACTTCAGGCCTTCCGGCCAAAGGGTGGAGTCGGAGAGCAAGGCCGGTGAATACACGATCGAGGCGCTCGACCTAAATCGTCAATCGCTTCGTCGGGTCAGGGAGCTGCGAATGCGGCTGGGCCTCCTTGGTAACCAGGTGGCCGAAGGCTTGCGCGGCCTGAAGGGCCTCAAGCTCGACCGACTCCCCCTCTCATTGAGAGGACGTGCGTTAGCGGCGATAAACAATGCTGAGGACGTTGAGGATCGGTTGGCGTCCGCGATCGACGGCGTGCTTGAGAGTTTGCTTCGGTCGCCGCTCCTGGACGAGGACGCCGAGGCGGGCGAGCGGGCGATTGATCGCGCGAAAATACTGCAGCAGCTGGAAGTAATGTTTCCTGGTGCTTGGCGCGGGCGAGAGATAGCGAAGAACGCGGGATAGTGCGGCGCTTCGTTTGGCCGTTTCCGCACTAACTCGTCATTCCGGGACACGCGGAGCGTGGGCCCGGAAGCTAGGAGCAAACGCACAGCTACGTGGCCCCTGGGTTCCGGGTTCTTCGCTGCGCGAAGCCCCGGAATGACGAAGGGGGCGCGAAGCGCCGGAATGACGAAATGACTAGGCGCTAGCCGAGGAATGTTGGCGGCGGTGGGTTGATGAAGTCGTCGTAGAGATCGCGCCATTGCGGGTTGATCTTTTCGATCAGCGCGAGCTTCCAGGCGCGGCGCCATTTCTTGAGCTCTTTCTCGTGCGCGATCGCCGCGCCCATTTCTTGGTGCTGTTCGAACCAGACGAGATGTTTGCATCCATACTTTTGCGAGAAGCCTTCGATGAGGCCTTCGCGATGTTGCTGAGCGCGTTGCGGCAGATTGCCGGTGACGCCGAGATAGAGCGTGCCGTTGCGTTGGCTCGTCATGATGTAAACGGCGATGAACTCGAACCGCGACATGGGAAGGTTTTAGCGCAGTCGCCCACACTCGTCATTCCGGGATCGCGAAGCGAGACCCGGAAGCTAGGGGGTGACGGGACGAGGAGTTTGTTGGCCCCTGGGTTCCGGGTTCTTCGCTGCGCGAAGCCCCGGAATGACGAAGGGGGTGGAGTGCGGTGCGAGATGCGGGGATAGACGCGCGCCGATCCGACTGAGTGCGGGGTGGGCGTAAAATGCCTGCATGACCCAAGAGCAAAAACCCAAACGCACGATCACCAAACGTAAGCATCATAGCCCGGAGGTTTGGGCGTTGGCGCGGCGGGACTATCTGGCCGGCTTTACGGCGAGTGCGGTTTCGGAGCGTTACGGCATGAGTGTCGATGCGATCCGTAAGCGCGCGTCGAAAGAGAAGTGGTGCAAGGCGCATCATGCCGCCGCGCAGATTCCGCCGCCGCCTTTGCATCCGTTTCCGAACGAAGCGGAGGCGGAGAAGGTCGGCGCTGCCGAATTCAAAAGTAAGTGGGATGAGATTTCGCATCCGGCGCAGCGTGCGCCGGACTGTGCATGGTCGACTTGGTTGTTTCAGGGCGGGCGCGGCGCCGGCAAGACGCGCGCTGGCGCCGAATGGTTGGCGGCGCGGGCGCAGGCGAAGCCTGGGATTTTCGCTCTGGTCGGGCCGACACAGCACGATGTGCGCGAAGTGATGGTCGATGGCGTTTCGGGTTTGCGCAATCTGCCGGGGCGCGAGCGGCCTTGGTACGAGCGCTCGCGGCGGCGTTTGATTTGGCCGAATGGGTCGATTGCGTACGCGTTTTCGGCGGAGGAGCCGGAGCGTTTGCGCGGGCCGCAATTCGAAGCGGCGTGGGCGGATGAGTTTTGTATTTGGCCGCGGCCGAGTGAGACGCTGGCGATTTTGCGCATGGGGCTGCGCTTAGGCGATTGCCCGCAGCTGGTGGTGACGACGACGCCGAAGCCGATCCCGGCTTTGCGTGTGTTGCGGGCGGAGAGCTCGTGCGTGATGACGCAGGCGGCGACGGAAGTGAACGCGGAGAATCTGGCGCCGTCGTTTCTGGATGGGCTCGCTGCTCTGTATGGCGGCACGCGGCTGGCGGAGCAGGAGCTGGAAGGGCGCTTGCTCGATGGCGATGGGGCGCTGTGGCGGCTGGCGGATGTGGAGCGGGCGCGCGGTGGTGTTGCGCCGGTGCGTGGCTGCGAGCGCGTGGTGGTGGGCGTCGATCCGCCGGCGGGCGCGGGCGGCGCTGCGTGCGGGATCGTGGTGGCCGGGCGCGTGGGGCGGCAGGCTTTCGTGCTGGCGGATCGGAGTGCGCTCGGGCTGTCGCCGCTTGGTTGGGCGATGCGTGTCGCGGAGACGGCGGCGGAGTTTGGCGCGGCTGAGATTATCGCCGAAGCCAACCAGGGCGGCGACATGGTGCGCGCGACGTTGGCGCAAGCCGGCGCGCCGTGTGCTGTGCGGCTGGTGCATGCGTCGCGTGGCAAGCGCGCGCGAGCCGAGCCGATCGCGGCTTTGTATGAGCAGGGGCGGGTGAGCCATTGCGGCGCGTTCGTCGCGCTGGAGGAGGAGTTGCTGGCGCTGGGCGTGAGTGAGAACGAAGGCTTGCTCGATCGCGCTGATGCGTTGGTGTGGGCGCTGACGGCTTTGATGAGCGCGGGCGAAGGGCCGCGAATCCGGAGCTTCGATTTCGATCTGCGGCCGCGCGGGCTGAGCGGTTAGGGGGATAGGCTTTGCGTCTATCCATGCCGTTTTCGCGCTGAACGCCAGCAAAATGGCGGTGCGCGTGCAGATCAATCCGACCGGGCTGGCGCGGGTTTAAGCTCTCCGGTGTGAACCTAAGGAGAAAGCAAATGCCGCTGATCGTTGTGCGCGATGCCAAACTGAATCGCGATCGCATCATCAACACCGACTATATCTTCCATTGCTTCGAGCAAGAAGATTGCGTGCGGATCAATTATAGTGAGGGCGTCAATGGCCGTGGGCATTGCGTGGTCGCCGGCACGTTGGAGGAGTTCGCGAAAGCTGTCGGCGCTGTGAGGGCGCGGGTTTAGCGGCTGAGCGCGACGTCGAGGGCGGTGCGGATGCGTTCGTCGGTGATGTCGGCGGGTGCAATGGTTTGCTGCACGGTGCTTTGGCCGGGACGGCCGCCGCGCACGAAGACGACGAAGCGATCGCCGACGGCGCCGTTGATGGCGGCGAAGCTCGGCAGCGGGCCGCAACTGGTGGCGTCGGTGTAGCGCAAGCTGAAGCTGCTGCGATAGCGGCGGCCTTTGAGGCTTTGCTCGGCGCGCAGCGAGACGCGTTGGGTGTCGCCGAAATAAGCTTGGCGATCGGCTTCGACGCGGGTGATGCGGGCGATGAAGACGGCATCGGCTTCGTCCCAGAGCGTGACTTGGCGTTGGTGCAGCCAGGCGGCGTGTTGAGCGTCACGCTCGGCTTGCCAAGCGGCGTAGCGCGCGGCGTGGGATTCGGCGGTTTCGCCAGCTTCGGGCGGCGGGCCCGGCGGCGGCAAGCACGCAGCGGCCGGCGTGGCGGCGAGAAAGGTGAGCGCGGCGGCGAGCAGAAGCACGGATTTCATCGGCGGAGCATCGCAGCGCCGGCGCTGAATTCAAGCGCTTACTGTGGGCCGAAGCTTCGCCACAACATGTAAGCTGCGACGGCGAAGACGATGAAGGCGAAGATGCGTTGCAGCGCGCCGCGTTGTTTGGCGAGGCGGGTGGCGAAGCTTGCGCCGATGGCGCCGCCGACGAGGCCGCCGCCGATGAAGAGGAGCGCGATGCGCCAGTCGATTAGGCCGTCGAGTGCGTAGCTGGTTGCGGTGGTGGCGCCGAATGCGCCGACGCTGAAGAGCGATGAGCCGATGGCTTGGATCATGGTCATGCCGGTTGCGCCAATGAGGCCGGGCACAACCAGGAAGCCGCCGCC
Source organism: Terricaulis sp. (assembly GCA_034439495.1). Lineage (GTDB taxonomy): Bacteria > Pseudomonadota > Alphaproteobacteria > Caulobacterales > Aquidulcibacteraceae > Vitreimonas. Next base: position 182 of record JAWXAM010000025.1, on the reverse strand, counting down.
AATGCCGAAGAAGCCGGAGAGGGCGCCGACCCCAACGCCGAACGCGATGAGCTTCGGCGCGTTCTGTGCTGTGAGCACGACCTCGCCGTCGCCTTCGTGCTTGCGCGGGCGCAGCATGGCGATGCCGACGACGATCATCAGCACCGCAAAGAGCGGCAGCAAGATCGCGGGATCCGTGGCTT
>JAWXAM010000024.1:0-2999 GCA_034439495.1 Terricaulis sp. | reverse complement strand
GCGATCATCCAGGGTGGTGAGGATAATCACCGGGATGTGACGTGTTTCGGGTTGGGTCTTGATACGCCGGCATGCTTCGTAGCCGTCGATGCCGCCGGGCATCATCACATCCATCAAAATGAGATCGGGCTTTTCGCGCTTTGCGAGCTGCACGGCTTCTTCGCCGCGGCTGGCCATTAGCACGTCGTAATACTCAGCCGTGAGCTTCGCCTCCAAAAGGCGGCGGTTGGCTTCGAGATCGTCGACGATGAGGATACGCGCGCTCAAGCGTCGATCCTCATCCGATGAACTTGCGGATTGTTTCCAGGAACGTCGTCACCGAGATCGGCTTGGACAGATACGCATCGCAACCGGCGGCCATGATTTTCTGCTCATCGCCCCGCATGGCGAAGGCGGTGACCGCGACGACCGGGATGTGCTTCAGCGCCTCGTCCTTCTTCAGACGATCTGTGATCTCCAGACCAGAGATTTCCGGCAGCTGGATGTCCATGACGATGAGATCGGGCTTGTGTTCGCGTGCGAGCGGCAGAGCCTGGCGGCCGTCGCGGGTTTTCACCGTGCGGTAGCCAAAGGCTTCCAAGAGGTCGTTGAACAGCCTCATATTGAGTTCGCTGTCTTCGACGATGAGAACCGTTTTGGCCATAACCCGCTTCGCTCTCGCGGCCCCTCGCGACCATTCGGGCGCGTATTGTTGGCCCTTATAGCGCGGAGGGCTTAACAACCCATCGCAACACCAGCAATCTCGCCACCTCCGTTAAGAAGAGCTTAAGGAATACAGCATGCGCCTCGGCGTGGATTTCGGCGGCACCAAAATCGAGGCGGCGCTGCTTGATTCCAAGGGAGAAATCCTGGCGCGCGAGCGCGTCCCCAATCCTGGGGATTACCAGGGCGCGGTGCGCGCGGTGGCGGATTTGGTGGCGCGAATCGAACAGGAAACGGGCGCCCGCGCCGCGACGGTGGGATTCGCCGTGCCGGGTTCGCTGTCGCCGGCTACCGGGCTGATGCGCAATGCGAACTCGACTTGGCTCAATGGCAAGCCGTTTTTGGTCGATTTGAAGGAAGCTTTGGCGCGGCCGGTGCGGTTGGAGAATGATGCGAATTGCTTTGCGCTCTCGGAAGCGGTGGACGGCGCGGCGGCGCATGGGCGCGTGGTGTTTGGCGTGATTATCGGCACCGGTTGCGGCGGCGGCGTGGTGGTTGAGCGTAAGGTGATCGAGGGTGTGAACGGCATTGGCGGCGAGTGGGGGCACACGCCGCTGCCCTGGGCGCGCGCCGATGAAACGACAGAGCGGCATTGGTGCGGGCGCTATGGCTGCCTGGAGCAATGGATATCGGGTTCGGGTTTCAAGGCTTGGGCGGGGATGAGCGCGGCGGAAGCGGATGAAGCGGCGCGCGCTGGCGATGCCAAAGCGCGCGTGCTGCTGGATCACCTGGCGGACCGGATCGCGCGCGGGCTCGCGGTGGTGATGGATATTCTCGATCCGGATGTGATCGTGTTCGGCGGCGGGGTTTCGAATATCGAGAGCTTGTATCCGAGCGTGCGTGGGAAGTTGCTGGCGTATGTGTTCTCGGATGTAGTGCGCACGGAGCTGGTGAAGAACAAGCACGGCGACTCCTCCGGCGTGCGCGGCGCGGCTTGGCTGTTCGAGGCTGACGGCGGAGCTTCGGGGTACATGAAGTGATCGTCTGCCGTGCTTGCGCGCGGGTGATCGAGGGCGCGCGCTGTTCATGCGGCGAGGATCAGCCGCTGGAGCATGTGGAGCTAGCGTCGCTTTCCATAGCGCACTTGGACTGCGACGCGTTCTACGCCTCGATTGAGAAGCGTGACGATCCGAGTTTGCAACCCCATCCGGTGATCGTCGGCGGCGGCAAGCGCGGCGTGGTTTCGACCTGCTGCTATGTGGCGCGCGCGTATGGCGTGCGTTCGGCGATGCCGATGTTCAAGGCGCTCAAGCTTTGCCCGCAGGCGAAGGTCGTGCATGGCGAGATGCGCAAGTACGTCGAAGAGGGCCGCATCATCCGGCGGATGATGGAGGATCTGACGCCGCAAGTGCAGCCGCTCTCGATCGATGAAGCATTCATGGATTTGAGCGGCACCGAAGCGCTGCACGGCGGCTTGCCGGCGCAGTCTCTGATCAAGCTGCAGAACAAGATTTGGGAGGAGCGCCAGCTCACCGTTTCGATCGGGCTCTCGTTCAACAAGTTCTTGGCGAAGACCGCGAGCGATTTGGATAAGCCGCGGGGGTTCTCAGTCATCGGCCGCGGTGAAGCGCTTGTGTTTCTGGAGACACGGAGCGTCGGCACTCTGCCGGGCGTGGGTCCCGCGGGAGCAGCGGGGTTGGAGCGCAACGGGCTAAAGACCATCGGCGATATCCGCACGGTTGGGCCGCAGCGCATGCGGGCGCTTTATGGCGATTGGGGCGCGCATCTCTTCGCGCTCTCGATGGCGGATGATCCGCGCAAGGTCGATCCGCATGGGGAGCGCAAGAGCATTTCGTCGGAGACGACGTTCTTTGAGGATGTGTCCGATATTGAAGCGCTGGAGGATATTCTCTGGCCGCTGTGCGAGAAAGTCGCCACGCGTTGCCGCGCCAGCGACACGGCGGGGCTGACGCTCACACTCAAGCTTAAAGACACACGCTTCAAGATCATCACGCGGCGGCGTCAACTGCCTGAGCCTACCTTGCTCGCATCGCGCATCTTCGCGCATGCGCGCGAATTGCTGGCGGGTGATGCCGACGGGAAGACCAAATATCGGCTGATCGGCGTCGGCCTATCGGATTTCAGTGATGCGGCGGCGGCGGATAAGGGCGACATGCTCGATACGCAAACCCCCAAGCGCGCGGCGGCCGAAGCCGCGATCGCGAAGGCCCGGGGTAGGTTCGGCAAGGACGCGGTGCAAACGGGCCGCGGGCTGAAGGCCTCCCATGAAGAGGATGACGAATAGCAGCGCAGGCGCTAGGAAGGCCTCAATCGAGGGAGCACGCCATGAGCCGCAT
>JAWXAM010000023.1:0-47115 GCA_034439495.1 Terricaulis sp. | reverse complement strand
GAAGAGCCCGCTGGGCGAGGCGCTGCTGAAGCGCGATGCGACCTATCACGCCGCGGTGCGGGTCAAGCGCAATGAGTGGAATGGCAACGTGAAGGCCGAGGTCGAGATCGTGGATTTAGCCGGGGCCGGTTAAGCTCTCGTCCTGCGGCCGCGAGAGGCCCCGAACGCAGAGGCCGATCAGCACGATGCCGGCGAAGGTAAAGAAGCCGAGCATCGGGACGGAGACTGCGATGCCAGCGGCGGGGGCCATCCAGTCCTGGTATTGGCCACCGAGGCGCAGGAAAATCACCAGCGCCAGCGGCGCGAGCAGCACCCAGCCGGTCAGCAGGCCAAGAACCCTGAAAATCAAGCGCGCCTCCCGCCTTGCCAGCGCCAATCAGCCACTTTATATCGCGGCCTCCCGCGCATTCGAGGTGACTCGAATGAGCACGCGGGCCCTTCGTCTATCGGTTAGGACGCCTGGTTTTCAACCAGGAAAGAGGGGTTCGACTCCCCTAGGGCCTGCCACTTTCCCGCCTTCGCCGTCGTGTTAATTATCCCCTCCCCAGGGGACGGAAGAAGCCATGTCTTTGAAGAAACTCCTCGGCGCGCTCGCCATCGGTTTAGTGCTGGGGGCGTGCGCCCAGCCGGAAGGCCGTGCGGCGCAGACGGATGCGGCGCAGGCAGCAGTCGAGACTGAGACGCTGACGGTGGAGACGGCGAACGGCCCCGTGCAGATCACGGTTGAGATCGCCGATGACGATCAGGAGCGTTCGCGGGGGCTGATGTTCCGGCCGCCCCTGGCGGACAATTACGGCATGCTGTTTCACTTTCAGCGCCCCGAACGCGCGAGCTTTTGGATGCGCAATACGCCAAGCACGCTGGATATTATCTTCATTGGCGAGGACGGCCGCATCTTGAATATCGCGCCGTTCACGACGCCGTATTCGGATGCGCCGGTGCCGTCAGCCGGCCTGACGCGCGGCGTGTTGGAAATTCGCGGCGGCCATGCTGCGGAGCTTGGCATCCAGCCGGGCGATCGCGTGCGGCATCGCATCTTTCCAAGCTAGTTGAAGTTGCCGCGCCGTACGCGGCGTGGCAACAGGACGTCACCGGGGTATAGCTCAGCCTGGTAGAGCGCCAGCTTTGGGAGCTGGATGTCGAGAGTTCGAATCCCTCTGCCCCGACCATCCTACGCTGCGCGAGGCGGAGCGTGGGATGTCCTCCGAAGCCTTGGCGAAGGAGGACTGGTAATCCAGCGCGCAGCTTCGGATGGCTTACGCCGTGGCCAGATATGAAAACGCCGCGCTTGTTCAAGCGCGGCGTCTCCGTTTCTACGCGGTGGCGTCACCTCACGGGTAAGGTTCGCCGTTCTCGTAGAAATAGCGGCCTGACTGCGAGTCGTAGAAATAGTAGCGGCCAGTGCGCTGGTCATAGCGCTCACGGCGGTTATCGACGTTGCCGCAACGGCCTTCTTGACGACAACCCAGGTACCAACCAGCAGCGCCGCCGACGACGGCGCCCGCGAGAGCGGCTTCATCATCGCCAAGGATGGCGCCAGCAGCGCCGCCAATGGCTGCGCCGGTGAGGGCGCCCTGTTCGCTTTGGGTCATGCCGGCACAGGCGCTGAGGCTCAACGCGGCGGCGGAAATGTATGCAGTAATCGCGAGGCGCATTCGTCGTTCTCCTGATCTCGTGCAGGCCTAACAACGGCGCGATGCTTCCGTTCCGTAGGCGCCAAGTCGCCGCAAAGTTCCGTTCAGACCACGCCGTCGCCGCGCAGTTGCGCGATGTCGGCTTCGCTGAGTGCGAGAAGTTCCTTCAGTACGGTGTCGGTGTCTTGGCCCAGCAGTGGAGGCGGCGCGCGGGTCGTCGGAGGCGTTGCGCTTAGGCGAAGCGGATTGGCGGCGAGTTTGATCTGATCGCCATCTGCGCGCGTGACGCTCTCGACCGCGCCGCGGGCGATGACGTGCGGATCCGTATAGACTTGGTCCAATGTGTTGATCGGGCCGCACGGGACCTGTGCTTTCTCAAGTAAGACGATCCATTGTGCGGTGGTGCGCGCGAGCATGATGTGGGTGAGCGCCGCAGTCAGCTCTTCCCGGTGCTGTACGCGCGCTTCGTTGTGCGAGAAGCGCGGATCGTCGGCGAGGGGTGTGCCGGCGGCGGCGCAGAAATCGCGGAATTGGCCGTCATTGCCGACCGCGAGGATGATGTGCCCATCCGCGGTGGCGAGCACCTGGTACGGCGCGATCGAGGCGTGTTGATTGCCGAGGCGCTGCGGCTTCTCACCTGAAACGAGGTAGCTGGCGCCGAGATTGGCCAGCATCGCGATCTGTGAATCCAGCAACGCAGCGTCGATGTGTTGGCCTTCGCCGGTGCGTTCGGCGTGGCGGAGCGCCGCGAGCACCGCCGTGACCGCGTACATGCCGGTGAAGAGATCGGCGACCGCGACGGCGCTTTTCATCGGTTCGCCCGCTCGCTCGCCGGTGAGGCTCATCAGGCCGCCCATGCCTTGGATGATGTAATCGTAGCCGGGGCGTTTTGCGTATGGGCCGGTTTGGCCGAAGCCGGTGATCGAGCAATAGACGATGGACGGATTGATTGCGGCGACACTCGCGTAGTCGAGGCCGTATTTCTTCAGACCGCCAGCTTTGAAGTTCTCGACCAGGATTTGGCAGTGCGGGACGAGTTGCTTTACCAGCGCGGCGCCGGCGGGTTTGGCGAAGTCGATCGTCACAGAGCGTTTGTTGCGGTTGGCGGCGAGGTAATAGGCGGCGTCTCCGTTCTCGCCGTCAGAGTCCTTTAGGAATGGCGGCCCCCAGGAGCGCGTGTCATCGCCGGCGCCGGGCTTTTCGACCTTGATCACATCGGCGCCAAAATCGCCGAGGATTTGCGTGGCCCAGGGCCCGGCAAGAACACGTGAGAGATCGAGCACACGCACGCCCGCGAGAGCGGCTTTGGTTTCTGTGACGGCCATTGGTTTGCTCTCGGCTTTGCTCTGATCAGGAGCGGTGGTAGAGCGGCGCCATGAGCGAAGTCAAAACGCCGGTCGCTACGGGCGGCTGCCAATGCGGGAAAGTGCGGTATGCGCTTTATGTCGCGCCGCAGAACTCGCATGTCTGTCATTGCCGCATGTGCCAGAAGGCGACGGGCGGGGTTTTCGCTGCATTGGCGGGTGCGCCGAAGAGCGAATTTGAGTGGACCGCGGGCGAGCCAGCGTTTTTCGCGAGCTCCAACTTGGCCAAACGCGCGTATTGCCGAGATTGCGGCACGCCGCTTTCGTTTAGCTACGATCTGCCTGAGGCGCGCTTTTACGTGACGATCGGATCGCTGGATGATCCAGAATCGGCGCCAATCCTTCAGCAATACGGGATCGAGAGCAGGCTTTCCTGGGTGAAGTTCTGCGATGACGTTCCCGCAGAGCGAACCGGTGAGGACGCTAAGGCCGCTGCGTTCTTTGCGAACATGCAAAGCAATCAAGAATAATGCGTAGTCGGCTGCGCTCGCGCATTAGAGCGCTTTATTTTGGACACACGCAATCGGCGGTGCGCTTTCAAGGCGTGTTGCTGGTGCTCGATCTGCTGATCATTGGCTTCTTCATTGGTAGCCAATTTATTGCCGAGCTGCCTTGGTTCTGGATCGTCGACGTCGCGATAGCAGTGTTTCTTGCCATTGATCTACTCGCGCGCTTGTTTGCGTTCGGTACGTTGCGACGTTGGCTAAAGTTTCCGACAACTTGGATCGATCTCGTTGTTCTCGCGACGCTCTTGTTTCCCGCGGTGCTTCACAATTGGGGTTTCCTGCGGATTTTGCGCCTTTGGACGTTGGTGCATAGCGAGCGCTTCTGGAACGTGCTGGCGCGCGGCAAGTGGGATGACACCTATGTCGAGGATTTGACGCGCGCCATCATTACCTTGTTCGTGTTTGTCTTTATGGCCGCCGGTTTCACGCAGGCTTTCTTTCTGGGGCAGCACCCGAAACTCAACAACTTTGTAGATGCGATTTACTTCGTTGTGACGTCGCTAACGACGACGGGCTATGGCGACATCACGATCGATACGGCTGCGGGGCGCTTGTTTTCCGTTGGGCTCATGATTGCCGGGATCAGCCTTTTTTTCGGCATCGCGCAAAAGGCGTTTGCGCCGCAGCAGAAGATTGTGCGTTGCACAGGATGCGGCGTGGACCGCCATAGCCTTGGTGCGAGCTTTTGCTGTAATTGCGGAGAGAAGCTGGCGGCGCCCTTGCGCGGACGCGCGCGGGTTGCCAGAGGAGTGCGCCGGTTCGGCAAGGGCGGTTAGCTCAGCGGTAGAGCGTCTCCTTTACACGGAGAGGGTCGGGGGTTCGATCCCCTCACCGCCCACCATCCTACGCTCGCGAAGCGAGGGTAGGATGTCCGCCGAAGCCTTGGCGAAGGCGGACTGGCGCCTCTCACCTGCGAGCTACGGATGGCTCCGCCAGCCTTCGCTGCGCGCAGCGGAGCTAAGGCTGCCTCGCCGAAGCCCAGAGGGCGAAGGCGGGCGCTTTGGCCAAGCGCAGCTACGGCTAGGCAAGCCAAGGTTCGGCATCGAGATGGAACTTCACGCCCTGTGGACAACTTGCTACGCAGTTGGGTCAGGGCGGTGCTATAAGGGCGGGGATGATTCAGCTTCGATCCGGAGTTGTCGTGATCGCCGCGCTCGGCTTGGGGGCGTGCGGCCAGGCTAGTGTTGGTCCGCCGCCGGCGGTTTCCGCGCCGATGGAGCAGATCAGCGCCGCCTCGATCCCTGATTTTCGCGCCCAGGCTGGCATGACCTATGCCGATTTTACCGCGCAGCCGGCGATGCAGCGTTATGCGTTGGAAGGTTTGGGTGTCGCCGGAACTGCTGAGGCGCAGCGGTTCAATCACGCCATGGCGAACCAAGTGCCGGGCTTGGTTGCGGGCGGCGGCGGCGCGCAAGCGCTGGTTTTTTCGGGCTGCGCGCCGAGTGGCTGCCTCGAGGGCCTGTCGGTCGTCGCGATCGATATCGGCACCGGCGATGTGTTCGTGGGCGTGAGCGACATGGCCGGGGCGGAGAAGCTAGTGCCGAACGATCGGCTGGAGGCGCTGCTGCGGCTGACCTCACCCAGCCAAAGCTGGGACGATCCCATTCGGACGACCGCCGTAGCGGCAGCCGGTCCTTAATCTTTATCTGTTAGAAGCCTCGTCTTCGCGCGCTTGACCGGGGGAACGGCTTGTCCTAATTCCGGCCCCTCTCGCGAAAGAGACGCGGGTGTAGCTCAGTCGGTTAGAGCGCCGGCCTGTCACGCCGGAGGTCGCGGGTTCGAGTCCCGTCACTCGCGCCATTCTCGCTTGAAACTCCACGACAAACGCAGATTGCCATCGCGGGCGGGCGCCACTAGCGTCCGCGCCGATTTCGCGGCTGCGGCGCCTGGAACCCTGGCGTTGCGGTCCGCACCGGCTTAGGTGACGCTCATGGGCCTCGATCTGCTCGACTATCTGCCGATTATCATCTTTTTCGCCGTCGCCTTGGTGCTCGGCGCGGGCTTCTTGATTGCCGCCTTCGTGGTGGCGCCGAAGTCTCCCGATAAAGAGAAGGTCTCGGCCTACGAATGCGGTTTCAACGCCTTCGATGACGCGCGCATGAAGTTCGACGTGCGTTTCTATCTCGTCTCGATCCTCTTCATCATTTTCGATCTTGAAGTCGCGTTTCTGTTTCCGTGGGCGGTGACGCTTGGCGATATGCCGACGGAAGTCGCGCAGTTCGCGTTCTGGTCGATGATGGGTTTCCTCGGCGTGCTTACGGTTGGGTTTATCTACGAATGGAAGAAGGGCGCGCTCGAATGGGAGTGATCACTCCAGCCGGCGGCGCAGGGCGCGCGGGTGTCGAGTGCGGCTTTCCTGTGAAGGAAGACGATCCGTTCTACACGGGCCTCTCCGATCAGCTTGCCGACAAGGGTTTCATCACCGCGGCAGCGGACGATCTCATCACCTGGGCGCGCACGGGCTCGCTGATGTGGATGACGTTCGGCTTGGCGTGCTGCGCGGTCGAGATGATGCAGGCGTCGATGCCGCGCTATGATCTTGAGCGCTTTGGCTTTGCGCCGCGCGCTTCGCCGCGACAGTCGGACGTGATGATCGTCGCAGGGACTCTGACCAACAAAATGGCGCCGGCGTTGCGCAAGGTTTACGATCAGATGCCGAACCCGCGCTACGTGATCTCAATGGGATCATGCGCCAACGGCGGCGGCTATTATCATTATAGCTACGCTGTTGTGCGCGGCTGCGACCGCGTCGTGCCGGTTGATATTTACGTGCCGGGGTGCCCGCCGACCGCGGAAGCGTTGGTGTACGGCGTGCTGCAATTGCAGCGCAAAATTCGTCGCGAAGGGAACATCGTACGATGAGCCAATCGCTTGAAGACTTGGGCGCCCATATCGCAGCTTCGATGACGAGCGCGATCGAAGCGCATGAGGTCGCGTTCGGCGAGCTCAATCTGACGGCGCGCGCCGATCAGATTTACGCGGTTATCAAGTTTTTGCGCGATGACCCGCGCTGCAAATTCACCAGCATGATCGATATTTGCGGCGTCGATTATCCGGAGCGGGCCAAGCGCTTTGACGTGGTTTATCACCTGCTCTCGATGCAGCTGAACCATCGCGTGCGCATCCGGATCGCGACCGACGAGCAGACCCCGGTCGCCAGCGTCGCGACGATCTATCCGTGCGCGGATTGGTTCGAGCGCGAGGCGTTCGACATGTACGGCATTCTGTTTTCGAACCACCCGGACTTGCGCCGCATCCTCACCGACTACGGGTTCGAGGGCTATCCGCTGCGCAAAGACTTCCCGCTCAGCGGCCACGTTGAAGTGCGCTACGATAGTGAGCAGCAGCGGGTCGTGTATGAGCCGGTGAAGCTCGCGCAAGCGTTCCGTAACTTCGATTTCCTTAGCCCATGGGAAGGCATGACGCTTCCGGGTGATGAGAAGGCCGGCGATGGCCGGAATAAGCCATGAGCGCGCCACCGCTTTCCGGCCGTTGCTTGTGCGGCGCCGTACGGTTTACGGCCACGCCTGAGAAGATGACGATGGACGCGTGCCATTGCACGATGTGCCGCAGGTGGGCTGGCGCGCCTGCGATGACTGTTTTCTGCACGGATCTCAAATTCGAGGATGAGAGCGCGGTTGGCGTCTACCAATCGTCTGACTGGGCCGAGCGCGGTTTCTGCAAGACCTGCGGGTCGAGCCTCTTCTGGCGCACGCGCGACCACAAGCTGTTCACGGTGTCAGCGCACGCTTTCGACGATCCTGGGCAGTTCCAGTTCGATGTTGAAATCTACATCGACGAAAAGCCCACCAATTATGCGTTCGCGAACCCGACACGGAAAATGACAGGCGCTGAAGTCGTCGCGGCGTTTGGAAATATTGGCGGAGCTGATGATCATGGCTGACGATCTCTCTCTCACGCCGGTGACCGCTGAAGAGAAGCGCACGTTCACGATCAACTTCGGACCGCAGCATCCGGCGGCGCACGGTGTGTTGCGCCTAGTGCTTGAGTTGGATGGCGAGATCGTTGAGCGCGTCGATCCACACATTGGGTTGCTGCATCGCGGCACCGAGAAGCTGATCGAGTACAAAACTTATCTGCAGGCGATCCCGTATTTTGACCGGCTCGATTATGTGGCGCCGATCAATCAGGAGCATGCATTCTGCCTGGCGATCGAGAAGCTCGCCGGCATCGAAGTGCCGCGCCGGGCCTCGATCATTCGGGTGCTCTATTCGGAAATCGGGCGGATTCTGAACCATCTACTGAACGTCACGACGCAGGCGATGGACGTCGGCGCGCTGACGCCGCCGCTTTGGGGCTTCGAAGAGCGCGAAAAGTTGATGGTGTTTTATGAGCGCGCCTCGGGCTCGCGCATGCACGCCAATTATGTGCGTCCGGGCGGCGTGCACCAGGATCTGCCGCCGCAACTGATCGACGATATCGAAACGTGGTGCGAGCAGTTTCCGCGGACGGTGCATGATATTGAAGGCCTGCTGACCAACAATCGCATCTTCAAGCAGCGCAACGTCGATATCGGCGTGGTGAGCGCGCAGGATGCGATTGAGTGGGGCTTCTCGGGCGTCATGGTGCGCGGCTCGGGGCTCGCTTGGGATTTGCGGCGCTCGCAGCCGTACGAGATTTACAACGAGCTCGATTTCAAGATCCCGCTCGGCAAGAACGGCGATTGCTATGATCGCTACCTCTGCCGCGTCGAGGAAATGTACGAGTCGGTGAAGATCATGCAGCAATGCGTGAAGCTGCTGCGCCAGGCGCCGGGGCCGGTGTTGCCGGAGAATTCGAAGTTCGCGCCGCCGCGCCGCGCCGAGATGAAGAACTCGATGGAAGCGCTGATCCATCACTTCAAACTCTACACCGAGGGCTTCCACGTTCCGGTTGGTGAAGCGTACGCGATGGTCGAGGCGCCGAAGGGCGAGTTCGGTGTTTATCTGGTGAGCGACGGCACGAATAAGCCGTATCGCTTGAAAATCCGCGCACCGGGTTTCCCGCACCTCGCGGCGATGGATTATCTCTGCAAGGGCCACATGTTGGCAGACGTGTCCGCTGTACTCGGCTCGCTGGACATCGTGTTCGGCGAGATCGACCGGTGATCGGAACGGACCGGTGAGCCCTGAGCATGCACCGCTTATGCTTTGGATCGAGGGCGTGGTTGCTCTCGTCATCGCTCTTGCGTTCCTGCTGCATGCTTTGTTCGCGTTTAAACCGGAGCATGTCGAGCATCATCCCGCCCGCGTGCGTATCGGGGCCACGATCCAAGGTTTGGCGATCGGGTTGCTGATTGGGTTCGTGGTGGTGCCCCTGCGGATGCAGGTGATGGACGCGCGCGGGTTCGATCCGGGGCTCTCGCCTGGCTTGTCGTCGCTCTCGTTTATTCCAGCGTTGTTGATGCTGATCGTCATTCGGCGCGGGGCGTTGCTGAAGGTGCCGGTGCTGAAGACCTATCTGCGCGCCTATCGCCGTGCGACGCTTTTGAAGGCGCGGGATGACGCTGAGAAGGCGTTGGCGAAGCTTGACGCGATCGAAGCGCGGAAGGTGTCGCCATGACGAGCGCCCTGATCGTCAGTTTGATTATGTGGATCGGCGTTGCGATCGCGCTCGCGGTGACGTTCAGTTATTTGACCGGTCGCAGTGCGCGTGAGCGTTTTCCGGGCGGGCCGAAGCGTTACTTGTTCGCGCTGATCATTCAGGCCGCCGCCTTCATGATCCCCATTCCGGTCGCGCTGCTTCTGATGCTTGGGCGCCCGATCCCGCAAGGTGTCGATGTCATCATTGCGGTGGCGGTTGGCGTCGGCGTGTTGGCGGCGCTGCACTATGCGCCGGTGACCGGCCCGATGCTGAAGGATTTACGGCGCGCGCGTTTGGACGCGGCGATGCGGCGGATCGCGGAGAAAGACAAGTGAGCGCCGCCGACGTGGTTCAGCGCCAATTGGAGGCGTACAACGCGCAGGACCTCGACGCGTTCTGCGCCACCTATGCGGACGATTGCGTGATCTGCGATTTGCATGGCGCGGTGACGCAATCGGGGGCGGCTGACATTCGTGCGCGTTACGCGAAGACATTCGCCGACTATCCGCAGAACCGCGCCTGGGTCGAGCATCGCATGGCGCTTGGCGATGTTGTTATCGATCACGAGAAGGGCGAGCGTTCGCCCGAAGGCCCGTTCTTCGAGGCGCTTGTGATTTACACCGTTAAGACCGGGCGGATCGCCCGCGTTGATTTCGTGAAGTGAGAGAGAGATGAGCGTTCGCCGTCTAGCCGCAGATCAGCCAGAGAGTTTTGCGTTTGCACCGTCGACGATGGAGCAGGCGCGCTGGTGGATGGCCAAGTATCCGCCGGAGCGCAAGCAATCCGCCGTGATCCCGATCATGTGGTTGATCCAGAAGCAGGAAGGCTGGGTGTCTGAGCCCGCGATCGAAGCGCTCGCGGCGTTGCTGGAGATGCCGAAGATTCGCGTGCTCGAAGTTGCGACCTTCTACACGATGTTTCACCTCTCCCCGGTGGGGAAGCATCATTTCCAACTTTGCGGGACGACGCCGTGCGTGCTGCGCGGCGCTGAGGATTTGAAGACGGTTTGCAAGAAGCGGATCGGTGAGAAACATGCGGTCAGCGCGGATGGTCTGTTCTCGTGGGAAGAGGTCGAGTGCGTCGGCGCCTGTGTGAATGCGCCGGTGGTGGCGATCGATGATTACTATCACGAGGACCTGACACCGGATGCGCTGGAGGCTCTGATCGACAGGCTTGCGCGTGGCGAAAAGATCGAGCCGGGCTCGGCGAGCGGACGGCAGACATCGGCGCCCGAAGGCGGCCCAAACGTGCTGACGGATCCGTCGCTCTATGATGGTTCGCTGGCGCAAAAAATTACATTGCCTGCTCTGCCGGAGAAGGTGTGAGCGACCCGCAACCCCCGATCGAGCCAACGCCGCAGCGTGGCCGCTACGAACCAATCCGCCTTGGCGGTGCGGTACGGCGCAGCGCTGTGGTGATTTACGCGCTGCTGGCGATCGGTCTGGCCGGGCTCGCGGTTTTCATGGCGACGCTCGGGCAACGCGAGATCACCAGCATGTACGTGGCGGCGCCGGCGATCGGCTCGCTCTGGTTTGGCTTGCGCGTGTTCATGATGCTTGGGAGCAAGCCATGAACGCGCAGGCGCCGCTTGGTCTTGAGACGCCGGAGGGCCGCGCTGCGTATCGCAAGGAGCTGCGCGGCGTCGCGCGTTGGCCGCGCATCATCGGTTTTGGCCTCATCCTGATCGCTGCCGTCGCGATACTGAATTTGCGCAGCGATCCCGAGGCGGGCGCAGCGCTTTATGGCGCGTACGGGTTGCTGGCAGCAGGCTGGGCCGTGCTGATCTGGTCTTACGTGCAACGCAATATCTATCATCGCCGCCGGACGCGGCAGAGTGGGAACGACCATGCTGGCGGATAAGGATCGCATCTTCCTCAATCTCTACGGGACGCGCGGCGCGGACTTGGAGAGCGCCAAGAAGCGCGGGGCATGGAACGGCACGGCTGACATGATCAGCGCGGGCCGCGACTGGATCATCGCGCAGATGAAGGAGAGCGGCTTGCGCGGTCGCGGCGGCGCGGGTTTCCCGACCGGCTTGAAGTGGAGCTTCATGCCGAAAGAGGTGAAGGATCGGCCGCACTATCTTGTCGTCAACGCCGACGAGTCCGAGCCGGGCACGTGTAAAGACCGCGATATCATGCGCCACGATCCGCATTTGCTGATCGAAGGCTGCCTCGTCGCGTCGTTCGCGATGCAGGCGCATGCTTGTTACATCTATATCCGCGGTGAGTACGTGGCTGAGCGCGAGGCCATGGAGCGCGCGATTAAGGAAGCTTACGAAGCTAAGCTCGTCGGCAAGAACAATGTGCATGGCTGGGATTTTGACATCTATATGCACCACGGCGCCGGCGCCTACATTTGCGGCGAAGAAACGGCGCTGCTGGAGAGCCTTGAAGGCAAGAAGGGTCAGCCGCGTTTGAAGCCGCCGTTTCCGGCGAATGTCGGTCTCTATGGCTGCCCGACGACGGTGAACAATGTCGAATCGATTGCGGTGGCGCCGACGATTTTGCGCCGCGGGGCGAAATGGTTTGCCGGCTTTGGCCGTCCGAACAATGCAGGCACCAAGGTGTTCTGCATTTCCGGCCACGTGAACAAGCCGTGCAACGTCGAAGAGGCGATGAGCATTCCGCTGAAGCAGCTCATCGAAGAGCATTGCGGCGGCGTGCGCGGTGGCTGGGGCAATCTGAAAGCGGTGATCCCCGGCGGCTCGTCGGTGCGGATGATCAACGCGCAAGAGTCCGAGACCATGCTGATGGATTTCGACGCACTGTCAGCTGCGCCGCATCGCTCCGGCCTTGGTACGGCGGCCGTGATCTTGATGGATCAATCCACCGACATGATCCGCGCCATCGCGCGCATTGCTTACTTCTACAAGCATGAAAGCTGCGGCCAGTGCACGCCGTGCCGCGAAGGCACGGGCTGGATGTGGCGCGTGCTGGAGCGCATGGCCAAGGGCGAGGCTGAGCACAGCGAGATCGATTTGCTGTTGGATGTGGCCGGGCAAGTTGAGGGCCACACCATTTGCGCGCTCGGCGATGCGGCGGCGTGGCCGATCCAAGGTTTGATCCGCTGCTTCCGTCCCGAGATTGAGCAGCGGATTGATCGCTACCGCGCGGCGAAGGGCGTGCACCAAGTGAAGATGGTGGCGGCGGAGTGATGAAGCACTTCCTACTAATCTACGACTACGCGCCGGACTTTATGGAAAAGCGCGGCACCGTGCGACCCGCGCATCTCGAACTCTGCCGCGCTTCAGTTGCGCGGGGCGAGTTGCAGCTTGGCGGCGCGGTGCCAAATGATGATCCGCCGTTTGGGTTGCTTCTGTTCAAAGCCGAGAGCGCGCAGGTCGCCGAGGATTTCGCGCGCGCTGACCCCTATACGAATGGAGGGGTTGTCACGTCGTGGCGCGTGCGCGAGTGGATCACGGTGGTCGGCGAGGGTGCGCTGACGAAGGTGTGAGCCATGGCCAAGGGCGTCATCGAGACGTGGGAAAAGCTTGAGGACTTCAAGCGCCGCGATGTGACTTTCGATGGCTTGAAGCGAAAAGTCTTCGTGTCTGGCGCCGGGCCTGGCGTTATCATTATCCACGAAATCCCTGGCATCACGCCGGAAGTGGCGCGCTTTGCGCGCTGGGTCCGCGATGCGGGTTTCACCGTTTATCTGCCGTCGCTCTTCGGCAAACCGGGCAAGCCGAACAGTCCCGGCTACGTCAACGCCTCGATTTTCCGGGTGCTTTGCATCGCGCGCGAGTTCAAGATTCTGAACTCCGCTGACGAGCACAGTCCGGTCGTGGATTGGTTGAAGCAACTTGCAGCGGTTGCGCATGGCGAGTGCGGGGGCAAGGGCGTGGGCGCGTTGGGCATGTGCCTGACGGGCAATTTTGCGCTCTCTATGATGGTTGAGCCATCGGTGCGCGCGCCGGTTCTGTGCCAGCCGTCTGTGCCCGTGAACGATCCGGCCGGCATGCATGCCTCGCCCGGGGATATGGCAATCGTTCGCGAACGGATGGAGCGGGAGGATTTGACGCTGCGGGGCTATCGGTTCGCTGGTGACAAATATTGTAAGGCGGCCAGGTTCGAGGCGTTCAGCGCCGCACTGGGATCGCGGTTCGTGGGTGAGGTTTTACCTGACAGCGCGGCTAAACCCGACACGTTCAACGCCAATCCCCACAGCGTGTTGACCACGCACCTCGTCGATGAGGCCGGCTCGCCGACGCGTCAGAAGGTCGACGAGATCATTGCGTTCTTCAAATTGCGTCTAGTCGACTAAATCGCACACGAACAAACGGAGCGGCTTTCGCCGCTCCGCATGCTTTCGGGTGTTAGCCGCCGCTTATTGCGGGCGTTCTTGATCGGTGTTGCGATCGCCTGGACGCTTCTTGTCCTGGTCGCGGTTTTCACGGTTCGCGGCGTCTTGATCGTCGCGACCCGGCTGCGCTTGGCGTTGCTGATCTTGGTTGTTCTGATCAGGCTGGTTTGGTTGGTTGGCCATGGGGTAATTGCTCCTATTGCCCGCCCTTGCATAACCAACGAGCACAGACGCCTCTCGTTCCAGCAAAATTGAAGCAACGTCAGCTACTTAACCCGCTACAGCGGAACTTTTTTGGGCGGTGACGCCAGGTCATTGCGACAGTGCAATTTGTGCATAGCAGACATCGCGGTTTTGCTTGCGCTTAGTGCGCTGATCGCAGGGGCTTTTGGCCCTCTTGCGGCGACGCAATAAATCGTCCATGCGCGTGCGCGAAAGCGATCTTGGCTATGACGAAAATACTCGTCGACGGCGTTGAAGTCGACGTACCTCCAGAGCTTACCTTGCTGCAGGCGTGCGAAGCCGCCGGCGCAGAGATTCCGCGCTTTTGCTACCACGAGCGGCTCTCGATCGCCGGCAATTGCCGCATGTGCCTGATCGAGGTGAAGGTTGGCGGAAAATCTGGGCCGAAGCCGGTCGCCTCGTGCGCGCAGCAGGTGAAAGACTTGCCGCCGCCGCGCGATGATATCTTGAACGAACTCGTCACTAAGAGCGCCGTTGTAAAGAAGGCGCGCCAAGGGGTGATGGAGTTCCTGCTCATTAATCACCCGCTGGATTGTCCGATCTGCGACCAGGGCGGTGAGTGCGACCTGCAGGACCAATCCGTCGCTTATGGACGCGGCGGCTCGCGCTTTGATGAGAACAAGCGCGCCGTCGAAGAAAAATTCATGGGCCCGTTGGTGAAGACGGTGATGACGCGCTGCATTCAGTGCACGCGCTGCATCCGTTTTGTCACCGAGGTTGCCGGCGTCTCAGAGCTCGGCGCGACGGGCCGCGGCGAGGACATGGAGGTCACTACCTATCTGGAAGCGGCGCTAACGAGCGAGCTTTCGGCCAATGTGATCGATCTGTGCCCGGTGGGCGCGCTGACGTCGAAACCTTATGCGTTCAATGCGCGGCCTTGGGAGCTGACCAAGACCGAAACCGTCGATGTGATGGACGCGCTTGGCTCGAACATTCGCGTCGATGCGCGCGGTGATGCGGTTTTGCGGGTGCTGCCGCGGGTCAACGAAGAGATCAACGAAGAATGGATCTCGGATAAGACGCGCTACGCTGAAGATGGCTTGAGCCGGCAGCGGCTGGATCGTCCGTTCATTCGTGAAAACGGCAAGCTCCGTGCCGCGTCTTGGGGCGAGGCGCTTGAGGCGGCGGCGAAGGCGCTGTCGGGCGACCCAAAACGCATTGGCGCGGTCGCTGGCGATTTGGCGTGCGCCGAGAGCATGAAGGCGACGCTCGATCTCTTCCGCGCGCTGGGCTCGCCGAATACGGATTGCCGCGCTGATGGCGCGGCGATCGGCGGCGGTGCGCGTGAGGGCTACATTTTCAACTCGACTATCGCCGGCATCGATGAAGCGGATGTCATTCTGCTGATCGGGACCAATCCGCGTCTCGAAGCGCCGGTGCTGAATGCGCGCATTCGCAAGGCCTGGCTGCGCGGCGCCGAGATCGCGCTCATCGGCGAGGGCGCCGATCTGACCTATCCTTATGCGCATCTCGGCGGATCGTTGGCTGAGGTGAAGGATCGCGCGGCGACCGTCGATAAGCTGAAGACGGCGCAGAAGCCGATGATCATCGTTGGCGCTGGCGCGCTGACTCGGAGCGATTCAGCGGCGGTGCTGCATTCGATCGGCGCGCTGGCGGCGAGCGCCAGTGTCGTGCGCGACGGTTGGAATGGGTTCAACGTTCTGCACAATGCGGCGGCGCGTGTCGGCGGGCTTGATCTTGGCTTCCTGCCGGGCGCTGGCGGCAAGAGCGCGCGCGAGATGCTCTCGGGCGGGCTCGATACGCTGCTGCTCCTCGGCGTCGATGAAGTTGAACTGCCGAAGGCGGGCACGGTGATTTACATCGGCACGCACGGCGATGCCGGCGCGCACCGCGCTGACATCATCCTGCCGAGCGCTGCGTACACCGAGAAGGACGCCACCTGGGTCAACACCGAGGGTCGGGTCCAGTACGGGCGCCGCGCCACGTTCCCGAAAGGCGATGCGAAGGAAGATTGGACGATCCTGCGCGCGCTCTCGGGTGTGATGGGCAAGACGCTGCCCTACGACACGCTCGGCGCACTACGCGCCAAGATGATCGCGGATCATCCGACCTTCGGCCAAGTCGATTATGCGCCGGGCGCCGTCGGGGCCGCGGGTTTTGATCTGACGGCGCTTGGTGCGGCGGGGGATATTTCCGGCGCACCACTGCGCAGCCCTGTGGCGGATTTCTATCTCACCAATCCGATCGCGCGGGCATCGAAGACGATGGCTGAGTGTTCGCGGCTGAAAGCCGGCGCGATCAAGGTGGCTGCGGAATGATCCCCGGCGCCGATTACGTTCCGTTCGTCAATTTCCCGCTCGAAGTGGAGTGGGGGCTGATGAAGCTCGGCCAGATCCTGGCCATCTCCATTCTGCTGCTGATCTCGCTGGCGTTCCTCTTGCTGTTCGATCGCAAGGTCTGGGCTGCGGTGCAGTTGCGCAAGGGCCCCAACGTCGTCGGCCCGTTCGGCTTACTTCAGTCGTTCGCGGACTTCTTCAAGTTCGTGTTCAAGGAAATCGTCATCCCGGCCGGCGCCAACAAGACGGTGTTCATACTGGCGCCGCTGCTGACGTTCGTGCTGGCCTTCATTGGCTGGGCGGTGGTGCCTTGGGGCCCCGATGTCGTCATCGCCGATCTCAATGTCGGCATTCTCTATCTCTTCGCCATCAGTTCGCTTGGCGTTTACGGCATCATCATGGGCGGATGGGCTTCGAACTCGAAGTATCCGTTCCTGGGCGGCCTGCGTTCAGCGGCGCAGATGGTAAGCTACGAAGTCTCGATCGGCTTCATCATCATCACCGTGTTGCTACTGGTCGGCTCGCTCAATCTAACGACGATCGTGAACGCCCAGAGCGATGGCATCTGGATGTGGCACGGCTTTCGGATTTTTAACTTCGCGGAATTCCCGGCCAACATTCTGGTTGGCGTCACCATGCTGGCGATGCTGGTGATGTTCTTTATTTCGGCGCTGGCGGAGACCAATCGCCCGCCGTTCGATTTGCCGGAAGCGGAGTCTGAACTCGTTGCCGGTTACCAGGTCGAGTATTCATCGACGCCGTATTTGCTCTTCATGATCGGCGAGTACCTGAACATTGTTATGATGTGCGCGATGACGACGATCCTGTTCCTCGGCGGCTGGCACTTGCCGTGGGGTTCGATCGAGAGCCTGGGGCTTTCGCCGTTCTGGACGTCGACCGTGGCGATGCTGGTTTTCTACGCCAAGCTCTGGGTGATGTTCTTCATGTTCGCGATGGTTAAGGCCATCGTGCCGCGCTACCGCTACGATCAGCTCATGCGCCTGGGTTGGAAGATCTTCTTGCCGACCTCGCTCGTGGCTGTCGTGGCGATGGGCTATTACGTGACCTTCATCGCGCCGGCCGCCAACGCCACGGTGGCGGGCGGATGAGGGGTGCGGTGATCCTTCTGGCGCTGGTGGCGCTCGCTGCATGCCAAACGCTGCCGGCTGTTATTCCGGGCGCTGCGGGTGGCGCGTTCGACGTGCGTTATGATGCGGCGCAACAAAGCATCGGCGAAGTCGATGCGCGGGCGCGGACATATTGCAACGGCGGCGCTGATTTCATTTCCGGCGAAACCCGCTTCGATGGTTTCGCTTATCGCACCTATCGGTGCGTTGGGAGCTCATAATGTCGCGCTTACTGCAAGCCGCGAAGGGCGCTTTGATGCTGGACATGCTGGGCGGGTTTGCGCTCGGCATGAAGTATTTCTTCCGCCGCAAAGCCACGATCAATTACCCGTACGAGCGCAACCCGCAGAGCCCGCGTTTCCGCGGTGAGCATGCGCTGCGCCGCTATGCCAATGGGGAAGAGCGTTGCATCGCCTGCAAGCTCTGCGAAGCGATTTGCCCGGCGCAAGCGATCACGATTGAGGCCGAGCCGCGCGAAGACGGCTCGCGCCGGACCACGCGCTACGACATCGACATGGTGAAGTGCATCTATTGCGGCTACTGCCAGGAAGCCTGCCCGGTGGATGCGATCGTCGAGGGGCCGAACTTGGAGTTCGCGACCGAGACGCGCGAAGAGCTTTACTACGACAAGGAAAAACTGCTCGCGAACGGCGATCGCTGGGAACGCGAGATTGCGAAGAATTTGGAACTGGACGCGCCTTACCGGTAGGGCGCGATTTCTGATGGCGGCTCGCGCAAAACGCCGGGCGCCAATTTGAAGTTGGGAGAGCGTAACGGATGTTGGCGACGATCGCCTTCTACGTGCTGGCTGTGATCGCGGTGATCTCCGCGTTCGCGGTTATCTCGGCGCGCAATCCTGTGCACTCAGTGCTGTTCCTGATCCTAACGTTCTTCACGGCGGCGGGGCTCTTCGTGCTGCTCGGCGCCGAGTTTTTGGCGATGCTGCTGGTGATCGTCTATGTCGGCGCCGTCGCGGTGCTGTTCCTGTTCGTCGTGATGATGCTCGACGTCGATTTCGTCGAACTGAAGCAGGGCTTTCTCTCCTACATGCCGATCGGCGCGCTTATCGCAGCCGCGCTGCTGGCTGAGTTGGGGCTCGTCGCTAGCGCGGCGGTCTCGGCGAATGGCGCACCGATTGCGATTGCGCCGGCGGAAAACACCGGGATCACCAATGCCGAAGCAATCGGGCAGGTGCTCTACACCGATTATCTGCTCGTATTCCAAATGGCGGGCTTGGTTCTGTTCGTCGCCATGATCGGCGCCATCGTGTTGACGCTGCGCCATCGGCCTGGCGTTCGTAAGCAGGACATTGCCGCGCAAGTGGGCCGCAAGCGCTCTGAAGGCGTCGAACTCAAAGACATCCGTCCGGGTCAGGGGCTGGGTTGATGGAAATCACGCTCGCCCATTATCTGTTCGTCGCGGCGGCCCTGTTTACGATCGGCGTTTTCGGCATTTTCGTGAACCGCAAGAACGTCATCATTATTTTGATGTCGATCGAACTCGTGTTGCTCGCGGTGAACATTAATTTGGTCGCGTTCTCGGCATATCTGCAGAACCTGGAGGGTCAGATCTTCGCCATGCTGGTGCTGACGGTCGCGGCGGCTGAGGCGGCCGTGGGCCTCGCCATCCTCGTCACGTACTTCCGTAATCGCGGCAACATCGCCGTCGAAGACATCAACCAGATGAGGGGCTGAACCGGTGCAATTTTCCACCGATGCCCTGATCGTGCTCGCGCCGCTGTTCGCGGCGGCGTTCGCGGGGCTGCTGCAGCGTTATATCGGCGACAAAGTCGCGATGGCGGTTACGACGGCTTCCGTCGGGCTGTCGCTTGCGCTGTCTTGGCCGATCTTTCTCGATTTCGTTTGGGGCGAGGGCCACGTCCGCGTCATCGAGCTGTTCCGCTTCATAGATGTGGCGGGCTTTAGTTCAACGTGGAGCATCCGCATCGACACGATGTCGGCGATCATGCTCGTGGTTGTGAACACGGTCTCGTTCCTGGTTCACGTCTATTCGATCGGCTACATGGCCGAGGACCCGCACCGGGCGCGGTTTTTCTCGTATCTCTCCTTCTTCACGTTCGCGATGTTGGCGTTGGTCACGGCGAACGATTTCCTGCAGCTCTTCTTCGGCTGGGAAGGCGTGGGCGTTGCGTCCTACCTGCTCATCGGTTTCTGGTTCCAGAAGCGCAGCGCAAACGACGCGGCGATCAAGGCGTTCGTCGTCAACCGTATCGGCGATTTCGGCTTCGCGCTCGGCATCATGGCGTGCTTCACGTTCCTCGGAACGATCAAGTTCTTCCCGACGGCCGCTGGCGATCTTGCGCTCTTTGCGGGCTCGGTGAACGGCGTTGAAGTGGCCGGGCAGATCGAGCGGCTGGCGCATCAGGCGCTGGTGCTGGGCGATCTGGTTTTGCCCGCGGCGGAACTGACGGCGTTCCTGTTGTTCATCGGCGCGATGGGCAAGTCGGCGCAGTTCTTCCTGCACGTCTGGTTGCCGGACGCGATGGAGGGCCCGACGCCGGTCTCGGCCCTGATCCACGCGGCGACCATGGTGACCGCTGGCGTGTTCATGGTGTGCCGGCTCGGTGAGCTTTATCACATTGCGCCGCTGGCAAGCGGGTTCGTGACGATCGTAGGCGCTACGACGGCGCTGTTCGCGGCGACGGTTGGTCTGGCGCAGAACGACATCAAGCGCGTCGTCGCATATTCGACCTGCTCGCAGCTGGGCTACATGTTCTTCGCGGCCGGCGTCGGCGCCTACAACGCGGCGATGTTTCACCTGTTCACGCACGCCTTCTTTAAGGCGCTGCTCTTCCTCGGCGCGGGATCTGTGATCCACGGCCTGCATCACGAGCAGGACATGCGTTACATGGGCGGTGTCCGTAAGCCGATGCCGATCACATGGGCGATGATGACGATCGGCACGTTCGCGCTGATTGGTTTTGGCATACCGGGGATTGGCGCCTTGTTCGGTCTGCCGGGTCTGGGCTTTGCGGGCTTTTACTCTAAGGACGCGATCATCGAAGCGGCGTACGGGAGCCACGGCATCGGCGCGCAGTTTGCGTTCTGGTGCGGTGTCGGCGCAGCGCTGCTGACCAGCTTCTATTCTTGGCGTCTCGCCTTCATGACATTTGAAGGCAAGTTCCGTCCGAACCCGCATGCCCATCACGATGATCACGTAACTGGCGCCCACGCCGATCACGGTCACGACGATCATCACCAGGACGCGCACGCGAAGCCCGCGGATGGCGCGGCGCCGGCGCATGAATCACCATGGATCATGCTTGCGCCGCTTATCGTGTTGGCGATCGGTGCTGTGCTCGCGGGCGCGGTTTTCTACCCGTACTTCCTCGGCCATCACGCTGGCGAGTTCTGGGATCACGTCATCCCGTTCCACGAAGGCCACCATGACTTCCCGACCTGGGTGCTGTGGGCGCCGCTGATCGTGACCGTGACCGGTTTCTTGCTGGCGATCGTCTTCTATCTGTGGAAGCCGGGCGCCTCGAAGGCGATGGCGAAGGGACCGGTTTGGGCGTTCCTCTACAACAAATGGTACTTCGACGAACTCTATAATTTCGTGTTCGTCAAAGGCGCGCGTGCGCTTGGCGACCTTTTTTGGAAGTGGGGCGATCAGAAAACCATCGACGGGCTCGGCCCTGATGGCGTTGCCGCTAGCTCGCGCTTCTTCTCACGCAGCCTGCGCAAGGTGCAGACCGGCTTTGTTTATCACTACAGCTTCGTCATGCTGATCGCGGCGGTGGCTTTCGGCGCCTATGCGATCCTCGCGAGCATTGGGGGCGGCCAATGAGCGAGATCGTGGCCGGTTGGCCCATTCTTTCGATTCTGACGTTCCTGCCAGCGGCGGGTGCGGTGCTCATTCTGCTGTCCCGTATGTCCGCGCGCGGGTTGAACCCGGGCTACGATAACGGCGTTAAGCTGCTGACGCTGTTCTTCACGATCGCGACGTTCGTCGTCTCGCTGTTCGCGTTCGCGGCGTTCGACCCATCGAATCCTGAGTTTCAGCTGACCGAAAACGTCCCGTGGGCGTTTGGCGCGAGCTACGCCATGGGCGTCGACACGCTGGCGATGTCGCTGGTCATGCTGACGACGTTTCTGACGCCGCTCTGCATTCTAGCCAGTTGGGTGATCGAGAAACAGGTCTCCAGCTACATGGTGCTGTTCCTGTTGCTCGAGACGCTGATGATCGGCGTGTTCTGCGCGCAGGATATCATCCTCTTCTACATCTTCTTCGAAGGCGGCCTCATCCCGATGTTCATTCTGATCGGGGTGTGGGGTGGTGAGCGCCGTGTGTACGCGGCGTTCAAGTTCTTCCTCTACACGCTGCTCGGCTCGCTGCTGATGCTGGTGGCGATCGTCGCCATGGTGTCGATGGCGCGCGCGGCGGGGATCGAGAACCCATTTAGCATCCCTGCGCTAACAGACTTTGCGCAGGCGGGCGGGTTTAGTCCGCAGGTTCAGATTTGGCTGTGGCTCGCCTTCTTCGCGTCCTTCGCGGTGAAGATGCCCATGTGGCCGGTCCATACCTGGCTGCCGGATGCGCACGTCGAAGCGCCGACGGCTGCGTCCGTCGTACTCGCCGCGATCCTGCTCAAGATGGGCGGCTATGGGTTCTTGCGGTTCTCGCTGCCCATGTTCCCAGACGCCTCGCACTTCTTCACGCCGTTCGTATTTGCGCTGAGCGTCATTGCCATTGTTTGGGCGTCGCTGGTGGCGTTCCGCCAGCTCGATATGAAGAAGCTGATTGCTTACTCGTCGGTCGCGCACATGGGTTTTGTCACCATGGGCATTTTCAGCGGCAACGAGCAGGGCATCCAGGGCGCGATCTTCCAGATGCTCTCGCACGGCATCATTTCCGGCGCGCTCTTCCTCTGTGTCGGCGTCGTTTACGATCGGATGCACACGCGCGAGATCGCGTTCTACGGCGGCCTCGTAAACCGGATGCCGGTGTATGCCGCGATCTTCCTGTTGTTCACGATGGGCAATGTCGGCCTGCCTGGTACGAGCGGCTTTCCGGGTGAGATACTCACCATGGTTGGCGCGTTCCAGGTGAATGCTTGGGTCGCGGCGGGCGCCGCGCTCGGCGTAATCCTGTCCGCTGCATACGCGCTGACGCTTTATCGCAAGGTCGCGTTCGGCGTGATCGAGAACCCGAAGCTCGATGGCATCGCCGATCTCGATGCGCGTGAGTGGGTGACGTTTATCCCGTTGATCGTCGCGACGTTGGTTATGGGGCTTGCGCCGGGTTATGTGCTCGACTTCACGCAGAACTCGGCTGAGGCGATCTCCAGCGCCTTCTTGGGAGCCCGCCCATGAACCCCATGAGCGATCTCTCAGCGAGCCTGCCGCTCGCGCATCCTGAATTGCTGCTGGTGGGCTTTGCGCTCGGCGCCGCTATGATCGGCGCTTGGTTCAAGGACAAGGCGTTCCACGCGCTTTCGATCCTCGGCGTTACGGCGATTGCCGGCGCTGGCGTTCTGGCGATGTACGGGCCGTTCGCGCCGGTTGAGATTTTCCAGGGCGCGTTGGTTGTCGATGGCGTTGCCGTCTTCGCGAAGGTGCTGATCGGGTTCGCCGGCGCCGCGACCTTGGCGCTGGGCGCCGATCACTTCGGACGCACGGGCGATAAAAGGTTCGAGTATCCGGTGCTGGTGGCGCTCGCCGTGCTCGGCATGTTCGTGATGGTGTCGGCGCAGGATTTGATTAGCCTTTACGTTGGCGTCGAGTTGCAGAGCTTGTCCGCTTACGTGCTCGCCGCGTGGCGCCGGGACGATGCGCACTCGTCTGAGGCGGGCCTCAAGTATTTCGTGCTAAGCGCGATCTCATCGGGCCTGCTGCTGTTCGGTTCGTCGTTCGTCTACGGCTTCACCGGGTCGATCCGGTTCGACGCGATTGCGGCGGCGGTGAACGAAGGCGCTGGCGGCGTTGGGTTGCTGTTTGGCCTTGTGCTGATGCTTTGTGCGCTGGGCTTCAAGATGTCGGCGGCGCCGTTCCACATGTGGACGCCGGATGTGTACGAAGGCGCGCCGACGCCGGTCACAGCGTTCTTTGCCGCCGCACCGAAGGTGGCTGCGGTCGCGCTGATGGCGCGGGTGCTTTACGAGCCATTCGCCGGCATGGAAGCGCAGTGGCAGCAAGTGGTGATGGCGCTTGCGGCGATCTCGATGGTTTGGGGTTCGATCGCGGCGCTGCAACAGACCAATTTGAAGCGGCTGATGGCGTATTCGTCGATCGGCAATATCGGTTTTGCTCTGATGGGCCTCGCCGCTGGCGGGGAGCAAGGCGCATCGTCCGCTCTGATCTATATGGCGCTTTATTTACCTACAAACATCGGCATCTTTGCGTTGATCCTGGCGATGCGGCGCGAGGGCGAACCAGCGGAGACGGTCGCCGATCTGGCCGGCATGGCCCAGAAGCGGCCTCTGATGGCTGCTCTGTTCACGATGCTGCTGTTCTCAATCGCGGGCATTCCGCCATTTGCCGGCTTCATCGGAAAGCTGCTTGTGTTCAGCGCGGCAGTCGAAGGCGGGCTGGTTTGGCTCGCTGTGTTGGGCGGTGTCGCGGCGGTGGTGTCGGCAGCGTATTATCTGCGCCTGATCGCCTCGATCTGGTTTGCACCGCCGGCGGCGCAATTGCAGGCGCCGAGCGGGACGATCATGGTAACGGCGGCGGCTGCGGCGGCTTTGTCGTTCCCCATCCTGGTGTTGATGCTTGGCGCCGTGGAGCGCTGGGTCGATGCCGCGGTGCGGATGAGCTTTTGAGAAAAGAGGCGCGATGATCGACGCGCACGCGCCGGTCGAGGTCTTCGACGAGATCGACTCCACAATTCTGGAGGCGCGCCGCCGCGTCGCGCGCGGTGAATCTGGGCCGGTTTGGCTGATTGCGCAGAGGCAGACTGCGGGCCGCGGGCGGCGTGGGCGCGCCTGGATTTCGTTCGACGGCAATCTGCTCGCGACTTATCTCTTTGCCACGCGCCACCCGCCGACCACGATCGCGTTGCTCGGGTTCGCCACGGGTTTGGCGTTGGCGGAGACGATAGATGCGTCCTTGGGCGCCGGGCGCGCGACCCTGAAATGGCCCAACGATGTTTTCATCGATGGCGCGAAAGCCTCTGGCATCATGTTGGATTCCGGAGCGCTCGATCCGCAAACGACTTGGGTTGCGCTGGCCTTTGGCGTGAACCTTTCGGCCGCTCCGAAGGCAATTGATCAGCCGACGATAAGCCTCCGCCAACTGTTGCCGCCTGACGCGCCGGCGCCTGAACCGCTCGCCTTTCTTGCGGCGCTCAGACCGCGCCTGGAAGGCTGGGCGAAGCGGCTTGAGCGCGAAGGCTTTGAACCGCTGCGCCAAGCTTGGCTCGCACGGGCGCATGGCCTTGGCCGCGACGTGCGCGTAATGCAGGGTGAGCAGGCGATCGAGGGCCGTATCATCGGGCTCTCGGCGCGCGGTGAACTCGAACTCGAAACAGCGAACGGCCCGCGGCTCATCGCGGCGGGCGATGTCCTTCTTCCTGGTACGGCCTGATCCCATGCTCCTGGCAATCGATGTCGGCAACACTAATACCAAATTCGCAGTCTGGGACGGTCAGTCCTGGCGGGCGCAGTGGCGCGCCTCCACCGACACCACTCGCACCGCGGACGAGTACGCGCCTTGGCTGACGCAGATCATGACGCTGTCGGGGCTGTCGTTCTCGGACATCAGCGCTTGCATCATTTCGACCGTGGTGCCGCAGGCGCTGTTCAATCTGCGCAACCTGTCGCGCCGTTACATTAACACTGAGCCGATGGTGATCGGCGAGGATGGGCTGAAGCTCGGTATCGAAGTGCGTATCGACAAACCGAACGAGGCGGGCGCTGACCGGCTGGTGAACGCGGTTGGAGCGTTCATGCAGTACGGCGGGCCGGCCATCGTCATCGATAGCGGCACCGCCACAACCTTTGACATCGTTGGCGCGGATGGCGCCTTCGAAGGCGGGGTTATCCTACCGGGGATCAATCTTTCCCTGCAGGCGTTGCATGAAGCAGCGGCGCGACTTCCGCGCGTCGAAATCCGCGATCCTGGCCACGTTATTGGCAAGGATACAGTCAGCGCCATGCAGTCCGGCATCTATTGGGGATCGATCGAGATGATCGAGGGGCTATGCCGGCGCATCCGCGAGGAGTACGGCAGGCCAATGATTACAATCGCCACTGGCGGCGTCGCCTCATTGTTCGAGGGCGCGTTCCCGACCATCGACCATTTTGACCAAGACCTAACCTCGCGCGGGTTGCTTGAGATCTTTCGCCGGAACGGCGGCGCGCTTTGAAAAGGCCAGCGGCTGACGACGAACTCGTGTTCCTGCCGCTGGGCGGTTCGGGCGAAATTGGGATGAACCTCAACGCGTACGGCTACGGCCCGCCGGATGCGCGTCAGTGGATCATCGTTGATATTGGCGTCACGTTTGGACGCGAAGACTCCACGCCGGGCGTCGACCTTATTTTGCCTGATCCCACGTTCCTTGAGGGCGAGCGCGACAACATCATCGCGATCGTGTTGACGCATGCGCATGAAGATCACATCGGCGCGCTTGGCTGGTTGTGGCCGCGGCTGAAGGCGCCGGTGTATGCGACGCCGTTTACCGCGGCGTTGGTGCGCGAAAAATTGCGCGAGCGCGGGCTGCTGGAGAAAGTGCCGCTGACCGAAATCCCGTTAAAGGGCCGTCTAAATCTTGGGCCGTTCGAGATTGATTTCGTCACGCTGACGCACTCTATCCCTGAGCCGAATGGCTTGGCCATTCGCACTCCGCTTGGGCTTGTCTGGCACACCGGCGATTGGAAGATCGATCCTGATCCTCTCATTGGCGAAACCACCGACGAAGCTAAGCTCCGCGAAATGGCGGACGAGGGCATTCTCGCAATGGTGTGCGACAGCACCAATGTGTTTGTTGAAGGCACGACCGGTTCTGAGTCAGACGTGCGCAGGAAGTTGACGGAAGTGATCGGCAAATGCACCGGCCGCGTGGCTGTGACGGCGTTTGCTTCAAATGTTGCGCGCGTGGAGACGGCCTTGTTTGCCGCGCGCGCGGCGGGGCGCACGCCGTGCCTGGTGGGACGCTCGATGCACCGCATCTACCATGCCGCAAAGGGCATTGGCCTTTTGCAAGATGCGCCTGAAGTCATCGACGAAGAAGAAGCTGGCACGTTGCCGGATGCAAACGTCCTGTTCCTCTGCACCGGCAGCCAGGGCGAGCCACGTGCGGCGCTGTCGCGCATCGCCAAAGGTGATCATCGCAATGTTTCACTGCGCGGGGGCGATACGGTGATCTTTTCGTCGCGCGTCATCCCGGGCAACGAGACTGCGATCCATGCGCTCTATGAAGACTTCCTGAGTCGTGGCGTTGAACTGATCACGGCGGACGATCACTTCATCCATGTCTCCGGCCACCCGGCACGCGATGAGCTGAAGCAGATGTATCAATGGGCGCGGCCGCGTATCGCAATCCCGGTGCATGGCGAGACGCGACATATCCGCGAGCACGTGAAGCTGGCCCAGGCGCTGCAAATTCCTGAAACGATTGCGCCGAAGAACGGCGATCTCATTCGCCTCGCGCCGGGCCCCGTGGCGCTAATCGACGAGGTGCCGTCGGGCCGGCTTTATGTCGACGGTTCGGTGCTGGTCGAGCCGGACGACGATGCGATCCGAGACCGTAAGCGCTTGGGCGCCGACGGCGCGGTTAACATCGCACTCGCCGTAAACGCGAAAAATGCCGTCGTCGCCGGGCCCAACGTCTCCGTCCGTGGTCTAACCATGCCGGATGACGAAGACATGGACCTGGCGCTGGAGGAGCTCGAGCGCTCGGCCGAGGCCGCTTATGCCAAGCTTTCGCATGCTGACCGCAGCGACGATGACGCTATTGAGGGCGCCGTGATGCGCGCCGTTCGCAAGTCCGCGGAAAAACTGTGGCGCAAGCGCCCGCTGGTCGACGTTTCCGTACTGCGGCTGTAAAGTGCGCCGAGCGGACGGGAGCGGAATTTTATGATCGGCAGGCTTAACCACGTGGGCATCGCGGTGCCTTCGATTGAGGCCGCGAAGGAAACCTACCGGGACCTCTATGGGGTCACGGCCGACGCGATTACCGATACGAAAGAGCTGCCGCCCCAGGGCGTGAAGTACGCTTTCGTAAACCTGCCGAACTGCCAGATCGAACTCATTGAGCCGTTAGGCGCCGATAGCCCGATCAAGAACTTTCTCGAGAAGAACCCAACGGGTGGCCAGCACCATGTGTGCTTCGAGGTGCCGGACATCTATGCGGCCCGGGACGAGATGGTGGTGCGCGGCGCTAAGGTGCTGAACGAGCCTCGCATAGGGGCTCATGGTACGCCGGTGATCTTCATCCACCCGCGCAACTCGAACGGCGTGCTGATCGAACTCATGGAGACGCCGAAAGGCGATCACCGATGAGCCTTTTTCTCTCGGTTGCGATCTATTTGATCTTGTGGTGGCTGGCGTTCTTCACTGTGCTGCCGATCGGCGCGCAAAGTGGGCACGAGGCGGGCGATGAGATTGTTGCCGGATCGGAGCCGGGCGCGCCGAAGGTGCACGGACTGCGGATGAAGATCATTCTGGCGACCGGGATTTCGGCGGTTGTGTGGCTGGGCGTCGCCTGGGCGGTTTCGGTCGATCTGATGGGCCTGCGGCCGCATTAAGCCGCGTTGCGGGGCCGGGCGGCTCAGTTTATCCAAGCCCTTCAACAGCAAGAGTTTCCCGCATGCATGCGCTTAAGGTCACGCGCGCCGAAGATTTTCCCGAATGGTATCAGGCCGTCGTGCGCGAGGCTGACCTGGCGGAGAATTCGCCGACGCGCGGCAGCATGATCATCAAAGCCTGGGGCATGGGGCTTTGGGAGCGCATCCAGGGCGAACTGGATCGGCGCATCAAAGAAACCGGCCACGACAATTACTATTTCCCGCTGCTGATCCCGCTCTCGTTCTTCGCCAAGGAGGCAGAGCACGTTGAAGGGTTCGCCAAGGAAATGGCCGTCGTCACCCATCATCGGCTGAAGTTGATCGATGGCGAGCTGAAGCCCGATCCTGATGCCGAGCTGACCGAGCCGCTTATCATTCGCCCGACGTCCGAGACGATTATCGGCGATGCGTTCAGCCGCTGGATCACGTCCTATCGCGATCTGCCGCTGAAGCTGAACCAATGGGCCAACGTGATGCGCTGGGAGATGCGCACGCGTCTTTTTCTGCGCACCTCGGAATTCCTCTGGCAGGAAGGGCACACCGCGCACGTCGATGAAGCCGACGCGATGGAAGAGACGATGCTCGCGCTCGAACTCTATCGGAGCTTGGCGGAGGACTTCCTGGCGATCCCGGTGGTCGTCGGCGAGAAGCCGGAGAAC
This sequence comes from Terricaulis sp., assembly GCA_034439495.1. Classification (GTDB taxonomy): domain Bacteria; phylum Pseudomonadota; class Alphaproteobacteria; order Caulobacterales; family Aquidulcibacteraceae; genus Vitreimonas. The sequence goes on along the minus strand of JAWXAM010000023.1, from coordinate 18,656 downwards.
GAGCGCTTCCCAGGCGCCGTCCGCACCTATTCGATTGAAGCGATGATGCAGGACGGCAAGGCGCTGCAGGCCGGCACCTCGCACTATCTCGGCACCAATTTCGCCGAAGCGCAGAACATTCGCTATCAGGACAAGGATGGCGGCTCGTCACTCGCGCACACGACGAGTTGGGGCATGTCCACGCGCATGATCGGCGGCCTGGTGATGACGCACGGCGATGACGACGGCCTACGCGCGCCACCCGCCGCTGCGCCGCGCCAGATCGTCGTGGTGCCGATGCTGCGCGGGAAACCCGAAGACGAAGCGCTCAAGACATACTGCGCCGAGCTGGTGGCGGAGTTGAACAAGCAAAACGCGTTCAACGCACCGGTGCGGGCGTTTGTTGATACGAAGGATGCGCGGCCCGCCGATAAACGCTGGGATTGGGTGCGTCGCGGCGCGCCGATTATTTGTGAAATTGGCCCGCGCGATGCGGCCGGCGGGCAGGTGGCGTTCATCAGGCGCAACGCGCTGCGCGAGGGCGAGAAAATCAAGTCGCACACCTTGCCGCGGGCGGACTTCGTCGCGCAGGCGGCTGCTCTGCTAGAGGTCGCGCAGGTCGAACTTTTCACCGAGGCAAAGGCGCGCCTTGAAGCCAACATCACGGGCGACCTCAAGACTTTCGCTGATATCGAGCGGTATTACGGAACCGGCGAGAATGAGCGCGAGTTTAAGGGCTGGGCGCGCGTGCACTGGTCGCGCCCCACCGGCGCTGCGCTGGAAGAAGTGGGGACGCGCCTGAAAGCCTTGAAGCTGACCATTCGCAACGCGCCGCAGGCACAGCCGGCGGCGTACAGGCCTTGTATCTTCACGGGCGCCCCAGGCGTAGAAGAAATCCTGATCGCGCGGGCGTATTGATGAGCAACAGTAAGCCCTTTGGCCTGTTCGAGCGGATGCTCGCGGGCCGCTACCTCCGCGCTCGCCGGCAACATGGCGGTGTTTCACTGATTTCGGTGATCTCGGTTGTCGCCATCGCGCTCGCGGTGTCGGCGCTGATTATCATCATGTCGGTGATGAACGGCTTCCGGGAGACGCTGCTGTCGCGCATCCTGGGCGTGAACGGACACATTTACGTAGATGTCCGTGGCCTACCGATGCCCGAGATCGATCGCATCATGCGCGAAGCTTCCGAAGCGCCGGGCGTGTTGCATGTGACGCCGTTGATCAACGAACAGGCGCTCGCGACAGTAGATGGGCGCGCGGCGGGCATTCTGGTGCGTGGCATCCCGCGCGAGCAATTGGAGTCGCTGCCGCTTGTGTCGGAGAGCATTCGCGCCGGTGGGACGCTTTCAGGTTTTGAAGGCATCGAGGCGCCGACTGTGCTCGTCGGTGATCGCCTCGCGCTTTCTTTGGGCATTTCGGAGGGCAGCGGGATTTCGATTCTGGCGCCGCAGGGGGCGAGTACACCGTTCGGGTTTACGCCGCGGCGAAAGTCATTTCCGGTCGGCGGCATCTTCAGCGTCGGCATGTCCGAGTTCGACGCGATCCTGGTTTATATGCCGCTGGAGCAGGCGCAGATTTTGTTCGGCCGCGGCGACAGCGCAGATGTTGTCGAGATACGTATCGACGATCCCGATCGTACGCGGCCGGTTATGATGGAGTTGCGCTCGCGGCTCGGGCCGGAGCTCATGCTCTACGATTGGCGTGCGAACAGCCAAGGTTTGGCGGACGCGCTTGTGGTCGAGCGCAATGTGATGCGGCTGATCTTCATGGTGGTGGTCGCGATCGCGGCGCTCAACATCGTCACAGGGCTCATCCTGATGGTGAAGCTGAAGAGCCGCGATATCGCTATCCTGCGCACCATGGGGGCTACGCGCGGCGCCGTCCTGCGCGTGTTTTTCATGGCCAGCGCGTCGGTGGGTGTCATCGGGCTGGCGGTCGGCTTGGTGCTTGGGATCGGGTTCTGTCTCTTTATCGAGCCAATCCAGAATGGAATCTCGGCGCTGACCGGCTTCGATATTTTCCCGGGCACTGTTTACTCACTCGAGTCGCTGCCGGCGAAAGTGGAATGGATGGAAGTGGTGATCATCTCGTTCTTCACCATCTTGCTCACTTTCTCGGCCACGGCGCTGACGGCCTGGTGGGCTTCACGTCTCGATCCCGTGGAGGCGCTTCGCTATGAGTGATGTGCAAGGCGCGTCCGCAGTGTTGAGTCTGCAGGGGCTAGAGCGGCGCTACCAATCCGGCGAAAGCGAGCTCACCGTGCTAGACGGCGCGGATCTCGATATCGGGCAAGCCGAAATTGTTGGCCTTATCGGTCAGTCGGGATCGGGCAAATCATCGCTATTGCACGCGGCCGGTCTGCTTGAGCGGCCGAGCGGCGGTGAGGTGTTTATAGAGGGCGTCCCCACTTGGACATTGAGCGAAGGCGAACGCACTGATATTCGGCGCAACAAGATCGGCTTTGTGTATCAGTTTCATCACCTGCTGCCGGAGTTCGACGCAATCCATAATGTGGCGCTGCCGGCGTTGATCGCGGGCCGTCCGCGGCGCGAAGCGATGGCGGAGGCGGAGCGTCTGCTCGGCGTCATGGGGCTGTCGCATCGCTTGCATCATCAGCCGCCACAGCTCTCCGGTGGCGAACAACAGCGCGTCGCGATCGCGCGGGCGATGATCAACAAGCCGGTGCTGATCCTGGCGGATGAGCCAACTGGCAACCTTGACCCAGATACGTCGACCGTTGTGTTTGCGGCGCTGTCGGAGCTGGTGCGCAGGGAAGGTGCGGCCGCCCTGATTGCGACCCACAATCTGGAACTGGCGAAATACATGGATCGGGTCGTGTCGCTTGACCACGGCAAGCTCGTCCGCCGCGAAACGGCATGACCCGCCGCTAGAGGCTATAGTAGGGGCGAATCAAACCGGTAGCCCATGACCCAGCCCTTTATCCACTTGCGCGCGCGCTCCGCGTATTCGCTGCTGCAGAGCGCGTTGCAGGTGAAGACCCTCACTAAGCTCGCGGCAAAATTCGAGATGCCGGCGCTGGCGCTAACTGACGCCAACAACCTGTTCGGCGCGCTTGAGTTTTCGGAGTCCGCCGCGGAGGCCGGTGTTCAACCGATCGTCGGTCTGGCGCTCGATGTCCGTGACGAAAGCGGCATAGCCGGCACGATCGCGCTCTATGCGCAGAACACCCAAGGCTACGCCAACCTGATGCTGCTCTCGAGCGCGGCATTCTTGGAGACGGCTGCAACGGACGACGCGCATGTGCCGTTTGCGCGATTGCTGCAGCATTCGGCGGGTTTGATCGCGCTGACGGGCGGCGGCGACGGCGCTTTCGCAACGCTGCTGAGTGAAGGCAAGGGCGATGTCGTGGAAGCGGCGATCCGCCAGCTCTCCGCGGCATTTCCGAACAAACTCTACATCGAATTGCAGCGTCATAGGGAGCATATCGAGACCGAGACCGAAGCGGCGCTGATCGACATAGCGTACGCCGAAGGTCTCCCGCTCGTCGCGACGAATGACATCCGCTTTGAAAGCAAGTCGGATCACCGCCCCCACGACGCGCTGATGTGCATCGCCGCTTCGTCTTACCTGGGAGAGGAGGATCGGCCGCGCGTCACTGACGAGCACTATTTCAAAAGCGCCGCGGAAATGACGGCGCTCTTCTCTGATTTGCCTGAGGCGATTCAGAACACGACCGAGGTCGCGCGCCGGTGCGCCTTCCGCGTAGAGAAGCGCAAACCCATCTTGCCGCGTTTCGATACGGCCAAGGGCCGTGACGAGCCCGCGGAACTGAAAGCACAGGCCGAGGCAGGCCTGAAGGCGCGGTTGAAGGCGTTGGGCGAGCGCCTTGCTGCGCCGGAAGAAGAATACTGGAAGCGGCTTGAGTACGAACTCAATGTCATCACGCAGATGGAGTTTCCGGGCTACTTCCTCATCGTCTCGGACTTTATCAAGTGGGCGAAATCGAACGATATTCCAGTGGGTCCAGGTCGAGGCTCCGGTGCGGGGTCAGTCGTCGCCTGGGCGCTGACGATCACGGATCTTGATCCGCTACGGTTCGGCCTTCTGTTCGAGCGCTTTCTTAACCCGGAACGCGTCTCGATGCCGGACTTCGACATCGACTTTTGCCAGGAGCGACGCGGCGAGGTCATCGAATACGTCAAGAACAAGTACGGCGAAGATCGTGTCGCCCATATCATCACGTTCGGCACGCTGCAGGCGCGTGCCGTGGTGCGCGATGTTGGCCGTGTGATGCAATTGCCGTTCGGCCAGGTCGACAAGCTCGCGAAGATGATCCCGGCTAACCCGGCCAACCCGGTGACGCTTAAGGAGGCGTTGGAGCTTGAGCCGCGCCTGAAAGAAGCGCGCCGTAACGAAGCCGAAGTTCGCGATCTGATTGATACGGCGCTGCGTCTTGAAGGGCTTTATCGCAACGCCTCGACGCACGCGGCTGGTGTCGTCATCGGCGACCGGCCTTTGACCGAGCTTGTGGCGCTCTACCGCGATCCGCGGGCGCACCTGCCGGCGACACAGTTCAACATGAAATGGGTCGAGGCGGCTGGCCTCGTGAAGTTCGACTTCCTTGGTCTCAAAACCCTCACAGTGATCGATCGGACGCTGAAATTCTTGAAGAAGCGCGGTCTGGACGTCGACCTGAGTGACACTGGGTATGACGACGAAAAGACCTATGAGCTCATGCAATCGGGTCTGACGTTCGGGGTGTTTCAGCTCGAAGGTCAGGGCATGCGCGACACGCTGCGCAAGGTGAAGCCGACTTGTCTTGAAGACGTCATCGCACTGATTTCGCTCTATCGCCCGGGCCCGATGAAGAACATCGACCGCTTCGCGAATGTGAAGCACGGACGCGAGAAGGCGGACTATCTACACGATACGCTGAAGCCGATCCTTGAAGAGACCTACGGCGTCATCGTCTATCAAGAGCAGGTCATGCAAATCGCGCAGGTGCTTTCGGGCTACTCGCTGGGTGAAGCCGATTTGCTGCGCCGCGCGATGGGCAAGAAGCAACCCGCGGAGATGGAAAAGCAAAAGTCGCGGTTCATCGACGGCGCCAAGGAGCGGGGCGTCAACGAGAATTTGGCTTCCCACATTTTCGATCTGGTCGCCGAATTTGCGGGCTACGGCTTCAACAAGTCACACGCTGCAGCTTATGCTGTCGTCGCGTATCACACAGGTTTCCTAAAAGCACACTATCCGGTGGACTTCTTAGCGGCTTCAATGAGTCTCGATATTTCGAACTCAGATAAACTCGCCAGCTTTTATCAGGACTCGCGCCGCATTGGTGCGCCGCTCTTGCCGCCGGATCTCAACAAGTCGGAAGCCGATTTCAGTGTCGAGCCGCAAGAGGATGGCGGCGTCGCCATTCGGTACGCGCTCGGCGCGGTGCGCAATGTCGGCCTGACGGCAATGGAATCCGTCGTCGCTGAGCGCAAAGCTCGCGGCCCGTTCAAGGCGCTTTATGACTTCGCTGAGCGCATTGATCCAAAAGCCATCAATCGCCGGCAGCTGGAAAATCTTGCGAAGGTCGGCGCATTCGATGGAATTGAGCCTGAACGCGCGCATGCCTTCGCCGCTGCGGAGGTGATTGCGGCCTACGCGCAGCGTGTTGCGGCTGAACGCTTGAGCGCGCAGGCAAGTTTGTTCGGCGCTGATGAGCCAAGCGCGCGGCCGGTCTTCCCGAAGGCGCCCGCATGGTCGGCGCAGGATCGGCTCGACGCAGAGCGGGAAAGCGCCGGCTTCTACTTGAGCGGCCATCCGCTCTCTGATTTCTTCGCCGAGAACGATCGGTACGCGAGCTATGCAGACATCATCGAAGAAGGGGAGACTGAGCCGCGCTATTATCTGATGGCCGGCGTGGTGCGGCGCATTCAGTTCAAGCCCGGCAACAGCGGCGATATGCTCGGCTTCGTTTCAATGTCCGACCCGAGCGGTGATTTTGAGCCAATGATCTTGCCGGAGAACGTGCCAGCAGCGCGCGAGATGCTCCAGGTGGGCAAAGCTTTCGTCGTGCGTACACGGGTGCGTTGGAACGATGGTGACGTGCGTTTCTATGGGAATGCGTTCGAAGTGGTCGAAGCGGCGGAGGCGCGCACGGCGGAGGACCTTCGCATCATCCTGAAAGAGGGCGCGCCGCTTGATCTGTTGGCGCAGACTATTCAAGCGCTGCCAAAGCCCGCCCCAGGGGAGGCCCGGCCGCTGCGCCTCATCCTCAAGCTCAATGATGGGCGCGAGGTAGAATTGGTTGCAAAGCAGATGGTCTCCGCCAACCCGGCCGCTCGGGCGGCGCTCAAGGCGGCGCGCGGCGTCGAGCGCGTCATCTGATATCGCAGCTTTTCGTCGCGAGATTCTCCCGAAACGCGTGCAAGGCCTTGTCCGGCGGCGGCGAAGGCTTTCAGATGCTGCGCGCCGCAGCGGGGGAAGCTCATGCGTTCGAGATTGAAGTTTGTATTTGCGCTCTCGGTAGGGATCGCGCTGAGCGCCTGCGCGACCACGCCTGAGGCCGAGACGGAAGAGCCCGCCGGACGGGCGCCCTATGAATCGTCCTATGCGCCGCAGGCCTCGACGCCGACCTTGATCCGCGGCGCGACCGTGTTTGATGGAAATGGCGCCGAACTCACGAATGCGGACGTGCTCATGCAGGACGGCCGTATCGTGTCGATCGGCCAGAACTTAGCCGCTCCCGAAGGCGCCGCGATTGTTGATGGCGCCGGCCGGTTCGTAACCCCTGGCATTATCGACGCTCATTCTCATTTAGGCGTTTATCCCTCGCCAAGCATCCAAGCGACGTCCGACGGCAACGAAGTGACGCAGCCGAATACGGCTGAGGTCTGGGCCGAACATTCCGTATGGCCGCAGGACCCAGGCTTTCAGCGCGCTGTTGCGGGGGGCGTGACCACGCTTCACGTGCTTCCAGGCTCAGCAAACCTCTTCGGCGGCCGCGGTGTGACGCTGCGCCCCGTGCTTGGCGCCCGCACTGTACAGGAGATGAAATTCCCGGGCGCGCCGCAGTCCCTGAAGATGGCGTGCGGTGAGAATCCCGCGCGCGTGTACGGCTCGCGCAATTCGTCACCCGCCACTGGGATGGGCAACGTCGCCGGCTATCGACAAGCATTCGCCAACGCGCAGCGTTACGCCCGGCGCGTCCAAAGTGCTGAAGAGGGCAACGGCGAGCCGCCGGATCGTGACCTGGAGATGGAAACATTAGCGGGCGTGCTCAACGGCGATATCATCTTGCAGTGGCATTGCTATCGCGCCGATGAAATGGCGAACGCGATTGAGATCTCGCATGAGTTCAATTTCGAGATCGCCGCGTTCCATCACGCTGTCGAGGCTTACAAGATCACCGATCTTCTGGTGCAGGAAGATATCTGCGCCGCGATCTGGGCCGATTGGTGGGGCTTTAAGATCGAAGCGTATGATGGCATCCGCGAAAACATTCCGTTCGTTCACGCGGGCGGTGGCTGCGCCATCGTTCACTCCGATAGTGAGGTCGGCATCCAGCGGTTGAACCAGGAAGCGGCAAAAGCGCTCGCCGATGGCCGCCGCGCTGGGCTTGAGATCACTCGCGCAGAAGCGTGGACTTGGCTCTCACGCAATCCCGCGCGCGCGCTTCGCATTGACGATGAAACCGGCACGCTTGAGCCGGGTCGTCGCGCGGATGTAGTCGTGTGGTCGGCCGATCCGCTCTCTAGCTACGCGGTGGCGGAGCGGGTCTATATGGACGGCGCGTTAATTTATGAGCGCGGTCAAATCAATCAGCGACCGTCTGACTTCGAGCTTGGCCAGACCTATCGGGGAGTAGTCCAATGAGAATTCTCTCCGCACTCGTCATGGCGCTTGCGATCGCTGCGCCCGCCGCCGCTGAAACTGTCTTGGTGCGCGACGGCCGCGTAGTCACGAACGGGGCCGCCGGCACGATCGAAAATGGTGACGTACTAATTGTCGATGGGCGCATAAGCGCCGTTGGCGCCAATCTCACCGCACCGCGCGGCGCGCGGATTGTTGAAGCCCAGGGACGCTACGTGACGCCTGGCGCTTTCGCGGCGATGAGCGAAATCGGTCTCTCGGAAATTTCCGGGTCAGGCGCTCCCAACGACGCGAACATCAGTGGCGATCTGATCGCTGCGGCTGCGGACGCTGGCCGTGCATTCGATCCTGGCGTCACTGCAATCGCGGTGACCCGCATGGAAGGCGTCACCCGCGCTGCGATCGCGCCGTCATCGACGGAGACAATGTTCGTTGGCCGGGGCGCGCTGGTCTCGCTGGATGGCGGCGATGACAGCGTTTTCCGCAGCCAAGCCTTTATGGTCGTTGAACTAGGTGAAGTGGGCGCGCGCCGCACCGGTGGCTCGCGAGCAGCGGTGTGGCCGGCATTTGAGGCGGCCTTGCGCGACGCGCGAGAATATCCCGGTCGTTATCGCAGCGGCCAAGGCGGCGCCGTGCTCAACGAACTTGATGCTGCTGCGCTGCAGCCATTCGCACGCGGGCAGGGACTCTTCCTCGTTCACATCGAAAGCGCTGCCGACATCCGCCGGCTCATTCGCTTCAAACGCGTCAATCCCAGCCTGCGTTTTGCCATCCACGGCGGTGCCGAAGCTTGGCAAGTGGCTGATGAACTCGCGCGCGCAAACATTCCGGTAATCGTTGATCCTTTGTCCAACCTGCCAGATCGTTTCGAGCGTCTTTCTGCGCGGTTGGATAACGCCGCAATCCTCGATCGTGCTGGCGTTACTGTTGCAATCGCGCCGGCGCCGGGGAGCGTTGATGCGCACCAGGCGCGGCTTGTGCTGCAGCTTGCCGGTAACGCTGTCGCGAACGGCATGGAGTGGGATGCCGCCTTCGCAGCGGTGAGCCGCACGCCGGCCGAAATATTCGGTGTCGGTGCGCAGATTGGACGGTTGGAGCGTAATTATACTGGCGATCTCGTGATCTGGGACGGTGATCCGCTGCAAGTAACGTCCGCGCCGGACGTCGTCTTCATCGAAGGGGTCGAGCAGCCGATGGTGTCACGCCAAACGCTGCTGCGGGATCGCTACCATCCCTCACGGCGCAACGTTCAATAGTGGGATAGGCGGTTTTCCCGCTTTTCCTAGTTCGTTTGGCCTATTCGAACGCGGCACGCGCCAAGGCAAGATGGTGCGGTGGGAGAGCCGCTGTGCGCTACATGATCGAATATCTGGTCGAGACAACCGACGAACAATCGGTTTGTCAGTCCGGCGTCATCGAAGGTGATCTGTATCGCGCGGAGCTTCAGGCGCGCCTCAACGGTCAGCGCATGCGTGAAGCGCTGCAGGTGGGCGGCTTCCAGATCCGTGATCTGAATGATGGCGGCCGGATCGTCGCCCTCGAAACGTTCGACGATCCGCTAGCTACCTTCTGGCCGGACGCCGGCAATCATGTAATTCACTGAGATATCGTCGGTCAGTGACCAGCCTGCGCCCAGCGGTGCATACGTGATGCCTACCGGCTCTTCCCATTTTATCCCGGGCGCACCTGTGCGTATTTCTTCGGGCGTCACCAGCTTGTCGTAATCGTGCGCGCCCTCAGGCGCCCATTTCAAAATGCGCTCTGCCCCTACGATTGCGAGTGCGCGTGCCTTCGGTGTGCGGTTGATCGTCGAGAGAACCAGTGCGCCGCCGGGTTTCACCAGCGCGGCAGCAGCTTCAAGAAACGCGTTCACATCGGAAACGTGTTCAACGATCTCCAGCGCCGTCACTAGATCGAACTGCGCGCCGCGTTCAACCAACGCCTCGGCGCTGGTGTTCTCGTACGTCACGGTGACACCGGTACGCTCGGCGTAGGCGCGCGCTGCACCGACAGCCTCTGGCGCTGCGTCCACGCCGAGAACGTCAGCACCCATCCGCGCAAGCGGAATGGAAACCAGTCCGCCGCCGCACCCCACATCCAGGACGTCGAGGCCCTTCAGCGGCCGCGCGGAAGCGCTTCCGAAATAGCGCAAGGCAAAGTCGCGGACGAACTGAAGTCGGACGGGGTTCAGCCGGTGGAGCGCCCCAAACGGGCCCTTGGGATTCCACCAATCCGCCGCCAAGGCATTGAATTTGGCGATCTCGGCCGGATCAAGAGTAGTCGCAGACATCGGGCTCAGTTCGGCAGAGAAACCAATCCGGTCAAGCTGGTATCGCGTCGCGGCGGAGCATGCTAAGCCGCGCCCGAGGCGGTTTGCGGCCGCTTCGCGCTGCAGCAACAGGTCCGGCGACGCCTCTGATGTCTCGTTTGGTGATGAAGTTTGGCGGCACGTCGGTTGGCGACGTGGAGCGCATCGCCCGCGTTGCGCGTCTCGTGGCGGCTGAACGCGCGCCCGGTCGCGGCGTGGCGGTCGTGGTCTCGGCCATGGCTGGGGAGACCGACCGGCTGGTTCAGCTGGCGCGCGCCGCTGGCGGTGAAGGTGGTAACGGCGTGGCCTTGAGCGGCGCCGCATTCGACGATGAATATGATGTCGTGGTCTCCACCGGCGAGCAGGTCACTACTGGCTTGTTGGCGCTGGCGCTGCGCAGATTAGGCGTGCCGGCGCGGTCTTGGCAGAACTGGCAAATTCCATTTCGCACGGACGCGGCGCACGCCAAGGCGCGAATTGGCGAAATCATAGATGCAGCTATCGGGCCCTCTATTGATGAAGGCGTTGTGGCGGTCGTTCCCGGATTTCAGGGTGTCACAGACGATAATCGCATCACGACATTGGGACGCGGCGGTTCCGACACCTCCGCCGTCGCACTGGCGGCCGCGCTGAACGCGGAGCGGTGCGATATCTACACCGATGTGGATGGCGTCTACACGACGGACCCGCGCATCGTCGCAAAGGCGCGGCGGCTTGAGAAAATTTCGTACGAAGAAATGCTCGAGATGGCGTCGCTCGGCGCCAAAGTCCTGCAGACGCGTTCAGTCGAACTAGCGTTCGCCAAGCGTGTGCCAGTCAGGGTGCTGTCGAGTTTTGTTGAGCCGGGTGCGCCCAATCCCGGCACGTTGGTTTGTCCTGAGGATGAGATCGTGGAAAAGCAGGTCGTTTCCGGCGTCGCCTATTCGCGCGATGAAGCGAAAATCACGCTGCTCGGGGTAGAAGATCATCCCGGTGTGGCGGCCGATATTTTCGGTCGCCTAGCTGAGGCGCACGTCAACGTCGACATGATCGTCCAGAGCGAAGCGCGCCAGCCGGAACGCCAGAACATTGTCTTCACCTGCCCGGAACGGGACGCGGCGCGCGCAGCGGAAACGATCGAAGCGGCGCGCGAGAAGATTGGCGTGGAGGAAATCCACATTCGCCGCGATGTGGCCAAAGTCTCCGTCATAGGCATCGGTATGAAAAGCCAAGTAGGCGTGGCCCGGACAATGTTCGCGGCGCTTGCGCAAAAAGGCATCAACATCGAAGCGATCGCCACGTCGGAAATCAAAATCTCAGTGTTGATCGACGCCGCCTACACCGAACTTGCGGTGCGGGCGTTGCACACGGCTTATGAATTAGACGCCGCCTGATCGGGGGCGCCCGAAAGGAGACGATAGCAGAGGCGATGGCAGGGCCAGCCAATATCGGCGGATCCCGGATTCTCCTGCGCAAATTGCGGGAAATCATGGAGACGGGCGGCGAGGCGCAACAGCGCCTCGATCGGCTTGTGGCCATGATTGCCTCGACCATGGTCGCCGATGTCTGCTCGATCTATCTGACGCGCGGCACAGTGCACGAACTCTTCGCGACCCAGGGGCTTGATCCGGCCGCCGTGCACCGGACCAGACTGAAGCAGGGGGAGGGCCTCGTCGGCCTCGTGGCGGAGAGCGCTCAACCTCTCAATATCGCAGACGCCCCGCACCATGAGCGGTTTGCTTACCGCCCTGAGACAGGCGAGGACCCTTACAGCTCGTTTCTCGGTGTTCCGATCGTCCGCTCTGAACGGACCTTCGGTGTTCTGGTCGTACAGAACCGCGTCTCGCGCATTTATGGCGAAGACGAAGTCGAGGCGCTGCAAACCATCGCCATGGTGCTGGCCGAGATGGTGGCCTCGCGCGCGTTCGGCGACCTCTCTGGACTTTCTGAAGTCGAAGCGCGCGCCAGTCGCCCGGAGCTCCTGCTGGGTAGGGCGTTTTCGGACGGGCTCGCGATTGGCACCGCTGTCCTGCACGAGCCGCACGCGCCTCTCGGACGCGTGATCGCGGATGATCCGGTGGAGGAAGAGCGCCGGCTTGAAGCGGCGTTAGCGCAGGTCCGCAATTCGCTGTCCCACATGATCGACGGTGACCCGGGGCGGATATCGGGTGTGTCGCGCGAAGTGCTGGAAACTTTCCTCATGCTTGCGAACGATCCGGGTTGGGAGGTCAAGCTCAAGCATGGCGTTCGGGCTGGCCTCTCGGCCGACGCTGCCGTGGAGCGGGTGCGCGGCGAACACCGGGCGAAATTCAACGCGACGCGCGATCCGTATCTGCGCGAACGCATGCACGACCTGGAGGACCTCGACAATCGGCTGCTGCGCGCGCTCGCTGGTGTGGACGGCGCGACCTCGCAAGCCATGCCGGACGATGCAATCCTGATCGCGCGCGAACTCGGCCCGGCCGAGCTTTTGGATTATGGCGCCGAGCGCTTGAAGGGCGTTGCGCTGGAGGACGGCTCGAACACTGGCCACGCGGCCATTGTGGCGCGGGCGTTAGGTATTCCGATGGTCGGTATGCTGCCGGGCTTGCTGTCGCGCGTTGAGGCTGGCGATGCGGTGGTGCTGGACGGTGAGCGCGGCGAGTTGCGGTTGCGCGCCGAAGGCCAGGTCATATCGGCGTACAGCCAGCGGCTGAGCTTACGGTCGGCGCGCGCCGCGGAGTTCGCCCGGCTAAAGGATATTCCGCCGATCACCACGGACGGGCAGCGCATGACGCTGCTGCTCAATGCCGGCTTGGCGCTCGACGTCCACCATCTGGACGAGGCCGGCGCGGAGGGCATTGGTCTCTTCCGCACCGAGTTCCAGTTCATGGTCTCGGAGACGCTGCCGCGGCTTGAGAGCCAGACTTTGCTCTATCGTGACGTGCTGGAGGCTGCGGGCGATCGTCCAGTGACCTTCCGGACTCTCGATCTTGGCGGCGACAAGGTGCTCCCGTACGTGGCGGCCGAGCGCGAGGAGAATCCCGCTTTGGGATGGCGCGCCGTGCGCATCGGGCTCGATCGTCCCGCTTTGCTGCGCTACCAGCTCCGCGCCCTGATCAGCGCTGCGGCCGGGCGGACGCTCCGGGTCATGTTCCCGCTCGTCACCACGGTACAAGAATTCGACGCAGCGCGTGAACTGGTCGATCGCGAGCTTGAGTGGGGTCACCGTCATGGTCGTAGCGCACCATTGAAGGTGGAGGTCGGCGTGATGGTTGAGGCGCCGGCGCTGGCGTGGGCCGTGCCGGACCTTAAGGGCCGCGCCGACTTCCTATCGATCGGCACCAACGATTTGATGCAGTATTTCTTCGCTGCTGACCGCGGCAACCAGCGCGTCTCTGAACGCTACGACATCCTCAGCCCCCCAGCTTTGCGCTTTCTAAAGCGCATTCGCGAGGACGCGGAGAATGCAGGGCTTCAGATTTCGATTTGTGGCGAAGCGGCAGGCCGACCGCTTGAGGCTTTGGCGTTTACCGCACTCGGCTTTCGCCGCTTGTCGATGCCGGCATCCGGTATCGGCCCTGTGAAGCGCCTTATCCTCTCAATCAGTGCCGGCGACGCGGTCTCGGCGGTGGAGGATATGCTGAACGAAAGCCCCGCTTCGATCCGCTCAGAACTCACAGCTTTTGCCGTGGGGCGTGGATACGCGCTGTAGTGCGCCATAGCGGATCATTGAGACGCGCGCGATTCGCGATTACTCTCCCGAGGTGGCGCAAAATTTGCCTCTCTTAACGTGTGGTCTCTAGGAGGGACCAGCCGCTCCATGTTGCAGCCCGTGCCTACCGATCCGACCAGCGATGCCGAGACGCTCAATACGCGTTCGCAACGGTCGCCAACGCCGGCTTCCCCGCCTGTGCTGGACGCTGCGTGGCGAGCAGGCCGCAAGCTCTCGGAAGCACGCCGCCAACGCGGGCTCAGCCTGGACGAAGTCGCGGACCGGATCCGGGTTCGCCGGGAGTTCCTCGAAGCGCTCGCGGAGATGAACGTCAAGCTGTTGCCGGGCAAAGCTTATGCACTGGCGTTCTTGCGTTCATACGCGCGTGAGTTGGGCATCGATGAGAAAGCCATCGTCGACCAGTTTCAGCGGGAATCCGCGCTGACCCGCGAAGACGTTCAAAAGCAGATCCGTACACCCACGTCGAAGCCACACCGGGAGCGCCCTTGGTTGGCGGCGGCGGCCCTGGTGGTTCTGGCGGTCGGATTCGTCGGCTGGCGCGCCGTCAGCCAGGACGGCTCGGAACAGGTGGCGGAAGCACCGACCTCGTCCGCCCCAGGCCGATCCACCCCGGTTGGTGCCACCGCGGAGGAAACCCGCGTGGTCGAAATACGGGCGGTCGCAGACGCCTGGCTTGAGGCGCGTGGGCCTGATGGCACGGTCTTCTTGTCGCGGGAACTGCGGGCGGGGGATGTATACCGACCAGACCCGAGCCCGGGCTGGACCCTTCATGCACGTGATGGCGGGGCCTTCGAGCTTTATGTGAACGGGGTCTCTGCTGGGCCGCTGGGGACCGTCGGCATGCCTGTTCTCGGCCGCGCTATTGATGACGTGCGCCCGCTTACCCAGGCGGAAATCGACCGTCCGCGCACCTAAGACACCGCTGCTGGCCCTGTTACGGGCTGCGCTAAAGCGCTATCTCGGAAGCTCGAAAGGACGACGCTTCGATGGATGGCGGCGCAAGCGATCTTCACCATATCCGCCCATGGCGGCGGATTGAGCGGCGAAAGTCGCGCAAGATTCGCGTCGGTACGGTTGAGGTGGGCGGCGATGCACCGATAGCGGTGCAGTCGATGACGAACACCGTGACCGCTGACGCTGCGGCTACGATTGCGCAAATCCGTCAGTTGGAGGAGGCGGGCGCCGATATCGTGCGCGTCTCTTGTCCGGATGAAGATTCCACTGCGGCGTTCGCCACGATCGCGCGCGAAGCGAAGGTGCCGCTCGTTGCGGACATCCACTTCCATTATCGCCGCGCTATTGAGGCGGCTGCAGCGGGCGCCGCGTGCCTGCGGATCAATCCGGGCAACATCGGCAAGGCTGATCGCGTGCGAGACGTCATTCAGGCCGCGAAGGATCATGGGTGTTCGATCCGGATCGGCGTGAACGCTGGATCGTTGGAAAGCCATCTGCTCGAAAAGTATGGTGAGCCGTGCCCCGAAGCGATGGTCGAGAGCGCTCTCTATCACGCGGCTCTGCTCGAGGAGCATGACTTTCGCGAGTACAAAATCAGCGTCAAAGCGTCTGACGTGTTTCTCACCGCAGCCGCGTATCACGCACTGGCTGAAGCCACCGACGCGCCGCTGCATCTCGGCGTCACTGAAGCCGGTGCGCTGCGCGCGGGCACAGTGAAGTCATCGATTGCGATGGGCTCTCTGCTGTGGGCCGGCATTGGCGACACGATCCGTGTTTCTCTTGCTGCCGATCCCGTTGAAGAGATCAAGGTTGGAAACGACCTGCTCAAGTCTTTGGGCTTACGCCAACGCGGCGTGACTATCATCGCTTGCCCGTCTTGCGCGCGTCAGGGCTTCAATGTGATCGCGACGGTTGATGAAATCGAAAAGCGCATTGCACACATTGCTGAGCCAATCACGCTTTCCATTATCGGCTGCGTCGTGAATGGGCCGGGCGAGGCGTTGATGACCGATCTGGGCTTCACCGGCGGCGGCAAAGGCGCAGGCATGGTCTATGTGGCGGGTAAGCAGGACCATAAGGTCGACAACGAGGCCATGATCGACCATATCGTTGATCTGGTTGAAGATCGGGCGCGGACATTGCGTGAAGCCCGCGAAACGGCGAAGGGCTGATCATGCTGCAGCGACATCTGCAGGACACCTACCAATACTTGTTCGACACCGCCCACCGTGCGCTGCTGGACGGTGGTTCCTTCGCGCCGTTCGGCGCCGGCATCCGCAAGACCGGCGAGCAGATTCACACCAATGTCGATCTGCCGATCGAGCAATCGGCGCCTACGGATCACATCTCCGGCCTGATCGCCGGGTTCCGTGCTGACGAAGCCGAGAACGGCTTGATCGCTGCTGGCCTCGTTTTTGACGGCCGTGCGCGCGGCGACGATGCGGCTGCGCTCTGTTTTCACATTGAAGCAGCCAATGGCAGCGCCGTTGAGGTGATCGTGCCTTATGTGCGCCAACCGGACCTGCTGATTGCGTTCGCCGAACCGCAGATCGCGGCGGTGGAGTCCGAGATCTTCACCGAACTGCAGTGAACTAGGTCATGTCCGATCTCACTCGTTTGGAACGCCGCCTGGGGCAGGCGCTCGAACGCTATGAGCGTATCGAGGCGCGTCTTGGCGCAGCAACTGATGGGGCCGAGATTGTAAAGCTCGGGCAAGAGCACGCTGAGCTAAAGCCACTCATCGATGCGGTCGCCGCGCTGAATGCCAAGAAGGTCGAGGTCGCCAGCCTCGAAGCCATGCTCCGCGATAGCGCCGGCGACAAGGAGATGGCGACGCTCGCGGAAGAAGAACTCAACGCCGCGAAGGAGGCATTGCCTGCGCTGGAAAAGACAGCGCTGCTGCTATTGGCGCCGAAAGACAAAGACGAGAACGCGTCCGCTATTCTGGAAATCCGCGCCGGCACGGGCGGGGAAGAGGCGGCTTTGTTCGCTGGCGATCTGCTGCGGATGTATCAGCGTTATGCGTCCATTCGGCGTTGGAAGTTCGAGTTGGAGTCGCTTTCGGACACTGGCATTGGCGGCGTCAAAGAAGCCATCGCCACAGTCACCGGAACTGGCGTGTTCGGGCGGCTCAAGTTCGAGAGCGGTGTGCACCGCGTTCAGCGCGTACCGGAGACCGAAGCGGGCGGCCGGATTCACACCTCCGCCGCGACGGTGGCGGTTTTGCCGCAGCCGGAAGGAGACGTCGATATTGTCGTCCAAGACAAAGACATTCGCATCGACACGATGCGGGCCTCCGGCGCTGGCGGACAGCACGTCAACAAGACCGACAGTGCGGTGCGCATCCTGCACATACCAACGGGCATCATCGTGGTGAGCCAGATGAAGTCGCAGCACCAGAACCGGGTGCAGGCTATGACGGTTTTGAAGGCAAAGCTCTACGAATTAGAGCGTGACAAACGCGATGCCGCGCGGGCGGCAGAGCGCAAAGGGCAAATCGGCTCGGGTGATCGCAGTGAGCGCATCCGCACCTACAATTTCCCGCAAGGTCGCGTCACCGACCACCGCATCAATCTGACCGTCTATAATTTGCCCGAAGTCCTCGAAGGCTCAGCGCTCGACCCGCTGTTGGACGCGTTAGCCGCTGAGGATCAGGCGCAGAAGCTGGCGGCGTTGGAGGACGACGCGTGACCACTTTGGTTTCGCTTTGGACTGAGCTGCGGCGGCGTTTGGAAGCGGCCGGCATCGACACGCCGGTGATTGATGCGCGCTTGCTGCTCGAAGCAGGCGCGGGTGTTAGCCGGCTCGACATAATTACCGATCCACGGCGCGTTCTAACCGACGAGCAGGTCGCAGGCGTCGAAGCGCTTACCCTGCGGCGCGAAGCGCGCGAGCCGATCGGACACATCCTGGGGCGCAAATCATTCTGGACGCTTGATTTGGACGTCAGTGCGGACGTGCTTTCGCCGCGCCCGGAAACCGAGTTGTTGGTCGAGACGGCGCTGGAAATTTTGCCGAAGGGCTCAGCCGAACGCGTGCTCGATCTTGGTGTCGGGAGCGGCGCGATCATTCTGGCTATTCTGGCCGAGCGGCCGGACACGACCGGTGTCGGTGTGGACGTGAGCGAGTCAGCGCTGGCGATCGCGCGTCGCAATGCCGAAAAGCTTGGGCTCGCGGATCGGCTTGATCTTCGGGGAGGCGATTGGAGCGCCGGCTTAGAGGAGGCGTTCGATCTAGTCGTCTCCAACCCGCCCTATATCCCATCGGCTGACATCGATGGTCTGGAGCCGGAGGTGGCCCGTTACGAACCTCGCTTGGCTTTAGACGGCGGCGCAGATGGATTGAGCGCCTATAGGGCCATTCTCGCGGCCTTGCCCCGGCTGCTGCGGCCTGGCGGCGCTTATGCCCTGGAGGTCGGCATCGGGCAGGCTGAGGCGGTTCGGGGTTTGGCCGTTAAACAGGGGCTTACCGCAGAAACGCCGCGCCTGGACCTAAACGGGATCGCCCGGGTTGTAGCAGGACGTCGTGCGGCATGAGAGCAGACCCTGAAAAAACCCTTGGAACGGAAGGCCCGGCAGATTACCTTCGATCTTGGAATCGATGGCCAGACGAGTTCAGGGGCTGGACCGGCGGCGGTTTCATTGGCAGGCGAGCTCCAAACGCCGCCTCGGCTTCCTCAGCAAGAGGTCAGGATAACAAGCGGCGATTTCCGGCCGCACCGCCCACGGGCGAAATAGCAAAGCAACAGGCTCACAGAGAAGCGTGAAGACTTGGGATCGGCAGATCCCGCGTCGCGTACGGGCCCCGACAGGACTAAACATGCACAGCGGACATTCCATGAAGCGTCAGCGCGGCCGTGGTCGCAAGCCCGGCGGCGGCGGTCACCATAATCAT
>JAWXAM010000022.1:0-7355 GCA_034439495.1 Terricaulis sp. | reverse complement strand
TTTGTCCAGCCGGCCGCCGTCAGCACCCAGATCCGGCAATAATACCCGGCCCCGCCCTCCCAGCGGACATCGCCCATGGTGAAAACGAGGTCGCCGGCCGCTCCGGCTTCGATGATCTCCGGCGCGCTGTAGCCGACCGGGCCAGCGCCGACGAGCTGGGCCGCGGCCTCCACGCTCTCGGCGCTGGCCTGATCGTCCCGATTCACCCGCGCCCCTTCCGCCAGCCAAGCCTCGAACGCCTCGCCTGCATTGTCAGCCGCCTGCTCGGCGAAGCTGGCCTCACGGGTGCGCACCGCAGCGACTGCAGCATCGGCTGAGCCGGCGCCGCGCTGGCCAAAAGCCAGTTGGCGAACATCCGCGACAGCGTTCACCTGCGTTGGCGTGCGCTGGTTTGTGCCCCCGTCATAAATCCATTTCCAAGAGCCATCTGCCTGCAGACGCCAGACCGTAAAGTATTGGCCGAACGCGGCCCCGCCGCCGTTGTAAGGTCCGGTGGTGAAGCCGATGTCACCCCCGCGGGAGATGCCGGCGAAATCAGGCGCCCACGCCAGTGAGGTGTCGCCGCGATTGGCCGGATCGATGCCGGCGAGTGAAGCGTGCGCGTTTTCTGGCCCTGCGCCGAGCACGATCGCATCGTCCGTGGAGTACGCCTCGAAAGCTTCGACCCAACCTATCCGCGCCGCTTCCGCCGCAAAGGCCCGCTCCGCGGCGATCACGGGCGCCGCGTCCGGCGCGGTGTCGGTTTGTGAACAGGCAGCGACGAAGGCAGCAAGCAAAAGCAAAATTCGCATGCCACCCAGGCCGCCTGCTCCGAGGGTGAATGTCAAGCGACGCGCGGCGGACGCCTTTCGCCGCACGCTTAACGGTTCCTAAAGGCCCCGCGCACAGAGGCTGTTGCTAAAGGAGTCGCTCGCGTGCCGGTGGTTCTGCGTCACAACGAACAGATCGAGATGAACTTGGCCGAGTATCACGGCCAAGTGTCGCTTCTCGAACTCGAAGCCGTGGCGGCGTTTCTGGCCGAGAACCCGTCTTTCCTGAAGCGTGACACCCTGAGCGTCGTCCATCCCGGCGGCACGTTCGCGAGCGTCCCCATGGAAGCCCTCGATCGCTTATTTGGCCGCTACAAGAAGATGTTCGCGCCGTTGGATTTCCAGATGCTGCGCCGCTCCGCATGGCTCTGCTTCAGCGAAGCCGCGCAAACGCATGTCGATTATTGGATCGGCGGACGCGACTCCAAAGAAGCCTTCTCATCGACGCTACGACAGCTTTCAAATTATGCGGAAGCCGGCGACTGGCTGGTGCTGAACGCCAGTGAAACGGCGATGCTGGAAACGGGCGAAGGTTTCGCACTGCTCGCCAGCTACGACTACGCTCCCGCACCGAGCCCGGCGCGCTGATCACTCGCGCTATTCGCCGGAGGCCGCCTTCGGCGCGAGCCTCTGCGATTGCATCGCCTGGAAGCGATCAATCAAGACATCGATCGAGAACGGCTTTGCGATGAACTCAACGGCGCCAGCTTCAGTGTGAACGTCAGCATCCTGCCTGTACCCCGAAACCAAAATCGCGCGCAGCTCTGGATCTTGCTGCATCATGCGGCGCACCAGCTCCGAACCTGACATTTGCTTCGTCAGCACCACATCGACGACGGCAAAGTCGTAGCGGCTGGTGGATTGCACATTCAAAGCCGCTTCCCCGGCACTAGCGCTGGTCACGACATAACCTCGTTGCTCCAGCGCCAGACCAATCGACTCCCGCACGAGATCATCATCGTCCACGAGAAGCACCTGATTTCCTGAAGCGGCGGCGCGCTTGAGAAATCTATCGCGAGAGGGCGTCAATTGCTCTCCAACGGGTGCGCGCGGGAAAACAAGAGTGAATGTCGTGCCTTTGTCGGGTGTGCTCGCAACCAGCACCGAGCCGCCGGATTGATTCACGAAACCATGGACCATCGAGAGACCAAGCCCTGTGCCAACACCGGCAGCTTTGGTTGTGAAGAACGGCTCAAATATCTTCTCCAATGTCGCGGGCGTCATGCCGACACCCGTATCCGTCACCTGGAGCGCAACGCCGTCGAGACCATCAGGACGCGTCACGATATGCAAAACGCCCCCACCAGGCATTGCATCGCTTGCGTTGAGAACGAGATTCAAAATGGCGTTGGTAAGCTGGGCTGAATCTAGTTCCGCATAGAGCGGCTCGGCATTGAGGTCACATTTCAGCTCAATGGTGCTTTTGAGTGTGGCCCGCAAAAGTTCTGCGGCCTCGCGGACGGCGACATTCAAATCCAGCGCGACGGGGCTGAGCACCTGCTGACGGGAAAACGCGAGCAACTTGCCAGTCAGATCGCCCGCTCTCTCCGCTGCTTTGGAGATCACACCGGCAATCTGCGCCGTTCGCGGTTCCTGCGCATTCTCGAGCACTTCCGCAGAACTCAAAATCGCAGTCAGCATATTGTTAAAGTCATGCGCAATGCCACCGGTAAGTCGCCCAATCGACTCCAGCTTTTGCGACTGACGCAATTCCGCTTCCATTTGCACACGCGCCGATATGTCAGCAAAGGCGCCGACCAGATTGATCGCGACACCGTTGGAATAGGTAACTTTACCGTTCGCGCGCACCCATTTGACGATGCCACGCGCACTCGTGATTTGAAGCTCGAGATCCCAACCCACTCCCGTTTGGATCGCAACCTCGATAGCTCGCTCAATCCTCGCCCGAGAGTCAGGGAGATAAAAGCTCACTGCATTTTCCAGCGTTGGCGTGAACTCCTCGTCGACATCGTGGATTTGTTTGGTCTGCGCCGTCCATTCCAGGTGTTGGGTTAGAAGGTCGAGCCGCCATCCGCCGACGTGTGCAATCGAAGACGTTTCTTCGAGTAACGCAGCGAGTTGCTCAAGTTCGCGATTAGCCCGATCCAGCGTGGCGTCAGACCGGTTCAACGCCCATCCGCAAACGAGAACCGAACTTGCTGCCCCAAACGTGGCCATCGAACTGACGACGGCCTGCGCCGGCGGCCAATGAGTCCAAGCGTGCAGACTCACGAGGATGACCAAGGCCAGCATCGGCGGCGCAGTCAAAATCAATGCAGGACGAATATCCTTCTGCCCGCCCAACGCCCCATAGAGGGCGGTGGTCAGCAAGCCGATGATGGCCGCAATCCGCCCGAGTTCAGTGTCGGAGTTCCATAGCAAGACACCGAAACACACCCACAGCGCAGACATCACGCATAGCGTGAACAGATGCAGCGCCGCCAAATGGGTGGCGCCGGAGATCAACTTTCCACGTACGTAAGTGGCGGCTCTCTCCACGATAAGCATCGCCACGATCCAAATGATCGCAACAGCTGGAGTTATGAGCTGCCATAGGAAGCCGGAGACAAGCACGATGAGCGGCAAACGTATGCCGCCGAAGCGCGCGTTGTGGCGGGCGTTGCGGACAAGCGCGTCGGCATTGTCTAGCTCCGGCCACGCCATCCGTTTCCCCCAAGACTCGCTCTTGGGATAATCTAGCGTGTTTTCATTGAGCCAGGGCAAAGGTGCGCGCTTACGGCGCGCGAGATGGTGAATGCCCGATTACATGCAACTTCGACGGTGCCTTGGCAGTATTCTCAACCGGGTTCGCCGCAGTCACCTCTGGATGTGATCGCAGAGCGCGCGCCGGGCATCACTCGCTCGGCGCGCTATCCAGCTCGTATTGGCTCTGCAGATAATTCTGTAGGCCCATCTCGGCGAGGTTTTGCAGCTGCGTTTCGAGGAAATCGATGTGCTCTTCGGTATCGTCGAGCAACTCCGTCAGCAGATCGCGCGTGACGTAATCCTTCTTCTCTTCGCAGAGCGTGATGCCTTCCTTGATGCCGGCGTGGCCGGTCCTCTCGGCATTCAGATCCGCTTCCAGGCGCTCTTGCACCTTCTCGCCGATCTGCAGCTTGTTGAGGTTTTGAAGGTTCGGGAATCCTTCGAGCAGCAGGATCCGGTTTATGATCCGGTCCGCATGCTTCATCTCTTCGATGGATTCTTCGTACGTCTTCTTACCGAGCTTGCCGTAGCCATCGCTCTGGTACATCCGCGCGTGCAGGAAATACTGGTTTATCGACGTCAGCTCATTCGTCAGAATCTGATTGAGCTTCTTGATGACGTCCGCATCACCCTTCATCGCGCGTTACTCCGCTGCGACGAGGCTCCGCTTGGCGCAGGCCATTCCGCCGCTTGAAATGCCATCGGCGATCTCGGGGAGGCAGCGCCCGCAGCATGGCTCACACCCATGATGGGCGAGCACCGCTTCCGGGCCTTCCGCTCCAGCAGAAATGGCTTCGTCCACTTCCGACCGAGTCACACCGTTACAGTTGCAGACGTACATCCCGCACTTCTCTGTAAGCAAAGCCAAATCCGGCGACTGACTCGCAGACGCAGGTTTTTCTTACCCTGTTGCGGGCGCTCCTGCAAGTCATTCGCAGCAGAGGCGAGTTGCCGCGGCGTAGGTTCCCTAACCCACGGCCTTTGCCATGGCCGCGAGCCCGGCTTCCATCGACACCGCCTGCATTTCGGCCATGCCGTCGGGCAAAAAATCCACCGTCCACACGAAACGGCACCCATTACCGTCCGGGATCACCTGGGCTGCGGCGTTGTAATGCTGGATCCTCGGGTGGTCGAGGATGGCGTAGACCAAGCGCCGCTCGACATCGTTCGAACTCACGAGCCACTCGCGGATTTCGGCGCCGTTCGCGAACGTCACCAGCCGCGCCCCGCTCGGCTCCATCTTCGTCGCCGTCACGAAGCCCGGCGCCATCTCATGCACCGCCTCGAACTTGCGCAGCACCGCCCAAACCTCATCCGCGGACCGCGCGCTACGAAACTCTTTTCTGACCGTCGCCATGAGCATCTCCTCTCACGGCATCTCGCCAGAAACGGACGCTTACTGCTCGCCGTTTCCGGACGCCTTCATTTTTCAGCGCGGCGCAGGATCATCCCCAAGATGCCTCGCAATCCTTGCTTCGAGCGCGCTCGTCGCTTCCAACAAGCGCTGCGCCGTAGACTCGTTCACCGCCGCGACGTGCGCGCGCCATGTCAATTGCGTCACCACAGGCGCCCAAGACGGCGCATTGGGTGCATTCGCAAGCAAGGCGCTCCGAGACTGAAACAGCGGCCCCGCATAAACCTCATCGCGAAACGCGCCGGTCGTCCGCCAGCGTTCAGGCTGCACCATCCCCATCAACTGATCGTCCCACGCGCGCGCCGGAAGCCCGGAGTCCCGCATGAACGGCACATACGCCTCGTCAACAAAGTAGATGTTGTTCTTATCGATCACCGCCTCAAGCCGGCGCGTGTAGAAGAAATATGAGATGATCTCGGCGCGCAGCTCCGGGTCGGAAATGATCTCCAGATTGCCCGAGCTTTGAAGGTCAACGAACGTCGGGCTTTCGGTTCTCAATGTGCGGCGCTGGGTGAGCTGAGACAAAGCCACGCCGATCCTGCGGCTGCGATCGGCAGTTCTGTCGCGCTGAATCAAATCGTAGACAGCGCCCACAAGCCGTCCTTGGAACTGCTCGAACTCAATCTGATCGCGCACTTCCCCTTCGATGCGCTGTAAATCCCCCTGCAACTGCGAAAGGTACGCTGACTCAGCCCTGCGATCGGCCGCCGCCGCATTCCAGTTGCTGACCTGAATACCCAGAAACACACCAACCACGACAATCAGAAAATCGATCCCAATCGCCGTCCATTCCTGCTTACGGAAATGCGCGATGATGCGGCGGAGAATCATGGCGCGCTCCTGCCGCTGATCGCGCGCAGATTGTCGAGCAGGCCAGGCGTGCCCTGCTCAAGGTTGCCGATGGCGGTCTCGATGTCGGCAAAACGAAGCTGCAGCGTCGCGACCAATTCCGCGTTGCCGCGTAGCCGCCTGGCTGCCGCCGCGATCTTTGCCTCCGGCAACCCAAGCTCGCAGGGATAATTGAGCGAGCCAACAATCCCCTCGAAGTCGCCAGGCTCTATGATTTTATCGCCGCATTGTTCGAGCAGCGCTCGTTGCACATCTGCGGGCACTGCGCGACGGAACGCTATGCGATACTCCGAATTTCTGGCGTCCTCCGTGAGCATTGTGATGGTCGGATCGCTGTAAAGCGTGAGCGCCGTCTCGCGCAGGCGCCGATCGGCGATCAATCCGATGTCGCCGGTGGCGACCATTTCATCGTACGTCGCCCGACGCGTGCCATAATAAAGATACTGGCTCGCGCGATAGGCGCTAACCAGAAGCCGCTCATCAGAAAGCCCCGGCCCATCCGTCAACGCGCCGACCGCGCGCTCAGCGTTGATAAGCACCTCACCGTAGTAAGCGATGAGAAACTCGGTTTGCCACGCTTCGTAGCGAAGGTCTTCCGTGAGGCGAGCGCCATAAACCTCGGCCCTCGCCCGCGCCTCGCGCTCCTCGTTCCAATTGCTCACCTGAGTGGCGACAAACACGCCGAGCACCACGATCACGAACTCAATCGTAACCGCCACCCAATCCTGCCTGCGCAGATGCTCCGTCACGCGTCGCAAGATCATGCCGCCCCCTCGCTGACGCTTAACGCAGCGCGCGGACCCCATCTAGCCACTATTCTTCAGTGCAGCCGCTTGGGAAACGCGCCGCTGTCGGCTAAGAGCCCCGCTTCATGTCCTCCAAAGCCCCCACCATCGGCGTCGTCTCGCTCGGCTGCCCCAAAGCCCTCGTCGATAGCGAGCGCATCATCACGCGCCTGCGCTCCGAGGGCTATCAGCTAAGCGCCAGCTACGAAGGCGCCGACCTCGTCGTCGTTAACACCTGCGGCTTCCTCGATAGCGCCAAAGCCGAAAGCCTCGACGCCATCGGCGAAGCCATCGCCGAAAACGGCAAAGTCATCGTCACCGGCTGTCTCGGCAAAGAAGAAAACCTAATCCGCGCCGCGCACCCGAAGGTGCTCGAGATCACCGGCCCGCACCAATACGAAGCCGTCGTCGGCGCCGTGCACACGCACTTGCCGCAACTGCACGATCCGAAGATCGATCTGGTGCCCGAAGGCGGCTATCGCCTCACGCCGCGCCACTACGCCTATTTGAAAATCTCCGAAGGCTGCAACAATCGCTGCACCTTCTGCATCATCCCAAGCATTCGCGGCGACCTCGTCTCGCGCCCCGCCAACGCCGTGCTGAAAGAAGCAGAGTCGCTGGTGAAAGCCGGCGTCAAAGAGCTGCTGGTCATCTCACAAGACACGTCAGCCTACGGCGTCGACGTGAAATACGCCGAGAGCAAATGGAAGGACCGCATGGTCCGCGCCAAATTCTACGATCTCTGCAAAGAGCTCGGCGATCTCGGCGCCTGGGTCCGCTTGCACTACGTCT
>JAWXAM010000021.1:0-77264 GCA_034439495.1 Terricaulis sp. | reverse complement strand
TCTGCTCTAACCATCTGAGCTACAGGCCCACCTGTAAACCGGTACGAAAAAACGGCACAAAAAATGGCCGGGTGATGAACCCGGCCATTCTATTTCCCCTGACCGCTATCTCCTAGTGCAGCGGGGCAATCCTGCTAGTTGTTATCCAGGAAACTGCGCAGGCGCTCGGACCGGGACGGATGGCGCAGCTTGCGCAGGGCTTTCGCCTCGATCTGGCGTATTCGCTCGCGGGTGACGTCGAACTGTTTGCCGACCTCCTCCAGCGTGTGGTCGGTGTTCATCTCGATGCCGAAGCGCATGCGCAGCACCTTCGCTTCGCGCGGCGTCAGGGTGTCGAGCACTTCCTTGGTCGCATCGCGCAGGCTGGTGTAAACCGCCGCATCCGACGGCGCCATGGTGGCCTGGTCCTCGATGAAATCGCCGAGATGGGAATCGTCGTCGTCCCCGATCGGCGTTTCCATGGAGATCGGTTCCTTGGAGATCTTCAGGATCTTGCGGATCTTCTCCTCGGGCATTTCCATCTTCACCGCCAGGGTCGCGGGATCCGGTTCCGACCCGGTTTCCTGCAGGATCTGGCGTGATATGCGGTTCATCTTGTTGATGGTTTCGATCATGTGCACCGGGATGCGGATGGTGCGGGCCTGGTCCGCGATGGACCGGGTAATCGCCTGGCGGATCCACCACGTGGCGTAGGTCGAGAATTTGTAGCCGCGGCGGTATTCGAACTTGTCCACGGCTTTCATCAGGCCGATGTTGCCTTCCTGGATCAGGTCGAGGAACTGCAGACCGCGGTTGGTGTACTTCTTGGCGATCGAAATCACCAGGCGCAAGTTGGCCTCGGTCATTTCGCGCTTGGCGCGGCGCGCCTTGGCTTCGCCGGTGGACATCTGGCGGTTGATTTCCTTCAGATCCTTGACCGGGATGCCGACCCGCTTCTGCAGGTCGATCAGGGACTGCTGGTGTTCCACGATCGCCGGGGCGAATCGGCTGAGGACTTCGCTGTACGCCTTGCGCCCCGTGACTTCGCGGCCTACCCAGTTCAGGTCTTCCTCGTTGCCCGGGAAATTCTTGATGAAGTAAGCGCGAGGCATGCCGGACTTTTCGACGCACAGTTCCATGATCGCGCGTTCGTAGGAACGCACTTCCTCGACCAGCCGGCGCAATCCGTCGCACAGGGCCTCGACCTGCTTCGCGGAGAAGCGGATCAGCATCAGCTCGGCGGAAATGTCTTCCTGCGCCTTCACGTAAGGACGGCTGCGCGAGCCGTTCTTGGCCAGCGACTTCATCATCTTGGTGTAGAGCACGCGGATCTTGGCGAAGCGCTCCATCGAATCGGATTTCAGCTGCAGCATGCTGGCGGTGAGTGCGGCGGCGGCGCCCTCCTCGTCTTCTTCCTCGTCCTCGAGGTCGTCCTCCATTTCCTCCTCGGAGACTTCTTCGGCCAGTTCGGCGCCTGCGGGCGCGTTGGGGTCGACCAGTCCATCGACAACTTCATCGATGCGCATTTCGTCGCGCTCGATCTTCTCGGACAGGGAAAGGATTTCGGCGATGGTGGTCGGGCAGGCGGAAATGGCCTGGATCATGTGTTTCAGGCCGTCTTCGATGCGCTTGGCGATCTCGATTTCGCCTTCGCGGGTCAGCAGTTCGACCGAGCCCATCTCGCGCATGTACATGCGTACCGGATCGGTGGTTCGGCCGAATTCGGAATCGACCGTGGACAGGGCCTGCTCGGCCTCTTCCACCACGTCTTCGTCGGGAACAACGGCCGGGGTGGTTTCGTTCATCAGCAACGTCTCGGCGTCAGGGGCTTCGTCGTACACCTGGATGCCCATGTCGTTGATCATGCTGATGATGTTCTCGATCTGCTCGGCATCGAGCATGTCATCGGGAAGATGGTCGTTGATTTCGGCGTAAGTCAGGTAGCCACGCTCCTTGCCGAGGACGATCAGGTTCTTCAGGCGCATGCGCCGGGCTTCAGCATCAATCGGCTGAACCAGGGCCTGCGCTTTTTCCTCTTTCCGTCTTTCCCTTGCCATGTTCCTTAGCCCTTTTAAAACAATTTCTTAGGAATTGTCGCGCAAAAAAGAACCGCGCATTATACCGGAGCCGTTCCTTCAGCAGCAGCTGTCTCCAGGCGGATCTGGACCAGCTCCTTGAATCGCTGCTTCTCTTCGTCGGTCAGCGGCGTCCGCTTGCTCTTCTCCTTCAACGCCTTCAATTCGGCGCTCTTGGTCAGCAGCTGGAATTTGGTCCAGGTCTGTTCGAACTCGGTCTTCAGCCCGACGGCGTCAAGTTCTTCCCACCTCAGACAAACCAGCTCGACCTCGCGCACCAGCGGTTCAAGCGGTCCATCGCGGAAATGCTCCGTAACCGCCCGTATGTCCGGCCGGCTCAGGCACAAGCCATGCAGGCTGGAAAGGAGCTGCATTTCAGAGGGCGACGAATCGCCGGCGGTGCTGTCGGTATGCCCGGACAGCTGGACGGGATCGACCAGGGCGGCAAGGGCGGGGCGGAATACCAGCATCTCGGACAACTGCCTGGCGAGCGAAGGTTTGACCGCATTACGCCGCTCCGAAACATGGCCGCGACTGAAGACTTTGATCTCGAAACTGCGGTCGAGTTCGGATTGCGCAATGCCCGCCAGTTCGGCGATCTGCTTGCGCAGCATCAGCGATAACATGGGGGCGGCCACCTGCTTCACCAGGGGCCTGGCATCCTGCAGGAATTTGGCCCTCCCTTCGGCGGTGCGCATGTCCACCCGGGAAATCAGCTCCGTCACCAGGAACTCCGAGAGCGCGGGGGCTTTGCCGAGCAGCGATTCGAAGGCTTCTTTGCCATGCTCCCGGACGTAGCTGTCGGGGTCATGCTCCGCGGGCAGGAACAGGAAGCGCACCTGCTTGCCGTCCTGAAGCTGCGCAAGGCTGTTCTCCAGCGCCCGCCACGCGGCCTTGCGGCCCGCTGCGTCGCCATCGAAGCAATAGATCACATTCTCGGACTGGCGCAGCAGCTTCTGTACCTGCCAGGGCGTGGTGGCGGTGCCAAGCGTGGCGACCGCATAGCCGATGCCGTACTGCGCGAGGGCCACTACGTCCATGTAGCCCTCGACCACCATGACTTTTCCGGCGTCGCGAATGGCGGCGCGGGCCTGGAACAATCCGTAGAGCTCGCGGCCCTTCTCGAACAACGGCGTTTCCGGGGAATTCAGGTATTTCGGCTCGCCCTGGTCGATCACGCGTCCGCCAAAACCGATGATCACGCCGCGCTGGTTGTGGATCGGAAACATCACGCGGTCGCGGAAGCGGTCGTAGCGCCGGCCTTCCTCGCTCAGGATCACCAGGCCTGCTTCATTCAGCGCCTTCGCCTGATAGTCGGGAAACACCGCCTCCAGGCCCTGCCAGCCGTCGGGCGCGTAACCCAGCCCGTAACGCGCGGCGATGTCGCCGGTCAGGCCGCGATTCTTCAGATAGGCAATTGCCTTCTCGGACGTTTTGAGCTGCGCCTTGTAGAACTGCGCGGCCTTGAGCGTGACTTCCGTCAGGTCTTCCGCCACCTCGACCTTTTCCTGGCGCCGCGGATCGGGCGCCTGCTCCGGTACCGTCATTCCCACCCTGCCAGCCAGGTCCTTGACGGCATCGATGAAGCCCATGCCCTGATGCTCCATGAGGAAGCTGATGGCCGTGCCGTGCGCGCCGCAACCGAAGCAGTGATAGAACTGCTTGGTCTGACTCACGGTGAACGACGGCGACTTCTCGGTATGGAAGGGGCAGCGCGCGGCGAAGTTGGACCCGGCCCGTTTCAGCGGCACGTAGGACTCGACGACGTCCACGATGTCCACCCGGTTGAGAAGATCCTGAATGAAGGACTGCGGGATCATTGGTCTGAATCGTTTTTGGTCATATCCCCGCCGGCCGGGTTCGAAAAACGCCGGATCGAAATTCCCGGTGCAACTCCGGCCTTCGAGGAATTATAGGTCACTTTCCACAGATTTCCGGGGAAGCAAAAACTGCCACGATAGGGCAATTCCGCCTTGATTCAGATCGACTAATTTTCGCAGCAGCCTGCGGACCGCGACTATCCCGCGAGCTTAGCTTTCACCAGGGCCGAGACCTTGCCCATGTCGGCCTTGCCGGCCAGTTGCGGCTTGAGTACGGCCATCAGCTTGCCCATGTCGGCCATGCCCATCGCACCGCTGGTGGCGAGGGCCGCGACGATCGCCGCGTCGACTTCCGTGTCCGACATTGCCTTGGGCATGTAGCCCAGGAGGAGGACGATCTCTGCCTGCTCGACGTCCGCCAGGTCCTGGCGGTTGCCCTTGGTGTACTGCTCGACCGAATCGCGGCGCTGCTTGATCATCTTCTCGATGACCGTGACGATGTCCGCGTCGGTGAGATCCTTGCGTTCGTCGACCTCGCGCTGCTTCACTGCGGCGAGCAGGAGGCGAATCGTTGATAGGCGCGGCGCATCCTTCGCACGCATCGCGGTCTTCATGTCTTCGGTAACGGTGGCTTTGAGGGACATGGCACCCTATATGAGGATGAATTCCAGAAAAGCAAAACGGTGAATGGAAACTCCATTCACCGTTTGGGCGACCGGCTGACTCCGGATCAGTACATCTTCGGCGGAAGCAGCTGGCTGCGCAGGCGCTTGTGGTGGCGCTTCACTGCGGCGGCAAGCTTGCGTTTGCGTTCGGCTGTCGGTTTTTCATAGAATTCGCGCGCGCGCAACTCGGTCAGCAGACCGGTTTTTTCCACGGTGCGTTTGAAGCGGCGCATGGCCACTTCGAACGGCTCATTTTCCTTGACTCGGATCGTCGGCATAAAAGTTAACGCTGTCCTGAAAAGTTGTCGGCTCAAACGAAGGGGCGCATTCTAGCAATAATCCCCTGATTTGGAAATATAACCCGCCGCCTCCCAGGCGCGGCGAAGTGACCGTCCCGGACCCCGCAATTCCCATCTAACCCCCTGACAGTCAAAGACTTATGCTGAGCAAGACCCCATGCTAGTCCTAGGCATCGAAACTTCCTGCGACGAAACCGGCGTCGCCCTGTACGACACCGGCGCCGGCCTGCTCGGCCACATTCTGCATTCCCAGGTGGCGATGCATGCGGAGTACGGCGGCGTGGTGCCGGAGCTGGCTTCCCGCGACCATCTCCGCCGCCTGCTGCCGAGGTTCGTCTGCATAAATCGAGATCGGCGGCGTCGGTGGCGAATGCTTCGTCAAATCCGCTGAGCGCAAGAAAATCACCGCGCGGCATCAACATAAAGGAGCCCGATACGGCCGCGACTTGGGTTGCTGTGCCTCCACTTCGGCGCTTGCGGCGCTTGGAAGCTGGGAGGTCCATGGCGACGGCGATCGCCGAAAATGCATTGAGTGCGCCGGCGCGTGCGGCTGAACGATCCCTTCCTTCTATGTCAATCAAACGCCCGCCTACGATACATGGCGTGCGCGCGCTGCCGCCAGCTGTGGCGAGACGCACGACTGCGCCGCGCTGAAGCACAACATCGGCGTCCAAAAACAAAAGCAATCTCCCGCGCGCGCTTTCGGCAGCGCGGTTGGCGGCGGCGGCGGCGCTAAGCTCAGCCGGCGCCGCGATCAATTTTACGTCGCGCCGGTCTGCCTGAAAGGCACGTAGCATCGACGAGACGCTGACGTCGTTGCCGAGATCAACGACAATGAGCTCATCGATCCAAGGATCAGCCAAAATACTGCGCAAGCAGAGATCGAGCCGCGTTCGCGCAGGGCTTGTGCCGCGCACTTTGGCGACCACCACGACGGCGCTCACACGCAATTCTGTCGTCGTCGCCGCCGACTGCGCGTGTGTAGGGAACTTGTCCACGCTGTCTCCGCCCCCGGGAGCCCATCTCGACTCTAGGTAGTGTGTCGCGAGGATGTGGCGACGTCTAGTGCGCCATGTGGCGGGCTGGGGAAGGAAGTGGCAGCCTTACGTCAGTTTTAGCAGAAAGCGGGCCGCCAGCGGTGGCGCCGGCGGCCCTTCGCAGCGTCACGCAGGCTTCAAGTCCGGCGCTTTGGCTTCCTCAACAAGTGAAGCGAGCGCTTCATCGAGGCTCAGAAGCGTCTGCGCCTCACCGCCGAAGCGACGGATGGCGACCGAGCGATTCTCAGCCTCCTTCTTGCCGACGACGGCGATGATCGGCGTCTTTTGCAGCGAGTGCTCGCGGATTTTGTAGCCGACTTTCTCGTTGCGCAGGTCGAGTTCGACGCGAAGCCCGGCTTTGCGGAGCGCGGCGGCGACTTCGTTGGCGTAACCGTCGGCATCCGACGTGATGGTGGCGACGACGATTTGCGTCGGCGCCAGCCACATCGGAAACGCGCCGGCATAGTGCTCGATCAGCACTCCGATGAAGCGCTCCATCGAGCCACAGATCGCCCGGTGCAGCATGACGGGTCGATGCTTCTGGCCGTCTTCGGCGATGTAGGACGCATCGAGCCGCTCCGGCAGCACGTAGTCGAGTTGCAGCGTACCGCATTGCCAGGTGCGGCCGATGGCGTCGCGGAGGTGGAATTCGAGCTTCGGCCCATAGAAGGCGCCTTCGTTGGCGATGCGCTCGACTTGGACGCCGGCGAGATTCGCCGCTTGCTCAAGCTTGTCTTCCGCGATCGTCCACTGCTCGTCCGTGCCAAAACGCTGATCTGGGCGAAGCGCAAGCTTCACGGAGTGCAGCTCGACGCCGAAATCGGCATAGACCAGATTGAGCAGATCGATGAAGGCTTTCGATTCCTCGACGATCTGATCGTCCGTGCAGAAGATGTGCGCGTCGTCCTGGCTCATCTGGCGCACGCGCAAAAGGCCATGCGTTGAGCCCGAGCTTTCGCAGCGATGCAACCCCTCGAACTCCGCCATGCGGATCGGCAGATCGCGATACGAACGCTGGCCGTGATTGAAGATTTGCACGTGGCACGGGCAATTCATTGGCTTCACAGCCATGACTTCACCCTCGTCCGTTTCGCAGACGAACATGCTGTCGTGAAATTTTTGCCAATGGCCGGATTTTTCCCAGAACGATTGCTCCAGAATTTGCGGCGTCTTCACTTCGACATAGCCCACCGCTTCGATGCGGCGGCGCATGTAGGACAGCATCGTGCGATAGAGCGTCCAGCCCTTCGGGTGCCAGAAGATCATGCCCTTGCCCTCTTCCTGAATATGGAAAAGGCCCAGTTCGCGGCCGAGTTTGCGGTGATCGCGCTTCTCGGCTTCCTCGAGGCGCTTCAGATATTCTTCGAGCTGCTTTTCATCAGCCCAGGCCGTGCCGTAGATGCGCTGCAGCTGCTGGTTCTTCTGATCGCCGCGCCAATAGGCGCCGGCAAGCTTCATCAGCTTGAAGGCTTTGCCGAGCTTGCCCGTTGAGGGCAGATGCGGCCCGCGGCAGAGATCGCCCCATTTGTCGCCGTGCGAATAGACCGTGATGGCATCGCCCGGCTTGATGACTTCGTCGATCGTCTCGGCTTTGTAGACTTCGCCGATCGATTTGAAGTGCGCGATGGCGGCTTCTTTCTCCCAGACTTTGCGGATGATCGGCAGATCGGCGTCGACGATTTCACGCATGCGCTTTTCGATCTTCTCGAAATCGTCCGTGGAGAACGGCTCGTCGCGGGCGAAGTCGTAATAGAAGCCATCGTCCGTCACCGGGCCGAACGTGACTTGCGTGCCGGGGAACAGCTCCTGCACCGCTTGCGCCAGCACGTGCGCCGCGTCGTGGCGCAAAACTTCGAGCCCATCGGCACTGTCGCGCATGACGAGTTCAAACTTGCCGCCGCCTTCCAGCGGGCGCGTCAGGTCCCACCAGGCGCCGTCGATCTTGGCGGCGACGACCTTCTTGGCCAGCGATTTGGAAATGCCTTCAGCGACAGCGAGCGGCGTCACGCCGTCGTCGTACGAACGCTCGGCGCCATCGGGGAATTTGAGAGAGATGCTCATGGGATGCTCTTATCGGATTCGTTGTGTTCGGGCGGCGCGCGATAGCCGCGTTTCCAATCGCCATAGCGCCACGGCGCGTACCACGGCGCCCTGGGCTTAGCCTCCGGCGCGGGGTCCCAGCCGGCGCCGCCCCAGGGGTGGCATCGGCAGAGCCGCGCGCCGGCCATCCAGCTGCCCGCCCAGGCCCCGTGCGCGCGGATGGAATCCGCTGCGTAGGACGAGCACGTTGGCAAGTAGCGGCAATCGCGCCCGATCAGGGGCGAGAGCGTCCACTTGTAAAGCTGGATGAGGCCCAAGAGGCCCCGGGCTGGAAGGCTCGGCGACATAATGACTTTGGCGATTGGGTTGATCTGACCGGGGCGCACACGCTGCCGCTGCGGCGCGCCCGATCTCGCGCCGCCGGCTTTAGTAAGTAGTCGTCGTGATCATCACGCGCTGCATGAGCGCACAGATAGCAAAAGCCGTCCGCTAAATCGAGCCCCGATAGACCGCAAGCCAGACCCCGCCTAGGCTCTGGCAATGAAAACGCTTTTGGCGGCGGCTGCCGCGATCCTGATAACGACCGGCGCGGCGGCGGCCGAAGAGGCGCAGACTCCCCCAACGCTCTGGTACCAAGCCCCGATCGAATCCGGGTGCACGGTCGCGGTTGTCGAACCCATGCGGACTCCTTCCGAATGGACGGGCGCTTGTACGCCCGGCTCGCCGATTTCCGGAGAAGGCGATTTTCGACTGCGCTTCGAGGAAAGCGGACGGCTCCTGGTAATGCGCGCGACGTTCGTAGACGGTGCGCCGGACGGGCCGGCTGTTATCCGGGTTTACTCACTTGCGACCGATGAACAGATCGAAGAGCACCGGATCACCTTCGTGCGCGGATGCGTCCAGGGTCGACCAGATTGCACACCGCTGCCGGCGCGCTAGCTTTCCTTAACGGGAACAAATTACCGACTCGGGTATTTCCGGGTGCGCATGAGCAAGCCGGGGCGTGTCATCCTTACCTATGGCCGGAGCCTGATGGCTTTGGTGATCGCCCGCTCGCTGGCCGAGCGCGGCGTTGAGGTCATTGGCTGCGACGACGTCAATCTGACCGTGCTCTCGTTCAGCAAGCATGTGCGCGAAACGTTCACCGTGGCGCCTTGGGACACCGCGCCGGAGCAATTTCTGACCGATTTGGAAGCCGCGGTGCTCGAATACGCGCCGACCGACGGGCGGCCCTACGTGCTGATGCCGGTGTTTCGAGAGATTGACCTGATCACTCGAAACCGGGCTCGCTTCGAGCCAGCAATCAAGATCGCGGCGCCGAACATCAAGAGCATCGAACTGGTTACACCAAAGCATAAGCTAGCGACGTTGGCTGAGGAGTTCGGCCTCGACGTCCCAGAGACGTGGCGGCCGGAATCGCTGGAGGCACTGCGCACGCGCGCGCCGAAGCTGACCTACCCGCGCATCGTGAAGCCCGTGGATGGTGCCGGCGGACGCGGGGTGAGCTGCGCGAAGACGCCGACTGAGATCATAGAGCAAGCTGAAGCGCTTGGCTTTGACGAGCCGCCTTTGGTGCAGGAATGCATTGAGGGCGAGGACTATTGCGTCGCTGTGCTGGCAAACGCCGGCCAAGTCACGGCCATTATGGCGTATCGCAACGTGACGACGTTCCCGCGCGAGGCCGGCGCCGGCGCGGTGCGCGAGACGGTGGATGCTGCGCGCTTCCGGGCTGAGACGGAGAAACTGGTCGCAGCGACGAATTGGAACGGCGTAGCCGAGATCGATTTCCGCTGGAGCGGCGACGCCAAGGATGCGCCGAAGCTGATAGAAGTGAACGCGCGCTTCTGGGCGGGCATCTTTCACTCGATCGAATCCGGCGTGGATTTTCCGTGGCTGCTCTATGCGCAGACCGTGGGCTTGCCGGTCGAGGAAGAACCGGAAGCAGAAGTTGGCTCGACGACGAAGACGACAGGCGCTTGGTTGCTTGCGGCGATCGAAGATGTCTCGGCATCCGATCCGCACTTCAACGCGGCGCGGCGGGCGTGGCGCAAAGCCAGCCGGCGCATGAAGTCGGGCCAGCTGTTGGCGGCGCTGGAAGACGCCGGCAAGGCCCTCGGCAATTCGCTGGCGGTCGGCGGCGCGGTTAAGCAGTTGCGTGAGGAAATGCGCGATTTGAAAGATGCGCCGAGCGAACTCTCGTCGGCGAACGATCCGATGGTGGGGCTTGGCGCGCTGTTCGTGCTGTCATCGCTCGTCCGGCACGGGAAATTGCCGGCGGAAGTTACATACAAAGCTGAGGAGCCGGCGTCGGCGCCGACTGAGCCGCCGCCCCATCGCACACGGCCCGTGATCGGCATCACCAAGCCAGAGCGCGGCGATACGTTGGCGTTTTTGGCGATGAAGCTGGCGGTGTGGCTGGCTGGCGGCGATCCGGTGAAGGTCACCGCGCGTGCACCGCTCGATCCGCGAACGATCGACGGGCTGATCTTCGGCGGCGGCGCCGATGTGTACCCCAAACGCTATCAGGGCCAACCGAAGCCCGGGTATCGTTACGATCTCGCGCGCGGGGATATGGAAGCGTCATGGGCGATGGCGGCCCGGCGCCACGATCTGCCGGTGCTGGGCGTCTGCCGCGGCGCGCAGATGTTAAACGTGCTGGCGGGAGGCACGCTGCACGCCGACCTGACCGAGTTTGATGCGAACCGCCCGGACCATGTGATCAAGCGCTTCTTCCATCGTTTGCCCGTGCGCGTGCGCTATAAGTCAAAGCTCGCCGAGGTGACTGGGTGCGCCAAGCAGATGCAGGTGAATGCGATACACAACCAGGCGATTGATCGGCTGGGCGTGGGGCTCACCGTGAGCGCGCGCGAAGCCAACGGCGTGATACAAGCGATCGAAGACCCGGCGCCAAGCTTTTGGCTCGGCGTCCAATTCCATCCGGAATTATTGATTTATCGCGCGCCGTTCAGGCGTTTGTTCAGAGCGCTGGTTCAAGCCGCTGGCGCCCGCGCGGGAGAGCGCCGACTTGAAGCGGCCGCGAAGACGCGCGCTTCATCCAGCAAGGATGAAGCCGCGCCTGCGTCTGCGTCTGTTTAGGACGCTGCCGTCCGGTTGCACTGCACGAGCGTGAACGCGCCCCAGCACTCAACGCGCGCGTCGGCCGCATTGGGGAGCGAGTATTTTCCTGCGACGTAGAAGCTCTGATACTCGCCGTCACCGAGCGTTGCGACCGCATTGCCCAAAGCGCCGCCGAGATCGACCTGCTCGAGGTCGGCGCTCGCGGCTTCACTCAGCACTTCGCGCGCTGGATCTTGATAGGCGCTGGCCGCTGGATTCGTGAAATACGCAGCTACCGCCACGATGACGATGAGAATGAGTGCTTTGAGCATAGGTCGGTCCCCTTGTTGTCCCTTACCGGACGATAGGCTGCTTCCGCGCCGGCAGGAAGCGCTGGCGGGCGATTTTCGACCGGTTGCATAGGAATGCCCTGGCATCGCGGGAACGACTTGGCGCGGAAATGGTTGGCCCGCATCTCTCAGCGGAGCTTAGGCTATGAATGAAGTCTCGATTCTCGGCGCGATCATTATCGGCATTTTCGCCGGCTGGATCGCCGAACAAGTCATGGGCCGTAAGCACGGCCTGCTCACCAACCTCATCGTTGGCGTCGTCGGCGCTTTCTTGGGCGCTTTGATCGCCGGGATGCTCGGCATCAGCTTTGCCGGATTCTGGGGCAGCTTGGTGATTTCGGCGCTTGGCGCGATCTTGTTGCTCGCGCTGCTCAACTTCATCCGTCGCCGGCCAGCGTAACTAAGCGCGTTGCCTGGACGCTGCTTCGGCGGCGTCCAGCGCATGGCAGGCCGCGGCAGTGCGAAAGCCGCCGATGATCTCTTCGCCGCTACCGCCCGGCGGGACTACTCTTCCGCACCCATGCACAGCCGGTTTCGATCGGCTGCAACGCCCTCTGCAGTAATACTGACGTTCGTCACATCAAAACACGACCCGCCAGCTTCGCGAGAACGCGTGCAATCATTGCCGGACCCGCTGTGCTGACATTGAAATCCGGCGGCGGTGAGATCAGCGATCAACGCCGACGGCAATTCGCTCCGCGTATATCGCGCCTCTACGTAAGCCGTAGCGTTCGCAACCAGAGCCTCGACAGAAAACGGTTCGCGTGTCTGCGCGAGGGCGGAGGCGGGCAAAGCCAGAAATAGGCCGATAAAGATAGCGGTACGCATGTCCGCAGTTAAACCGCGCCACACGGATTTGGATAGTCTATTTCGCGCTGGCTTTCGCCTGCGCCTGATTCAGGGCCTCAACAGCCGCTTCGAACGCCAGCATCGTTGAGGCGTGGCGCGGCGGGTATTCGCGCACGCCTTCCAGGTGACGCAGCTCCCAGAAGCGCCCTGTAGGTGGCGCGGCGCCCTCGCGCAGCATGGCGCTCAAACCATCGCGCGCAGCGCGAATCTCGGCTGGCGTCGCGCCCACGGCATGCATCGCCAAAACGCCGGTCGCGGCCTGGCCAAGCGCACACGCTTTCGGATGCACGGCGATTTTGCTGACCACGCCGTTCTCGATTTTGAGCTCCACCGTCACCACAGAGCCGCAGACGCGGCTGACCTTCGTGGCCGCCCCATCTGGCGCGTCCAGCCGCCCGACATGCGGGATGTCAGCGGCCAGTTCCATGATCCGGGGGTGGTAGAGGTCCTCCATCCGCCCTTATGTGGCCTTCCTTCTTGGGCACGCAACCGCCATTGTGAACCGTCCGAGGTCAGCCATGCTGCGACGCACTGTCTTGTTTTCCGCCCTCGCCGCCGCTGCGGCCCCTGCGTTTGCGCAGACGACGGAAACGCCGCCCGCGACCGTGCCGGACTTCGAGCCGATCGAGCCGCAGACCGCGCTAGAGCAAACTTTCGTGCAAGCGTTCCGCAGCCCGGCGATGCGGCCCGCGTTCCGGCGTCAGTTTCTTGAAAGCAACGTGCTGCTCGTCACCGCAACGCGCGCGGCCAATTCGCCTCCGCAGTTTGGCGATGTGCCGGGCGGACGCGCTGCGATGATCTTTACCAGCGATGCGTTGCTCGAACGCCGCCTTGGCGCCGATACGCCGCGGGCTGGTATGACGGGCCGCGCAGCTCTGATGCGCGTGCGCGCGCATAGCGTTGCGATCAATCTTGGCTATGAGCCAACGTTGCTCTTGGACTCCGAAGGCATCACTCAATTCCTCGGCATCCCGCCCTCACCGGATTCAGCCGGGCCCGCCCAGTAGGCCTTCATCACCGCAGCTACGGTCGTAAAGACCGCGCGTGCTGGCGAGGCGACGATCACCCATTCGATCGAAGAGATGTACCTGCCATGTGTGCGTGCAACCTGCAGCACGGATGATGCGGCGGCACACTTGCACAGGCAGGACGCCGCGATTGTCCGCCATCGCGGGCGGCGCGGCGCCGCAGTTGAACTGGCTTCGTCGCAGATCGGCGGTGACGGTGTTGATGGCGGCGCCTTGAGCATAGCGCGCACTCACGCCGCGCCGAAACGCGCTCAATGTTGCGCCCTCAGAACTCGCGCGCCAATTGCCGAGATCGAGCGGTGTCGAGGGAATTTGGCCTGTGCCAGATGGCGCAGAGACGCCGCCCACCGGCGTTGAACACGCCGTGACAGCCAGCACCAGCGCGAGAGCAGCCGGCCGCAGCATCAATTGGCGCCGAGGCACATCTTGTCGAAGCCGACAACCGGTTCCGGGCGCCCGCGCTCGACAACGACATACCAATCAATCGCGCACTGACGCTCCATGATTTCGATGCGGCAATCGAGGCGCTGCGAATCCTCGCACGCAAAGCCATTGGCTTCGAGATCGGCGCGGATGCGCGCGGCGTCGCGGCCATCGCTGAAGCGCTGGCGAATCTGAGTTTGGAACGATGCAGCGTAGGCAACCGGATCGGCGCTGCGCCATTGACCAAAATCGATCCCGCCAGATGCGCGGCCTTCGGGCGGCGCTGAGCTTCCGCCCGCTGGAGCTGGCGGCGGCAAAGCGGTGCCGCGCTCGACGTTGAACGGTGTTGCGCCAATTTCATCGGCGCCGGGTTCAGCCCCGCCTGTCGCGCACGCCATGAGCCCAGCCGCCAACGTCAAAATCAGAAATCGCATGCGCTTTGTCCTTGTCCCCGTGCGGGCTTAACGGCCCCAGGAGGCAGGTTCAAGGCGCGTCGGCAATCATGCCTTAGACCCACCCTTAGTCTCGGCGGCGACCGCAGCGAGAGTGACGGCTTCGTCGTAAGTCTCTGTCGCCTGCACGCGCGCCAGGAGGCCAAGCTTGGCGAGCGTGGCGCGCACGCCCGGCCGCATTTCGCAGAACACAATCTCCACGCCATGACCGGCGCAGCGTGTGATGAAGCGTTCGAGCGCGCTGGCGCCGGAGGCATCGGCCAGCGGCACATCGCGGAAGCGCAGCACAAACGCGCGCGGCGGCGGGAACGCAGCGTCGAGTGCATCATTCAAGCGGCTGGCGGCCCCGAAGAACAGCGGCCCATGCAACTCGAACATCTCGACATTGCGCGGCAATTCAGCCCGCGCTTCGTAGCTCTCCCGGTTGGGGCGGCTAAAATCATCCTGATCGCGCTCGATCAGGGAAACGCCGCGCTCGATGGCCGTCGATTCCGCCATACGATGCATGAAGACGATTGCGCCGAGCACAACACCGACTTCGATTGCGATCGTGAGATCGACCAGAACTGTAAGCAGGAACGTCGCGACCAGCACCACCCGGTCACCGGCGGGACCGAGCAACAATTGGCGGAAGCGCTCACGCTCACTCATGTTCCAAGCGACGACGGCAAGCACCGCCGCGAGACTTGCGAGCGGGATCTGAGCAATCAAAGGGCCAAGCGCGAGCATAAACACCAGCACAAACAGCGCGTGAAATATCCCAGCTAAAGGTGTCTGCGCGCCAGCGCGGATATTGGTCGCGGTGCGGGCGATGGCGCCGGTGGCGGAGATGCCGCCAAACAACGGCGCCGCGATATTGGCCACGCCCTGCGCCACGATTTCGCAATTGGAGCGATGACGCCGGCCAGTCATGCCATCAGCCACCATGGCGGAGAGCAGACTTTCAACACCAGCGAGGAAAGCAATGGTCAGCGCCGACGGAAGCAATTGCTGGAGGCGCTCGAAGGTGACTTGCGGGAAGCCAAGCTCCGGCAGCACGGTGGCGGCGCTCTCTCCAAAGCGCGAGCCGATCGTCTCCACCGGCAAATGGAACAACGAGACCGCGAGCGTGGCGCCTGCGACGGCGATGAGCATGCCAGGTAAGCGTGGCGCAAAGCGCGTCACCAAAAGGATGGCCCCAAGCGCGCCAAGTGCGAGCGCGATCGTCGGCAGCGAAACCGTGTCGCGCACCGCCCAGAACGCAGCGATTTTTTCGATGAAGTCAGCCGGCGCCTCGGCCATGTCGAGGCCGAACAAGTCGCGAATCTGGCTTGAGAAAATGATGACGGCGATGCCAGCGGTGAAGCCTGTGACCACCGGTTCAGGGATGTATTTAATCCAGGCGCCGACACGCATCAGGCCGGCAACGATCAAAATCGCGCCAGCCATCATCGTCGCCAACGCGAGGCCGTCATAGCCGTATTGATGCACGACGCCGTAGACGACGACGATGAAGGCGCCGGTTGGGCCGCCAATCTGGAAGCGCGAGCCGCCCAGCGCCGAAATCAGAAAGCCCGCAACAACGGCGGTGATCAGCCCCTGCGCTGGCGTCACACCGGAGGCGATTGCGATCGCCATGGCGAGCGGCACAGCGACGATCGAGACCGTCAGGCCCGCAAGCGCGTCGGCGCGCAGCTTGGCGAACGAGTAACCTTCCTGGGCAAGGACCGTCACTGACTTGGGCACGAAGAGGCGCCAGTCGCCGAACAAGCCAGCGCGCGCGGGCTTCGAGTCTTCAGGAGATGTCATTGTGAGTCGGGGC
The DNA here is from genome assembly GCA_034439495.1 of Terricaulis sp. Taxonomy (GTDB): domain Bacteria; phylum Pseudomonadota; class Alphaproteobacteria; order Caulobacterales; family Aquidulcibacteraceae; genus Vitreimonas. The sequence continues at coordinate 61,389 of JAWXAM010000021.1, read as the reverse complement.
AGATCATCGCGCGCGAGGGCGAGGCTGCACAAGGGGCCACACGGCCACGGGGTTCGCTTGAGCAGGATCAATGCGCCCGCTCCATCCGGGCGCAGCGTCTCACTTTAGGAGGTTCGGAAATGCGCCTTGCCGCCGCCGCGCTATTTGCGCTCGCGCTCAGCAGTTGCGCGCAAACGCCAGTGCCGCCCGAAGCCATCGAAAGTGGCGACGCTATTCGAGGCTTTGCCTTCGCGCAGCAGAATTGCGCCACTTGCCACGCCATTACCGCTGGCGACGCCTGGTCACCCAATCCGCTGGCGCCGAGCTTTCAGACCGTCGCCGACACGCCGGGCATGAGTGGTCGCGCAGTCAACGTGTGGCTTGCCAGCGAACACCCGAGCATGCCTCACCTCATCGTCGCACCAGAGGACGGTGACGATGTGTGGGCCTACATGCGGACGCTGCGTACGCGGTAGCATTCTAATTCAGCGCGATGGATCCGTAGCCGTCCCGCGGATGTTCTGCTGATCGGGTTGGCGCGCGCTTGGCGGGCTGAAGGCGCGGCGGTTAAGGGGGCGCGACGGCGTGTAAGACGCCTCTTGAACATGCGAGCGCCGGCAGCGGCGTTCCATCTGCACGAGGCTCAGCACTTGGCCCGGCAGGATCAGATCGGGGTTTTCGATGTTGTTCATGCGCGCGATCTCGAAGGCGCGCATGCGATCACCATAGATGCGCTGCGCGATGAGGCCGAGCGTGTCGCCGCTTTGCACGGTGACCGAAACGGAATCGCTGACCAGCGCAACGCGCACTCCGGAGCGACGCAGCACGAGGTTTGAGGCGCGGTAGGCGGTGAGTCCGCCTTCGTCGGCGCGGCGCATGGCGATCGGCGTTGCGCCGTTGAGACTCACGGCGATCATGTCGCGGCCTTCGGGGTAGCTGACGCGCAACTGCGAGCCGTCGCCGCAGGCAAAATCTTCCGGTTCATTGCTGAGCGCTGGTAGCGGCGCGAGTCTGGGCAGTGGCGCGGGCGACGGCGCCACTTCGGCGGCTGCAACAGGCGCAGGTGCGCTGGCCGTCGCCGGCAAGCGTGCGAGCGATGGCCGCTGACACATGGCACAACCAGAAGACAGTAACGCAAGAGAAAGCCCAAGCGCGCTCAGCGCCGTACGTGCCGCAACACCCGCCATCACACCCTCCACGCCCCTCTTGGCGTAGCGCTGAAGCGCAGCGTGGACTAGCGAAAACGAATTGAGGCGGCGCAAATGTATTGGCCGTTTCGCGCCCTCTCAAGCGCGCAGGATTTTCTCCATCGCCTTGCCCTTGGCGAGTTCGTCGATGAGCTTATCGAGATAGCGGATTTCGCGCATCAGCGGCTCTTCAACCTCCTCCACGCGCACGCCGCAGACAACGCCGGTGATCAGCGTGCGCGATGGATTGATCTTCGAAGCGGCGGCGAAGAAGTCCTCGAACGTGGTTTTCTTCTTAATGTGCGCGTCGAGCGCTTTTTGCGTGTAGCCGGTCAGCCAGCGGATGATTTCATCCACCTCGGCTTTCGTTCGCCCCTTCTTCTCGGCCTTAGCGACGTAGTGCGGATAGACGCTGGCGAAGCTGGTTGTGTAGATGCGGTGCTTGGTCATGGCCACTTCCGTCAGCGCTCTCGAATCCAAGCCTACAACTCCGCAACACGGCCCATGAAGAGGCTCGTGTTCGTCGGCTTGTGGCGGAGTACGATGAAGAACGGGTGATCGGCGCGGAATTCAATCGGCGGCGCTTCCGGCTGCGGCATGGCGGAGGTGGCGCGCATGTCGATAGCGGTGACAGCCGCGGCCTCGGTGCCCTCCTCGTCGATCGCGAGGAAAGTTTTGTGAATCACCGCACTGATGGCGAGCTGCTCGGCCTCAGTCACGCCGGAAAAATCGGCCCCGTCGGTAAACGCGAGGCGCAATCCCAGCGCCTGCAGCTGCGGCGAGAGTTCGTAATCGGTGCGCATCTCGACTTTCGGCAGCGTCACTGCGAGGCGGGCGCTTTGGGCGTTATCGAGATCAATGAGCCAGCGATCGAGCGTTGACCCCATGAGCTGGCGCTCGAACGCGACGAGGCCGTCACGCGCGCGCGGCAGAAAGACGGCCAGCGCGAAGGCGCCTTCGTCGTAAGCAAACTCAGCCGCCTGAAAACCTTCGCCCTCGTAATATGGCGAGCGCGTGGTTTTGTGCATCAGCCGCGCCCGCTGCGTTGCGCCACTCTCGGCGAAGAAGTCACCGTCGCGCGTGGCATTGGCGGAGAATTGGTGCTGCCATTTGCCTTTGAAATAGACGGCATTGGTCAGCACGAGGCGGCGGGCGGGATCGCGGTTGGTCAGAATTTCGGGAATACGGTCGCGCGTCTCGCGCGCGGCCCAGGCATTGATCCGGCGAAGCGCCGCGCCTTGGTTGGCGATAAACTCGACTTCTTCGATAGCCGCGCCGAGTTCGTCTCGGATAGTGCGTGCATAGTCGGCGCGCAAACCCATGGTGCGCTCCACCCAAGCGGCGTTCGCCGTGGTGAACTCGCTGCCGCCAGCTTGCGCGGCGAGCGCGGCGGAGACGGCGCGCGCGCGTGCAATTTCGGTCGCAACGGTGGGATCGAAACCGAACGTGCTCGCCATTTCGGCGGAGGTTTGGCCACGCGCGCCGGGATAGAGGAGCGTGAAGGCGGAGAGCACGCTGTAAGGCGAGACGAATTGGTTGCCGCGATCGGCGGCGAGCGCGCGATAGAGCGCGACGTTGAAGCCGTCAGGCAGCGGTGGCATCACGGGCGCTGGCGTCGGTTGCGGCGTTGGCCCGTCAGGCTCGGCCACAGTTGGCGCGGCGCAGGCGCTGAGCGCAGCGGCCGCGGCGGATCCCAAAAAAACGCGACGATGCATGACATCTCTCCTGCCCTTGGCGCACATTGATGCGCCAAGGTTTGGCGAAGTGAAGGCGATCCCAAGCTATTGCCCAGGAAGTCGCGGCCCACGGCGCGGATCGATGCGCAGCGTCGGTAGAATGCGGATCGGGTTGCAGGCGACATTGTTGCGCTCGTTCGATTCGGCGACGCGATTGCCCTGATCGACGCCGGCGCAGAGGAAATAGTCGCCTGGCGGAACGCCCGTGGGTAACGTCATTGGGCCGATCTCGTAGCTTGGAGCGCCGTAACGCACGCTAGCTCCGGGGCCGATACTGTTTGTGCGCGAGACGCGCCCGCCGCGCACCAGCACGTCTTCGCGCCACGTTGCGTTGTAGATCGCCCAACTCGCAGGCGCGTTACGATCGGTCGAGAGGAAGATATCGACCATGTAACTCGCGGCCGGCGGCGCTTCGATGGTTCCAGGGCAATTGGTGTCGCCGCGATTTTCGACGGCAAGCGTGATCATGATGTCCTGGCCAGCACGCGCATCGGCGCGGGCGCCGATCGTTGGCGATAAATCACAAGCGGCAAAGGCCGGCGCGCTGAAGGCGAAAAACGAAACGACCGCGATAGCGAACAAGCGCATGGCGTCCCTCCAATCTGTATCCCTCGACACGCATCGTGGGCCACGACGCTGCGAACGCAAGCGCAAATTGGCTGACGTGTCTGTTGCTCTGGGCACGACAAAAAACCGCCCCGGATTGCTCCGAGGCGGTCTCTCTCACGGTTTAGCATTATTGGCTGAGAAGGACGCTCAGGATAACGCCGGTTGCGATGCCGACGAGCAGCATTTGGCCGCGATCGTCTTCAACGTAGCGATAGCCGCGCGGCGGGGCGCGAAGGTGCTCGCGGCGATAATCGACCGTGCGATAACGCGTCTGATAGTAGGACGGCAGACGGTCGCCGCGGCGCCAGCCGCGATAACCGGCTTCGTAACCGTTGCGGCCTTCGTAGGCGGCAGGCGGCGGGCCGTAATTCCAGCGGCCATTATAGGTGTAACCGTTGTGGCGTTGGGTATCCCAACGTTGGCGGCGCTGGTCACGGCGGTCGTCACGGCGATCATCGTTGCGAACGTTGCGGTCGCCGCGATTGTCGTTGCGGTCTCCGCGGCGATCATCATTGCGATCACCACGGCGGTCGTCATTACGGTCGCCGCGATATTGGCCAGCGGTCTGCGCCGATGCAGTAGCGGCCAGCGGGCCGACAAGCATCAAGGCGGCGACTGCCGCGATCTTTATGCGTTTCATGGAATGCTCCTCAACGAAAGCGATCACCCGGGGGACGGAGACCCTTCGTTTCGAACGCGGACCATGGGCGTTCACATCTGAACTCGCTGTGGGGCGACGGCTCATAGTGCGCACATGGTTGTGTCAGGGTGTGTCGGCGCTCTTCGCCCCGCCACATCCGCGCTGAACGCATCTTTTCGCGCCCCGATTGACACATCATTTCGGGCATGCAACTTATGGTTGCAAGCGAGGGAGGCGGCGATGGCTCAGCTTCATTCCATCCATATCGGCGTCAATACGGTCGATCCTGCACACTACGGCACGGACGCGCCTCTGCGCGGCTGCGAGAACGATGCGCGTGACATGAGCGCACTCGCTCAAGCGATGGGGTACACGCCGCAAGTATTTCTGACGCGAGAGGCGACTGCTGCGCGGCTGCTAGGCGCCATCGGCGCGTTGAAACGCAAACTCGTCGCTGGCGACACGATGCTGCTGACGCTGGCGTGTCACGGCGCGCAGCTCAAAGATGTCACTGGCGACGAACATGACGCCAGAGATGAGACGTGGTGCCTCTACGATCGAATGGTGATCGACGATGAGGCGTTCACCGCCTTTAGCGGCTTCAAGGAAGGCGTACGCATCTTCGTTCTTTCGGACAGCTGCCATAGCGGCTCGTCGGTGCGGAAGGTGGCTGCGGCGATAGATCGTGACGGGCTGGGTGAGCTCGACGTCCCCAGCAAGACTTTCCGCTGCATCACGCCATTTCTCGACGCGAAAATTTTCGATCGTTTCTTGCCGCAATACCAGAAAATTAAAGCCACGACGTTTGAGGGCGCGATAGCGCGCCACGGCGGCCCTGACGTGGTGCTGATTTCCGGCTGCCAAGACGACCAAACGTCAGCAGACCTGCCGACCAATGGCTTCTTCACATCGCACCTCAAAACAGTGTGGAACGGCGGCAAGTTCAGCGGCGACTATCGAGCGTTCCATAGACAAATCACCAACTCAATGAACACGAAGACGCAAGTCCCCAACCTCTTTCCATATGGGCCCACGGTCAACGCACTGCTCGGCGAACGCCCGTTTGGCCCCGCAAAACCGGGCCGCACGCCGGCAAAGGCGAAAGCCCGCCCTGAAGAACACAGCAACACGAACGGCAACGGAGGCACTCACATGTACGACATCGGTCTTCATCCGACGGTGATTAACATCATGCGCAACGGCAACGGACGCGCCACGCAGAAAGACCGCATCATTGGCCCGGACTTCGATCGCGCCTTCGAAGACGGCTGTTTTGTAAAGTTCGACCGCGCCGTGCTGAACGGCAAGAGCGATGACGAGATCCTGCAATTTTTCACCGATGTCATCGGCCCTGAAATCTGCAGCAACTATTTCGTAGCGCGCGACGCGTTCAGCGGTGTCGCCCCGCGCGGCGGCTCCATCTCGTGTTCGGCCAGCACGTCAGGTGGCGGGCACGTCTCGTGCACGGGCACTTGGAATTTCTGAGAATGAGGCGGCGCTGCCTTACGGCGCCGCCTACCCCTTCCTTCGCCAGGTGCTGCCGCTGGCGCTGTCCATGACTTCGACGCCGCGCTCGGCGAGCGCATCGCGGAGGCGATCTGACTCGGCGTAGTTTTTGGCAGCGCGGGCGGCAACGCGTTCGGCGACGAGCGCGTCGATCTCGGCGGCTTGTTCGCCGAAACTGGCGCGAAACCAATGCTCGGGATCGTTTTGCAGCAGGCCGACGAGCGCGCCGGCGGCGAGCAGATCGGCTTTCGCTTGCGCTTGCTCGGCGGGCTTCTTGGAATTGTTGGCTGTGGTGACGAGCGCGGAAAGTTCGGCGATGGCCGCAGGCGTGTTGAGATCGTCGGCCAACGCCGCGACGAACGCGGCTGGCGGTTCGGCGTCAGCGGCGGGCGCATCCTTCAAACGCAGCACTGCGCCGTACATCCGGTCCAAGCTCTTCTGCGCCTGCTCCAGCAGCTCATCGTTCCAATCGAGCGGCGCTTTGTAGTGCGCGCTGAGCAGCGCATAGCGAATAGTTTCGCCTTGCCAGCCCTGCTCCAACAATTCCTTCGGCGTGATGATGTTGCCGATGGATTTGGACATCTTCTCTTTGTCCATCGTCAGGAAGCCATTGTGCATCCAGACGCGCGCCAAAGCGTGGCCGTGCGCGGATTCGCTCTGGGCGATTTCGTTTTCGTGGTGTGGAAAGATGAGATCGATGCCGCCGCCGTGAATATCGATCGGAGAGCCGAGCTCTTCCTCGATCATGGCCGAGCATTCGATGTGCCAACCGGGGCGCCCCGCGCCGAACGGCGCCTCCCATGACGGCTCGCCGGGGGTGGTGGTTTTCCAAAGTGCGAAATCTGAGGAGCTTCGCTTATCGTCCTCGCCATCGACACGGGCGCCGGCTTTGAGATCATCCTGGCTGCGGCCGGATAGCTTGCCGTAGTCTTCATCCGCCGCGACGGAGAAATAGACACCGCTCGGCACGACGTAGGCCGCGCCCTTCTCGATCAGCTTTTCGATCACCGCGATCATCGCCGGCACGTTCTCCGTCGCGCGCGGCCGCAGGGTCGGCGTCAACACGTTGAGCGCGGCCATGTCGGCTTCGTATTGCTCCTCGACAGCGCGCGTGATCTCAGAAATCGGCACGCCGCGCTCGATCGAGGCGGCGATGATCTTATCGTCGATGTCGGTGTAGTTGCGCGCGTAGAGAACGGCCTTCTCGCCGTAGGCATGGCGCAGCAGCCGGAAGAGTACGTCGAACACGACCGGCGGGCGGGCGTTGCCGATGTGGGCGAGATTGTAAACGGTAGGCCCGCAGACATACATCGTGACCCGTTTTGGATCGGCGGGCGCGAACGCCTCTTTTCGTCGCGTAAGGGTATTGGTCAGCTGGATTTTCATGTGGGGTGGGTTCTAGCGGCAAGCCGTGCTACACTCCATATCGTTTCCGGGGCCAATTATGGGTCCCATCGCCTGAGGTGAGTTTTTCGGGCGGGCGTTAAGTCCGGGTGTCGTGCTGGCGCGTATATGCCTCTCGAACCCTCCCGGCTCGACCCCCGTCCCTCAGTCCAAGGACCCTGCTTTCGATGAGTGAGATACTGAAATGGCGCACGCCTGAAGAGGCTGCGCAAAAGCGGCCTTCGCGCGATGCGGCGATGGAAGCGGTCAAGACGCTGATCGCCTGGGCTGGTGACGATCCGGAACGCGAGGGGCTGAAGGACACCCCGAAGCGCGTCGTCGATGCCTATCGCGAATGGTTTCGTGGCTATGACGAGAACCCGGCCGATGAACTGAACCGCGTGTTCGAAGACGTCAGCGGCTATGACGACATGGTCATGCTGAAGAAGATCGACGTGGAGAGCCATTGCGAGCACCACATCGCGCCGTTCCTCGGCAAGGCGTATGTCGCCTATCTGCCTACGGACGCGGTGGTCGGCATCTCCAAGATCGCGCGCGTGGTCGAGATTTTTGCGAAGCGCTTGCAGACGCAAGAGACGATGACCTCGCAGATCGCGCAATCGATCGATGCTACGCTCAAGCCACGCGGCGTCGCCGTGCTGATCGACGCCGAGCACCAGTGCATGAGCACACGCGGCGTTCACCACAAGGACGTGACGACGGTGACCACGCAATTCACCGGCGCGTTCAAGGACGATGCGGAGCTGCGGAACCGGTTTTTGAAGCTGGCGGGATACGGCTGAGGCTTAGCGCGACGCGAAGCGCAATTCAGCGTTAGCGGGATGAACCTGCGCGGCGCGGCCCACTTCGGCGGCTTCTCCGGGCCAGCTTTGACCTGACGCGCGTAGCTCGACGCGGCCGTCGCGCACCACGCCAAAGTAGGTCGTGCACGAGACCTGGACGCCGCGCAGCTCCTCACGGAAGCCTTCGACCTCAGCGGCCGACAACCGCGCGCCGACAGCGTCGGAACTGAGCAAGTCTTCAACAAAATCCCCGAGGCGGCGCACCGTTTCGCGCGCGAGCGGAGCATCGCCTGCTGTGCTCGTGCTCGGTTCTGCCGCGAAGGCCATTTGCGCGTTCGCGAACACGCGCGGCTCCGCGCGTGGGGCGGTGCACCAACTGCCGGAGGCGGAGTCGTAGACGCCCTCGCGATATTCGACAGTGCGAATGAGATCGTAATTGCCGGCGGCGCGCTGGCCGGATAGCTCGGCAAACAGAGGATGATACGCCGCCACCCAGTCTTCGTCAGCGATCAGCGGCGTGACTGTCTGGATGTAGGACTCGAACGGGAAAACATCCCGGGCCTCAAGCCGGATCGAAGTTTCGGTGATCTCAATCGGCGCAATCACCACGCTGCAGGCGCCCTCTTCGCGCGCCTGCAGGCAGATCACGCCGTCGCCCACAGCGGCGCGGAGTTCGGCCGGCGTGAGCGGCCGCACCTGTTCCCCCGGCGTTGCGGTTGCGCACGCGGCGGCCAAGAGCGCCGCAAGACCCACCAGTGCTTTCATAGAATTTCCCCCGCTAGCGGCACGGTAGCGGGGCAAACGCCGAGCCTCAAGCTTGATCGAGCGCGCGCTTGTTTTCTAGTACGACATCCGGCGGCGCGGCATCCGCTTGCGGCCCTGCCCGTTCCGGCTTATGCACCAAAGTCACCAACACGAAGCTCAACATGATGAGCAGATACCAGGCGCCCATTTTATCGATCGGCACGATATGCCAGCCATCGCGCTGGCTGGGATAGACCCAGGCGGCGGCGAAGGTGCCGGCGTTCTCGGCGATCCAGATGAAGAGCGCGACCAGCAGAAGCCCGATCAGCATCGGCATGCGGCGCGGCGTGCGATCTGGCGTGAACACGAACCAAGCGCGGCCAAATATGAGCGCGGAGAAGGCGAAGAGGCCGAGGCGGATGTCGATCGTGTAGTGGTGGGTGAAAAAGTTGATGTAGGCGAGCAGCGCCAGCGCCCATGTCGTCCAAAGCGGCGGGTAGTTCTGAAACTTGATCTCGAACAGACGCATGGCGCGGGCGATGTAGGATCCGACGCAGGCGTACATGAAGCCGGAGAACAGCGGCACGCCAGCGATGCGCAGAACGCTCTCCTCCGGGTAGATCCAAGAGCCGTGCGCGGTTTTGAATATCTCCATGATCGTGCCGACGATGTGGAAAATGAGGATGACCAAAGCTTCGTCCCAGCGTTCGAGCTTCGTGATCAGCAGCGCCACTTGGATCGCCACCGAAGCGATCACCAGAAAATCGTAGCGCGCCAGTGGCGCATCATCGGGCCAAAGCAAGTGCGTACCGACGAGCAGCGCTAGCATCAGGCCGCCGAACAGGCAGGCCCAAGCTTGCTTCAAGCCGAAGAGCAGGAACTCGTACGCCCAGGCGCGCCATTGCGAGCGCTCGGCCCACGGCCGCGCCCCGGCGTCCAGCGCCTCCACCCTGCCCTTGATCGCGTCTTTCAGACTCATGTCACGAGGCTAGCGCAGGGTTTTACGCGCGGCACCGCGCGAACATGGGATTCCTCGAACAATGCCGAGCCTCTGCACGGCTTATGCACATTGGCGCGGAGCGCGGGCGCTTGTAGGTTTTGGGGATGAAAGTCGCCGTCGTTGGCCTCGGCATTGCCGGACTGAGCATCGCAGCGCGCTTGGCGCTCGCGGGCCACAACGTGTTCGGCTTCGAGCAATTCGAGCCAATGCACGAGAACGGCTCTTCGCACGGCGACACACGCATCATGCGGGCGACGCCGGGCGAAGGCGAAGTCTATGTGCAGCTGGCGCGGCGCGCCGTTGAGGCGTGGCGCACGTGGGAAGGCTTGGCCGGGCGGCCGCTGATCGAATGGACGAGCGGGCTAATGGCCGGGCCGCGCGGCTCACCGTTCGTGGAAGCCTGCCAGCGTTTGAGCCGCAAGCCCGCCGCATTGCTGCGCGGCGATGCGATCCATCCGCTGACGCGCGGCTACATCGCGATGCCCTACGAGTGGGATGTGTTTCGGCAAGAGGACTGCGGCGTCATCGCCGCTGATGCGACGCGGGCGTTCTTACTTCGGCAAGCTGTGAAATGGGGCGCGCGCCTCGCGCACGGCAAACGCATTTCCGCGCCGATCGAGGGGCTTACACTCAAGATTGATGACACGACGATGACCTTCGATGCGGTGATCGTCGCGGCGGGCGCGTGGGCCGGGCGGATGCTGCCGGAGTTTGCGGGGCGGCTTAGCGTGAAGCGGCGCGTTGTCGGTTGGTTCGAGACGGATCAGCCACGGATGCTGCCGGTGATTTGCATCGACAATGAAGAAGGCACGTTCGGCATGCCGGCGCCGCGCGGCTATTACAAAATCGGCCTCCACGCCATTGGCGGCGCGACTGAGCCGGATGCGGTACGCGAACCGGATGCGCGGGATGCAGCCCTGCTCTCGGAGCAAGCGGCGTTGCTCTTGCCGAAGCACCACGCTGAGCCGGTGCGGATGCAGCGCTGCCTCTACACGGTGACGCCGGACGAGCATTTCTTGATTGCGCCGAGCGCGGCGCATGAGCGCGTGTTGTTGTTCTCCGCGTGCTCGGGGCACGGCTTCAAATATGCGCCGGTGTTTGGCGAACTGGCGGAAGAATGGCTGAGCGGCAAACCGTCAGCAGAATTGCTGAGCTTTGGTTTGGCGCGGCGCGGCGATGTCAACCGGCTAGGCGGCGCAAAAAGTTAACGCGCGCGCCACAATTGAGTCACGCCCGAGTCACGAAGCTGTCGCCGATTCAGCCCAGAGAGCGCAGCATGAACGCTGAGCAATTCCTCGCCCTCGCCGAAACCCTGCGGTCATTCGCGCAACATTCCGGGCGCGATCTCAACGCCGCAAACCTGTTCGTGCACACCATGCTGATGCGCGCGATCGAGACTAATGCGTTAGATGCGCCCAAGAGCGAGACCGAGCGCAAGGCCGCCTAGGCGTTACTCCGCCGTCGTAATCGCGCCGACGCCAGGGCCGTCATCCGCGGCAACGCTAAACGCCGCTGCGCGCGTTGTTTCATACTCTTTCGATAGGATGTTGGAGACGGAGAAGAACTCCGCCAACGCCTGCTCCTTCGAAAGTGTGAGCACGAGGTAGCCACGCTTCAGGCCGCTGCTGAATTTCACGTGCGGATTGCGCGCGATAACGCCAGCGCCGAAATCGATGCCGGCAGGTGCGAAGATCTCAGCATCGCTAGGCGAAGTGATCGAGGTGGCGCCGAACTCGACGGCAACACGCCCCTGCGCATCGTTGATCTCATTGGCCCAGCTGGTGTGCGTGTCACCCGTAACCACGATGGCGTTGCCGCCAGCGGCGCGAATGTTGGCCAGCACGCGCGAGCGCGATTCCGGATAGCCGTCCCATGCATCAGTGTTCAGCGGCAGCGGGAAACGCGTCAGCTTCAGGAGCTGCGTCACGCCCGGCAGCAAGCGTTCGATGGCCGCCGCCACGGGCGCGGGCGTGCGCGACAGATCTGGCGCATCGACCGGCGCCATCAATATCTGGTTGCCGATAATCTGCCAGGTCGCGCCGGAGCGCTTCGAGCGCAGCAATTCCTCGGCCAACCATTGCTCCTGCACTGCGCCAAGCAGCTGTCGCTCTGGCGCCGCCAGCAGTACGTTGATGGCGTCCACATCCGGCGCGAGAAAGAAGCCCGCGGGCAATGCAGTTCCTGGCAAGCCCTGCAGCATCGGGCCGGCGCGGCGCCAATCCAGAACCGGGCGCAATTCTTGGCCGACTTCTTCGTAGATCGCAGGCAAACGCTGCATCGTCGCGGTGTCGGGTTCATGATCGCGCAACGCGACGGCCGCCGTGGGGCTGGTGAAGTTCCAGCGTTGTGTCTTCAGCGGCAGCTCTTTGGCGTAGTCGAGTTGCTCCGTGCGCGCGAGTAAACGCGTCTCCAGCATGATCAAACTGAAGAGATCGCCGTAATCGAAGCTGCGATTGATCGCTTCAAAGGCGCGGCCCGGCGCTGGCTCGCGGATCGGCATCCACTCGTAATAGGCCTGCAAGGCGGCTTGGCGGCGCGAGGCGAATTGCCCCTCACCTTCGTTGTGATTTTCAGCGCCGGTCGAGAACAGATTGTTGGCGACCTCGTGATCGTCCCAGACCACCACCCACGGCGCCATCGCATGCGCGGCCTGCAACTCGGCCTCGGTTTTGTATTGCGCATGGCGGGCGCGATAGTCAGCCAGACTGAGGCACTCCACTTCCGGCGCCGGCACGCGGCCGAGCTGGATCGCAACCTCGCTGCCATACCCAGCCAAGCCGTACTCGTAGATGTAATCGCCAAGGTGGACGACGAGATCGATGTCGTCGCGGCGCGAGAGCGATTCATAAGCGTTGAAGAAGCCGTGCGAGTATGAAGAGCAAGAGACGACAGCGACGCGGGCGATATCGGTAGCGCCGCGTGGCATCGTGCGTGTCGCGCCGATTGGACTGACAGCAGCGCCGGCGCGGAAGCCGTAGAAGTACGGCGCGCCGGGGCGAAGGCCGCTGACATCGGCTTTCACCGTGTAGTCGCGCGCGGAAGTCGCGGCGATGACGCCAGTTTTGACGATATCCGTTAGCTCGCGGTTGCGGGCGACGATCCAGCGCACGGGCACATCACCGCTTTGCTCAGGCGAGACGCGCGTCCAAATGACGACGCGATCCTGCTTAGGATCTCCGGAAGCGACGCCGTGATTGAAGGCGACGGCGCCCTCATAAGGCGGGGTTTCGACGCTTTGCGCACAAGCTGCCGCCGCGCCGCTGGCGCCGGCGATCACTACCCCGCGGCGCGTCCATTTCCGCTTGCTCATGCGTCCCTCCACTGCGCGGAGAAGACCCTAAGCGCCGCGCGGCTGCAAGGGGGCGGAGAAGCGCCCGCTACCGCGCTTGGGCGCGCAGACGAACCGGCTGGTGATCGGCGTGGGCGAAGCCCAGATCGAAGCCGTGGACATCGACGATATCCACATTCGGGGATACGATGAGCCCGTCGATTGTGGTGACGTAATTTTCGCCGGGCACATAGGCCTGGTGGTTGGTGCGAACACTTGGGATCTCGGCGTCTGCGGCGATGCGCCAGCCCTCGGGTAATGCGTCCTGCGGAAACGGGAAGAGCCAGAACAAGAAGCGCTCATCCGTCGTGTGCGGGAAATCGGTCTCAACCAGTTGCAAATTCCAATCGCCGCCGATGACAACGCGGCGGCCGCTTTCATACTCGCTCACCGCCCAAGCCATGAGCTCGCGGAGCTGACGCGTGCGCACGGCCGCGTCATCGTCGAAGGCGGCGAGGTGGACGCTGGCGATGGTCCAGTTCTGATCTCCCGCGAGACGCACGAGCGGCGACGCATAGCGGCGGCGCACGCCGAGGAAGCCGCCATCCTCCGCGGGCAGCGCGACCACATCGGCGCTTCCGATGCGGACTTGCGAATAGATGCCCTGCCCGTGATCCATGCGCAGAGGCCAAGGCAGGAGCCGCGTGCGAAAATCGGCGAACACCAAAGAGTCGCGATCACGCAAAGCATGCTCCACGCGCGCGCGCGCATCGATCCAATAATTCACCGGCCCGCCGCGCGCGAGTTCCTGAATGAGCACGACATCGGCGTCCTGCTGACTGATGAGGAAGCTCTCAATGCCGGCGACGTTGTCGCGCACGGCGCGACGGCTGGGCGGGAAAGTGCTCTCGCCGCCATCGGCGAAGAAATCGCTGCCGGCGCCGAGGCCGCCATAGCCGATATTCCAAATCAGGATGTCGAGCGTGTCGCCGGCTTCAGCGAGATCCGGCGAAGTGGCGCGATGCAAGTCTTTGGCGCGCGCGGAGACCTGATGGTTCACATAAAGGAAGGCGACGACGTAGATTGCCGCCGCCGCTGCAACGCCGGCCAAGGTGATGAGTACGCGCTTCATGGCCTCTGCTTACACGCCCCCTCCCCTCGAGGGGAGGGGCAAGGGGTAGGGTGCAGCGCCGATGCATGAAAGCTCGCGTTTCATCACGCAATTGCGTAAGCGCAGGCACTGAGTTCACCCCACCCGTACCCCTCCCCTCATGGGGAAGGGAAGTTGAGCGCATGACCAACGACGAAGAAGACATCGAAGCGCCGGACGGCGGCGAGGTTCGCAGGGCGGTTGCGCCGGAGGGCGCGGGCGAGCGCGTGGACGTTTGGTTGGCGCAGCTTTGGCCGGACCTTTCGCGCTCGCGCGTTCAGGGATTGATCGGCGCCGGCAAACTCAGCGCCGATGGCGCACCAGTAACGCACGCGAAGGATAAGCCGCGCGCGGGGGCGACCTATGCCTTGGTGCTGCCGCCGCCAGAGCCCGCCGCGCCGCAGCCGGAAGTGCTGCCCCTGAACATCGTGTTCGAGGATGCCCACCTAGTTGTCGTCGACAAAGCGATGGGCATGGCGATGCATCCGGCGCCCGGCTCGATGCGCGGCACGCTGGTGAACGCCCTGCTCGCGCATTGCGGTGATAGCCTCTCCGGCATTGGCGGTGTGGCTCGGCCCGGGATCGTGCATCGCATCGACAAGGACACGACAGGCCTGGTCGTTGTCGCCAAACACGACGCGGCGCATCAGGGCCTCGCGAAGTTGTTCGCAAAGCACGATATGGATCGCGTCTATTACGCGGTGACGCGCGGCGCGCCGAAAGAGCGAACTGCAACCATTGAGAACAGACTCGTGCGTTCAACCGAAGATCGCCGCAAATACGTGGTGGCGCGCGATCCGGACACCGAAGCCGGCAAGATCGCGATCACGCAATATTGGACGATCGAGAGTTATGGCCAACAGGCCGGCGCATCTGCGGGCCGACCCGCCGCGGCATTGCTCGAGTGCCGGCTGCACACAGGGCGAACACACCAAATCCGCGCGCATCTCACGCACTTGGGCTGCCCCCTGGTGGGCGATCCGATGTACGGTAAGCAACGCGCGTTCAAAGCCGAAGGTCCGCACGCGGAAGAAGCCGCCGCGGCTGTCGCCGCCTTTCCCCGCCAAGCGCTGCACGCAGCTGTACTGGGGTTCGTCCACCCCATCACCGGCGACGAAATGCGGTTCACCAGCGAGCTGCCGACGGACATGCAAGCTCTCGTGAGCGTGCTGCGCACTCTTTGAGTTCCGCCTCTAGGAACAGCAGATTCACCACTCCCAAGACTCGCCCAAAACGGATAAAGCGAGAGCGCGGTGACGGGGTAGTAGAATGTTGTCGGACGTGTTTTCAAAGCCAGAGCGTTTGCTCGCCTCGGTGACGGCGCTTTTGGTCTTCACGCTCAACGAAGCGCGCATGTTTTATACGCTGCCGCGGTCGCCCGACTCTGGCCACGGGCAAGTCTATGGCGTGTGGCTTCAGTTCCTCGGCAACGCTGAGCCGGCCTATCTCAGCCTGTTCGACGTCATGGTCCGTTGGGGCCTCGCAGGGATGACCGCCGTGCTGTGCGCTTGGGCCGTAGCCGAAACGTTTCAGCGCCCGAATACCGGCCGCGGACTGGGTCAAAACCGCTAAATCTGGGCCTCATCCTCAAACGTTCCGCATTTGAGGACTAGACTTTGATTTCATTTCACTTGCCGAATCAGTACGTTCTCTTTATGTTCCGAATCGCGGAATCGTCATAAGACGGTCGCGGCGGGGGCTTGAACGGCTCCCTATATTAAGCCTCGCGGTCGCGCATCCTGGAGCGCCCCTCAGCCGTACCTAGAGGGACAAGGAATACGACCCGCCAAGGAGGGGTTCTACACTATGGCTTCCACTGCGCTGACGCTCGCCCTGTCCCCAGAACAAGGGCTGCAACGGTATCTCTCCGAGATCCGCAAATTTCCTATGCTCACCAAGGAAGACGAATTCATGCTGGCGAAACGCTGGCAGGAACACGGGGATACCGAGAGCGCGCATAAGCTCGTGACATCGCACCTGCGGCTCGTGGCGAAGATCGCCATGGGATACCGCGGCTATGGCCTGCCGATCGGGGAAGTGATCTCTGAAGGCAATGTCGGCCTGATGCAGGCCGTCAAGAAATTCGATCCGGACAAGGGCTTCCGCTTGGCGACTTACGCCATGTGGTGGATCCGCGCTTCGATCCAGGAGTACATCCTGCGCTCTTGGTCGCTCGTGAAAATGGGCACCACGGCCGCACAGAAGAAGCTGTTCTTCAACCTCCGCCGGATGAAGGGCGAAATGGCTGCGCTTGAGGAAGGCGATCTTCGCCCCGAGAACGTGGCCGCGATCGCCAAGAAGCTCGCGGTCACTGAAGACGAAGTCATCTCGATGAACCGGCGCATGAGCGGCGGCGGCGATGCCTCGCTCAACGCGCCGATCGGCGGCGCCGGCGGCGAAGGCGACAGCGAGTGGATGGATTGGCTCGCCGACGATCAGGCCGAAGGCACGCAAGAAACGCGTCTTGCCGATACTGAAGAGTTCAGCGAACGGATGACGCTGCTGCAAGAAGCAATGAGCGAACTCAACGATCGCGAGCGTCACATCATCAGCGAACGCCGCTTGAAGGATGATCCGGCGACCTTGGAAGATCTCTCCAAGGAATACGGCGTGAGCCGCGAGCGGGTGCGCCAGATCGAGGTGCGCGCGTTCGAGAAGCTGCAGAAGGCGATGAAGAAGCAAGCCGCCGCGCGCGGCTTGCTGGCCGACGCTGAGACTTAGTAAGCTGGCCTAGCGCGGCCGCGACGGTGCGATTGCGCCGGCGCGGCCGCCTCAGCGCCCACCTGCTCCGGCCTCCAAAACGCATAGACGCTGCAGGCGAAGAAGAAGAGCGTGTGCATGTTGAAGGGGCTGATGATTTGGTCCGTGAAGGCACGCACGACCATCAGCGCGAACAGCACAAAGAAGAACGATGTCGCCACCGTTGGGCGCAGCAGCACTTGCCGGATGTGGCCATAGCCTGCCGCGAGGATCGCCAGAACGAAGGGCATGAGGCCGACGAAGCCTAGGTCCACTGCCAGAATGCGGAACTGGTGGTGAAAGTGAAATTGGCGCCCATCCTCGATGTCCGCCAGGCGTTTCAAACCGATCGTGTCGGCGGAGTCGCCCATCCAGATGGCTTGAAATCCGTAGCCGAGGATTGGCTTGCGATCGATCAGCGCGTCGGCCCGCTCCCAGAGAATTGTGCGGCCAGTCAGGGTCGGATCCTTGCCGAGCGTGTCGAACAGGAAGTGGTTGGTGAACGCGATCACTTCCGGCAGCAGCAGCATCAGCGGCGCAAAGATCAAGGCGCCGGCGATCAACGTGCCGAGCCGGCCTCCCGGCGGCAAACGCTCCGCCCACCAAAGCCCCAGCAGCACAGCAGAGCCGCCGAAAGCCATCAGCACGGCCGTGGCGGAATTGGTGCCGGCGACGATATAGGTGGCCAGCGGAAGCGACAGCAACGCGATGATGCGCAGGATCGGCCCGACGTTTCTCATCATCAGCACAGCCGACGCCGCGAGCAGCAATACCTGCCCCGCATAACCCATCTGGTTCTTCGAACCCGTCAGCCCGATCAGCACCATACCCTCGGTCGACGTGCCCTGCCGGCCCCAGGCGATGCAGATTATGCAGAACACAAAGAGCGCCACGGCCAGCGTACAGATGAAGCGCTTTGGCGTGAGCAAACGGGCCAGCAGAATGCCGACAAAACAGGTGAACAGGAACTGCGCGCCATACCGGAATGACACCATCGGCACGTCCGACCACAGGCCAGACAGCATCGCGATGAACGGCATCAGCAGCAGCCACCACCAGCGCGTCAGCACGTCGATGAAGGCAGTTGTCTTAAAAACGAACAACAGTCCGATCAGCGCGAACTCGACCAGAATGATCGCGGCGCCGATCTGAGGGACCTGCGTGCCCATGCCGATGAACAGCAGGAAAGCCGCGATTTCCGGCAGGAATGTCAGCAGCACCATGAGGATAAATGCCAGCGCGCGCGCCCCAACGGCGCGCTAAATCCATAAACGTTTCCGCACATTAACGCTATGCGCCGCGGCCAAAAGCACGGAACGCGATGCTGTCGGGCAACGTTGGCTGCCTGCAAAACCATGGCCAAGTCGCAATTTACCGAAACCGTCCGCGCCCGCTGGGCCCGTTTACGCGCGTGGAGCGAGATCCAAGCAAAACGCGGCGCGTCCGGCGCGCGCTGGACGTGGGCGCGCGTACGCGTCTGGCCATGGAAGCGCATTGGAATTGGGGCCGGCGCCGTGTTCGGCGTGCTGGCGACAGCTTTGGTGCTGTTCGTCACGTTTGCTGATTGGAATGCCATGCGCGGCCCGATTTCGCGCATGGCGTCAGCGGCGAGCGGCCGCGAAGTCGTGATCGCCGGCGACCTCGACGTCGACCCGTGGTCCTTCACGCCCGACATCCGGGTCAGCGATCTGCGTATCGGCAATCCCACGCGCTTCGCTGAACGCGGCCACTTCGCACGCATCCAACAAGCCGACATATCGGTGCGGCTCTTCCCTCTGTTCATCGGCCGCTTCGACATTGTGCAACTCGATTTGAACGGGGCTGACATCCGTCTCTTCCGCAGCGCTGAGGGCGATTCCAACTGGGCGCCAAATCCGCGCGCGGGACGCGGTAAGCCCCTCAATTTGCCGGCGATCCGGGAGTTTTCACTGCATGACGGCCGCATTGAACTCGTTGACGAAAAGCGCGGCATGGCGCTGGACGCAACATTCAGCACGCGTGAAAGCGCCGATGCGCGCGACCCGGGCCAATTCGCGTTAGACGGCGAAGGTAGCATCAACGATCGGCCGTTCACACTTGAACTTACCGGTGCGCCGCTCCTGAACGTGCAGCGCAACCGGCCTTACGCATTCGTCGCCGACGTGCGCGCGGGCGGCACACGCATCCAGGCCGATGGCTCGATCCCGCGGCCGTTCGATTTCAGCGCGTTCCAGGCTGACGTCGTGGCGTCGGGGCCGGACCTGGCGCAGCTGTATCATCTAATCGGCCTCGCACTACCGAACACACCGCCCTACGCGCTGCGCGGCCGCGTGGAGCGGCGCGGCCAAACTTACGGCATGCCGAACCTCGTCGGCACGATCGGCGATAGCGATCTACGCGGGGCCTTCACCGCAACGCGTCGCAATGGGCGGCTTTTTCTCGACGGCGATTTTGTTTCGAGCCGGCTCGATTTCGATGACTTGATGACGGTGCTTGGCGGCCCGCCCAGCACGGGCGGAGATGAGACGGCCTCCGAAGAGCAACGCGCGATGGCGGCGAACCTTGCCGCACAAGGACGTATTCTGCCAAACGCCCGGCTCGATATCAGCCGTGTGCGCAATATGGATGCGCGCGTTAGCTATCGCGCCGCCCGCGTCCGCAGCGAGCGCTTTCCGCTGCGCGGGTTGTCGCTCGACATCGCGCTTGATCGCGGCTTGCTGCAGCTCGATCCGCTAACGCTCGATCTTCGCCAAGGCCGCATCGGCGGCGCGGTGGCGATCAACGCGCGCGAAGAGACACCGCAAGTCGATGTCGATCTGCGCCTCACCAATGCACGGATTGAGAGCATCATCGCCTTAGGCGGCGAGCCGCCTTTAACGGGCTCGCTCTTGGGCCGCCTGCAGCTCAGCGGCCGCGGCGCATCCGTGCGCGAAGCTGCAGCCAACGCGAACGGCAACGTGACTTTGGTGACGCCGCGCGGCGAAGTACGCGAGGCATTCGCAGAGCTGACCGGCATCAACGTCACGCGCGGGCTTGGCCTGCTGCTTACGAATGATCGAAGCAAGATTGACGTGCGGTGCGGTGTCGCCAGCTTTGAGGTGCGCGGCGGCGTCGCCCGCGCGCGCACCATCGTGTTCGACACTGAGACGATGCTGATCCAGGGCAGCGGATCGATCAATCTCGGTGACGAGACGATGGACCTGCGTCTTGAAGGCGAACCCAAAGAAGCAAGGCTCGTGCGCGTCGGCGCGCCGATCACGCTGCGGGGCCATTTGCGCTCGCCCAGCGTCGGCGTCGATGCTGGCGAACTGGCGCAAGAAGGCGGCTTGGCGGCATTGCTCGGCACGATCGTTGCGCCGCTAGCTGTGGTGCTGCCATTCGTGGATGCCGGCCTTGCCGAGGATGCCAACTGCTCGGCCTTGCTTTCGGGGCGCCCGTACGTCGCGAATGAAGGCTAAGGAACACGAGCGGCGCTTTGCCGGTTCTCCCCCTCGATGACCAGTTTTTCCGAACAGCTCTTTCAGCCGCCGCCTGAAGCAGAAGACTTCTACATCGAGGGCCTCCGCCTGCTCGCCAAGAGCGACATCCCCTTCCTTCTCTGCGGCACGTATGCAGTGACGGCTTACACTGGCCTCGTTCGACCGACCAAGGATTTGGATATCTTCTGCAAAGCGAGCGACTATCCCCGCATCCTCTCGTTCTTTCGAGACGAGGGCTATGACATCTCAGTCGAAGACGAACGCTGGCTCGCCAAGGTTCATCGCGACCGCTATTTCTTCGACGTGATCTATAGCTGCCGCGCCGCAGAAATCGCCATCACTGATGAATGGTTCGAAGACGCGCCGTACATCGAGGTCTACGGCACTCAGGTGCAGATCATTAAGCCTACAGAGCTGATCTGGTCGAAAATATTCGTTCAGGATCGCTACCGCTACGACGGCGCGGACGTCGCGCACGTTATCCTGAAACAGCACGAGGCGATCGATTGGCCGCGGTTGATGCGCTACATGGAAGTGCACTGGGAGGTGTTGCTGACGCACCTGATCAACTTTCGATACATCTATCCCAGCGAACGAGATCGCATTCCACGCTGGGTGATGGACGAGCTGATGGACCGCATGCGCCAACACCTCGATATGCCGCCCTCAAAGGTGAAAGTCTGCCGCGGCCGGATTTTCAGCGCCCGCGATTACATCACTGACATCAGCGAATGGGGTTACGCCGATCTCGCCGGCAAAGGGCTTGATGAACGCCATGACGCCGTCACCTGAGCACGGCAAAGTCCGAGTCGCGGCGATTGGCGATCTGCACGCTACGGAAAACTCCGCGCGCGCCTACCGCGAAATCTTCGCGCAGGTGAGCGCTGAGGCAGACGTGCTCCTCCTGTGCGGCGATCTCACCAATTACGGCAAGCCGAGTGAAGCGCAGGTCTTGGCCGAGGATTTGCACGCATGTTCAGTCCCCGTCATCGCAGTGCTCGGCAACCATGATTACGAGTCGGGTTGCGTCGATGAAGTGAAGCAAACTTTGACCCAAGCTGGCGCGCGCATCCTCGACGGCGGCGAAGCGGTAGAGGTGATGGACGTAGGCTTCGGCGGATGCATGGGCGCGATGGGCGGATTTGGCCGCGGCATGCTCTCATCGTTTGGCGAGCCATCCGTGAAAACCTTCGTGCAAGCCTGTATCGATGAGACGATGAAGCTTGAAACCAGCCTTCGCATGCTGCGTACGGAGCGCAGCGTGGCTGTGCTGCACTATGCGCCGATCATCGGCACGCTTGAGGGCGAGCCTCTGGAGATATTTCCGTTTCTGGGCAATTCGCGATTGGCGGAAACGATCGACCGCTTCGACAATGTCCGCGCCGTCGTGCATGGGCACGCGCACCGCGGCGTGCATCGGGGTGAAACGCCGAAGGGCGTTCCGGTATATAATGTCGCGCGCCCGGTGCTGACCCGCGCAGGCGAGCGGCCGTTCGCGTTGTTTGACGTGTAAACGCCCACGCGCCAGTTAATTCCCGAACTCGTTTTCCAGGCGCTGCATATCTATCGTCTCTGCAGCAGCGCGAAGCTGATCCGGCGTCACGCCTGAGCCCTCTGCCGTCAGCACCACACCGCGGCTAACAACGGCATAGCTCGCGGTTCCAGCGCTCGCACTGACCTGTTCGCTATAGAGACGCCCGTTGATCGTCTGGACGCTGGAAAAACCGTCGGCATCGCGTCGGTTCTCCTGCACATTGGCGACCTCGGCGAGCGTCGTGGCGGCGTCCGCGCCGCCGACACGGGCAATGGTGACGGTCATTCGCGCGTCGCCACTTCGATATTGCGCAACGGCTTGCGCCACGCCTGGCGCGCTGGTGCTGGACACTTCGGTGCGGCTGAAACCAGAGGGTAGCGTCTGCGGCAGAAACTCTGCCAAGCGCGTGGGGCTCACGTCTTGGCGCGCGCCTCCGTAGCTGCGCGCTTGTTTCTCCAACTCCCGTAAATCGATCGAGCCGCCGGGCACAGCCAGTTCAGTTTGAGCTTCGGGCGCCCGCGCCTCTTGGCCGAATGGCGGCATGATTGCGCTGGTCATGCCAACGAGCGCGCCACGCGCGGTCCCAAGCGCCAGGGAAAGAACAAGCGCGCCAGCGATGGTGACGCCGACGATCGCGGCGAAGAATTGGCCACGCTTGTCCTCAGCCACGCCCATCAGCCGCGGCAAGCCGAGATAGAGAAGCACCAAGGTGTAGAGGCCGAGTATGCCCAAGGCGCCGAACCAGGGGTGCAGCGAAAAAACACCGCTCAAAAGCGCGGCGGTGAAGGAGAAAACGGCCAGCTTGTGAGCCTGCGCGCGATTTCTCTCGGCGCCGAACATCGGGGCAAAGCCATCGATGACGCGGGCCATGATGTAGATCATGGCAAGCAGCGAAACGAACTGGACGGCGCCGCTGATGAGCGCCTGCACCAAGTTCAAATGAACATGAGTCCCGCCTGCGCCCCACGGGAAGAACACGAGGCCGACGGTTAGGCAAAGCGCCGAGAACGCAGCCAGCGGGACCGCGTAGCGCACGTAAAGCTCATCGACCTCAACCGGCTCGCGCGCCAGTTCATCCCACGTCTCGCGCGGTTTCAGCAGAATGGATTTTACGCGCGACGCCAACGACTGGGTGTCCAGATTGGCAGGATCAATGGTCATGGCGCACCCCCGGCGATGACTGGTCCGCCAATGCTACGGATGTTGGCGCGGGCGCGCCAACTCAAATCGCGCTCAAGTCACGCAGCTAGCGAGGCCGAACAGCACGATCCCCGCCACCATCGCGGCAACCGTGACGGTGCCAGCGTAATGCAGAGCGCGCTCTTGCGGCGCCTTCATCAGGATCGGCAGGCCGCGATACATGATGTAGACCATCGCGCCCAAAGCAAACAGCGACAGCCACCAAAGCGGCGGCCACAGCGAGAACAGTCCCGAGAGGAACGACGGCGTCAACGAATATGCTGCGATCTTTTGCGCCGAGAGTTCGTCACGATCCCCGTCGAACTGGTCGGCAAGGGTGTTCACCAGGAGGCCAAGCAAAAACACTAGAGCGATGGTGACGATCCAGGTGACAACAACGCTGGTGATTTCGGTATGGATTGCGCGCAGACGCGTCGGCTCGAATACCATCGCGCCGATAAGGCCGCATACGGGCGGAATAGCAGCAAGCGGCGCGACATAGCCCAAGAGAATGCTCGGGATCGTCGTCGTCTCAGACTTGATCTGCTGCCATTCCTTGTTGGGCTCACGCAGCAGCCCGTAGGCGCGCGAGAAAATGAACTCGGACTTGCGGTACGCTTCCTGCGCCTTGGCGCGCGCGTCCTCGACGCTGAAGCGGTGTGGGCCCTGCGGATGGTTTTCGTTGTCGGCGGACATTTGGAACTCCGGGGCTAAGGCAATAGGCACTGGGCAAGGGTGTCAACCAAGCTCGCCTGCCGAACGCGCCCTAGCTTACGCCTTAAACGGATCGCGCATCAGAATAACGTCGTCGCGCTCGGGGCTGGTTGAGACCAGCGCCGCCGGGCACCCGATCAGCTCCTCGATCCGGCGGACATATTTGATCGCTTTGGCCGGGAGATCTCGCGAGGTGCGGACACCGCGGGTAGGCTCTTTCCAGCCTTCCATAGTTTCGTAGATCGGCTCGCAGGCGGCTTGATCCTTCACGCCGGCCGGTAGGTAATCCAGCGTTTTGCCTCCGAGCTTGTAGCCGGTGCAGATTTTAATCTCATCGAACGTGTCGAGCACGTCGAGCTTGGTCAGCGCGATGCCGTCGGCGCCGGAGAGCATGATCGATTGGCGCACGAGCACCGCGTCGAACCAGCCGCAACGGCGCGCGCGGCCGGTATTGGTGCCAACCTCGTGGCCGATCTCGCCCAGCATCTTCCCGTAATTGTCGTTGAGCTCGGTCGGGAACGGGCCGCCGCCAACACGCGTGGTGTAGGCCTTCACCAAACCAAGCACGTAGGTGATCGCGCGCGGGCCAACGCCGGAGCCGGCAGCCGCCTGCCCCGCCACGACGTTCGACGAAGTAACGAATGGATACGTGCCGTGATCGACGTCGAGCAGTACGCCTTGCGCGCCTTCGAACAACACGCGCTTTGAATCCTCGAACGCAGCGTTGAGCACCCGCCAAGCAGGCTGCGCATACGGCAAAACCTTCGGCGAAATCTCTGCGATCTCTTGCTTCAACGCCGGCACATCGATTTCCGGCAGGCCGAGCCCGCTGCGCAGCGCATTGTGGTGCGCCGTCAACCGCTCGATCTTCCATGCGACCGCTTCGGGATCTGCGAGATCTGCGACACGCAGCGCGCGGCGGCCAACCTTATCTTCGTACGCAGGACCAATGCCCCGCTTTGTCGTGCCGATCGAAGCGGCGCCCGCTTGCGCTTCGCGCGCCGCGTCAAGATCGCGGTGAAACGGCAGGATGAGGCAGGCTTGATCGGAGAGCACGAGTTTGTCCGGGCTGATCTTCACGCCCTGCTTTTCGATCTTCTCAATTTCGCTCGCGAGCGCCCACGGATCGACGACGACGCCATTGCCGATGATCGAGAGCTTGCCCTGCACCACGCCGGACGGCAGCAGCGCCAGCTTGTACGTCGTGTCGCCGACAACAAGCGTGTGGCCGGCATTGTGACCGCCTTGGAAGCGCACCACGACGTCGGCGCGGTTGCACAGCCAATCGACAATCTTGCCTTTGCCTTCATCGCCCCATTGAGCGCCGACTACGACTACTGCGGACACACCTGCTCCCGTCGAAAAACCAGCCGTGACATGGCCCAAATCGCCTGACTCGGCAACCGGCGGCGCTGGAAAGACCGCGTTCGCGGCGCTATCGTCGCAGCCGGGAGGACGGAGCCAACATGCGCACAATGAGATCGATATTTCAGGCCCTAGCCGTGGCCAGTGCTGCGATGATGGTCGGCGCCGTTGGCGCGCCCGAGGCTGATAACGACAACGGACAATTGGTCGGACGCTGGGCCTGCACCGGCCAGAACCGCGGCATGGCGTTCGTTTCGCATTTCGACTACCGGCCGGACGGCAGCTATATCAGCAACCAGCAGATCACGTTTAGCCCGGGCAACATGATCGAAGGCGGCGGCGGCGGCTTTTGGCGCCTAAACGGCGACGTGCTGACGGACACCAAGACCGAAGGCCGGCTCGATCGCTTCATCCGTAACGGCGTCGTCGTTCCTGAAGGCGATCCGGAATATCAGCAAGTCGCAGCCGGCGCGCGCGCCAATCTCGGCGCAACGACGCAAGGGCGCATAACGCTCAACGGCGATCGCCTAACGGTCGGCTTTTACAGTTGCGAACGCCAGCGCTGAGCGCTCACTCGCCGAATTGATATCCGAAGCGGATGCCGATCTGATCGACGCCCTGGTTACGCCCGGAGCCGAGGATTTGGCCGTGGCTCAAGTGTTCGTAGAACACTTGCCCTTCCCACGGACCTTCGAAATCGCGCGTCAGGCCGATCGACGTGCGGAAGAGATCTTCTGAACCGTATTGCACGTTCTCAGCTGCGAAGGCGGCCGCTTCAGGCGAGCCGTTTGGGAACGGATTTTCGATTTCGCCGTCGTGGATCACATAGCCGATGCCGGGTTCGATCGCCCAATTCTCGGCAAAGTCCCAACGCCACTCGAGGCCAAAGCCTGCGAAACTCGTGTCGCCAGCTGTGTTCACCGACGCCATCACATAAGGCTGCGGCGAGCCCGCCCAGCTCAAGAACGACGGCGAGTCGAACGAGAGCTGCATCTCGATGTTGGGGCCGTCTTCCTTGTCGGCGTTCTTGCAATTGGTGACGCAGATATTGTGCTGCATCACGCCGACATGGATTTCATCGATACCCGCATTGGCCACGGGCGCGCACACCATCGCCGCGCCAAAAGCCGCCAAACCCGCCGCTGTACCGCGCATCGATTCCTCCCCCGAATTGGTGGCGCACGCTAGCCCGGCGCGGGCGGGGTTGAAAGCGGCTTAGTCTGCCGGATCGGCGTCGAAACGGTAGAGATAGCGCAGGCCCACATAATCGAGCCCCTGATTCCGGCCTTCGTCCAGAATTTGGCCGTGGCTCATGTGCTGCCAGTAAAGCTGGAGGGCATGGTAGGAGCCAAACTCCCGCTCCAACGCGAACGAACTGCGGAACAAGTCGCGCGAGCCGAGAAGCTGATGCTCACGCTCAAACGCCACGCCTTCGGGCGAGAGCGGCGCGAACGGGTTATCGATTTCCCCGTCATGGACGATATAGCCGAACCCCGGTTCGAACGCCCAACCGTCGGCAAATTCCCAGCGCCACAAGACGCCGACGCCGCCGAACGAAACACCGCCACTATCGGTGGCGAACGAACCCATCACATAGGGCCGGGGCGATCCGATGAGATTCAGGAAATCGGGTGAACTGGAGACAATCTCAAGCTCGATGTTCGTGCCTTCTTGTTTGCCCTCGACGATGTCGCCTTGATCGGAGCGGATGTTGCCGACCGCACCGATGCGGACCTCCTCGATCTCGGCATGCGCAGCCGACGGCGCGAGCAAACTCGCCGCCGTCACCAACAGCGTTGAGCAGAAGAACTTCAGATTCATCACACATCCCCTCATACGCCGCGCGCACCCGCACGCGCCGCCGAGGCGAAAACGCAATCGCTATTAGGGGGTTCCGAAGCGCCCTGAAAAAATCTCTAGCGCCGGCTGCGCGCCGGAGGCGTGGCCGGTATCTGGCTGGACTGAAATCCAGGCGTAGTGGCGACGACCACAGTGGCCCAGCGGTCAGCGAAGGCAACGCGGTTCAGGGACCAGCGGCCATCGCCGATCGACACGAATTCCAGGCGAGTGAAGATCCAC
The DNA here is from genome assembly GCA_034439495.1 of Terricaulis sp. Taxonomy (GTDB): domain Bacteria; phylum Pseudomonadota; class Alphaproteobacteria; order Caulobacterales; family Aquidulcibacteraceae; genus Vitreimonas. Next base: position 34,316 of record JAWXAM010000021.1, on the reverse strand, counting down.
GAATTGTCGCCGAAATAGTGGTAGAGATAAATCATCCGCACCGTGCCGCCGCCAAGCGAAACGTCCTCGATCACGCGTGAGACGCGCGCCGGCAATTCCGTTATGGCCCGCTCATACGTCGCAAGCCCAGCCTCCGATTCCTGCGGCACTGGCCCACCGAGAAGCGCTTCAAACGTCTCACGGATTGGCCGCACGCCAGCGAGTGCCATCGAGTCAGCGAAGGTCTGGGCGTACACCGCCGGGTTGGAGGTCACGACGGGCGGATCATCCGCGCGCGCAGGCGCGGTGAGCACCGCAAAAAACACTGCAAGATAAACAAGAAACCGCATCGCACCCTCCCTGCCTAGCTCTAGGACAGCGAGGGTTTCGCGGCAACTCTCACTAGAACTGCAACAGCTTGGCGTAGCGCACCTGCGGCAGCGCCGAGAGCTTCGCCATCACTGCTTCCGGCGGCGCCTGATCGACGCCCACGAGCGCAATTGCTTCCGCGCCCGCGCCTTCGCGTCCGAGATGGAACGTCGCGATGTTGATCTGCGCGCCCCCCAGAAGCGAACCCAGCGCGCCGATGAAACCGGGCTTATCGGAATTGTTGATGTAGAGCGTGAAGGCGTGGAACGGCGCTTCTAGCGCCATGCCCTTCACTTCAACAATGCGTGGTTGCCCTGCGATCACCGCGCCCGCAAGCGTGCGCCAGCCGCCGCCAGTTTTCACCTTGATGCGGATGAGGCTGTCGTAGGTCGGCGAAAGATCGCGCGTGCTTTCGGTCAGTGGCACGCCGCGTTCCTTCAACAACGCCGGCGCCGAGACGACGTTCACGTCTTGCAGCAACGGCCGCAGCAAGCCAGCCAGCGCCGACGCCGTGAGCGGCTTCATGTTGAGCTTAGTGACATCGCCCTCATACTCGATCTCAACCGCTTCCAGACCTTCGTCGACGATCTGGCCCGCGAAAGCGCCAAGCTTTTCCGCAAGCGCAGCGAACGGCTTTAGGCGCGGCGCTTCTTCGGCCGTGATCGATGGCATGTTGAGCGCATTGGTGACGGCGCCAGTCAGCAAATAGTCGGCCATTTGCTCGGCCACCTGCAGCGCAACGTTCTCCTGCGCTTCGTTGGTGGACGCGCCGAGGTGGGGCGTCGCGATAAAGTTCGGCGCGCCGAAGAGGACATTTTCTTTCGCCGGCTCGATAGTGAAGACGTCGAAGCCGGCCGCCGAAACCTGGCCGCTTTCGAGCGCCTCGCGCAGCGCTTGCTCGTCGACCAAGCCGCCGCGCGCGGCGTTGACGATGACCACACCCCTCTTGGTCTTCGCCAGATTCTCGCGGGAGAGGATGTTCTTGGTCTTGTCCGTCATCGGCACATGCAACGAAATCACGTCAGCGCGCGGCAGCAGCTCTTCGAGTTCAACCTTTTCGACGCCGATCTGCACGGCGCGCTCCGGCGAGAGGAACGGATCGTAGGCGATCACCTTCATCTTCAGGCCAAGCGCACGGTCAGCGACAATCGAGCCAATATTGCCGCAGCCGATAAGGCCGAGCGTCTTGGCGTAGAGCTCAACGCCCATGAAGCGGTTCTTCTCCCACTTACCCGCTTGGGTGCTGACGTCCGCAGCCGCAATCTGCCGTGCGGCGGCGAACATCAGCGCAATGGCATGTTCGGCGGTGGTGATCGAATTGCCGAACGGCGTGTTCATGACGACGATGCCGCGCGCGGTCGCGGCGGGAATATCGACGTTGTCGACGCCGATGCCGGCGCGGCCGATGACCTTGAGGTTGGTCGCCGCCCCGATGATGTCCGGCTTCACCTTGGTGGCGGAGCGAATGGCGAGGCCATCGTAATTGCCGATGATCTCGCGGAGTTTCGCCGCATCCGGGCCAAGCTGCGGCTGGAAATCCACCTCGATGCCGCGGCTTTTGAAGATGTTGACGGCGGCTTCGCTGAGTTCGTCGCTGATCAAAACTTTAGGCATGGTCAGTTTCCTTCGCGCCAGTGGGCGCGTTCCAATTTGTGAACGAGGCAATCGTCGTCGCCGAACATGCGGCGGCCGACGACTTTGAAACCGAGGCGGCGGTAGAAGCGATGCGCTTCGGTGTTTGAGTTGAGCGGATCGATGACGATGGCGGTGACTGCGGGATCGGCAAAGCAACGATCAATCACCGCTTCCATCATCACGCGGCCATGGCCAGCGTTACGGTCGCGGTCGTCGCCGATCCAGATGTCGATAGCGCGCAAATTGGGTTCGATCTCTTCCCAATAGTGCGTCGGTTCGAGATGCGGATCGATCACCTGCATGGCGCCGATCGGGCGGCCATCGAGTTCAGCGATGTAATAGCAAGAAACATCCGAACACGCGTCGATCTCTTCGCTCCATACCGCATCGACGAAGGCTTGCGCAGACGACGGGTCATCGGTGACGCAGGCGATCACCTCCGGGTCGGTATCCCAGAGCTCCAGTATCGGCACGTCTTTTTGCGCAGCCTGGCGGATGGTGAGCGTCGCCGCGCCGGAGCGGACGACGATCGGCGGCCAGGCGACGCTACCTTGCGTCGCCATAGCGCTACCCCGCGAGTTCAGCGGCGAGCGTCGCGAACGCCCAATCGAGCCACGGTGTGAGCGCTTCCAAATCCGCCGCTTCAATCGTGCCGCCGCACCAGATGCGCAGGCCCGGAGGCGCTGAGCGGTACGAAGCGGCGTCCAGCGCGGCGCCCTCTTTTTCAAGCAACGACGCCAACTTCTTGGCAAACTCCGCCTGGCCGTCGGCACTCAGGCCGGTGACGCGCGCGTCCACCACCTTCAAGCACACGCTGGTATTGGAGCGCGCGGCCGCATCTTCGGCGAGGAAATCCACCCAATCGGTCCGAGCGACCCAATCAGCGAGCACCTTAGTATTCGCGTTGGCGCGCGCATGTAGCGCCTCAAGGCCGCCAATGCTCTCAGCCCATTTCAGCGCGTCGATGTAATCTTCCGTCGCCAGCAGAGACGGCGTGTTGATGGTCGAGCCTTCGAAGATTTCGAGATCGACCTTGCCCTTCTTGGTCAGGCGGAAAATCTTCGGCAGCGGCCGATCCGGCGTGTAGCTTTCAAGCCGCTCAATTGCGCGCGGGCCAAGGATCAGCATGCCGTGCGCGCCCTCGCCGCCCAGCACTTTTTGCCAGGAGAACGTGGTCACATCGCACTTGGCCCAATCGATCGGTTGCGCGAAGACGGCGCTCGTCGCGTCGTTGATGGTGATGCCTTCGCGGTCGGCGGCGATCCAATCGAAGCCACGAATCTTCACGCCCGACGTGGTGCCGTTTTGCGTGAAGATGACATCCGCCTCTTTGCGCGCGGCGCTGAGATCCGGCAGCTTGCCATACGGGGCGGTGTAAATCTTAGCGTCGAGCTTCAGCTGCTTGGCGTCCGTCACCCATTCTTCGCCGAAACTTTCCCACGCGAAAATATCGACCGGCCGCGCGCCCAGCATCGACCACATCGCCATCTCGACGGCGCCTGTATCCGAAGCCGGAACGATCGCAATCTTGTGCATGTCCGGCACGCCCAAAATGGCGCGCGTGCGGTCGATCGCCTCTTTGAGTTTGGCTTTGCCGGGCTTGGCGCGATGCGAACGACCGAGGGCTGCGCCTTTCAGCGCATCCGTGCTCCAGCCAGGACGCTTTTTGGTGGGTCCCGAAGAAAATCGGGGATCGGCCGGGCGCACTTCCGGCTTGGCGGTACCTGTCATCAACTTGTCTCCCATCCTCACAGATGAGCGCCCGCCGTTGGGAGCGGGTGGCCCACTTACCACCTGCTCCCGTTCGCCAGCTTTGACAATGCGGCGATTCAGCGGGTCGCCGCTGGGCCAGACGAGGCGCAAGGTTATGGAGGCAAGTGATCGGAGAACCGCTCTAGTGACCCCGCAGATGCGACTCCGCGTGATCAAAGCCGCTCACACACTGATCTGGGTGGTGCTGGCGTCCTGCGTCGTCGCAATCCCGTTCGCGGCATGGGCCGGCCGGCTGGACACCGCGCTGGCCCTGATCGCCATCGTTTCAGTCGAGGTCGCAGTACTGGCGTTGAACGCGTGGCGTTGCCCGCTCCAAGCCGTGGCGGCGCGCTACACCAACGATCGCGCGGCCAACTTCGATATCTATCTGCCGGCGTGGATCGCAGGCCGCACGATGATCATTTTCGGGCCGCTGTTCGCTTTCGGCTTAGCGGTGACGCTCGCTACATGGCTGAGCGCGGGTTAGCCTTCGCCGGTCACCACAATGCGTGGGAGCGGTGGTTCTTCTGGCGGCGCGGGATGCGAGGTTGGCGGCGGCGGGGCCGCCATCTCAGGCAGCGGTGATGGCTCAGCGATCGTAGTCGCTTCCGCCTCTAAGCCCGGCAGCATCGGGTCCTCGAAGATCGCCGGCAGCTGCTTGGCTTTGCGGGCGCGGCGCTTTTTGCGTTGCGGCGCTTCCGGGTGCGCGTCGATGCGATTGTGCAGGCGCGCCAGCGAGCTATCGAGTTCACCGCGCAAGAAAACCGCGACTTGGCCCAGCAAGCGCACGCTGGAAAGCGTCTGGATCGCGCGCATGTAGCCGCCGCGCTTGGACGCTTGAAAGCCGACGACACTTTCGAGATCGAAACGGTCGCACCAATACGGCGCGGCGTCAGCAAATGCCGAGCCCGTCACCGGGTCTTCATCGACGCCGGCGCTGGGCGCAAAGAAACGCTGCACGAAATCGTAGGGCTGGCCCTCATCGGCCGGGGCGCTGACAACCAGCATGCCTTGGCGCGGGCCGCGGATGACGCGGTTGATGGCGGCGATATCCGGCTTCATCGCGCGCAGCACAGCTTCGCTCTCGAGCACGACGTTGGCGTATTCGCCGATGAAGGCGTCAACGAGTTCAACGCCGCCGAGCGCTTCGCTGACGCTATCGTCCGGCGTCCACGGCGTGCGCTGCTTGCGCGGCAGGTCGAGCGTGTAGCCTTCGCGCGTTGCACGCACGATGAGGGCGCCCGCGTGGGTATCGAACACCACGACCTCGAGGCTCGGATCGATCTCGCTCAGCACCATCGCGCCCGCCGCCAAAGTGGCGTGGCCGCAGATCGGCACTTCGGTTGCGGGCGTGAACCAACGCAGCTGGTAATTGCCCTTGAGCCCGGTGGGAACGACGAAGGCGGTCTCGCTCAGCTTATTTTCGGTGGCGATCGCCTGCAGCACAGGGTCCGGCAGCCAGCGCTCCAACGGCACGACGCCGGCCGGATTGCCGGTGAACACCCGGTCCGTGAAGGCATGGACGATCCAGATTTTCATCGTCTTTCCATATGGCTGCGGCACGCCTCCAGCGCGACTCTCCTCCCCCTGGCGGGGAAGCTCACGCCCCGGATTTGCCTTTCAGCGGCCAATTGTGCCCCAGCGGCCCATGCCCTTGGCCGAGACCCGGCGCCTGGCGGATCGCCTCCATCACATAGGCGCGCGCCTTTTCGACGGAGGGTTCGAGCTCAAAGCCCTGAGCCATGTAGGCGGCGATGGCGGAGGCGAGCGTGCAGCCAGTGCCGTGCGTGGCGCGGGTTTCGATGCGCGGGCTCTCGAACACGCGATAGCCTTCGCGCGTCAGCAGAACGTCGCGAACGGTATCACCGCGAAGGTGCCCGCCTTTCACCAGCGCCGACCAAGCGCCGAGTTGCTCCACCAGGATTTCCGCTGCGTTCATCTGTCCATCAAGATCGTGCACTTCGATGCCGGTGAGCGCCTCCGCTTCCGGCGCATTCGGCGTCACCATCGCGGCGATCGGCATGAGTTCGTTGCGGATGATCTCGATCGCATCCTCGGCCAACAATGACGCGCCGCCCTTAGCGATCATCACCGGATCGAGCACCACCGGCAAACCATCGCCAACAGCGTACCAAGCTTCCATCACCGCGCGCACATGCGCCGCCGAGCCGAGCATGCCGAGCTTCCACGTATCGGCGCCAAGGTCGCTCATTACCGCTTCGATTTGGCTGGTGACGATATCAAGCGGCACCTCGTGCACGCCGGTGACGCCTAGCGTGTTCTGCACCGTGATCGCGGTGACGGCCGTCATCGCGTAGCCGCCGAGCGCGGTGACGGTCTTGATGTCAGCCTGAATGCCAGCGCCGCCGCCTGAATCGGAACCGGCGACGATGAGGACGCGGCCTTTGGGTTTGGACTGCTGCTGTGCCATGACGCTGACATGGCCGACCACGTCCGTTTTTCCAAGACGCTTTCACTCTGGTTGCGCCACCAACCGGATGTCGCAGGGCTCAAACTCGATGCTCAGGGCTGGACAGACGTGAATAGCGTTCTCGCGGCGCTGGTCCGTACCGGCCTGCCTGGAGACATCGAGGCTTTGCTTGAGATGGTGGACCAAAGCGACAAACAGCGTTTTGAGCTCTCGCCCGACCTTGAGCGGATACGCGCACGGCAGGGCCACTCCATTTCGGTGGACCTCGCACTTGCACCGACCGCCCCGCCACTGACGCTCTATCACGGCACCGTGGAGCGCTTCCTCAACGCGATCATGCGCGAGGGCCTACAGAAAATGCGACGACACCATGTGCATCTATCTGCTGACGTGGAGACCGCACGCAAAGTCGGCACCCGCCGCGGCATGCCGGTGATCCTGGAAATCGACACAGCAGGAATGCTCTTGGAGCAGCACGCCTTCTTCGTCACCAGCAACGGCGTGTGGCTGACCGAAAGCGTACCGGCGCGATTCCTACGCCGGGTTTAGCCGAGCGCGCGCCACACCTTCAGCGCTTGCACCGTCTCCGCCACATCATGCACGCGCACCATGCCGGCGCCTTTTTGCGCGGCGATCAAAGCAGCCGCGATGGAGCCGCCAAGGCGATCCTTGGCGGCGTCTTTCGCGCGCTCGTCGATGACAGCGAGGAAGCGTTTGCGCGATGCGCCGATCAGAACCGGCACGCCGGTTTCATCGGCGATGCGCTGCGTGGCGTTCAGCAGCGAAAGATTGTGCGCGAGCGTCTTGCCGAAACCGATGCCGGGATCGACCCAGATGTCGCTGACGCCCTTGGTGCGCACCACTTCAACACGCGCCCGCAAGAACGCGATCACCTCAGCGACCACATCGTCATAGTGCGGGTTAGCCTGCATCGTGCGCGGCTCTCCCTGCATGTGCATCAAGATCACCGGGCGCTGCAGCGCCGCTGCGGTTTCGAGCGCGCCAGGCGCTTGCAACGCCGCAACATCGTTCCAGATTGAAGCGCCCGCCGACATCGCCGCCATCGCCACCTGCGGCTTCATCGTATCAATGGAGATGGGCGCGTCTGTCGAAGCGCGCAAAGCCGCGATCACCGGAACGACGCGCGCCGCCTCTTCCGATGCATCAACCGGCGCCGCGCCCGGGCGCGTGGACTCGCCGCCAATATCGATAATGTCCGCGCCGGCCTGCAGCATCGCCAGCGCGTGCGGCGCAGCAGCGCCTTCCCAGGCGCCGCCGTCGGAGAAGGAATCCGGCGTCACATTAAGTACGCCCATGACATAAGGGCCGCCCGCCAGTTTTGGCGGCGGCATGGAAAATGGTTTCATTGGCGGCGCGGATGACAATTCGCTTCCTCCGACGCAAGCTTGATGCGCAGCTAGCGGCGCGCGCAGGTGTCGCGGCTCACGATCGCGCGAGCAACAAGATCAAGCCTTTGGCGGCAAAATTCAGCTGCATTCTTCAATCCTGCAAGGCAAACCTGCACTTCATGAGCAACTGGCGCATCCGATTAGAGCCGCTGATCACGCCGATGTTCCGCATCTGGTGGCGCCTGCGGCGCGGCGCGACCTTGGGCGTGCGTGGCATTGCTTGCGACGAAGCGGGGCGCGTGATGCTGGTGCGTCACACCTATGCGAAAGGCTGGCACCTGCCAGGCGGCGGCGTCGAGAGCGGGGAAACGGCGATCGAAGCGGTGATGCGAGAGATGGCGGAGGAAGCGGGCGTCGAGGCTGTTGGCGCACCGAAACTAGTTGGCTTCTACGCCAACCATGCGAACTTCCCGAACGACCACATCGCGCTCTATCTGTTCGAGACGTGGCGCGCGTGCCCACCAAGCATCGACAACGAAATTGCCGAGCGAGCGTTCTTCGCTTTGAACGCGCTGCCAGAGGGCGTCACCAAAGGCACGCAGCGGCGGCTTGCTGAAATCTTCAACGGCGCCCAGATCATCGCGAATTGGTAGGAGCACCCATGCGATATCTGCACACCATGATCCGGGTCGGCGATCTCGACGCCGCGCTAGACTTCTTCTGCACAAAGCTCGGACTGGTGGAGATGTCGCGCGTCGACAACGAGGGCGGCCGCTTCACGCTGGTGTTTCTTGCCGCACCGGATGACGTGGAGTTGGCTCGACAACGCAAAGCGCCGATGGTTGAGCTCACCTACAACTGGGACGAGCACGAATATGGCGGCGGCCGCAATTTCGGCCATCTCGCCTATCGCGTGAAGGATATCTACGCGACGTGCCAGAAGCTGATGGACGGCGGCGTCACGATCAACCGCCCGCCGCGCGATGGCCACATGGCGTTCGTGCGCTCACCGGATGGCATTTCTATTGAGCTCTTGCAGGAAGGTGACCGCTTGGCGCCGCAAGAACCGTGGGCGTCGATGCAAAACACCGGGAGCTGGTAAAGGCAAAGGCCGCGCTCCTTTCGGAACGCGGCCTCACTTTCGGTCATCGATCTTGTGATCGCTTATTCTTCGTAGTTGCCGTCCGGGGTGTAGACCTCGGTGACATTCAGCACTGACGGCTGCAGGTCGCCCTGCATGTAGGTGCCGACCCACACGTCGTACTGACCGCTCGGCGCGTTCTCAAACGAGATCGCCGGGTTGAGACCTTGCGCATCATCGTTGCAGACCCAATTGCCTTCCGCATCGTTGATAACGAGCGTCGTGTCAGTGTCCGCCGTTACGTGGAAGGTCAGCGGCAGTTGGCCGCCTGCGGTCCAGTTCACGCGATAATCAGGCGCAGATGCGATCCAACCCACGCAGCCTGGAATGCCGGAGGCATCGTAGCCGCCGCCCGCGGCGATTTCGACGCGGTGCGGATCCGGCATGAAGCCAGCGGCGAGTTCGATCACGCCATAGGCCGGATCGAGAGAGAAGTCCGGCGCACCTGCGGCGGTGCCGGAATTTTCTGGGCCGCCGACTTCAGAGATGTGCAAGTTCGCGGCAGCGGTTTCATTCTGGACGCCGTAACGGCCGACCCAGATTTGGTAGCGTCCGCTACGCGGCGTTTCCCAGCTCACCACCGGATTGAGATTGCCGGCGCTGTCGTCATCGCAATGCCACGAGCCATCTGGCGCGCGCACGACGAGCGTGGTGTCAGCGTCGGATTCCGAAGCGATGTAGAGCGGCAGTTCGCCAGCGCGATAGCGCAGCGTGAACGTAGCGCGCGTATCGATGTAGCCGGTGCAATCAGTGCTGACCTGCGACGCGTCATAGACGCCGCCCGCCGTGACCGTGGCGTGATGCGGATCAGGCTCAAAGCCCGCGCGCAACGACACCTGCCCGTGACGCCCGGTAGCGCCGCTGTTGAGTTGCTGCGCCACGGCCGGCCCGGCCAGAAGCGTCAGCGCCGCCGCGGCGGCCATAATTCGTCCGAGTGATGTCATGCTAGTCCCCTCGATTCCTCTCGCGGGGCGCATCTTCTGCCGAGCCATGCCGATAGCAAGGGAAAAACCCGCCAAATAGGCGGTGTAAGCCGCGTTTCGGGCCCTTAACGGCGGCCGAATAGCTTTTCGATATCGGCCAACTTCAACTCGACGTAGGTGGGCCGGCCGTGATTGCACTGCCCCGAAAACGGCGTGGCTTCCATTTGCCGGAGCAACGCATTCATCTCATCGCCGGTCAGCCGCCTGCCCGCGCGCACCGAACCGCGGCAGGCCATGGACGAACACACCTCTTCCAGCCGCTCTCTCAACGCATGCGCCTCGCCCAGCTCGGCAACGTCATCGACCAAGTCTTTGAGCAGTCCGGCCGCATCGATGTGGCCAAGAAGGGCGGGCGTTTCGCGCACGAGTATGGCGCCAGCGCCAAACGGCTCGATGACGAGGCCAAGCTGCGCTAATTCTTCGGCGCGTGCTGTGAGCACTTCCGCTTCAGCAGGATCAAGCTCTACCACTTCCGGGATGAGCAAAGCCTGCCGCCGCACACCGCCGCTCGCCAGCATTTGTTTCATGCGCTCGTACACCAGCCGCTCATGCGCAGCGTGTTGATCGACGATGACTATGCCGTCTTCAGTTTGCGCCACGATGTATGTCTCGTGGATCTGTGCACGCGCAGCGCCGAGTGGGAAGAAGCGCGCATCTTCCGGATCTTGCGCGGTGGCCAGTGCGATCGCGCTTTCGAGGTCCGCCGGCGCAATGACTTCAGTGAAGCTAGGTTGTGTCTCTACGCGGCCGCTCGGCATCACGAAATCACCAGGCGCCAGCGCCTCCTCCGCCGTGCCCCAGACGCGCAACATGGGCTGCGGCGTATAGTGAGGGCGCGCAGCGCTGAAGATGGTGGCGGATGTTGTCGTGGACGCGCGATGGCCCGCGCCAGCGAGCGCTTGCGACAGCGCGCCCACAATGAGCCCGCGCACGAGCGTCGCATCACGGAAACGCACTTCGGTCTTTGCAGGGTGCACGTTCACATCGACATCGCCCGGCGGCAGATCGAGAAACAGCGCTGCAACCGGGTGGCGGTCGCGCGCGAGTAAATCCTGATACGCCGCCCGCACCGCGCCAACGATCAGCTTATCCTTCACCGGGCGGCCGTTGACGAACAAATGCTGATGCTCGCGCGTGCCGCGATGAAACGTCGGCAAGCCAGCAAAGCCGGACAGCCGCACATCGGCGCGCGTTTGATCGAGCGCGATGCAGTTCGGCGCGAAATCAGCGCCGAGGATCGCGGCCAGGCGGGTGCGGCGGCCTTCGTTTTCCGGATCAGCTTCGGCGCCATAGCGGAACGTCACGCGGCCATCGTGCTCAAGCGAGAAAGCAACGTCCGGTCGCGCCATCGCAAGGCGCTTCACGACTTCGGATACAGCCATCATCTCGGCGCGCTCGGACTTCATGAACTTGAGCCGCGCCGGCGTCGCAAAGAAAAGATCTCGCACATCAACGCGGGTGCCGTGCGCGCTCAGCGCCGCCCATGCCGCCGGACGCGGCGCGTGCAGCGCGCCGCCCTCAACCTCGAGCGTCCATGCGTCATCGGCGCCGCGCGCACGCGACAGGATCGAGAGCCGCGCCACCGCGCCAATCGAGGGCAACGCTTCGCCGCGGAAACCCATCGTGTGGATGTTGAGCAGATCGACGTCGCCGCCAATGCCGGCAGTGAGCTTAGACGTGGCATGGCGTTCAACCGCCAGCGGCAGCTCTTCGCGGGAAATCCCGGAGCCATCGTCCTCGATCGAGATCAGCCCCAAGCCGCCGCGCTCAATGCGCACCACCACACGCTTGGCGCCCGCGTCGAGCGCGTTCTCGACCAGCTCTTTCACGGCGGCGGCCGGCCGCTCGATCACCTCGCCCGCGGCGATGCGATTGACGGCTTCAGGGGGGAGGCGGCGGATGGTCATTGCGATTCGGGGCTCGAAGCCCGACCATAGCAGCATGACGAAAGATACGCCTCCCCCGCCCGCCAACGCAGAGCAGATGGCCAGCCCTTCATTTCAGCTGGCCGTGCTCGATCAGGACTTCCTGATGAGTGATGCCATGCGCGGCGTGCGGTTTATGCTCGAATATTCGAAGGCGGAACTGTTGCTGCGCAAGGCGCGCATTCAGTCAACGATCGTCGTGTTCGGCTCCGCCCGCTTTCGCGAAGATGGCCCGGACAAGCAAGCCTATTGGTACAACCAAGCACGCAAGTTCGGACGCCTCGCCTCACAACGCGGCGGCGCCCTCTGCACCGAGGGCGGCGACCATCACCATGTCATCGCAACCGGCGGCGGCCCAGGCGCCATGGAGGCCGCCTGCCGCGGCGCCCGCGACATCGGCGCGCCAGCAATCGGCTTCAACATCACACTGCCCTTCGAGCAGGAGCCGAACGCCTACACAACGCCGGAGCTAACGTTCAACTTCCACTACTTCGCCATGCGCAAAATGCACCTCGCCATGCGCACGAAAGCGCTCGTGGTTTTTCCCGGCGGCTTCGGCACCATGGACGAACTCTTTGAAATTCTAACGCTCCGGCAAACGCGCAAGCTCACGGCCATGCCAATCGTGCTGTTCGACGAAGGCTATTGGCGCGAGATCATAAACTTCGATGGCTTGGTGAACCACGGCGTCATCGACGCCGCCGACCTCACCCTCTTCCGCTTCGCAGACACTGCCGAAGCCGCATGGGATGCGTTGGTGGAGCAAGGCCTGGACGTCAGCGTGGCCGACGGCAACGAGGATATCGCGCGCGACATGTGATGTGTGCGCAGCGCAACAGTGCACGGCGCTGTGATAATTTCTGCGTGCATCCGCGCAATTCATGTGTTACACGCGCCGTCCTTCGGAGACGTGTTGTGAAAAAGTTGAACCCAATCGCCCAGAACCAGATGTTCGTCGCGTATCGCGGCGAGCGGATGGAGATGCGCGCGCGGAGGAGTTCGGCTTACTGACGTCTACGGACATCGGAGCATGAAAAACCCCTCCAAGGCGCGGCCTGGAGGGGTTTTTCGTATGCGCTCCGGGCCGCTTTGAACTTCGGAAAACGAGGAGAAGAAGCGTGCAATTCTACCAATGCAGATTCCGGCGCGGATCTGAACGCACCGTCGCGTGGATAGAGGCACGCGGCGCGAAGCTCGGCGCGCAGGTCGAACTCACAACGCTCGATGACGGCGGCCCTTGGCTTGTCGAAGCGGTGCAAAGCGCCCCGCTCGCAGCAGAGGCGCTGAAAGACATGCAGGACATGAACCGCAACGCATTCGCCAGCCTCAAACGCCGGCGAACGCCTCGCAACACTGACTAGAGAAGGAGAACCCGCCATGACCGGTTACGAAGAGATTCTTGGCGCGCGTGCGCCGATCAAGGCGTGGATCAGCGGCGTGCCGGTGGAGCACGAAGCGCAAAACCAATTGCGCAACGTTGCGTCGTTGCCGTTCATTCACAGCCACATCGCGGTGATGCCGGACGTTCACTTCGGCATTGGCGCAACCGTGGGCTCGGTGATCCCGACCAAGGGCGCCATCATTCCGGCGGCCGTGGGCGTGGACATTGGGTGCGGGATGATGGCTGTGCGCACGTCGCTGACGGCAAACGATCTGCCGGATTCGCTCGCACGTTTGCGCGGCGCGATCGAGCGCAACGTGCCGCACGGCAACGGCCCGAACGGCAATCACCGCGACACGCCCTCTTTGGTGGAGACGTCTTACCGCGACTCCGGCCTCGATGACCGCTACCGCGCGATCATCGACAAGCACCCGAAGGCGTCGGCTAAGGCGCAGACCGCGCAATTGGCGACGCTCGGCGGCGGCAACCACTTCATCGAGGTCTGCCTCGACGAAGAGGACCGCGTGTGGGTGATGCTGCACTCGGGTTCGCGCGGCTCCGGCAACGCGATCGGCAAGTACTTCATCGAGCGGGCGAAGGAAGAGCTCCTGCGCCGTGAGCTCGGCTACCACGTGCCGGACAAGGACCTCGCCTTCTTCATGGAAGGCGAAGAATTGTTCGACGACTACGTGGCGGCGGTCGGCTGGGCGCAAGACTACGCGCGCACCAATCGCGAGGTGATGTTGGAGCGCACGTTGCGTGCGCTTCGCGACAACCTGCCGAAGTTCAAGCTCGAGAAGCACGCGGTGAACTGCCACCACAATTACGTGGCGCGCGAGCATCACTTCGGCGCCGACGTGTTCGTGACCCGCAAGGGCGCGGTGCGCGCAGGCGAAGGCGAGCTCGGGATCATCCCGGGCTCGATGGGCGCAAAGTCGTTCATCGTACGCGGCAAGGGCAACCCGGATTCGTTCTGCACCTGCTCGCACGGCGCAGGCCGCGCGATGTCGCGTACGGAAGCGAAGCGCCGCTTCACGTTGGCCGATCACCGCGCCGCCACCGAAGGCGTGGAATGCCGCAAGGACGCGGGCGTGATCGATGAAACGCCGATGGCCTACAAGGACATCGACGCCGTCATCGCCGCGCAATCGGACTTGATCGACGTGGTGCACACGCTGCGCCAAGTCGTGTGCGTCAAAGGCTGAAATCGGAGTGCGAGAGCAATCTCGCACTCCGTCATCCCGGACGCATCACGGAACGATCATCACTGCGCGCGCCGCGCCGCGTGAAAAATGCGCAGCACTTCCGTCGCCAGCGCCCGCGTACGATCCTCGGGTTTGCCCATCAGCTCCGCGAGCGAATGGCCGAAGAGGCCGACGCCCATCGCCATTGCGACGCTGATCAACACCAAATCTTCCGCCTGCTGTGGCGTCACATCGCCGAACGAGGCGCGCTTCATCACGACATCGCGGACGGCGTCACGGATGTGCGTCATGCGCCGCCACTCGCCGGTGAGTTCGAGCCACGCCGCCAGCCGCGATGCGCCGCGTTTTTCGAACACGTCGAACAACGCTTGAAACACAGCTTCTTGCTGATCGTCGCGTTCGCCGCCCTGATCGGCGATCGCCAACACGTCGGCGATCAGCTGCGCCACCATCCGCTCCATGAGCGCGGCGTGGAGTTCGTCGATCGAGCCGAAATGGTGGAGCACGCTGGCGTTGGCGACGCCGGCGCCGGCTGCGACGTCGGCCAGCTTCAGCGCCAACGGCCCCCTCTCCAGAAGCAGTTTCTCTGCTGCATTCAGGATGTTATCGCGCGCCTCCGCGGGCGCGCGCCGAACCCGAACCTTGCTGATTTTGCTTATTGACATTTTTGTCAGTAGAGCCAGATTGGAGACAGAACGCAAGTCTAGCCGAACCTACCTCCCCAAGGTGTTGCAATGACCGCCAAAACCACGCCCGCCGACGTCAACATCCCGCCGCGCGACATCCACTTCAAAGTCGATCCCGCGAAAACCAATCATTGGCTCGGCGGCGATCCGGTCGGCACCGCCGTGTTCAACGCGCTCTCGCTCACCTTCCCCGATGGCGAGCGCATGTTCATGGACGCCGTGCGCCACTATCGCGACAAGGTGGATGGCAAGCTCGCACAAGACGTGAGGGGCTTCATCGCGCAGGAAGCGATCCATTCGCGCGAACATCATTCGCTGAACCAGTTGATCGACCGCGAGAAGTATCCAGTCGCCGAGGTCGAAGCCGCGATCAAAGAGCGGATCACATTCGCGCGCTCACGCGGCCCGATGCGCATGCTGATCTCCACCATCGCGCTCGAACACTTCACCGCGATGATGGCAGACGCGCACGCGCGTCACCGCGATCTCTTTGAAAACACCGATCCGGCAATCGAGCGCATGTGGCGCTGGCACGCGATGGAAGAGACCGAGCACAAGGCGGTCGCGTACGATGTGTTCTTGCGCGCAACGGAGCAATGGTCGCCGCTGCAGCGTTACTTCCGCCGCACGCTGGCGATGGCGCTGATCACCTTCTTCTTCACCAAGCACGTCTCGCAATTCGCCGCGCGCCTTCTGACGGCTGACGGCTATTCCTACGAGGACGCGCTGAAGGCCGTGAAGAATTACGTCTGGCGCACGCCCGGCCTCTTCAGCCGCAACGCCAAGACATACTTCGCCTGGTTCCGCCCTGGCTTCCATCCGTGGGACGAAGACAACCGCGCGCTTGTGGCGGAGTGGAAGGCCGAGTTCGACGCGGACGTCGCCGCCCCGGCTGCAGCTTAAAACCCAAGCAAGCTCGCGTACCGATCGCGATGGAAACTCGCGCCGCCATAGAGCGCCTCGGTCACGCGCGCGCGCTTCAGGTAAAGCCCTGCATCATGAACGTCGGTCATGCCGATGCCACCGTGCAGCTGCACCATCTCATTGGTCGCCAGATGCACCGTCTCAGACGCACGCGCCTTCGCGAGGCTCGCATACTCGGCAACGTTGTTCGCGTTGCGATCCAGCGCATCGAGCGCCGCCAGCACGCATGAGCGCGTCAGCTCCAGATCGGTGAACAGCTTCGCGGCGCGATGCTGCAGCGCTTGAAAGCCGCCGATCACTTGGCCGAATTGCTTGCGCGTTTTGAGATACTCACTGGTGATCTCGAACGCTTCGCTCGCAGCGCCGACCATCTCGGCGGCAAGGCCGATGCGAGCGCGATCAAGGATCGCGTCAATGATCTCAGCGCCAAGGTTCATCTTCTCCGCCGCCACACCTGCAAAACTGATGTCCGCGGCGCCCCGGCTATCGGCGGTGACCAGTTCGCGGCGCGTCAGGCCCGCCGCATCGGCTTTCACCAGATAAAGCGCATCCGCCGCCGCAACGATGATGAGATCAGCGATGTGGCCGTCCGCGACATAGTGCTTTTCGCCGCTGAGCTTGCCGCCTTCAAACTTGATCTTCGACTTCGCCGGCGCATGGTGCGCGCCTTCATCGATAGCGATCGACGCGATCACTTCGCCCGAAGCAATCTTCGGCAGCCACTCAGCCTTCTGCGCGTCCGTGCCAGCGAGCAGCAGCGCGCTCGCGCCCGCAAGCGCCGACGAATGCAGCGGCGAGGCAACCAAAGTCCGCCCCGCCTCTTCCAGCACCGCGCCAAGCGCGACGTAGCCGAGGCCGGCGCCGCCATACTCTTCCGGAATGATCACGCCGGCAAAGCCCAGCGCCGATATCTCCGCCCACAAGTCCGGATCGCGCCCGTTCTGCTTCGCGTCGCGCTGCTTGCGCAGACGGGTTACCGGCGCTTGCTCGCGGAAGAAATCGCGCGCCGACTCTTTTAGCATGCGCGCATCGTCATTCAGGGTGAACGTCATTGTGTGTCTCGCAGTCCAAGCACGCGCTTGGCGACGACGTTGAGATTAATTTCCGTGGTGCCGCCTTCGATCGAATTGCCTTTCGATCTGAGCCAGCCACGCGTGGTGGCGAGATCGTCGGCGGAGAAGCCCTCGCCCGACCAGCCGAGCGCGCGATTGCCCGCGGCCTCCACCATCAGTTCGCAGCGATCGATGTTAAGCGTCGCGCCCGCGACTTTAAACATCGAGGCCATGTGGCTGACATTGCCGCCGGCCTTCGCCTCTTCCTGCGCGCGCTGCACCGAAAGCGCGTAAGCCCGCTCCGTCATCTTGTGCGCAGCAATCCGCGCACGCAGATCGCGATCTTCCAGCACGCCATCTTCAAGGCCGATATGCTTCTTGGCGAGATCGACGACATCGACGCGCGTGTTCGATCCGAAGCCGGAAATGTTGGTGCGCTCGTACTGCAGCAAGCGCTTGGCGATTTCCCAGCCGCCATTCAAGCGCCCAACCATCTGATGCTTCGGCACCTTCACGTCGGTGAAGAAGGTCTCGCAGAATGGCGAGGACCCGGAGATCAATTTGATCGGCCGCGTTTCTACACCGGGCGTCGTCATGTCGATCAGCACGAATGAAATGCCCTCGTGCTTCACACTCGTATCCGTGCGCACCAGGCAAAAGCACCAATCGGCGTAGTTTGCGTACGAGGTCCAAACCTTCTGGCCATTGATCAGCCAGTGATCGCCCTTGTCCTCGCACTTGGTTTGCAAGCCCGCGAGATCGCTCCCCGCACCCGGCTCCGAATAGCCCTGACACCAACGGATCTCGCCGCGCACGATTTTCGGCAGATGCTCTTTCTTCTGCTCTTCGTTCGCGTACTCGAGCAGCACCGGCCCCAGCATCCAGAGCCCGAACGAAAACAGCGGCGGCCGCGCGCCAATTTTCTTGAGCTCACTCTGCAGCACGCGGTTCTCATCCGCGCTCAAGCCACCGCCGCCGTATTCCGCCGGCCATGTCGGCGCCGTCCAACCCTTGGCGCCCATACGCTCAAGCCAAAGCTTCGCTTCCGGGTTTTTGAACTCGTAATTGCGACCGCCCCAAACGGCGTCGTCTTCGCCGGTCATTGGCGTACGCATCGAAGGCGGGCAGTTCGCTTCCAGCCAAGCCCGCGTCTCGGCGCGGAAGGCTTCCAAATCTTGTGTCATGGCGCGTTTCCTCGGGAGCCGAGTTAGCACCATACACTAGTGTACGTCACTACTGACGCGCCGTCATGTGACGCCAGACCGCTCCAATGTTGCCGAGCACAATCACCCAGAACACCACGTAGACAGGCAAGGCCTGGCCGGCATGAATTGCTGCGCAGTCATCGAAGCTCGCGTTCGCCGCGCAGCTGGTCGGAAAGATCATTCCGGCTCGCAGAGCAAGAAATGCCAACACGGCTACACCGACGGCATTCGCGAGAAGCATGAGCGCGCAGCCGACGATCAGACGGCGCTTGGCCACGAGCTATTCCAGCCCCTCCGGCTGCCCGACCACCACGAAGGTGAAACTCTCCGGATTGAACAGGCGGCGGATCACCCGGTTCACGTCATCGCGCGTCACCGCCCGGATCAAGTCATTGCGGCGGTTGACGTAGTCCGCATCGCGACCGGACGCTTGGTAATTGTGGACGACGCCTGCAATCTTGACGTTGCTATCGAGATCGAGCGCGAACGAGCCGGTGAGATAGGTGATGGCGTCGTTCACTTCGGCTTGCGTCGCGCCCTCTGTGTAGAGGCGCGCCATCTCTGCGCGCGTGACTTCGATGGCTTCACGCACATCTCCGTTTTCCGTCTGCGCCGAACCACGGATCACGGCTGAATAGTCCCGAACCGATGGGCCCATGCCGATGCCGTAGACGAGCCCGCGCGCCTCGCGCACTTCGGCCATTAGCCGTGACGAGAAACCGCCACCGCCGAGGATGTAGTTCGCGACCGCGAGCGGAATCCAATCCGGATCTTCGTCCTGAATGCCAGGCCCCGCAAACAGCACGAGACTCTGCGGCTGCGGCAACTGGCGCACGATCAGCGGCGTTGGCGCGGAAAGCTGCGCCTCTGGCGGCGCGGGCTGCGCCGCACCCTGCGGCAACGGCCCAAAAATCGTATCGAGCAACACGCCCGCCTGCGCCTCATCGATATCGCCGACAAGCGTCACTTGCAGCGTGGCGCGATTGAACAGCGCAGCGCGCCGCTCCTGCAACGCAGCGCGGCTGATCGCTTCAACGCCTTCGCGCGAAGTGCGGCGTGCATAAGGGTGATCGGGGTAAAGCGCCTGATCAAGCGCGAGATTGGCGATGTAGCTAGGATTGGTTTCGCGCGTGCGCAAGCCCACCAGCATCTGACGCTTGATCCGCCCCAGCGGCTCCGGATCGAAACGCGGCTCGTGCAGAGCCATGCGCGCCATCTCAACGGCGGCGTCGCGATTTTCACTCAGCGTCGTCATGCTCATGGCGACGCCGTCCCAGCCCGCCGCGAAGCTGACCGACATATTGAGCTCTTGAAGGCGCTCCTTGAATGCGTTGGCGTCGAGAGCGCCTGAGCCTTCCGTCAGCATGTCCGTCATCACGCCAGTGACGCCAATCATATTCGCCGGTTCGATGGCGGAGCCGCCGCGCCAATACGCGCGCATGACGATCATAGGCACTGTGGAATCGGACACGAGCCACGCGCTCACACCACCCGGCGAGGTGATCTCGCGGACCGGAATGGCGTGGCGCGACGCAGCGCTCTCAGCTTGATTGCGTTGCGCGTGCGCCGGTGCGGCGACAGCACTGAAAGCTAAGGCAATGGCGAGGAGCGCTCTCATTGGCCCTCCTCCGGCAATAACCAGCCGGTGACAGAAGCATCGATTACCAAGGTTTGCCGCGCCATCGTCAGCGCTTCGTCGCGAGTGACAGCCTCGATATCGCGCGGCCAGTTGACGACATCATCGATGCTTTCGCCCTGCGCCAGCGAGGCGCCGTAAATGTTGGCGAGCGTCTCCTGGCTGTCGCGTGAATAAACGGATGCGGCCGAAAGCGAAGATTTTGCGCGCGTGAGTTCGGCTTCCGTCGGCCCATCGCGTAGATACGTCGCGATCACTTCGTCGACCGCCGCTTCGAGCTGCTCCAACGTCACGCCTTCGGCCGGCGTCGCATAAACCGAGACGCTGCCGCCACCGAGGCCGCCGGTATTGGCGCCGGCGCCAGCGCTCACGGCGATGCGTTGCTCTTCTACGAGAGCCCGATAAAGGCGACTCGTTTCCGAGCCGCCGAGAATCTCGATCGCGACATCGAGCGCGTGCGCTTGGCGTCCTTCGTCGGTGCCGTAGCTAATGGCGCGATAAATGCGCGAGAGCGATGGTTGGCGCACTTTCTCATCGCGATGGCTGACGCGCATCGGTCCCACGTTTGGCGGATCGCTCACCCACGCACGCTCCGGCAGATCACGCGTCGGCCGCAGCCGCCCGTAATGACGCTCCGCCAACGGACGCAGTTCGGCCGCATCGATATCGCCGGCAACGACCAGGATCGCGTTATTTGGCGCATACCAAGTGCGATAAAATTCCAATGCGGTCTCGCGGTCGAGCGCGTTGATCTCGTGCAGCCAACCAATCACCGGCGTGCCGTACGGGTGATGCGGCCACAGCATCGCACGCATGCGCTCACCCAGCACAGCGCCGGGGCTGTTGTCGATCCGCTGGCGGCGTTCTTCGGCGATCACATCCCGCTCGGATGCGAACGTCTCATCGGAGAAGCGCAAATTGCGCATGCGATCCGCTTCCATGCCCATAACGAGTTCGAGCCGGTCGCGGGCGATGCGTTCGTAATAAGCGGTGTAATCTTGCGAGGTGAACGCGTTGTCGTCGCCGCCATTGCGGGCAACGGTGCGCGAGAATTCACCCGGCGCGATGTTGCGCGTGCCTTTGAACATCAGGTGTTCGAAGAAGTGCGCCACGCCCGAAGAGCCGCGCGGTTCATCGGCAGCGCCGACCCGGTACCAAAGCATGTGCGTGACCACCGGCGCGCGGCGATCAGTGATCACCACCACCTCGAGCCCATTGCGCAACGTGAAGGTTTCCGGCCGCGGCAGTTCGCGCGCTTCAGCGCCGCCCAGCAACAAGAAGCACAGCGCAAACATGAACAACGCGCCGACGCTTTGGCGCCGACGCGTTATCGCATTTCCGGAAAGGCTGAGCTTCATCCCTGCCCCTTCCCTTCTGTGAAAGGGGTTGAGTTGAGCGCCCAAGCTTAAGTGCCCGGGAGCTTGAAGCCGCCGCGATCGCGCTCGATCACGACTTGGCCGCCACCCGTGGCGCGACGGATAGATTCGTCATCTTCCAGACGGCGCGCTTCATCTTCAGCGTTGAGCGGCGCGGCGCGCGGGGCGCCAGAGCCGCCAAACGAGAGCACGCGATCAACGAAGCCTTCGTTGCGGCGAACGACGCCTTGCGCTTCGTAATCAATCGTGTCGCGAATATCGGCGTCGGCCGTTTCAGCGCCAGCGGCGGCGACGAGCGTGCGCTCACCGGTGCTCGCGGTCTGGCCGATGGTTTCACCGAAAAGCGCCACACGCGCTTCATCAGTCGGCTGCAATTCTTGCGGACGCGGCTCACCCGGACGCGGCGGACGTAAGTTGTAATCCGGCGGCAGCGTCAGCGGCGCTTGCGAGACAACCCGGAATTCATCCGGCGACGACTTCGTGGCGCCAATGGCGCGCTGCACGCTGGCGCAGCCTGTGGCCGCGGTCGCTGCGGCGATGACCGCCAAAAGTGCTAGTGGTTTGGACATCGGTCGTCCGCCTCCCTCAAATCTCTTGTCGCTTCTAGCTTGCCCTTGTGGCGCAAGCCAAGCCGGACTGCAGCGATGGGGCATCGCCCCGCAGTTTGACCGTTCTGGGGCGAATCTGCCCCTCAATTTCAGTTGCCTGGCCCCTGCGAGCCGCTACGGACGCCCCGCCACCAGGTTTTGGCTTGGCTCCAGGTGGTGCCCTTCCCGGGTTCGGTCTCGGCCACGAAGATCATGTCGTAGGCCAAAACCAGGGCGCCGACCGTGATGGCCGCATCGGCCACGTTGAACACCCAGGGGAACCAGAGGCCGTTGAAGTCCAAAAAGTCCGCCACCGCGCCAAAGCGGATGCGGTCGATGACATTGCCGAGTGCGCCGCCGATCACGAGGCCCAGCGCGATCGCGGTAATCTTGCGCTCCGCAGTGCGCAGCCACCAGGCGAAGACCCCTGAAATCACGAAGGAAAGCGCAACCAGCCCCCAACGCGCGACATCCTGATCGGCGCGCAGCAGGCCAAAGCTGATGCCCCGGTTCCAAACCATCTGAAGGTCGAAGAACGGCGTCAGCTCGACGAAGCGGCAGCCATAATTGGCTTCCAGGCACCCGGGCGGACTGAACCGCCCCGGACCGAGCACGATCCATTTGGTGATCTGATCCGCCACCAGAACGATGGCCGAGAGGGACAAGCCGAAGCGCAACATGGGCGCGGGTTATGGCTGGCGGGCGAGGCGGCGGCAAGCGCTGCCGCCGCGCCTGCCTCATTAGCCGCGCGCCGCATCCCAGGCCGCGACGGCTTCAGCGTCGCGCGGGGTGATATCGGGATAGCGCGGGTCGGCGGTGGCGGGATCGAAATACTTCCACGACCGCGCACACTTCACGCCCGGCGCTTTCTCGATCACGACCGCAACACCAGACATCTCCGGCAAGCGGAACGCATCGGCCGGCCCCTCGCCCGCTTCGATGACGATACCGCTGGTGATGCAGAGTTCTGCAAAGTCGATCGCCTGCAGGGAAGCACGCAGCGCGTCGTCCGCAACGAACACACGCGGGCAGGCTTCAAGCGCAGCGCCAATCACTTTCTCACGCCGCGCCACTTCGAGCGCACCCGTCACGACAGCGCGCGCTTCGCGGAGCTTCGCCATCTCCTCGCCCGCGAAATCATCTTCCCACGCCGCCGGCGTTTCCGGGAACGTGCGCAGGTGGACGGAAACGCTCTCCGGAAAACGCGTCAGCCACGCTTCTTCAGCTGTGAACGGCATGATCGGCGCAAGCCACGCTGTGAGACGCGAGAACGTCTCATCCAACACCGTGCGGCACGCACGGCGGCGGAATGAGCTTGGCGCGTCGCAATAAAGCGCGTCCTTGCGGACATCGACGTAGAAGGCCGAGAGATCGACGTTGCAAAACTCAACGATCGCCGAAAGCGCAACGCGCCATTGATAGGTGTCGTAGCCCCGGCGGACATCGCGATCGACTTCGTGCAAGCGATGGAGCAGCCAGCGTTCCATCAACGGCAGGTCGCGATCGAGCGGCACGCGTTCGCCATCCTCGAACCCGCGCAGCGCGCCCAAGCAAAAGCGCAGCGTATTGCGCAGCTTGCGATACATCTCGCCCGACTGATCAATCATGATCTTGCCGAGCCGTAGATCGTCGCCGTACTCAGCCGACGCGATCAGCAGACGCAAAATTTCGATGCCGTTTTGCTCGGCGATCTTCTGCGGCTCGATCGTGTTGCCGATGGACTTGGACATCTTCATGCCCTTCTCGTCCATCGTGAAGCCGTGCGTGATCACCTCGTCATACGGCGCCTTGCCGCGCGTGGCGCAGCTTTCAAGCAAGGACGAATGAAACCAGCCGCGATGCTGGTCCGAGCCTTCGAGATAGATCGTCGACACCGGGTTCGCGAACGACGCCCGCGTCGGCGCTTCCGGGTTGCCGATCACGAATGCATGCGTTGAGCCCGAGTCGAACCACACATCCAAAATGTCTTCGACCTTCTCGTAATCGTCGGCCTTGTACTTCGCGCCCAGAAAATCCTGCGCCGCCGTCGCCCACCAAACGTCAGCGCCGCCCTCTTTCATCGCCGCGAAAATACGCGCATCGACTTCATCGTCCTGCAGGATCGAACCATCGCTCTTCTTCACGAAGATCGGCAGCGGCACGCCCCACGCACGCTGACGCGACACCAGCCAGTCCGGCCGATCCTCGATCATGCCGCGGATACGGTTGTAGTCCTTCGTCTCGCCCGTGCGCTTCTGCCCCCAATCGACGCGATCGATTTCATCGAGCGCGATCTGGCGCAGCGTCTTGCCATCGCGATACGGCTTATCGAGCGCAATGAACCATTGCGGCGTGTTGCGGAAGATCAGCGGCGCTTTGCTGCGCCACGAGTGCGGATAAGAGTGCTTCAACTGCCCGCGCGCGAGCAGCGCATGCTCTTCGATGAGCGCATCGATCACTGCCTTGTTCGCTGGCCCATCCTTGCCGAGACCTTTGCCTTCGAGCTGAATGATTTCCAGCCCCTCAAAACCCGGCGCTTCCTTCGTGAAGCGACCCTCTTCGTCTACGGTGAACGGAATCCCTTCTTGGCCGAAGTGCTTGGTCCAGATGATGAAGTCGTCAGCGCCATGCCCCGGCGCGGTATGAACGAAGCCCGTACCAGCATCGTCAGTGACATGATCGCCTGCGAGCAGCGGGACGCCGAACGCGTACTCACCGCCCTTGTCTGGCGTTCTCTGCCATTCATCGAACGGGTGACGGCATGAATCGATCTTGGATGGATCAATATCCTGAAGGCGCGTGTAGCGAGACGCCTTCGCGGCAGCAAAAGTGTCTGATGCGCGAGCATCTGCGAGCACAAACTTCTCGCCTGCACGAACCCAAGGTTCAAACGGGAGGTCTTTTTCGATCTCTTCTACCTGGTAGAGGCCGTACTTGATCGAGGGATTGTAAGCGATCGCCCGGTTGCCGGGGATCGTCCAAGGAGTCGTGGTCCAGATCACTACATTGACGCCACCGCCAAGGTTTTGCGTGATGTCGTAGCCATTGATCTCGAACTTCACCCAGATCGTCGGGCTCGTTTTCTCCTGATACTCCACCTCAGCTTCCGCCAGCGAGGTCCGCTCCACCGGGCTCCACATCACGGGCTTACTGCCGCGATACACAAGCCCTGTCCGCACCACGCGCAGAAACTCACGCGCGATTGCAGCTTCGGCGTCGAAGCTCATTGTCGTGTAGTAATTGTCCCAATCGCCTTCGATGCCTAAGCGGCGAAACTCATCGCGCTGCAGCGGGATCCACTTGTCGGCGTACTCGCGGCACGCGCGGCGAAACTCGACCGCAGGCACCTCAGCCTTCTTCCGCCCAGCTTTGCGAAAATCCTCTTCAACCTTCCACTCGATCGGCAGGCCGTGGCAGTCCCAGCCCGGCACGTAATCGCAATCGAAGCCCGCCATCTGCTTCGTGCGCACCACGAAGTCTTTCAGGATTTTGTTTTCCGCGTGCCCGATATGGATCGCGCCGTTGGCGTAAGGCGGGCCATCGTGAAACACGACCTTCGGCCGCGCCGCCGCTTCTTTGCGCAGCAAATGATAGAGCCCAATCTCGGCCCAATGCTTCACACGCTCGGGCTCCTTCTTCGGCAGCCCCGCGCGCAGCGGAAAAGGATCGCCCGGCAGGTCGGGCAAAAAGACGGTCTCGCGGTAATCGCGACCAAGAGATGCGTTTTTTGGCGCATCGGCCATGAGGTCTATTCTCCAGTGAAGCGAATGTGATGTAGCCGTCCCGGTCCCGCGGAGCACCGACTTTTCGGGCTCAACGTGGGCCGGGCCTCAAATTCGGAGGCTGGCTATGGGGGAACGGTGGGTCACAGTCACGTGTTGGCCTGTATCACCCCGGTTCGCGGAACGCCACATGCATTGCCGAGGGCGCTCCAGAGGTCTAAATGCCCCGCCTTCCCGTAAGAACATCACAGACCATGACCAACGCGCACGATTTCAGTTTCGCCAAGCTCGACGAGCCGGGTGAAATCAAGCTTGAGGAGTTTGCCGGCAAGGCGATCCTCGTGGTCAACGTGGCGAGCGCGTGCGGCTTCACCTCGCAATACCGCGATCTCGAAGCGCTGTACGAAGCGAAGGTCGGCAAGGGCCTCGTGATCCTTGGCGTGCCCTGTAACGATTTCGGTCATCAGGAGCCAGGCGAAGCCCGCGAGATCCGCGAGTTCTGCGACACCTCTTACCACGTGACCTTCCCGATGACGGACAAGGTCGAGATCAGCTCACCAGCACGCCGTCACCCGTTCTACCAATGGGTCGCAGAAGAGCTTGGCGAGAGCGCGCTGCCGCGCTGGAATTTCCACAAATACCTAATCGGCAAGGACGGCGAACTCATCGGCGCGTACGGCTCCAAGACCGCTCCCCTCGCCCCCGACATGCTGGACGCCATCAAGGAAGCGCTCTGCGCCTAGTGCGCTAAAGCTTCGTCCAGCTTCGCTGGCGCCCCGCCCATTTTCGGGCGAGGCTTCAGCGCCAGCATCGCAAACGCCGATAATCCAATCACTACCGCCAGCAATAAAAACTGGTCGTTGAACGTCATCACTAGCGCTTCGCGATCGAGCAGAGAGGCATAGCGCATCAGCGCTTGGCGCTCGGGATCAGCTGCTCCCGCCTGCTCCAGATAGGATTGCGCGCCGGCGATCATGCCCGCGATGTGCGGATTGTTCGGATCGGCGGCGGCGTAAAGCTCTTGCCGGTGCAACGCATACGAATGCGCCTGCACCGTCGCCAACGCCGCAATGCCGAACGCGCCGCCGAGATTACGCATCGTGTTGAAGAGCCCGGCGCCCGCATGCACCAGCTGCGGCGGCAGCGATTGCAGCGCCGGCTGCATGACCGAGGTGAACGTCATCATCAGCCCCAGCGCGCGCAACACTTGCGGCCAAGCCATCTCCCAGAAGCCGGCCTCCGCGGTCAGATGCGCCTGTACCCAGCAGCTGAGCGCCACCAGCATGAAGCCCAAAAAGCCGAGCGCGCGCGTGTCGGGCATGGTGCGGCCAAGCCGGCCGATAATCGGCGCGCTCAAGAACATGACCGCGCCCTGCACGAACATCGTGTGTCCGATCTGGAGCGCGCTGTACCCCCGCACCGAGCCTAGGAAGAGCGGCGTCAGAAACACCGAGCTGAAGAGGCCAAGCCCGAGAATAAATCCAAGCCCGGCGCCGATCGCGAACGTTGGCGAGCCGAACGGTTTGAGATCGACGATCGGCGTTTCCACCTTGAAGGCGCGATAGAAAAAGAGCGCAGCGCCCGCCGCTGAAACCAGCGCCCATGTGACCACTTCGCCCGATGCGAACCACTCGTTCGCCGGCCCCTCTTCAAGTGTGTACTCCGCCGCGCCTAAAAACAGCGCGAGCCCGAACAGACCGATCAAATCGATCTTCTTCAGCAGATTGAAGTTGGGCTTATCGAGCGAACCCATCGTGTTCCAGATGATCGCCGTAATGATCACGCCGGGCACGACATTCACCCAAAACAGCGCCCGCCACCCCAGCATCTCGGCAACGTAGCCGCCGATCGTCGGGCCAAGCGATGGCGCCAGCGTAATCACCATCCCCATCATCGCGCCGGTCATCGCCTGCAAACGCTGTGGGAACGCAAGATAGAGCGTCGCCATCACCGTCGGGATCATCGCCGCACCGGAGAAGCCCTGCAGCGCCCGAAAGAAGATCAGCGAGCCAATGTCCCACGAGAACGCGCACAGCAGACTCGCAAACGAAAACGCCAGCGCCGAGATGCAAAAGAGCAGCCGCGTACCAAGCGCGCGGCCCAGAAAGCCGGAGAGCGGAATGCCAATGACTTCCGCGATCAGATAAGCCGTCTGGACCCAAGAAATTTCATCGCGACTCGCGCTCACGCCCGCTTGAATCGAGCCAATCGCGCTAGCAACGATTTGAATGTCGAGGATGGCCATGAACTGGCCGACCACCATGGCGATAAAGCCGATCCAGATGGCGAGCGGCGGTGAATCGTCTGGCTTAGCCGCAGGCGCGGCGGCATTCATTCGCGTGTGTCCACCGTGACGCTGGCGGAGAGGCCAGGCCGCAGGAGCTCAATCCCCTCTTGCCCCGGTTCGATGCGAATCCGCACCGGCACGCGCTGGACGATCTTGGTGAAATTGCCAGTCGCAGTGTCGGTTGGGATGATCGAAAATTCCGAACCCGAAGCTGGCGCGATCGAGTCAACGACGCCGCGTAGACGCACCCCATGCGCGACGTCCGGCCGGATCACCACCGGCTGCCCGGCGTGAAAGCGCTCGATCTGCGTCTCTTTGAAGTTCGCGACGATGTACACTGATTGCAGCGGCACAACCGACATCAGCGGCGAGCCGGTGCGCACGAGTTGGCCGACTTGCACTTGGCGATCGCCCACCACGCCGTCGATCGGCGCACGGATGATGGTGCGTTCAAGATCGAGTTCAGCGGCCGCCAGTTGCGCGCGCGCCGCATCGACGCCAGCAGCAGCGGCGGTGAAGTCACCGCCCGCTTCGCGCGATTGGATCTCCAGCTGCTGCATGCGCGCCGGTGAGAGTAAGCCGCGCTCGGCCAACGGCCGGTAGCGCTGCACATCTGCGGACGCTAGCGCTCGGTGCGCCTGCTCCGAAGCACGCGAGCCCTCGGCTTGCGCGAGCGCGGCGCGTGCTGCGTCGACGCGCGCTTGGTAATCGGTCGGATCGATCTGCACCAAGATATCGCCGGCGTGGACGCTCTGGTTCTCCGCCGCCGGCACCGACTGCACGTAGCCTTCGATCTTTGCAGAGATGAGCGAGATGTCGGCGCGCACGTAGGCGTTGTCCGTCGCTTCGTGAAAACGCCCGCTCACAAACCAGTTGATGGTGAAAATAGTAATCACAAGCAAAAGCGCGCCGGCGCCAAGAAAAGCCGCGCCCCGCGCGCCTAAGCGTCGCATGACGGCTTGCGCCCTTGCGGGCCCGCGGGCCGGCTCGACCCGCAATCCAGCGTCTTCAGGCATGATTTTGCAGGTCCTTTGCGCAAGCTGGCGCTGCCATCTTATGTAATTAGGGCTACGATCGGATCAAGCAGTGCTTGCGCGACAGTTTTGCTGGGCGGTATCGTCCCCGTGGAAGCAAAATGACAGCAAGCGCCCCGCCCACCGAAGATAAAACTGACGCTCGACCAGTAGATCGCGGCGTTGCCCGGCGGCAAGCGTTCCTGCAGGCCGCCCGGCAAGTCTTTCTCGACCAGGGCTACGAAGCCGCCAGCGTGAACGACGTTGTACGCTTGGCCGGCGGATCGCTCGCGACGCTCTATTCCCAGTTCGGCAACAAGGAAGGCCTGTTCTTCGCCTTCATGCAGGATCAGCACGACCGCTTCGCGCGCGAGATGCGCCCGGAACGCGTTGACCATTTGCCGCTCGAACAAGCGTTGCAGACTGTAGGAGAACACTTCCTGCGCCGGCTGTTGCAGAAGGACAGCCTAGCCTTTTACCGGATCATGGTGAGCGAAGGCCCGAAACTGCCTGTCGAAATGCGCCGCTATTTTACGTCGGGCGGCATGAGCCAAGTTCAAGATGAACTCCACGCGCAGCTCGTTCACGCCGGACTGAGCGATAGCGACGCCCGCGAGTGCCTCTCCTACTTCATCGAATTGCTGCGCAGTCACCACCACTTCCAGGCCATCAGCGAGCCGACATATTCGGTCTCCGACGCCGATCTGAAAGCGCACGTGCAGCGGGCCGTAAAGTTCCTGCTGAACGGCATGAAGCTGGCTTAGATCGCCGCTCATCGTTCATTCAGGTACGGTTCAGCCGCCGTTCAACAAGGTTACAGGGCGAGGGTGCGCCGTAAGGCGCACAGGGAGCCTCAAGATGAAAAAAGCTCTCATTGCGGCGGTCGCCGCTTTGAGCGCGACAGCGTGGGTGGCGACGCCAGCCTACGCCCAGCGCAATGACGATCGCGGAGGCCGACACGAACGTGGCGACCGCGGCGGTCGTGGTGGTGATGACGGCCAACGCAATCGCGGCGGCGATCGTGGTGAAAACCGCGGCGATCGCGGCCAGCGCGGCGATCAAGGAAATCGAGACCGCAGGCCAGACCCGCAAATCGTGCAGCCGCAACGCCCGGTTCAAGCCGAAGCGCCGCGCCCACGCGAAACAGCCCCAAGTTCAGGATTGCTCGGCGGCGCCGAACGCGGTCGCGGCGACGTCGTTGATGGACGTGGTCGTGGACGCGGCGACGCCAACACCAATGGCGGCCGAGGCGGAGACGGCCGCGGCAATTGGAATGGCAACGGCCAAGGCGAAGGCCGTGGCAATGTCGTAGGCCGCGATCGCAGCGGCGACGGCCGTGGCAATGTTGATGGTCGCGGCGGTGATGGCCGGGGCAACTGGAACGGCAACGGTCAAGGCGATGGCCGTGGCAACGTCGGAGGCCGTGATCGCGGCGGCGATGGCCGCGGCAACTGGAACGGCGACGGTCGCGGGCGCGATGGCGCTGGCGGTCGCGACGGCGATGGCCGTGGCCGCGATGGCAATTGGAACGGTGACGGACGCGGACGTGACGGGGCCGGCGGACGCGACGGTGATGGTCGTGGCCGTGATGGCAATTGGAATGGCGATGGCCGTGGCGGTGACGGCCGCGGCGGCGATGGCCGTGGCAATTGGAATGGCCGTGACCGCAACAGCGGCTTACTCGATCGCGGTCGCAACGTCATCGATCGCGGCGGGCGTGACTTCACGCGCGGCGATTGGGGCCGTGACGGACGGCGCGACGAAGATCGCTGGCGCCGTCATCGCAGTTCGCACCGCGATTGGGATCGGCCGCGCTACTCGCACTGGAATCACGTGCGGCACGGCTATTACTTCGACCGCGGCTACTCGATCATCATCGGCAGCTACTGGGGCCACAATTACTATTGGTGGAACTACGATGGCTGGCGGCGCCCATATCGCGGCTGGGAAGTTGGCTACATCCTGCCGTACAACATCTATTGGGAGCCGATCCCGTACGACCTCTACTATCGCCTGCCGCCCGCTCCCTATGGCTGCCGGTATGTGATGGTCGACCGCGACGTGCTGCTGATCGTGGTGTCGACCGGCCTGATCCTCGACGCGATGATGTATTACTGACGCGCCGAGCAGATCAAAAAATTGAGCCGCCTCGTTTATGCGAGGCGGCTCTTTTTTGTTCAGTGCAACACCACTCGGCGCGCGGGCATCGCCACGATCGGCGGCGGCGGTCCTGGCGGCGGTGGCGGATCGCTGACGGGGGGCTCGGGCACCTCTGTCGGCGGTTGCGGCGGCGGCTCAGGTGAATCGGGTTCGGGATTGGTGGGACGGTTCATCGCAGCAGAACGCACCACCGGCCATAAGGCTCCCGCCTAATCGCGGGCCGGCGTGCCGATCTCGAGCAACGCCATAGCGCGCGGCGAATCCTCAAGCGCGAAATACCCGTCCGCGTCAGTATCCAGCAAAGCGAACCGCCGCAGCGCGCAAGCCTCATACTCCGCTTGAGTGACGCGCCGGCTGAGATCGGTGTCGCAAGACATTACCGGCTCAACGATATCGAACAGCGCAAAGTGCGCCATCATGGCGGGCGGATCGGGCTCAGCCGAATTGCGCGAGGCGCGAGGTGCGCGCGGATCGGGCGTGCCGCTGCTGGGCTGCCTCGGCGGACGCGCCCGCGCTGGCGGCGGCCGCGCCGCGGCGAGCTCTGGCGCCTGCTCGCGCCAGATAGCGCTCGATTCCAAAGAGGTGACTGTACCGTCGCGATTTGAGTCGAGCGTCGTTAGAAAGAAGTTCAGCGGCTGGGCGACGAACTCTGCCCGGCTGATGCGTCCATCGCCATCTTGATCGGCGGCGTTGAACCACGTGCGAATGGGCGGCGTAACGTGGTCGCCGCGGAACGGCTCGCCCATCGGGCTCAAGAACAGCGGCCCACTGGGCACGGACCTCTGCGCCTGCGCAGCGCCTGTCAGCGCTAGGCCCGCGACGATTACCGCGACCGCAACCGCACCAGTTCTCATCCCATCACTCCCTCACACTTCGCGCCACGATAAACCGGCAGAGTGTGTCTGAGCTATGTCACGTGATGCGGCGAATGGCGCTCAGCCGAAGAACATGTTCCAGATGACACGCCCCGGCGCGACCGCAGTGACGCCGGCAATAACGAGGCCGACATAGAGCCCGATCATAGCCTGCGCATGCGACATGACTTTCACTCGCGCCAGCCACAGAGCCATGGGCACGCCGATCAGCGACATCACCGAGAAAATGTGGATCGGACTGAACTGGCCGTCGCGCATATCGCGGATGAAGAACGTGGCGATTGCCGTCGACAACATCGCCGCCGCCCATATCCAACCAAAGGTCCGGTGCAGCGCCCGCCCCTTCGGCAACAGAAATTGCACCGGACCAAGCACGAGCGCGATGGCGACGGTCGCCAAATGAAATTGGACCAGCGCGCTCTCGGCCATGAGCGGCGCAAGGTCGAACTTCAGCGTGTGCGGCAGCGCCACGCTCCACGCCCCTGGCGTGAACACAAAAACGGCGACCACCAGCAGCATGCAGCCGCCGAAAATCACCCAACCCATGCGCCGCTCGCCTCGCGCTTCGGACGCCCGCTCAACCTGGCTCATACTCACCTCCGCGATATACTTTGATATTCAAAGTTCTCTGCGGGGGCAATCAAAAAAGCGGGTTAGCCGGCGGCTGCGCGTGGTTGACGGTAGCGGCCAAGCCCCCTAAATCCCGCCCGTTAGCAACTGGTGCGGCTGAGTGCCAAACCCCGGTTCCGCTAAAAAGGCATTTTGAAGCAAGGGAGTAACCCAGTGGCGAGCTTTCGTCCTCTGCACGACCGCGTGCTCGTGAAGCGCGTGAAGGAAGAAGAAAAGACCCGTGGCGGGATCATCATTCCGGAAACGGCTCAAGAAAAGCCGCAAGAAGGCGAAGTCGTCGCCGTCGGTCCGGGCACCCGCGATGAAGATGGCGAGCGCATCGAACTCGACGTGAAAGTCGGCGACCGCATCCTGTTCGGCAAATGGTCGGGCACGGAAGTGAAGGTCGACGGCGAAGAGCTCCTCATCATGAAGGAGTCGGACGTCCTCGGCATCATCGAAGAGAAGAAGGCGAAGAAGAAGGACGCGGCCTAACAGCCAGCTCCGCTTCGCATCACAATTTCAATTGAAGAGGTACAAACACCATGGCTGCTAAAGTCGTGCAATTCGGCGCCGATGCCCGTGAGCGCATGCTCCAAGGCGTCGACATTCTCGCCAACGCGGTAAAAGTCACGCTCGGCCCCAAGGGCCGCAACGTCGTGATCGAAAAGTCCTTCGGCGCTCCGCGCACCACCAAGGACGGCGTCACCGTCGCGAAGGAAATCGAACTGGAAGATAAATTCCAGAACATGGGCGCCCAGCTCATTCGTGAAGTTGCGTCCAAGACCAACGACGAAGCCGGCGACGGCACCACCACCGCCACCGTGCTGGCTCAAGCCATCGTCCGCGAAGGCATGAAGGCCGTCGCTTCGGGCCGCAATCCGATGGATCTGCGCCGCGGCATCGACAAGGCGGTTCTCGCCATCGTCGAAGACCTGAAGAAGCGTTCGAAGAAGGTCACCGGCTCGGAAGAGATCGCCCAAGTCGGCACCATCTCCGCCAACGGCGATACCGACATCGGCAAGTTCCTGGCCGACGCGATGGGCAAGGTCGGCAACGAAGGCGTCATCACGGTTGAAGAAGCCAAGTCGCTCGAAACCGAACTCGAAGTCGTCGAAGGCATGCAGTTCGACCGCGGCTATCTCTCGCCGTACTTCATCACCAACGCCGACAAGATGGAAGCAACCCTCGAAGATCCGCTGATCCTGCTCTTCGAAAAGAAGCTCTCGTCGCTCCAGCCGATGCTCCCGGTTCTCGAAGCCGTCGTGCAATCGCAACGTCCGCTGCTGATCATTGCTGAAGACGTCGAAGGCGAAGCGCTCGCCACCCTCGTCGTCAACAAGCTGCGCGGCGGCCTCAAGGTTGCCGCCGTGAAGGCGCCGGGCTTCGGCGATCGCCGCAAGGCCATGCTGGAAGACCTCGCCATCCTCACGGGCGGCCAAGTCATCAGCGAAGACCTCGGCATCAAGCTTGAGAACGTCACCATCGACATGCTCGGCAAGGCCAAGAAGGTCGTCGTGAAGAAGGACGACACGACGGTCGTCGACGGCGCCGGCGCCAAGAAGGACATCGAAGCGCGCGTGGGCCAAATCCGCAAGCAAATCGAAGACACCACGTCCGACTACGACAAGGAAAAGCTGCAAGAACGTCTGGCGAAGCTCGCCGGCGGCGTTGCGGTGATCAAGGTCGGCGGCGCGACGGAAGTCGAAGTCAAGGAACGCAAGGACCGCGTTGATGACGCCCTGAACGCCACCCGCGCGGCGGTGGAAGAAGGCATCGTCCCCGGCGGCGGCACGGCGCTCCTGCGCGCTGCGTTCAAGCTCAACATCAAGGGCGACAACGAAGACCAGAACGTCGGCATCGGCATCATCAAGAAGGCGCTGGAAGCCCCGATCCGTCAGATCGTGGAAAACGCCGGCGTTGAAGGCTCGATCGTTGTCGGCAAACTGCGCGAGAACAAGGACGACAATTACGGCTTCAACGCCCAGACCGAAGAATATGTCGACATGGTCAAAGCCGGCATCATCGACCCGGTGAAGGTCGTGCGCACGGCGC
>JAWXAM010000020.1:0-57301 GCA_034439495.1 Terricaulis sp. | reverse complement strand
CGCTGCCGGCGCTGAGCCACGGGAGTGAAAAACCTCCTCGCGCCAAGCCGGTAGAAATCGATCATGGGACGCGATGGATCGCGTCTATTCCGCGCTGTTCACGCAGCGCACTAACGAGACGAGACCCATCGCGTCCCGCTCTCCAATTTTTCGGCGCAAGCCAACAAGGATGACGCGCGCCTTAAGGCCGGATGTGTCCCGCGCCGTGAACCACGTATTTGAACGTCGTCAGTTGCTCGGCGCCGATCGGACCGCGGGCGTGGAGGCGGCCGGTGGCGATGCCGATTTCACCGCCGAAGCCGAACTCGCCGCCGTCCGCAAATTGCGTTGAGGCGTTGTGCAGCACAATGGCGCTGTCGACCTCGCGCAGAAACCTTTCTGCAGCATTCGCATCTTCCGTGACGATGCATTCCGTGTGACCGGAGCCGTAATGCGCGATATGCGCCATCGCTGCCTCGATGCCATCGACAACGCGGATCGCTAGCATCGGCGCCAGATATTCGGTGCGCCAATCTTCGTCGCTGGCCGCGTCCATGGCGACGATCGATTGCGCTTCTGCATCGCCACGCAAAGTGCAGCCTTGCGATCTCAGCGCCTCAGCGATCGTCGGCAGCAAAGCGCCCGCGACGGCGCGGTCAATCAGCAGCGTTTCAGTGGCGCCGCACACGGAAACGCGGCGCATCTTGGCGTTGACCGTGATCGACACGGCTTTGTCAGGCGCCGCTGCGCTGTGGACGTAGGTATGGCAGATGCCCGCCAAGTGCGCGAACACCGGCACACGCGCCTCTTGCTGCACGCGCGCCACCAGCGCTTTGCCGCCGCGCGGAATAAGAACATCGATGGCGCCGTCGAGCCCGGCCAACATCATGCCAACAATGGCGCGATCAGTGCTCGGCGCCGACTGGATCGCATCCGCCGGCAGCGCCACTTCGACCAAGCCTTCTCGCAACGCGTCGACGATCGCCGCCACACTCGCCGCGCTATCGCTGCCACCGCGCAAGATAAGCGCATTGCCCGCCCGCAACGCCAACGCGCCAGCATCAGCCGCAACGTTCGGCCGGCTTTCGAAGATCATACCAATGACGCCAATCGGCGTCCGCACGCGCTCAATGCGCAACCCATTGGGCCGCGACCACTCGGCCATCACTGCACCCACCGGATCAGCGAGCGCCGAAATCGTATCAATGCCATCGGCAATGGCTCGCAGACGCGCTTCATCCAGCAGCAATCGATCCAGCAGCGCTGCGCTCAACCCGTTTTCTTTGCCTCTGGCGATATCCGCCGCGTTGGCTTCCAGGATCGGACCAGCGTGCACGCGCAGGCGCCGCCCCATCGCTTGGATTGCAGCGGTGCGCTGTGCCGACGAGGCGATGGCAATCGCTTTCGCCGCCTCGCGTGCGCGCCGACCGAGCTCGCGCATCTGCGCCTGGAGGGCGTCCGCGCTCATCCGATCAGCACCAGATCATCGGCGTGAATGATTACGGCGCTCCCGGCATAGCCCAGGGCTGTCGCTAGATCGCCGCTGCGCAAGCCGCGAATGCGGTTTGCGTCCGCAGCATCGTAGCGAGAGAGCCCTCGACCGATCTCCGCGCCGGCTTGATCGATAATCCGCACCGCGTCGCCCTTTTCGAACTCACCCGTGACGGAGTGGATTCCGGATACAAGCAGACTCTTGCCGCCCCGCAACGCGCTTGCAGCGCCCGCATCAATCGCAATCGCGCCACGCGGCGAAAGCGTTCCGGCGATCCAGCTTTTATATGCAGCGCGCGCGGTCGCCTGCGGCAAAAACCAAGTCGCCCGGCCGCCGTTCATCAGCCCGCGCAAGGGATGGAGTGTCGTCCCGTGCGTAATCACCACCGCGCAGCCCGCGCCGGTCGCGATCTTCGCCGCTTCGATCTTTGTGCGCATGCCGCCGGAGCCAAGTGCGCCGGGATCGCCAGCCATCGCCTCGATCGAGGGCGTGATCGCGGTCACTTGTGCAATGAACGAGGCGTTCGGCGCCAGGCGGGGATCGCTTTCGTAAAGGCCGTCGATGTCCGAAAGCAATACAAGCACGTCGGCGGAAACCATTTGCGCAGCGCGCGCGGCGAGGCGGTCATTATCGCCATATCGGATTTCGGCGGTGGCGACGGTGTCATTCTCATTGATCACCGGCACTGCGCCGAGCTCAAGCAGCGCCTCCAACGTGGCGCGGGCATTGAGCCATCGGCGGCGCTGCTCGGTGTCGTCCGCCGTAAGCAATGCCTGAGCCACCGGAATCGAGTGCGGTTCAAACGCGCGCTCATATGCGGCCATCAAGCGCGATTGCCCGGCCGCCGCGGCCGCCTGCTTTTGCTCCAGGCGCAAAGCTTTCGGGAGCCCAAGCCGATGGCGGCCAATTGCGATTGCGCCCGAAGAAACGATCAGCACTTGCTGGCCGGCCTCACGCATAGCGGCGATATCGTCGGCCAGCGAAGCGAGCCACGCCACAGCAGGCGCGCCGCTTTCCGGATCCACCAGAAGCGCCGAGCCAATTTTTATAACGACGCGTCTTGCGGCGGACAGCATGGGCCGGTTCTAGATGGCGTGACGATAATGATCCAGCGCCGCGCGCTAGGCCGTCTCCGGCACGAGATCAGCGACAGTGTGAAGGTGCGTGCGGACGGCAGCGCCATAACGCTCAATCAGATCGAACGTGAGTTGAGCTGGCCGGAACCGGAAACCGTCGATCTCACCCGCCGGCGTCACTTCCGCGGCGGTGCCGACGATGAAGCATTCCGAGAAGCTCGGCAGTTCGGCCGGCTCGATCCGAGTCTCGATCACCCGAATGCCAGCCTTCCGCGCGATCGAAATGACAGTCTGCCGCGTAATGCCATCGAGGAAGCAGTCAGGCGTCGGCGTATAAAGCGCGCCGTCACGGACGAAGAAAATATTCGCGCCTGTGGTTTCGGCGATCGCGCCGGTGCAATCGAGCATGAGCGCATCGTCGTAACCGGCGCGCTCGGCGGCATTCTTGGAGACGGTGCAGATCATGTAGAGGCCGGCGGCCTTCGCAGAGGTCGGCGCCGCTTCGGCGGGCGGCCGGCGGTACTTGGCCCAGCACAAGCGCACGCCCTGCTTGATCCGCTCGGCATCGAAATATTTCGGCCACTCCCACACCGCGATTGCGACACGCGTCCGTGTTTGCAGCGCCGAGACGCTGAGTTGCTCCGCTCCGCGCCAAGCGATCGGACGCAGATAGCAATCGGAAAAGCCATTGCGGGCGCACGCCTCGATGCAGGCGCGGTTGATCTCGCTCTGCGTGAAGGGAATCTCAAAATCGAGCAGCTCAGCGGAGCGAAACAGCCGGCGCGTATGCGCCTCTAGTTCGAAGATGCGGCCCTCGTACATGCGCACGCCTTCGAACACGGCCGAGCCGTAGTGCAGCGCGTGGCTGAGCACGTGCAGGTTGGCGCTGCGCCATGGAACGAACTGGCCATCCAGCCAAATCCATCCATCGCGATCATCGAAGGGAACTAACGCCACGAGCTTTCTCCATTGGTCATCTGGCGCTCATCCCCAGTGCATTTGCGCGTAGGAGGCGCGCGGCGCTGCGCGCAGCAATTCATCCGCAATGGTTTCGGCCATTGCCCGGCAACCAAGTTCACCGCCAAGGTCGGCAGTACGCGCGCCGCGCGCGATCGCCGTATCGACCGCGGCCTCGACAGCGCTGGCTTCGTCTTCCTGCTTCAGGCCGTAGCGCAGCAGCAATGCGATCGAGAGAATGGCGCCAATCGGATTGCAGATATCTCGGCCAGCGATGTCAGGCGCAGACCCGTGCACCGGCTCGAACAAGCCAGGTCGATCTGCACCGAGCGAAGCGGATGGCGCCAACCCGATGGAGCCGCCAAGCACGGATGCCTCGTCGGACAGAATGTCGCCGAACATATTCTCGGTCAGGATCACGTCATAGGCGCGTGGTTGCCGGATGAGCTGCATCGCAGTGGAATCCACCAAGGCATGCTCCAGCTTCACATCGCGGAAGTCGGCATCGTGGATGCGGGTGACGACTTCGCGCCACAGCTTGCTGGTTTCGAGCACGTTGGCTTTATCGACCGAAGTGAGCTTGCCGCGACGCGCGCGAGCGGCGGCGAACGCGGCGCGCGCGATGCGCTCGATCTCGCCGACCGTGTAGAGGCATTGGTCACTCGCGAACGTATCGGTGCGCTGTTTCTCACCGAAGTACGAGCCGCCCGTGAGCTCGCGGAAGATGACGAAATCAGTGTCGGCGACGATATCCCGGCGCAGCGGGGATTGATCGAGCAGGTCATCATACACGCGAACGGGGCGGATATTCGCGAAGACGCCGAGCGCACGGCGAAGTTCGAGCAAGCCCTGCTCGGGGCGACGCGGGCCACGATCCCATTTCGGGCCGCCGACAGCGCCGAGAAATACCGCGTCGGCTCGCTTGCACGCTGCGACCGTCTCTGCAGGAAGCGGCTCGCCCGTGGCGTCGATGGCAGCGCCGCCGATCAAGTGAGAGTCGAAGGTGAAGCGACAGTGAAATCGCTCAGCGACTGCATGCAGCACTTCTTGTGCCGCGCGCGTGACCTCGGGGCCGACCCCGTCGCCCGGCAAGAGCGTGATGTTAAAGTTCTTCATGCGGGTCTCGATTCAAAGGCTTCGATGGCGGGCAGGCGCTCCAGCAGCCAACCCAGGGTGTCGACGCCGTCGAGAAGACAGCGCCGGGCGAAAGGTTCGGTCTCGAAAGAAATCGGCGGCTCGTTGCCAATCGAAAGCTCGGAGCGCTCGAGATCGATGATCACGCGGCCGCCCGGCTCGGCGAGCAAACGCGCGTGTGTCTCGGGACCGACGCAGATGGGCAGCAGTCCGTTCTTCAATGCGTTTGATGCAAAGATGTCAGCGATGCTCGTCGAGATCACCGCGCGAAAGCCAAAATCGAGCAGCGCCCAGGGCGCGTGTTCACGCGACGAGCCGCACGCGAAATTGTCGCCGGCGACAAGCACGCGATGTTCAGTCGTATCGACCGTGTTCAGCGGCGCGTCAGGGAGGAGATCGCCTTGAGCATCATAGCGCCAATCATAGAACGCCGCCGCGCCCAGACCCTTTTGGCTCGTGGTGGTCAAGAACCGCGCCGGAATGATCTGATCGGTGTCGATGTTGGCTTGCGGCAGCACGAACGTGCTTGAGGTCAGCGTAGTGAAGCGTTCAGGCATGCTCAGTCTCCCGCGCGAATGTCCGCGGATCGGCCAGGACGCCTGCGATAGCGCTTGCCGCCGCTGTTGCGGGACTTGCCAGGATCGTGCGCGCGCCTTTGCCTTGGCGGCCTTCGAAATTTCGGTTCGAGGTCGAGACGGCGAGTTGGCCAGCGCCCACGAAGTCGCCATTCATGGCGATGCACATGGAGCACCCGGGCAAGCGCCATTCGGCGCCGGCCTCGATGAACACACGATCGAGTCCCTCAGCCTCAGCTTGACGCCGCACTGCTTCCGAGCCCGGCACAACCAGCATGCGCACCCCGTCCTTCACGAAGCGACCGCGCAGAATAGCGGCGGCATCGCGGAGATCAGAGATGCGGCCATTGGTGCAGGAGCCGATGAAGACGACATTCACATCATGGTGCGTGTTGGCGACGCCGGCCTCGAAACGCATGTATTCGAGCGCTTTGGATTCGGAGTCGGAGCGCGGCGCTGGGACAAGCGCTCCAACCGCGACGGAGGCATCTGGCGTCGTGCCGAACGTTGCCATCGGCGTGATCTCCGCCGCGTCGATTTCGATTTCGCTGTCAAACACCGCGCCGTCGTCCGTGCGCAGCTCGCGCCATTTGGCGACTGCCGCCTCGAACGCCTCGCTTTGTGGTGCGTGACGGCGGCCACGCAAGAATGCGAACGTCGTTTCATCCGGCGCCACCATGCCGGCGCGTGCGCCGGCTTCGATCGACATGTTGCAGAGCGTCATGCGCCCTTCCATGTCGAGATTGCGGATGCATTCGCCGGCGTACTCGATGACAAAGCCCGAACCGCCGCCGAAACCGATGCGCGCGATCACCGCGAGTGTCAGGTCCTTCGCCAGCACGCCGGGCCGCAAGCGGCCGTTAACGGTGAAACGCATGCGTTGCGGTTTGCGCTGAAGCAGGCATTGCGTCGCAAGCACGTGGCTGACTTCGGATGTGCCGATGCCAAACGCGAGCGCGCCGAACGCGCCATGCGTCGCGGTGTGGCTATCGCCGCAGACGATCACCGTGCCGGGATGCGTGAGGCCCAGCTCCGGCCCGATGACGTGAACGATGCCGCGATCTGCGCTGTCCCAGTCGGCGAGGCGGATACCGTGCTTGGCGCAGTTCTGCCTCAGAGTCTCGACCTGCGCCGCTGCAGCGAGTGTAGCGTAGGGGCGGGCGCCGTCGGCGCCGGCAGGAAGCGTCGGCGTCGAGTGATCGATCGTGGCGTAGGTTCGGTCTGGGCGCCGCACGCAGAGACCACGCTCATCAAGCGCCGCGAACGCCTGTGGACTCGTCACCTCGTGAACGAGGTGCATATCGACGTAGAGCACGGCCGGTGTCTCTTTGGTCTCGGCCTGCACAATGTGCGCGTCCCAGATCTTGTCGAATAGCGTGCGCGGTTGGTTAGGAGGCGAGGACATGGGCGCCTCCGGCCGTTCGTGTGGCGCCCGCTATGATGGCGGCGAGTTCGCCATCGTCGATCTCGCCGATCTCGTCAGCCCGGCGCTTGAAGTCCGCAAACACGGCGCCGAGTTCGTTGCCGTTCAGACGATAGCCCAGAGATTCCGCACGCTGTGCGATGGCGTGGCGACCGGAGTGTTTGCCGAGCACCAGCCGTGTGCCGGCGAAGCCCACATCTTCGGGGCGCATGATCTCGTAGGTGCGGGCGTCGGCGATCATGCCGTGCTGGTGGATGCCAGCTTCGTGCGCGAACGCATTGATGCCGACAATGGCTTTGTTGCGCACAACGGGTGAGCGTGTCAGGGCCGAAAGCAGGCGGCTGGTTTGCACGAGCTTGGTCGTATCGACGCCGGTGTGAACGCCGTAGAGATCGCTGCGTGTCTTGAGCGCCATAACCACTTCTTCAAGCGCGCAATTGCCAGCGCGCTCGCCGATGCCGTTGACCGCCACCTCTACTTGCCGCGCGCCGTTGGCGACGGCCGAGAGCGTGTTAGCGACGGCCATGCCGAGATCGTTGTGGCAGTGCGCCGAGATGACGGCGTCGGGGAACCGCTCTACCCGGCGTGCGACTTCGGCAAAAATCTCGCCAATCTCTTGCGGCGTGGAGTAGCCCACCGTGTCTGGGATGTTCAGTGTTGTCGCGCCTGCTTCAGCGACGGCTTCCATAACGTCGCCAAGGAACTCGCGCTCAGTGCGGATTGCATCCTCTGCCGAGAACTCCACGTCATCGAAAAGCGTGCGCGCGAAAGTTACGGATCGCACGGCGCAATCGAGAACTTCTTGCGCGCTCATATTGAGCTTGGCGGCGCGGTGGATGGGGCTGGTGGAGAGGAAGATATGGATGCGTCGCTTCGGTGCGCTCTGCAGCGCGCCATAGGCGGTGCGGATGTCCTCTTCGCTGGCGCGCGAGAGAGAGCAAAACACAGGGCCTTCGACTTCGCCTGCCACGCGGCGCACGGCTTCGGCATCGCCTGGCGAGGCGGCTGCAAAGCCAGCCTCGATGACGTCAACGCCCAGTTCGCAAAGGACCTTCGCCATCGTCACCTTATCTTCGGGCGACATCGAGAAGCCGGGCGCCTGCTCGCCGTCACGCAAAGTTGTGTCGAAGACCAGAACGCGGTGCTTGTCTCTCGGGGCTGTTACGCTGTGCACGGTACAGCCCCCTCTGAGTGTACGGTGTCAGCGGATGGCGCGATGCGGCGCACGCCGATCAGTCGATCGATCTGTCGAGCCAGCACATCCACGGCGCGGCCGGCGTCGCGTGCGCGCACACCAATACCCACTTCACGATGCAGGCCAGCTTCGGCGAGGCTCATGCGCTCGATTGTGAAGCCGCGGCGCTCGATGAGGCCGATGAGCCGCTGCAGCGAACCTTCGGAGCGGTCGATCTGGATCAGGAGCATTTCGGTCATCAGGCTTCTCCGTGCATCATTTCGGCGTTGCTCTTTCCCGGCGGGACGAGCGGCCAGACATTTTCCTTGGGGTCGATCAGAACATGCGCGAGGCAGGGGCCGGGCGCCGCCAATAGGCGGTCGATCCCCGCTGAGACTTCCTCGCGCTTGGTAATTCGGAACGCGTCGATGCCGAATGCGCGCGCTACGGCGGCGAAATCCGGGTTATCGGAGAGATCGATCTCGCTGAAATTGCCGTCGAAGAACAATTCCTGCCACTGACGCACGAGGCCAAGCGAGGCGTTGTCCAAAAGAACAATTTTCAAGGCGATGCCATAGCGCTTCAGCGTGGCGAGCTCTTGGATGTTCATGATGAAAGAGCCGTCGCCGCTAATGGTGACGACGTGCGCATCGGGGCGCGCGAGCTTGGCTCCAAGTCCCGCTGGCAAGCCGTAGCCCATCGCCCCAAGGCCGCCGGACGTGAGGTGTGCAAACGGCGAAGCAAACCGGCAGTGTTGCGCGGCCCACATTTGGTGTTGGCCGACGTCGCATGCAGCGACGAATGTATCGCCGGCGCGCTCGGAGAGCTCCTTCAGCAAAGCGGGCGCGTAAACGCCTTCGCCGGGCGCATCGTAGCGCGCTTCATGCCGGGCACGCTCGCGCGCGCAGCGCTCGATCCAAGGCGTGATCGCCAAAGGCCGCGGCGACAGCGCCGGCAGCACGGTCTTCACATCGCCCGTGATGGCGATGTGCGCATCGCGGAGTTTTCCGATCTCAGCTGCGTCGATGTCGATGTGTATGACGCGGGCGTGCGGCGCAAACCCTGAGAGCTTGCCGGTCGCGCGGTCATCGAAGCGCGCGCCCAACACGATGAGCAGATCGCACGCTTGAACCGCCTCATTCGCCTCGCGCGTGCCGTGCATCCCCAGCATGCCAAGGTTTCCGGGCCAATCGGGGGCCAGGGCGCCGAGGCCTTGCAGAGTGGAGACAGCCGGGATGCCGGTGTTGCGCGCGAACTGGCGGACTTCCGCCACCGCGTTGGCGATGCGCACGCCGCCGCCGATATAGAGGAGCGGCCGTTCGGCCAGCCCAATGGCCGCTTCGGCGCGGCGCAATTGCGAAGGGTCCAATCGCCGCGCCGTGTCCTTGGCGGGGGTTGCCTGGACGGGCGCGGCGACGACACCGATCTGCACATCCTTGGGCAGGTCGATTAGAACGGGGCCGGGGCGGCCCGAGGCGGCGATGTGAAAGGCTTCGGCAAAGATCGCCGGGATGTCGGCGGGGTCACGGACGATCCATGAATGTTTCACGATTGGCAGCGTGACACCGAGGATATCGACCTCTTGGAACGCATCGGTGCCCATCAACGGCGAAGCCACGTTGCCGGTGATGCACACGAGCGGGACCGAATCCATCATCGCGTTGGCGATGCCGGTGACGAGGTTGGTGGCGCCGGGTCCAGACGTCGCCATGCAGACGCCGACCCTGCCGGTGACGCGCGCATAGGCGTCCGCCGCAAACGCCGCGCCTTGCTCGTGGCGCACCAAGATGTGCTTGAACGACGCTTCGGTGATGGCGTCGTACACCGGCATGATTGCGCCGCCGGGATAGCCGAACACGAACTCGACCCGCTGCGCATCAAGCGCCTCGACAACGAGGCGTGCGCCGGTCTTTGGCGCGGGCAGGGGGGCGATTTTCGGGGCGGCGCTTGAGGCGGTCATGGGATGGCTCAGGCGTTCGTCGATTGCTTCAGCCAAGCCATCCGCTCGCGCAATTGCGCGCCGGTGGTCTCGATCGGATGCGTGCGATCGGCGTTGAGCATGGCGTTGTAACGCGGCTTGCCGGCCTGGTTTTCGAGGATCCAATCGCGGGCGAATGCGCCAGATTGAATGTCCTTCAGCACTTCGCGCATGCGGGCGCGGGTATCATCAGTGATGATGCGTGGACCCGAGACGACGGCGCCGTACTTTGCAGTCTCGGAGATAAAGTCGTGCATCTTCGAGATGCCGCCTTCGTAGAAGAGGTCCACGATCAGCTTCAGCTCGTGCATGCATTCGAAATAGGCGACTGCTGGCTGGTAGCCGGCGTCGACCAGGGTTTGGTAGCCGGCCATCACCAGCTCTTTGGCGCCGCCACACAGCACCGCTTGCTCGCCGAACAAATCGGTCTCGGTTTCTTCCGCGAATGTCGTTTCGATCAGGCCGCCGATCGCGCCGCCGATACCCTTGGCGTAGGCCATGGCCTTGTCGCGGGCGCTGCCGCTCGCATCCTGGTTCACGGCGAATAGCGCCGGCACCCCGCGGCCGCGCACGAATTCGCGGCGCACCAAATCGCCCGGACCTTTGGGC
This sequence comes from Terricaulis sp., assembly GCA_034439495.1. Lineage (GTDB taxonomy): Bacteria > Pseudomonadota > Alphaproteobacteria > Caulobacterales > Aquidulcibacteraceae > Vitreimonas. The sequence goes on along the minus strand of JAWXAM010000020.1, from coordinate 46,904 downwards.
GCGACCAGCACCACGTCCAAGTCTTCACGCGGTTTGACGCGTCCGTAGTGGATCGAGAAGCCGTGCGCGAAGAGCAAGGTGGCGCCCTTCTTTGCCTTGGGCGCGATGATCTCGTTGTAGATCGCTTCCTGCGCCATGTCGGGCGTCAGGAATGCTATGAGGTCGGCGTCGCTGACCGCATCTTCAGGCTCAGCTCGATCGATTTTGTCGGAGGCGGCGTTGGTCCAGCCTTTACCGCCTTTGCGCACGCCTGCAACCACATCGAAACCGAAGTCGCGCAGGTTCTGCGCGTGCGCGCGGCCTTGGCTGCCATAGCCGAGGACGGCGATGCGCTGATTCTTTAGCGCGTCGCTCGTCACATCGTCGGTGGTGTAAACCTGCATCACGAAGCCTCACGTTGCGTTGCCGCGCGCGACTGCGCGGGCGGTGGATTGGGAATGGTGACAGCGCCTTGAGCGCTCGAAGTGACGAGCGCGGCGTATTTCGCGAATGCGCCCACGGGTGGCGGCTTTTGCGGCGGCTTCGCGCGACGTGTGCTCAAATCGGCATCGACATCGATCGAGCGCGCACGCACGTCGATGCGAACACGGTCGCCATCGTGGATGAGCGCGATCGGGCCACCCGCTGCGGCTTCTGGCGCAACGTGCCCCACGACAAAGCCGTAGGAGGCGCCGGAGAAGCGCCCATCAGTGATCAGCGCGACGTTCTGGACGCCCCGGCCTTTGAGCGCCGCGGTGACCTGCAGCATTTCGCGCATGCCTGGGCCGCCTTTGGGGCCCTCGTAGCGGATGACGATGACGTCGCCTTCGCTGATGGCGCCGGCTTGCACCGCTTCAAACGCCGCTTCCTCGCCGTCGAACACGCGGGCGGGGCCTTCGAAGCGTTCGATGTCGTGGCCGGCGAGCTTGATCACCGCGCCTTCGGGGGCGATGTCGCCGTAAATCACCGCGAACGAGCCGCGCGGGATCACGGGCGAAGTGAACGTGCGCACGACTTGCTGGCCCGCGGTCTCAATGGCCTCTTCCGCTTCATCGGTCAGCGATCGACCCGAGACGGTTGGCGTGTCTGACGCCTTACCCGCTTCCAGCAGCCGCTTGGCGACTAGGCGCGTGCCGCCGGCGGCGAAGAGATCATGCGCCAAGAAGCGTCCGCCGGGCTTTAGATCGCAAATGACGGGAGCCGCTTCGCAAGCGTCGTTGCAGTCTTCGATGCCAAACGACAGGCCAGCTTCTGCAGCGATGGCGGTCAGGTGCAGTACGGCGTTGGTGGAGCCGCCGCTGGCGGACACCGCAAGCGCTGCGTTGTAAAGCGAGCGGTGCGTAATGAAGCGCCGCGCCGTTTGGCCTTGGCGCACGAGGTCTACGACTAGATTCCCGCATCGCTCCGCTTCGGCAGCTTTGCCTGGATGCACGGCCGGCACATCGTTTGCGCCCATGGGGGAGAGCCCCATCATGCTGAGCGCCATCGCCATCGTGTTGGCGGTGAACTGACCGCCGCATGCGCCGGCGCCCGGGCACGCCGCGCTCTCGACGGCCTTTAGCCCGTCATCGTCGAGCGCACCGGCGCCGTGCGCACCGATGGCCTCGAAAACATCCTGGATGGAAATGTCTTTGCCGGCGTGGCGGCCCGCCATGATCGTGCCGCCGTAGAGCACAAGCCCAGGCACATCCATGCGCGCCAGCGCCATGGCCGCGGCAGGAATGGTCTTGTCGCAACCGACAATGCAGACGACGCCATCGAGCTGATGGCCCTGGACCGCGAGCTCAATGGAATCGGCGATCACCTCGCGTGAGATCAGCGACGCCTTCATGCCCGGCGTGCCCATCGAGATGCCGTCGGTGACGACGATGGTGTTGAAATCGATCGGCACGCCGCCGGCTTCGCGCACGCCGCGCCGCACTGGTTCAGCCAGATCGCCCAGGTGCATGTTGCACGGCGTGACCGAAGACCATGTGTTCACGACAGCGATCAGCGGGCGCGCAAAATCGTCGTCGCCCAGCCCGGCGGCGCGCAAATACGAGCGCGCAGCAGCGCGGTTTGCGCCTATGGTAACGACCGCGCTTCGGAGCGGCCTTTCGCTGTTCTGGATGGGATTCTTGCTCATCTCGGGTCCGGTAGGCGGACCGCCAAGCAACAAAAAACCCCGCTGCCTTTCGGGAGCGGGGTGATGCTGGCGATCCTGTTTGTAAGGTCAGGTCACATGCAGCCACGCCACTCCGCGCGTAAGAATAAGCGCGAGTACGCAAAGAAGGAGACCTACCGCCGGTACGAGCGCGCGCGTGTCCGCAGCGATCGCAATCGCCGTCGAACGAGAAGAGGTGCGCGCACGCATAGTCACTGAATTGGCTCCCATTGAGAGGAAAACCCAGTTTAGAAATTTGTGCAATGCACAAAATGCGCATTTGCTGAATAGAAATGGAGGCGCCGCTTTAAGTGGCGCCCCCTTTGGGCGGGCCCATCGCGCGTGCGCTTGACTAAGCGCATAGCCGGGCCAGTTGGGGTGAGGGACGCTCGTGGCGTTTCATGGAGAAGATCATGTTGCTGCCGCACGGAACTGTCGTCGCTGTCGTGGACGGCGAGAATTTGGAGCTCTTTCGCAATACCGGGAATGAAGCCGCGCCGGAATTGTCGCCGATGGAGTCGCCGACGATTGAGGGTCACAACAAGGGCGCGGGCGCGCGCCACCATTCAAGCTCGGCAAATCCGACCGGCCACCAGCTCGAAGAAGATTCTCACGCCGCCGCCGTGGCGGACTGGCTCAAGCAGCAGGTCGTGGGAAATAAGATCGCGCATCTCGTCGTCATTGCCCCGCCCAGAACGCTTGGCGAGTTGCGGCAACGCTACGACAAATCGCTAGAAGCGGTGCTGCTAGGTGAGGTGCACAAGGAATTGGTGGGCCGAAGCGCTCAGGACATTCTTGCCGCGCTCCAGTCAGAGTAATTTCGTGGACGTGTCTTCTGCTATCGCCTTGGCGGTTTTCTTCGTAGCAAGCTTTGCGGCCGCCTCGACGGGCGCCGTCTTCCGCCCGGGCGTTTGGTACGCGAATTTGCGCAAGCCTAAATGGACGCCGCCCAATTGGGCCTTTCCGATGGTTTGGTCCGTGTTGTTTTGCGCGATGGCGGTTTCAGCCTGGATGGTTTGGGAGGTCGCCGGTATCTCCGCTTGGCCCGCTCTGGCGCTGTTCGCGGCGCATTTGATCGTCAATGCAATATGGTCGTTTCTGTTCTTCGGACTGAAACGCCTTGACCTTGCAATGGTGGATGTCGTCTGCCTCTGGCTGATGATCGCCGCTCTCATTGCAGTCTTTGCCGGCATAAGCGCATTCTCGGCGCTTCTTCTCGCACCGTACCTTGCCTGGGTAAGCGTGGCCGCGGCGCTGAATTTCCGCCTCCTTCAGATAAACGGTGCGCGCGGCTGAGAGGGGGGAAACCTGGTCTGGGTCGGTGCGCTACCTCGATGCGACCTCTTGGCCGTATCATTCATATTGACCCGACGCGGATCGTGCCCCTTATTGGGCGCTGTAGAGGACGCCCGCTCAGACCATGCGTACTGCCGCTGATCTCACGCTTGCCGCGAGCCCCGCCCGGGGTGCACTGGCGCGTGCGTTCTGCGTTCCTCATCATCACGTCCACGCCGCGCACCACGCGCCGCGACATTGACGCTCTGATCCGCCATTAAACGGAAAGAGCGAAAGCGCTGAGCGCTTTTCGCCCTAGAGCCTTTTCAATTCGCTCAATTCGCATTTCGCGCCGCGTGAGTACGTCATGACCCCTAAGCGTTTGCACATCGCCATTCAAAAGAGCGGCCGCCTGGCCGAGCGCAGCCTCGATCTCATTGGGTCTGCGGGCTATCGCCTGACCAAGAGCGCCAGCGACCTGGCCTACAGCGCCGAAAACGCGCCGATCGATCTTTGGTGTCTGCGAGACGATGACATCCCGACATTCGTGGCCGATGGCGTCGCTGATCTCGGGATCGTCGGCCGGAACGTGCTGGCCGAGCGCGCCGCTGGCGGCGGCAACGGCCTGCACGAAGTGATGGCGCTGGGATTTGGCCGCTGCCGCCTCGCCATCGCTACGCCGGCCGGCTTCGACTATCGCGGGCCGCAATCGCTGCGCGGGCTGCGCATTGCGACCACATACCCCAATCTGCTCAAGCGCTTTCTGGCCGAGTCGGGCGTTGACGCCAGCATCGTCATCATGCGCGGCGCGGTTGAAGTGGCGCCACGCTTGAAGCTGGCCGACGCCATCTGCGACCTCGTCTCCACCGGCGCGACGCTCGAGGCCAATGGCCTCGTTGCGCAGACGACAGTCTTGCAGAGCGAAGCCGTGCTCGTGCGCGCGACGCGAAGTGTGGATCCTGAGTTGGAGCGCGTGGCCGATAGCTTGTTGTCGCGCTTCCGCGGCGTTGTCGCCTCGCAGGGCGCAAAATACGTGATGATGAATGCGCCAAGTTCGGCGCTGGCGCGTATCACCGAAATTTTGCCGGGCGCCGGTGCGCCTACGGTGATGACATTGGCGGGGCGCGAGGATTTGGTCGCGGTGCACGCGGTCTGCCAGGAATCGGTGTTTTGGGAGACGCTGGAGGCACTTAAGGAGGCCGGCGCCTCAGCGATCCTCGTTCTTCCCATCGAGAAGATGATGTGAGGGCGCCATGAAACGCTATGCATGGAGTGAGCTCAGCGCGGACGAGCGTCAGCTCGTGCTGGCGCGGCCCGACCAGCGCTGTTCGCCGGAGGTTTCAGCCTTTGTGCGCCAGCTGTTCGATGAGGTGGCGCAGGGCGGGGAAGAGGCGCTCGCGCGGTGGGCGGTCAAGCTGGATCGCTATGCGCCTGCGATACTCGATCTTGACGCCCTAACTGTCGAGCGAGCGCGCGAAAGACTAGCGCCAGAGGATCTCGACGCCATCGCGTTCGCCGTCGATCAAGTGCGCTTCTATCACGAAGCGACGAAGCCGAAGCCGCAGACGATCGAAAGCATGCCCGGCGTCCGCACGCGCGTTGAGTGGCGGCCGATCGAAACATGCGGCCTCTATGTGCCAGCTGGCAGCGCGCCGCTTGTGTCCACGCTTATCATGCTGGCCGAGCCGGCGCGCGTGGCAGGCGTCGCCCAACGCGTCGTTACAACGCCGCCGGGCTCGGACGGGCAACCGCACCCGGCCATGATCGCCGCGGCCGCCGCGTGCGGGATCGAGCGCTTGTGGGTTATTGGCGGCGCTCAAGCAATTGCCGCGTTGACGCTCGGTGTGTTCACGCCGAAGGCGCTCAAGATTTTTGGCCCCGGGAATGTCTATGTCGCCGAAGCGAAGCGATATGCCGCTGGCCTGAGTGGCGGGCCCGCCATCGATCTGCCTGCGGGGCCGAGTGAGCTTATGGTCATCGCTGATCGCGGCGCAAATGCGCGGTTCGTTGCTGCCGACCTTTTGAGCCAAGCAGAGCACGATGCCGACGCGCAAGTGGTTGTGCTTTCAACATCGGACGAAGTGTTAGCCGAGGTGGAAGCCGAGGTGGAGCGGCAGGTGTCTGGACTCCCGCGCGAAGCGATCGCGCGCCGATCTTTAGAACAGGCGCGGGCTATTCGTGTTGGATCGCTCGAAGTAGCGGCGGCGGTTGCGAACGAATATGCGCCGGAACACTTGTCCCTACAGATGTCTGATCCGGAAGCACTGTTGCGCCTGATCAGCAATGCTGGGGCCGTGTTCGTGGGCGCGCTGAGCGCCGAGACGTTTGGCGATTATGTTGTCGGGCCGAGCCACGTCCTGCCTACGGATGCCGCTGCGAAGGCCTATGGCGGCGTTAGCGCCGCATCGTTCATGAAAAGCTTCGCGGTGCAGACGGTGAGCGAGGCTGGTGTACGCACGATCGCTGGCCCGGCTGCGCGTCTCGCGCGGTTGGAGGGGTTGGAAGCGCACGCGCGCGCCGCCGACGTCCGCGGCGCCGGAATTCAAGCCACGCAGTCGGATGCAGAAGTCATCACCCGTCGGCGGCGCGGAGAGATTACGCGCGCCACTAAGGAGACCGAGATCGCGGTAAGCGTTGACCTCGATCAAGCGGCGCCCGTGCAGATCGCGAGCGGCGTTGGCTTCTTCGATCACATGCTGGAGCAGGTCGCGCACCATGGCGGGTTTTCGTTGACACTGTCGTGCGCAGGCGATCTGCACATTGATGCTCACCACAGCATCGAAGATTGCGCCATTGCGTTCGGCCAAGCGCTGAACACCGCACTTGGCGCACGCCGCGGCATCGCCCGCTTTGGCTTCGTGCTCCCCATGGATGAAGCCGAGGCGAAGATTTCGATCGATCTTGGCGGGCGGCCGTATCTGGTGTTCGAGGGCGAGTTCACTGCATCTGCGCTCGGCGGCTATCCGACCGAAATGACGGAGCACGTATTTCGGTCTCTGGCGCAGGCGTTGGGCGCGACGATCCACGTATCCGTCACGGGTGAAAACGATCACCACAAGACAGAGGCGTGCTTCAAAGCGCTGGGGCGCGCATTGCGGCAGGCCGTGCGCATTGAGGGCGCCGAATTGCCGTCGACGAAGGGCGTCATATGAGCGTCGCGGTTATTAAGCTTGGCGTCGGCAATACTGCGTCAGTCATGTTCGCGCTCGAACGGCTCGGCGCGGCAGCGGAGCTCACAGACGATGCAGCGCGCATCGCTGAAGCGGAGCGGGTGATCTTGCCGGGTGTTGGCGCCGCCGCGGCCGCAATGCAACTTCTCGACAGCGGGTTGCGCCAAGTGCTGCGCAAATTTCCCCGTCCGTTGCTCGGCATCTGCCTCGGGCAGCAATTGCTGTATGACTTTAGCCAAGAAGGCGACGTGGCTGGTCTTGGGCTTCTTGCGGGGGACGTCACTGTTCTTGAACGTACGCCGCGTTTACCGATCCCACATATGGGTTGGAGCGCATTGCAGGTCCAACGCGAGACTGCGCTGTTCGAGGGCGTGACCTCCGGCGAGTACGCGTATTTCGTTCACTCGTACGCGTGCCCTGTGGATGACGCGACAGTCGCGACTGCTGACTATGGGCGCCCGTTCTCTGCCGCCGTAGCGCGCGGCAATGTCTTTGGCTGCCAATTTCACCCAGAGCGATCAGGCGCAGTCGGCGCTCGTGTGCTCAGCAACTTCTTGGCGCTGCCATGCTAATCTTGCCTGCTATCGATTTGCGCGAAGGCGCATGCGTTCGCCTGTTGCAGGGTCGCTTCGATGCCGTGACAAATTACGGCGACCCATTCGCACAGCTACAGCAGTTCGCTGAAGCGGGCGCCACCTGGGTGCACCTTGTGGATCTAGATGGTGCGCGTCTCGGGCGCCCGGCGCAGCATACGCTGATCGCGCGTCTTGCTGAAGAGACCGGGCTTAACGTGCAGTCGGGCGGCGGTGTACGCACGCGCGAGGATGTCGACGCGTTGCTTCGTGCTGGCGTGGCGCGAGTTGTCGTGGGCTCAGTGGCCGTTCTGCGTCCCGCTGAAGCGCGCGAGTGGATCGCCGCATTTGGCGCCGATCGGATATGCATCGCGCTTGACGTGCGCGCGGCGGAGGCGGGTTGGCGCGTCGCGACGGATGGCTGGGCGGCGGACGGCGGAAAGACATTGGAGGAGGTGCTTGGCGCTTTCTCCAAAGACGAACTCAGCCACGCGTTGGTGACAGATATCGCGCGCGACGGCGCCTTGAGCGGCCCCAATCTAGATTTGATGCAAGCGTTCCGAGCACTGCGACCGGATATCGAGCTGCAGGCATCCGGCGGCGTCTCGACGCTGGCAGACTTGGCCGCGCTTAAAGGCGCCGGCGCCAGCGCCGCGATTATCGGCCGCGCGCTTTACGAGAAGCGTTTCACTCTGGAGGACGCCCTTGCCCTCTAAACGCATCATCGCTTGCTTGGACGTGAAAGGTGGCCGCGTCGTAAAAGGCGTGCGGTTCGAAGGTCACGCCGACATGGGTGATCCTGCGGAACTCGCGCGTCGCTACCGGGACGAAGGCGTCGATGAGATCGTCATTTACGACATCACCGCGTCGGCAGAGCGCCGCACGATTGACTATGCGTGGCTTTCACGTGTGGCGCGCGCGCTGGACATTCCGCTCGCCGTGGCGGGCGGCATTCGATCGCGCGAGCAGGCCATCGCCTGTCTCGAGCATGGCGCTGACAAAGTATCCATCAATTCGCCGGCGCTGGAACGACCGGACCTCATCAGTGAGATCGCGGCGGTGGCAGGTTCGCAATGCGTAGTCGTCGGCGTCGATAGCCGGCTTATCGACGGCGCTTGGCGCACTTTTCAATACACCGGTGCGGCAGACACTGTTCGGCAGACGCCGCGTCTCATGCTCGACTGGATTGTCGAAGCGCAGGAGCGCGGCGCCGGCGAGATCGTGCTGAACTGCATGGATCAAGACGGCGTGCGCGGGGGCTACGATATCCCGCAACTCAAAGCGGCGCGCGAGCGACTGACTATCCCTCTCGTTGCGTCCGGCGGCGCCGGAGCAGCCTCGCATTTCGCCGACGTGTTCTTGGAAGCTGACGTTTCGGCGGCGCTGGCCGCAGGGATCTTCCATGCTGGCTTGGTTTCCGTGGGTGATGTGAAACGCGCTGTGCGCGGCGCCGGTTTGGAGGTGCGCCTGTGATTGCGTTTGATGCAGATAAAGTGGACTTCGATAAGGGCGGCGGCCTCGTATGTGCCATCGCGCAGGATTGTCTCACTCTGCAAGTGCTGATGGTCGCCTGGATGGATCGTGCGGCCCTCGACGAAACGCTGGCTTCTGGTGAAGCGACGTTCTTCTCGCGCTCGCGGCAGACACGTTGGCGTAAGGGCGAAACCTCCGGCAACACTCTGAAGATCGTGGAGGTCACGCTCGATTGTGATGGCGACACGCTGTTGCTATCGGTCGAACCCGCTGGTCCGGCCTGTCACCTCGGCACGGTGAGCTGTTTTGGCGCCGCGATCGCGCCTGGCCTCGGCCGCCTTGGCGCTTTGGAGCGCACAATTGCGCAACGCGCTTCCGCTTCGCCGGACGAAAGCGGGACGGCCCGGCTGCTCGCGCGCGGTGTGAAGCGGGTTGCGCAGAAAGTGGGTGAGGAGGGTGTCGAGACCGCACTTGCCGGCGCTGCGGGTGACCAAACTGAGCTTTGTCATGAGGCAGCCGACTTGCTTTATCACCTCACCATCCTGCTCAAAGCGCGCGGCTTGCACCTCAATGACGTGATGGCTGTTCTGGCCGCACGCGCGGAGCAAAGGCCATGACTGGCCCCATCCCGAAGTCCGGCATCATGGACATCGCGGCTTATGTGCCGGGTCGGGCAAAACTGGCGGGCGTGGAGCGGCCGCTGAAGCTGTCCGCAAATGAAAACCCTTTTGGCTGCAGCGAAGCTGCGCGGGCTGCATTCCTTGCCGCCGCCTCGGAGCTCAATCTCTATCCTGACGCCAACACATCGCGTCTGCGCGGCGCCATCGCAGAGAGATTCAAACTTGAGCCGGAGCGTTTAGTATTCGGAGCGGGATCCGACGAAATCTTCACCTTCGCCGCTCAAGCCTATCTCGGCCCCGGCGATAATGCCGTGCAGCCGCAATATGGATTCGCTGCCTGGGCGATCGCCGTCGCGGCGACGGGCGCTCGTATGAAGTCCGCGCCAGAGCCTGGCTTTGTAGCTGACGTCGATGAAATTCTTGCCGCGGTTGATGAGAACACGCGCATCGTGTTCGTCGCGAACCCAGCAAATCCGACCGGCACTTGGCTTCCGTTCTCTGAGATCGAGCGCCTGCATACAGGTCTGCCTGCGCGTGTTCTGCTCGTTCTGGACGGCGCCTACGCGGAATGCGCGATCGGCATCGAAGGTTTCTCCGAAGGTTTGGATTGGTCGCGCGATAAAGAGAACGTGCTCGTCACGCGGACCTTTTCGAAGGCTTACGGATTAGCGTCGCTGCGCATTGGCTGGGCGTACGGATCGTCCTCCGTGGTTTCCGCTCTCGACCGCATTCGTTTGCCCTTCTCTGTGCCGCGTGCCGGCGAAGCCGCTGCTGTGGCGGCACTTGACGATGACGCGTTCGTGCGGCGCTCCGTGGCGGCGTTCGATCAAGGCCGACGCGAGCTGGACGCCGCGTTGCGGGACAAGGGGTTGCGCACGCTGCCGTCCGCAACGAATTTTGTCACTGCACGCTTCGACGACGCCAAAGCAGCGGACGCCACGTTCGCGCAGCACGGCATACTCGTTCGCCATCTGGCGAACTATGGCATGCCCGATTGGTTGCGCATCAGCATCGGGACGCCAGATGATATCAAGCGCGTCATTGCGGTGCTGCAGCAGGTTCATCCGGCAAAGGCGCCGTAGTCTCGCGCAGAAACGCGATCACCCGCGGCCAACTGTCCGCGCGGGCCGCGGCGTTGCCTTCGACAGTGCCGCCGAGCATGTTGAGGCGTTCGTAGAACGGGTTGTCGCGAGCTATCGGTGGGCCGAACACCAAGTGACCTGCGTCCGCGTACGCGAGCACATGCACTCGCGGGCCGCCGCGCTGCGTAGCGCGTGCTTGCACAGCGCGTGACATCGGGCAAGCCGGCCACATCGTCTCTGCTTCGCCGCACACCAGCATCGCAGCTGCGCGCGCGCGTTCGATCGGGATTGCGGCGCGCTCGGCCGCAGCGCGTTGGTCTGGATCTTCGACGGAGCGATAAACGCTGATCACCCCTTCAGCTTGATTCCACGTTGAGAAGGGCATGGTGGCGATCTCCTGCCCGTCGCTCGTCCAAGAAGAGCTTTCGCTTTGACCGCCGCGCTGCCAGTTGATGCCGTTCCACGCGACGCTCGTCGGCATGCCGGCGACGACGGCGCGCAATTCGGGGTGGCGCGTCGATACCAGCAACACCGCTTCCGCGCCCTTCGAGCCCCCAACGAGCGCCAAGCGTTCCGCATCGACACCGGGTTGTGCGCCGAGCCATTGAAGACCTCGGTCAAATAGTTCGAGCGGAATGCGCTCAAGCGATTCCGACGTGCTGGGCGCGCCGAAATACGCAAGCTGGAAAACGCTAAAGCCCTCGCGTTGCAGCGCCAGCGCCATGTGCTTCACGCCACGGCCCAGGCCGCCTTCCGAGCCGCCGAGCAACAGAATGCCAGGATGTGGGCCGTCGCCGTCAGCGGGATAGTAATTGCCGAAGAGACCAGCCTCCTCCACGCGAATACCGGTGGGGCCGGGATCGAGCACTTCTACTTCCTGCACGCCGTAGCCTTCAGGCGCGAGGAGCCTGAACATGGCTGCGCCGCCAACAAGCGCCGCAACCGTTGCCGCAAGGATTAGCCCGTTCTTCCACCGCATCGCGCGCTCCTTTGACGGTGGCGACAATGGCGTGTGCCCTCGCCACTCGGCAGTGCAAGTGGTCAGAGTGTGCGGATGACAAACATCATGCCGGCTAGAGCCAGCCCTTGTCGCGCGCGATGCGGCCGGCTTCGATACGGCTGGCGGCTCCGAGCTTGGCGGAAGCTTCGGACAAGTAATTGCGCACGGTACCGGGCGATAGATCGAGCACGCGCGCGATATCCTTGTTGGACCGGCCCTCATCTGCGAGACGCAATACGTCGCGCTCGCGGTCGGAGAGTGGGTTGGCCGGTGCATCCCAAGCGGCTTCGGCCAGTTCCGGTGCTATGGCGCGCCCGCCCGCGGCGACTTTTCGAATGGCGGCGGCCAGCACGTCCGCGGGCGCATCCTTCAACAAATATCCCCGTACGCCGGCATCCATCGCACGGCGCAGATATCCCGCGCGGCCGAACGTCGTGACGATGAAGACCTTGGTGGCCAAGTTCTCTTTGGTGATGGCTTCGGCGACATCGAGACCAGAGAGCTTCGGCATTTCGATATCGGAGAGGAGAATGTCCGGCTTATACGCGCGCACTGCGTCCATGGCCGCCGCGCCATCGCCAACGCGCGCGACGATCTCGATGTCGTTCTCAAGCGAGAGCAGGGCCGCCAATGCGCCCAGCACAAGCGCCTGATCCTCCGCGATCACGACCCGGATCATGCCGACGCTTCCAGCGGCACGCGCGCGATCAGCTGCGTTCCTTCTGCACCGCCAGTGACGCTCAGTCCGCCACCGGCCGCAGCGAGACGTGAGCGCACGCCCCCAATGCCGCCACCCTCGCGGACGGCTTGTCCGTCGCCATCATCCGTCACGCTGAGTTCAAGCCCGTTGGCCCCTTCTGTCAGCACGATGCGGCACGTGCGTGCGCCAGAGTGCCGGATCACGTTCGTGATCGCTTCGCGCAGCGCCATGGCAAGCACAGCGCCGGCGCCTTGCTCGATCTCCTCTACGTCGCCCTCGACAATGCAGGCGATGCCAGCGGCCGCAAGCGCCGTCTGCGCGCTGGCGATCTCGCGACCGAGCGTGGCGCCGGTCATGCCAGCGACCGCGGCGCGCACCTCTGCCAAAGTGTCGCGCGCGGCGGCGGCCACTTCACGCATCTCGGCTTCTGCTTTTTCGGCGTCGCGCGGCGCCAGTTTGACGGCGAGGTCCGCCTTAATGGCGATAAGCGTCAGCGTGCGGCCGAGCAAATCGTGCAGGTCGCGGCCGATGCGCTCGCGCTCGGCGGTTGCCGCCATTTGCTTGACTTCGTCCTGCGCACTAGCGAGCGCGCGGTTCTTGTCCTGAAGTGCAGAGCGGGAGATGTTGGCAGCGCCAATCATCAGCATGAAGAACACGCCGAGCGCCCAGTAAAATGGATGTTGCTGCAGAGCAAGCCCGGCAGCCAGCGTGGCTAAAGCGAAGGCGCCGAGAAATATGCCTGCGCGGCGTGCGGGGCGGAGTTCGCCGATCATCGCAGCCGCGTAAATGGCGATGACGGTCCAATTGCTGTGCGTGTAAGCGAGAGCAAACGATAGAAGCAGCGTTGCTATTGCGTAGCTGATGAGGCGAACGCCAGTTGCCGGGATCGATGCGAAATAGAGGCCGAGGAATACGACCAGGCCGATAAGCCCGCCGATTAACTGTAGTGTTGTGGGTGCGTTGATAAACCAGGGAATGAAGAAGAGCGGCAGATACGCCAGCCAGATGATCGGGCTGTCGATGCTGAACCACTTGTGCCGCTCATGCTTCACCATGGTTGTAGAGTCCATGCAAACCTTGCTCTCGGTCAAGCGGCGTGACGACTTTGGCCGGTCCAGGCGAAGATCGCCGCTGCCAACGTGATCAGCGCCAGGGGGCCTGCATGGAGCCAAAGGTTAGCCGCGTCGCTCTGCCCGGCGGCCATCAGCGCTATTTCGCCCAGGTGATAGGACGGCAGCGCCCAGGCGATCGTCTGGATGAACTCGGGCAGCACCGCAACCGGCATCCAGAGACCGCCCATCACTGCCATCGCCAAAAAAAAGATGTTCGCAATCGCGATTGCGCCTTTCTGGCCCAGTCGATAACCGAAGCCGAGGCCGATCAGGGCGAACGGCAGCACTGCGATCGTGTGGACCGTAGCAAGGGTCGCCCACTGCGCCGGCGCCAAGCGCACGCCAGCGAAGATGGCCAGCCCATAGATCAATGCGAAGGCAATGGCGCTGAACACGATCGTCGCCACCAGCTTAGCCGCAATGTGCGCGCCAGCCGGCATCGGCGACAGCCGCTTTAATTCAAGCTGCCCCGTTTCACGCTCGCCTGCGACATTGGCGCCGAAGCCGAACAGGGCCGGGCCCATGACCGCGAATACGCCGAAGGTCGCTAGCGTGCGTGTCGCCATTTCGACATTTCCACTGCCCATGCCGAGCGCGAACAGCGCGTAGAACGCAGGCGGCAGCACGATAGTGGGTATGATAAATTGCGGCATGCGCGCGGACTTGATCACTTCCGCACCAGCTTCGCGGACATAAACGCCAGGCGCGGCGGCGACGAGAGCGGACATTAGGCGGCCTCCTTCACAGTGTTGGCGATGATGTCGGCGAGCGCATCTTCAAGCGAAGCGCTGGTGACTTCAAAATCGGTGAGCGCCGGATCGGCGCTGAAAAGCGCTTCGAGCGTCGCGCGCGCATTCGTAGTCAGAATTGCCGTATCGGCGCCGCGCTGATCCACTTTGGTCGCGCTAGGAAGCATCTTTAGGTGCGCTGGCGAAAGCCCGGTGCGGATGCGGATCGTTGATCCTGCGACCCTAGCTTTGATGGCGGCGGGCCGGCCATCGGCGATAATCTTGCCGTCGGCGATGACGACGATGCGATCTGCGAGGGCTTCGGCTTCGTCCATGTGATGCGTTGCCAGCAGAACACCGACGCCAGCATCTGCCTTTTCACGCACGAGGCGCCACATCGCGCGGCGCGCTTCCGGATCGAAGCCCGTGGTGGGTTCATCGAGGACGAGGAAGTCCGGCGCACCGGCGATGGCGAGCGCGAAGTGCACGCGTCGTTGCTCGCCGCCCGAGAGCTTGTCGCAACGGCGTTTCGCGAGGGCTGTGAGGCCGGCTTGTTCGAGGATGTCTTTCGTTTTGAGGCGGCGTTTGAAGTAGCCTGCGTGTAGCCCCACCGCTTCCGCGACTGTCAGCGCTTCCGGCAAGCCCGCGGCCTGTAACATCACGCCCATGCGCGCGCGTGAGTCAGTGTCGCGTGGGTCGCGGTCGAACAAGGCGACTGCGCCCGCGTCGGCCGCGAGCCTGCCAGTGATCAAGCCGGCGACGGTGGATTTGCCGGCGCCGTTTGGCCCCAGCAGGGCGACGACGGATCCAGCTTCAAGAGCGAAATCGAAGTCCTTCAGAACAGACCGGCCTGAATAGGCCTTCGAGACGCCCTCTAATCTGGCGACGGTCGATGAAGCAGATGGCGACACGGGTGCTCTCCTCGGCGATGCCACGCCAAAAGAGCAGATCCCTGTCGTGCCCGTGAGTGTGCGCCGTCAAGGGCGCGGCATGACAGATGTCATCCCACGCCTAGCCGCTCCTAAAGCCGACCTTTGCGTGCGTGCCGTCGCAAAATGGCTTTGTGTTTGAGTGGCCGCATCGGCAGAGCCGGGCAGCCTCTTGCCGTGCCACGACCCGCCCCGTGCCTGAAATGATCTCCAGGTTACCGCGCACCATCAGCGGGCCGTCGAGTTGCGGCGTCACTTCGACGGGGCCATCGCGAACGGTGAGCATATCGGTCTTCTCGCCCGTTGGCGGCTCGCCGCTGGCGTTGAAGCCGATCTCCTTATGCGAGCTGTCGCAGAACGGCTTGTTCTTCGACGCGCCACAACGGCAGAGCGTGGCGCGGTAGCCGATCGGTTTGCCATCGATGGTGAGCGGCCCGCGGAATGCGTACGGACCGGCCTCGCGCACCGAGATGAGATTCACGGGCGGCGCCTGTTCTTCACGTCCGCCGTCTCTGCGTCGGTACTGGATCGCCCCGGACGGGCACTCGCGCGCCACGGCCATCAGCTCTTCGGCGTCCATATCGTCCGGATGAATCCAAGGGCCCTGGACGTTGGCCAGAAACACCCGCGGCGCGCCGGTAACGCAAAAGCGCGAATGAATGCAGAGCTTGCCGTTGAATGTAATCTCCACTGCTTCGCCCGCCACCACTTCTGCGCCATCCACGATCGAAGTCGGCGCCGGCGTGTGCGAGACAGGTGCGCTGGCCGCAATCACGATCTGTGCTGCGTCGGCGAAGCTTGGAAAGCGCTCGGCTCGTGCAGCGAGCGCCTGGAGAAGCCCGGCGGCGCGTGCGAGCCGCACGTCGCTCTGATCCAACTTGGCCGCGTGCTTGCTGAGTTCATGTATGCGCTCAACGAAGAAGCGGCGCGTACTGGGCGTTTGGGGCAAGGGCGCTGCATCGCGCAATGCTGTGAAAGACATACCGGCATTGCAGTGCGGGTTTGATGGGCCAGCAGGCCGGCGCGCGGCGCTCTCCGCCAACAACGTCATAGCTTTCATCAAGTCGATGCTGAGATCGACAGCGAAGCTCTTTTCTGTGCTGGGCCCGTGCACGGCGTAAGAATACGCGAGCAAGCGCAGCATTGTCTGATAGGTGGCGTTGGCGACGTCGACGACCGCCGAGGATTGCTCTTCCTCCAACCAAACACGCCCTTCAATGTTCGGCGGCCGGCGCAGCACCGGGTTGACCGCGGCGGGGTAGGCCGGAACGAAGTTAGGGTTCTTGGACAGCAGCGCCTCATACTCGTCGCGAATGGCGCGGAAGCGGCAATAATGTGAGTTGGCGTTTTCCTCCGTTGCTCCTTCGCCTTCGGTGATAATCGAAGCGCAGGCGGCGATCGCGGTTTTTGAACAGAGCACGGTCTTTGCGCCCTTGAGCGCGACTTCCGTCGATGAAAGCTGCAAGCCTGGGTCGCCGCAAAAGAGATCGGCTTCGCCCAGTCGCTTGGCCATGAAGTCGAGGGCGAATTCCATGGTCTGGTAGAATTCGCCCACGGTTTCGTAATCGATCGCCATCGGCGTCACCCGCGGCGTCACGGCGCCACGTTTGAAGGAGAGCTGTTCGTATCCATCGCCGTCTGGCTCGTCAGAGCCGATGGGTCGCTCAAGATGGATGAAGTGCTGCAACGCGTCTTTGTTGAACGGCGCCAGCTTCACCACGACGCCGGCCGGCAGGTAGCCCGGATCGAGGGGGAAGTTGCCGCGCCCGAAGCGGGGCGTGCCGCCAATCGCCGCCGTGATGTTCCACACAGCAACCAAGTGGCCCATCTCATCGATCGCTACATCAATGATAGCGCGCCGCCAGCGGGTCACCGCCTCAGCTTCTTCGGCGCTGAGGCCCTCGCTGGCTCCGTCCTTCATCGAGAAGGCCGCGTAGAGATAGGTGCACATCAGATTGTGCTCCAGCTCTGCGGCTTCATAGAGCGCATGGATGAGCTGTTCTCGTGTCGGCGTGAGGATCGGCTCTGGCGTCATTGTCCTGTCTCCGTCTCCGTCACGCTGGACATCGTCGCGACGCTTGCGCCCGTCGCAATCATATTATGGTATAGGCAGCGCCTCGATTTGAAGAGGCGTAGGTATTCGATAATGGCGCCCGTCGTTCACATAATTGATGATGACGCCTCTTTGCGCGGCGCTCTCGACAGCCTCTTTCGGTCGACTGGGCTGCAGACACGCCAATATGAATCTGTCGCGGCGTTCATGGAGACGCCGCCTTCCACAACTGCGCCGGGATGCCTCGTTCTTGATGTTCGGTTGCCGGGCATGAGCGGCTTGGATTTCCAGCAGCGGCTGGAGGAACTGGGCGTCCGCCTGCCGGCTGTGCTGATGACTGGCCACGGTGACATTCCAATGACAGTCCGCGCCATGAAGGCCGGCGCGGTGGACTTTCTCGCCAAGCCGTTCCGCGATCAGGAGATGCTGGACGCCGTCGCGGCGGCGCTGGCGAGGGACGAGGCGCGTCGTGCCGAGAGCAGCCGTATTGATGCGCTGCGCACCGCTTTCACCACCCTGTCCCCGCGCGAGCGACAAGTGATGGCGCTCGTGGCTTCCGGCAAAATGAACAAGCAAGTCGCAGGCGATCTCAATCTCAGCGAGATCACGGTGAAGATCCACCGCGGCGCCGCCATGCGGAAGATGGGCGCCAAAACGCTTGCTGACCTGGTGAGGATGGCGGAGGCGCTTGAACTCACCGCTGGGCCTAGTGCGCCGCCAAAATAGGCGCTGCATTTTCATACCTGCGTATGATTTCATCAGCGCCCGCCAAGGCCGACAGTGCCTGCGTGGCTGAAGATACCCTGATTTCCATCATCGACGATGATGATTCCCTGCGCACCGCCTTAGTTGGCCTCGTGCGCTCGCTCGGCTATCGCGCTCATGGTTTCGCTAACGCCGAAGACTTCATCGCAGCCGATCACGCGGATCGGAGCGCGGCGATCGTTACCGATATCCAGATGCCCGGACTTTCAGGCATCGAGCTTAAGCTGCAACTGACCGCGCAGGGATGCGTAACGCCGGTGATCATGATCACCGCGCGGGGCGAAGAAGGGCTGAGGGAGCGCGCCTTCGCCAGTGGGGCGCTCTGCGTTCTCAAAAAGCCGTTTCCCGCCGAGGCCTTGATCGACTGCTTGGAGCGCGCGCTAGCGAAAGAGCCGACGCTGCGTTAGGGGAGACGCATGGCGAGCCGCGATCCTAAGAGCCAAACCGCCGAGGAGGCGTTGCGCGAGAGCGAGTATCGCTACCGCAATCTCTTCCAGGCGATGGCGGCTTCTTTCTGGGAGCTGGATTTTACACCTGTCGGCGGCATGCTTCGCGATCTGCGCAAGCAAGGCGTGGCCGACTTCGCTACCTATTTCGCGGACCATCCAGACTTCGTGCGCGAGATGATGCGCGTGACGCGCGTCGTCGATGTGAACGATCAGACGGTGGCGCTGTTCGGACGCGGCGATAAGGCTGAGCTGTTGCGGCCGCTGGATATTTATTGGCCGGAAGAGAGCAACGATGTTTACGCGTCCAGCGTCATCGCGGCGGTCACCGGGAAGCCAAGCTACGCATCTGAAACTCGGCTTCGAAAACTCAATGGTGAAGTGTTTGACGCGCTGTTCACCGCATGCTTTGCGCCCGAGGCCGTCGGCGCCGGCAAGCTCCTGATTGGCGTGATCGATATTTCCGAACGCGTTCAGGCGCACGCGATGTTGCGCCAGGTGCAGGCGGAATTCGCGCACGCGGCGCGTGTTTCAATGCTCGGAGAGCTGACCGCCTCGATCGCGCACGAGGTCAACCAGCCGCTTGCCGCTATCGCCACGAACGCGTCCGCCGGCTTGCGCTGGCTGGATCGTCCTGAGCCAGACATCGCCGAGGTACGCGCTCTTACCAAGCGCATCATCGCTGACGCGGAGCGTGCAGCGAACATTATCGCACGCGTTCGCGACATGGCTGGCCATCGCACCCCTGAAGCTGCGGCGTTGTCGCTCAACAGCGTCGTTGAAGAGGCGATGCTGTTCCTGGCGCACGAGCTGCAGGGCCATAGCGTTGCACTAACACTAGCGCTGCAGCGGGGGTTGCCCCGCGTGTTGGCCGATCGCACGCAATTGCAGCAAGTCGTCGTCAATCTTGCCGTCAACGCAATTCAGGCCATGGCGCAAACGCCGGCCGACGCGCGTCAACTCGTTGTGCGCACGCAATTTGAAGGCGTCGTCGTGCGGCTTGATTTCGAGGATAGCGGACCCGGCATCGATCCAGAGCAGCAGGCGCGTTTGTTCGAAAGCTTCTTCACGACGAAGAGTAATGGCATGGGCATGGGTTTGCCGATTTGCCGATCCATCGTGGAGACATACGGCGGCGCCATTTCGGTGCGCAACCGTGAGCAAGGCGGCGCCTGCTTTACGGTCATGTTGCCGGGCACCGCTTGAGCGCGCTCATACGCGTGTATTAGGGCGTTAGCCCTATGTAGAATGGTTATCAGCTGGGGTCGGGCGCATCCTCTCTTCATCGAATGGGATGGAGGTTCCGATGACTAAGACAATCGTTCTCGTGCACGGCGCGTGGCTGAACTCGAAAGCCTGGGAGAATTGGAAGTCGCGCTATGAAGTGCGTGGCTACACGGTGCTGACGCCGGATTGGCCGGGTGACGAAGGGGACCCCGTCGATCTCAAAGCCAATCCGCGCAAAGAGCTCACCAAATACGGCCCCAAGGAAATCGTTGCGCACTATGAGCGCATCATCCGCGCGCTTCCGGAAAGTCCGATCATTATCGGCCACAGCGCTGGCGGCGTCTTCACGCAGCATCTGCTCGATCGCGGCCTTGGCGTGGCTGGTGTCGCCATCGATCCTGCGCCCACACCCGGTGTAGGCCTGCCGCTGGATGCCGTGATTTCGGCGTTGCCAGTTCTGAGCGACCCCTTCAGTGGGGGCAAGGTCATCTCGATGACGAAGAAATTCTTCGCCACGCGATTTGCCAACGGATTGCCATGTGATCAGGTCGATGCGCACTTTGCGCGGTACGTCGCACCAACTGCCGGCAAAGTGTACTGGGACGGCGTCCTCGCCGGCGGCGCTGGCGCGATCAAATGGAACAGCAAAACGCGCGCGCCGCTCTTGCTCATTGGCGGCGGCATCGATTTGATCGCGCCGGCGAGCATGACCAAGGCGATTTTCAACAAGCAGAAGCGCGCCAAGTCGCTCACCGAACTCAAAATCTACGAAGATCGCTCGCACTATCTGTGCGCCGAACCAGGCTGGGAAGAGGTCGCTGACTTCGCACTCGCCTGGGCGGAGCGCAATCAACGCGGCGGCGTGGCTTCCCTCGGCGCGCGCGCAGCCTAAATCTTTGGACAAAGCAGGAGGCGATGATGCCCTACGTTACAGCGAAAGACGGCGCACAAATTTTCTACAAGGATTGGGGTCCGAAGTCTGCGCAACCGATCCTGTTCTCCCACGGCTGGCCGCTCTCCAGCGACGACTGGGACAAGCAAATGGTCTTCTTCGGTGAGCAGGGCTATCGCGTCATCGCCCACGACCGCCGCAGCCACGGCCGCTCGTCGCAGACTTGGGACGGCAACAACATTGATCAATATGCCGAAGATCTCTCGGTGCTGGTCGATACGCTTGATCTGAAAAATCTCGTTATGGTCGGCCATTCCACCGGCGGCGGTGAAGTCACGCATTATCTTGGCCGCTATGGCACGTCACGCGCGTCGAAGGCCGTGCTGCTCGGCGCCGTGCCGCCTCTCATGTTGAAAACGCCAGCCAACCCGGAAGGTACGCCCATCGAAGCGTTCGATGGCATCCGCACCGGCACCCGTAACGATCGTTCGCAATTCTATTACGATCTGACCATGCCGTTCTATGGCTACAATCGGCCAGGCGCGAAGATCAGCGAAGGTCAGCGCGAGAGTTTTCGGCTGCAGGGCCTGATGGGTGGCATCAAAGGCCAGCTCGATTGCATCCACGAATTCTCGGAGGTCGATTACACCGAGGATTTGAAGAAGATCGATATCCCGGTGCTCGTCGCCCACGGCGACGATGACCAGATTGTCCCCATCAAAGCCGCTGCGCTGAAAAGCGTGAAGCTGCTGAAGCAGGGCGTTCTCAAAGTGTACGCCGGCGGCGCCCACGGCTTTGCCGCCACCAATACAGAAGAGTTCAACGCCGATGTCTTGAACTTCGTCCAAGGCCGCAAGGTCGAAGGCGCCGATTAATTCATCGGCCAGTCTCGGACGGAACGTACGCGGCGAGCGTGCGTTGCGTCTGAGAGGCGAATGATGCGGTATATCGACAGCAGTCTGGCAAGTGGCGAAACCGTCCTGATGCGTGGCAAGTGGCCAGGCGTATTCTGGTTCGGCGCGTGGGCTGCTCTGATCCTCCTCGGCGTTATTGTCGTAGGCATCTTCATCTTCCTGCGCTCGTTCATCATCATGACAAGCACCGACTTTGCGGTCACAGATCGGCGCATCATCTTGAAGCGGGGCTGGCTAAATCGTCAGACGCAAGAGCTGGCCGTAGAAAGCGTTGAAGGCGTCTCGCTCGATCAATCCTTGATCGCACGTATGTTCGGCTATGGCCGCATCGTGGTGACCGGCACGGGAGACGCGGTCATCGTGTTTCCCCCGATGGCGAACCCAGTTCAATTCCGCCGCGCCATTGAAACAGCGCGTGCGCAAGCAAATGAGATCCATCTCGGCCGCGAAGATCGCGCTGCCCTGGAGGGAGTAGCCGCTGAGCCTGCGGCGTCAGTATCGGCCAACGAGGTGGAGCCTGAAGAGGCGCCTCGCGCACCGCCGAAACGCCGCCGAAGCTTTATCGGTCTGCGCGCGCGCTAAGCGTGTCGCTATGACCACGGCGTGCTATTAGCCGCGCATGCGCATTGCCACTTACAACGTCAACGGCATTAACGGGCGGCTACCTGTGTTGCTGAAATGGCTTGAACTCCGCGAGCCGGACATTGTTTGCTTGCAAGAACTTAAGTCCCCGGACGAACGCTTCCCCGAAGCTGCAATCCAGGCAGCCGGCTATCAAGCGATTTGGCACGGGCAGAAAAGCTGGAATGGCGTTGCGATCCTTGCGCGCGCTGCGCTTCCAATGGAAACGCGGCGCGGGCTCCCCGGCGATTCTGACGATCTGCAAAGCCGCTATCTCCAAGCCGAGATTGGCGGCCTCACCATCGGCTGTCTTTACGCGCCAAACGGCAATCCCTGGCCCGGCCCGAGATTCAATTACAAGCTCGCCTGGTACAAGCGTTTCAGCGCGCATGCCAAGAAGCTGCTCGCCGCCGGCAAGCCCACCATCCTCGCCGGCGACTACAACGTCATGCCGACAGAACTCGACGCCTATAGACCCGAGCGTTGGGTCGATGACGCGCTCTTCCGCATCGAAGTGCGAGAAGCGTACGCCAAGCTTCTGAAGCAAGGCTGGACAGATGCGATTCGCACGCGTCATCCCAATGCGCGAATCTATACGTTCTGGGACTATTTCCGAAGCGCCTACGCCCGTAACGCTGGGCTACGCATAGACCATCTGCTCCTAAGCCCCGATGTCGCTCCGCTCCTCAAGGCGGCTGGCGTCGATGGCGAGGTTCGTGGCTGGGAAAAAACCAGCGACCACGCGCCGACATGGATCGAGCTTTCACCCGCAAAGAAGGCCACTTCAAGAAAGAGAGCGACGCCGGTCAAGCCCGCGGCCAAAAAGCTCGCCAAGCGCTAACGCCACGGCGCCGCTCGACGCGTCTCGCGTTCGGCGTCTACAAGCGGGGTCGGAGAACACGCATGGCGCAGTGGCGTAATTGGTCGGGCAGTGTGACGGCGCGGCCGGCGCGTTTGGCCACGCCGCGCACCGAGGCCGAACTCGCCGACATCATCCGCGCCGCGAGTAAAGTCCGTGTTGTCGGCGCGGGCCATTCTTTCATGCCGCTGTGTGAAACCGACGGCGCTCTCGTTTCGCTCTCCGAGCTTGAAGGCGCCGTCGAGAGTAGCGCCGATCGCAGCCGTGTGTGGGCGCCCGCCGGTTGGAGCCTCGCAAAACTCACGGCCGCGCTCTGGGAAGAGGGGCTCTCGCTCATCAACCAGGGTGATGTGAACCCACAATCGCTCGCCGGCGCGATCGGCACCGGAACGCACGGCACTGGCGCTACACTCGGCTCTCTCTCCACAACAGCGCGTGCCTTTCGCCTCATGCAAGCCGACGGCAGCATCATCAGCTGCAGCGCCGCGGAGAACAACGAGCTTTACCAAGCTGCGCGCCTTTCGCTCGGTCTCGTCGGCGTCGCCACCCGCATCGAGATCGATGTCTTGCCGGCTTACCATCTCGAAGAACGAGTGGAATCGCACCCGTTCGAGTACGTCGCCGAGAATTGGGATGAGCTCGTCGCCAACAATCGTCACGTCGAGTTCTTTGTCTTCCCGTATGGCGACCAGGCGATCCTGAAAACGTTGAATCCGGCGCCAAATGAAGGGCCGCTCAAACACCTCAACGATATGGACGATCGCGCGTTTAAGCTAATCTGCGATCTCTGCGCGACATTTCCAGTCCTCACGCGCCGCCTGCAGCCGCTCATCGTCAAGCCCGGCATTCGCCAACGCCGCGTCGGCCCCGCGTTTCAAATCTTCCCATCCGAGCGCAGCGTGCGCTTCGAGGAGATGGAATACGAGGTCCCGGTCGCCAATGGCTGGGCCGCACTGCGTGAAGCCATCGCTTACATTCGCAGGCGCAAATTGCCGATCACCTTCCCATTCGAGTTTCGCGCCATCGCGGCGGACGATATTTGGCTGAGCCCGTTTCATGCGGGCCCGTGCGTCTCGATCTCGGCGCACCAGTACTCCAAGATGCCATGGCGCGATTTCTTTGCCGGCATCGAGCCCATCTTCCGCGCTCATGGTGGGCGTCCGCACTGGGCTAAGCGCCACACATTGACCAAAGCCGACGTCGATGCGCTCTATCCGAACGCTGCGCGCTTCGGCGCCGTCCGCGCCACGCACGATCCGCACGCCAAGTTCGCCAACGCCCACCTCACATCGCTTTTCGTGGAAACCTGATGTCTGATATCGAGCTCCATCGTCCGCTCATCAATCAGCAAGGCTCCCGCGCCGCGCTCAACACGCCGGCTTTGGTGCTGGATCGCGATGCGCTCGAACGCAACATCGCCACCATGGCGGCGTTCGCGCGTGCTCATAACATCGCGCTGCGCCCTCATGCGAAGACGCACAAGAGCGTACACGTCGCGCGCCTGCAAATGGCGGCCGGCGCGCGCGGTGTCTGCTGTGCCAAGCTCGGCGAAGCGGAAGCGCTGGCGGGGCAGGGCATAAGCGCCATTCTGATCACTTCGCCCGTGGTGACGCCGCAAGCCATCGCGCGCCTAGTGGCTTTGCACGAACGCATAGGCGACCTTATGGTGGTGGCCGATCATCCAAGTAACGTTGATGCGCTCGCAGCCGCCACGCGCGATGATGCCTCGCACCCGTTGCCCATCATCGTCGATATCGATCCTGGTATCCGTCGCACTGGTGTTGCCTCACCAGAAGCGGCGCTTGAACTCGCGCAACGCATCGCAACGGCGCCGTCTTTGCGGTTCGCAGGCGTGCAATTTTATTGCGGCGCGCAGCAGCACATTGAATCGTTCGCCGACCGCCGTGCTGCCATCTCGGATCGCACGACTTACCTCCAATCCGTCATCGACCTGCTCGCCGCTAACGGCCTCGCGCCCGAAATCATCACCGGCGGCGGCACCGGTACGCATCGCATCGACGCTGGGCTCGGCGTAATCAACGAGTTGCAGGTCGGCTCCTACGTGTTCATGGACAAACAATATCTCGACTGCGATTTGAGCGGCGAGGCGATTCCGCCGTTCGAAACCGCGCTCTACATCGATGCGCACGTCATCAGCGCCAACGCGCCAAGCATGGCGACGATCGACGCCGGCTTCAAAGCCCTCTCCACCGATGGCGGCAACCCCGCCATCGCCGCAGGCGCCCCGGTCACGTCCGCGTTTTTCTTCATGGGCGATGAGCACGCGGCGCTCATCGCGCCCGGCCACGAATTCAAGCTCGGCGATAGCGTGACGCTCACCGCGCCGCACTGCGACCCAACGGTGAACCTCTACGACGCCTACCACGTCGTCCGCGGCGATACCTTGATCGATATCTGGCCCGTCACCGCCCGCGGCCGCTCGCGCTGAGCCGCCGCCGCGTGCTAAGATCGCGCCATGGCCCGCACGCAAGCAGCCGACTACGACGAACGGAAAGAGGCGATCGTGAACACGGCCGCCACGTTGTTCGCGCGTGAGGGCTATAACGGCGCCTCGGTCGCGGATCTCGCCAAACGCGGCAAGTTCTCCAAATCGCTGATCTACCATTATTACCAATCGAAGGATGACATCCTCTTCGACGTGATGATCAGCCACGTGCGCGCGCTGGAAGAGGCCGCCAAGGAAGCCACCGCCGGTGTCGACCCG
The DNA here is from genome assembly GCA_034439495.1 of Terricaulis sp. GTDB lineage: Bacteria > Pseudomonadota > Alphaproteobacteria > Caulobacterales > Aquidulcibacteraceae > Vitreimonas. The sequence goes on along the minus strand of JAWXAM010000020.1, from coordinate 21,619 downwards.
CCAGCGCGCAAGCTGCGCGAACTCGCGCACCGCTTCATGGCGCTCTATGTCGGCGCAGCCGATCGCCACAAAGTGCTCCTGAACGACCTAGACAATCTGCCGAAAGCCCGCCGCGCCGAGATCGTCGCTGTGCAGCGGCGTCTGATCGAGATCGTGCAAAAGCTGTTGGTGGAAATCGAACCATCGCTGAAACGCAAAAGCGGCGCTGCGTTCTCCGCCGCCATGCTCTTCTTCGGTCAAATCAATTGGACGCACACATGGTTCGATCCACGCGGTCCTGTGAGCGCGGGCGCGCTAGCTGAGATGGCGGTCGACGTAACACTCGGCGGCATCCGCAAAGCGGCGGAGTGAACGGCCCTAACCGGGCTTCACCCACTCCATCACCAAAAACCACGGCGCGCGGCGATAGCGTTCCGCCTTTTCCGGAGGTGCGCCAGCGATCGGAGCGGGCTCTTCAAAGTGCGTGAGCTTCATGCCTTCGCGCAACAGCGCCTGCATGTACGCTTGCAGCGGGCGATGGTGATTGACGATGCGGATGCCGCGCCATTCGGTCCAGAAGGCGCGCTCGTCCAAATAATGATCGACGGGATAGTACAACAGCTTACCTAGCGCCCCGCGCACCCATCCGGTCTCGGCGCCGGCCGTGTTGAAACCGTTGAGATTGGCGATCAGCAACGCGCCGCCCGGCTTGAGCACGCGCACCATCTCAGCGATGCCGGCCGCGTAGTCTGGAATGTCGATGAGCGCGAGATAGCTGACGACCAAGTCGAAAGACTCGTTCTCGAACGGCAAACTCTCCGCCGCGGCTTCTAGGTACACCCCGCCGTTCACATCGGCCGCGCACGCATGAGCGACAAGCGCCGCGGTCGGATCTACGCCCGTTGTCGCAATGCCCTTGGCGTTCAGCATCCGGCAGAAGCGGCCTTCGCCGCAGCCGACATCGAGCGCGCCCTTTGCGCCGCGCGCCAACGCGAGCGGCAGCATCAGTGGATCGAGCACATACCGGCGACCAAAATCGCCATGCTCGCCCATGTCCGCAATCCAGGCGGATGCGGACGTATCCCAACCATTGTTGCTCATAATTTAGACGTCGTACGTCAGCGCCACGCCTTCTGTCACGGGCGTTGCTTGGCAGGTGAGCACATAGCCGTCAGCGATCTCTTGTTCGGAAAGGCCGTAATTCACCTTCATCCGCACTTCGCCCGCTGTCACTTTGGCGCGGCACGTTGCGCAGACGCCGCCTTTGCAGGCGAACGGGGCGGGCAATCCTGCCGCGCGCACATTGTCCAAAATCGAGTGCTTGTCCGGATCGAACGCGACCTGAACGCGCCGGCCATTGAGCGTGACGCTCATCTTGAGGCCGGCCGCTTTCTCTTCCAGTTTGCGCGCCGCGGCGGCTTGCGCCGCCGACATCGGCCCTGTCGTGAAGCGCTCGACTAGAATGCGCGGCTTTTCCACTTTGCGCCCGAGTAGGGCTTCCTCGATCGCGTCCATCATCGGGCCCGGCCCGCAAATGAAAAACGCATCGACGTTATCCACGCGCATCAGCGAGGAAAGGATCTCATCGGCCTTCGTGCGATCGAGCCGGCCATTGAACAGTGCGATCTCTTCTTCCTCCTCTTCGAGGAAGTGATAGACGCTCAGCCGATCAAGGTAGCGATCTTTCAGCCCCGCGATCTCCTCGAGGAACATGACGCCCATCGAATTGCGGTTGCCGTAGAATAGCGTAAATCGCGAGTGCGGCTCTATCGCCAGCGCCGTCTTGATCAACGACAGGATCGGCGTGATGCCCGAGCCGCCCGCGAACGCCACGTATTCGTTGCGCGCGCCTGCATCGAAGCTCCAGCAGAACGAGCCATGCGGCGCCATCACTTCGAGTTCATCGCCGGCTTTCAGCGCTGTATTGACCCAGCTCGAAAACGCCCCGCCCGCAATCTGCTTCACGCCAATCTTCAGCATGCCTTCGCTGGGGCTGACACACAGCGAATAATTGCGCCGCACCTCTTCGCCGCCAATTTCACGGCGAAAGGTGAGGTGCTGCCCAGCCCGAAACGCGAACGCCTCGCGCAGGTGCTCCGGCAGCTCAAGTCGCACCGACACCGCATCCGGCGTCTCGCGCTTCACTTCGGCAACGCGCAGTTTGTGAAAGTCGATGCTCATCAGTGACACTTGAATCTATCGAACGGTTCCGCGCATGACTTGCAGCGCCACAGCGCCTTGCACGGGGTCGAGCCGAACCGCGAAATCTCTTCGGTGTTTGACGACCCACAGCGCGGGCATTCCGCCGCTTGCGCATTCTTCAACGCCGAAGCGCCGGCGCCCTTCGGCGGCGGCGCAATGCCGTAAGCGCGTAGCTTCTCGCGGCCCTCGTCGCTGATCCAATCGGTGGACCATGGCGGCGAGAGCGTCGTTTCGATCGCAACATGCGCGAAGCCGCTATCATCAAGCGCAACGCGGATCATCTGCTCGATCGCCAAAGTCGCCGGGCAGCCGGTGTACGTTGGCGTGATCGTCACTGCGTCTTCGGCGATTTCGCGCACGATGCCGAGATCGACCACGGACACAGCAGGAATCTCCGGATCCGGCACGTTCGCCAGAATTGCACGGATGCGCTCGACGCTGCTGATCGCCGCCACCGCGATCACCACGTCGCGCCCGGATAAGCACGCTGCAAGAACTGCATCTCGCTCAGCAAATGCCCGAGATGTTCCGAATGCCGCCCGGTGCGCCCGCCAAGCACTGGCCGCCGCGCAGCTGGCCGCGAGAGCGTCGCGTCAGTCAGTACGGCATCGATGCGCTGATCCCAAGCGCTGCGCAGCGCTGCTTTATCGACGCCGACACCCACCGCGAGCGCCGCTGCATCGACGTCATCCATCACGAACAATTCGTCCGCAAAGCGCCACATCCAATCGAGCCCGGCGTTCATGCGCACGCGGCTCTCCCCGGTGCCGTCGCCCAGCCGCACGACCCAATCGCTCGCCAAAGTCGCGTGGTAGGTCACTTCCTTCACCGCCTTGGCCGCGATCGCCGCAAAGCGCGCATCTTTCGAAGCCGCCAGCGCCGCGAACATCAATTCCTGATAGTGCGAGAACAAAAACTGGCGCGCGATGGTCTGCGCGAAATCGCCATTCTGCTGCTCGACCAGCAAGCAATTGGTGAAATCCATCACGTCGCGGTGGAAGGCGAGCTTATCGCCGTCGCGGCCTGCGCCTTCGATCTCGCCGGCTAGATTCAAAAAGAGCGTCGCTTGTCCGATCTGGTCCAGCGCGACGTTCGCGAGCGACAAATCAACCTCGAGCGCCGGTGCGTGCCCGCACCATTCGCTGAGGCGTTGGCCGAGAATGAGCGAATCGTCGCCCAGCCGCAGCGCGTAAGTTGCGAGCGCGTCCATTAGATGTGCGTGATACCGTCAGGGATTTTGTAAAAGGTCGGATGGCGATAGACCTTATCTTCCGCCGGCTCGAACAGCGCCGCCGCGTCGCCCGGATCAGATGAGGTGATCTGCGCTGACGGCAGAACCCACAAACTCACGCCTTCCATGCGCCTCGTGTACGTATCGCGCGCGTGCTCGATCGCCATTTTCGCGTCGGCCGCATGCACGCTGCCGACATGGCGATGCGACAGCCCGCCTTTGCCGCGCACGAATACCTCCCACAGCGGCCATTCTTTAGATGCGTCGCTCATCGTTCACTCCGCCGCCAATTTCGCCGCAGCACGCTTCTCAGCATGCACCCGCGCCGCATCGCGCACCCAGGCGCCATCTTCCCAAGCCTTGACGCGCGCCTGCATGCGCTCCTTCGCGACCGGGCCTTCGCCTTTAACGACCGCGTAAAACTCTTCCCAGTCCACTTCGCCGAAATCATAAGCGCCGCGTTCTTCGTTCCACTTCAGCTTGTCGTCCGGCACCGTGAGCCCAATCGCTTCCGCCTGCGGCACGGTGATATCGACGAATTTCTGGCGCAGGTCATCATTGGTGTCGCGCTTGATGCGCCAGCGCATGCTTTGCTCGGTGTTCGGCGATTTATCGTCCGGCGGGCCGAACATCATGAGCGACGGCCACCACCAGCGGTTCAACGCATCCTGCGCCATGCGCTTTTGCGCGTCCGTGCCTGCCGCAAGATGCATCATGATCTCGTAGCCTTGGCGTTGGTGGAAGCTCTCTTCTTTGCAGATGCGCACCATCGCGCGCGCATACGGGCCGTATGACGTGCGCTGCAACGGCACTTGGTTCATGATCGCTGCGCCGTCCACGAGCCAGCCGATCGCGCCGATGTCAGCCCAGGTCAGCGTCGGATAGTTGAAGATCGTCGAGTACTTGGCCTTGCCGGAGAGCAGCGCTTCCGTCATTTCATCGCGCGACGTGCCAAGCGTTTCCGCCGCGGAGTAAAGATAAAGCCCATGTCCGGCTTCGTCCTGCACCTTCGCCAGCAGGATCGCCTTGCGGCGCAGGTTCGGCGCGCGCGTGATCCAATTGCCTTCCGGCAGCATGCCGACGATTTCGCTGTGCGCGTGTTGCGACATCTGCCGCACCAAAGTCTTGCGATATGCCTCGGGCATCCAATCCTTCGGCTCGATGAATTCATCATTGGCGACGCGCGCTTCAAACGCCGCGACCTTCGCCGGATCTTCCGCCACCGCTTCGGCTTTTTTGTTGCCGCTCATGTCGGTCGTGTACATGGCTCATGCCTCTCGGAACTTGGTCCAATACTATCATTCGCTGACCGATCGGTCAATTAATCGGACGCTTGTGAAAGTTCAACAAATTCAGGCGCGCCTCGCCGTCGCGCCGGCGAATTGACCGACTACGCGTTCTATCATACGCCACGGCCACGCGCGAGGAGGGCACGGCCCATGGATTTCGCAACCATTCAACTCGAAATCGCCGAGGGCGCAGCGAAGCTGACGCTAAACCGCCCCGATCGGCTGAACAGTTTCACCGTCGAGATGCATACTGAAGTATCGCGTGCGCTCGAAGCCGTGTCGAAGAGCGATGCGCGTGTGCTGGTGCTCACCGGCGCTGGCCGCGGTTTTTGCGCCGGCCAAGATTTGTCGGATCGCGCTGTCGCGCCCGGCGGTGACGGCGTCGATCTCGGTGAGTCGCTCGACAAACGCTACAATCCGCTCGTCCGCCGCCTCGTATCTTTGGAAATGCCGGTGATCTGCGCCGTGAACGGCGTCGCCGCCGGCGCTGGCGCCAACATCGCGCTGGCGTGCGACATCGTCATCGCCGCGCGCAGCGCTAAGTTTATCCAAAGCTTCGCGAACATTGGCCTCATCCCCGATAGCGGCGGCACTTGGATGTTGCCGCGCCTCGCCGGCCAAGCCCGCGCCATGGGCCTTGCGCTGACGGGCGAGCCGCTCACCGCCGAGCGCGCCGAAGCCTGGGGGCTAATCTGGAAATGCGTCGATGACGACAAGTTGGCGGAAGAGGTGAACACGCTCGCCGCTAAGTTCGCGACGGCGCCGACCAAGGGTCTCGCCGCAACTAAGAAGCTCATCCGCGCCGCTTGGGTCTCCTCATTCGAGGATCACCTGCACATCGAGCGCGCCACCCAAAGCGAACTCGGCCGCACCAGTGATTACAAAGAAGGCGTCGCCGCTTTCATGGAAAAGCGCACGCCGAAGTTTTCGGGAAGCTGACGGCTCAGGCCAGGGGGAGGGGAAATGCCGCCAAAGTACACAAAGCCAGAGCGCCTTTGGCTGAAGACTCACCCAGAAATTTCGGAGAAGTGGGTCCAAGCTCGCATAGCTGAAGACCCATCAATTCTTGGACTGGGCGATCTCGTCTTGCGCGATCAGGAGCGGATGCAACCGCGTGCTGGGAGACTCGACTTACTTTTGCAAGATCCCGAATCCAAGCGCCGGTATGAATTGGAGTTGCAGCTTGGTGCTACCGATGAGTCGCATCTCATTCGGACGATCGAATATTGGGATATAGAGCGAAAGCGGTATCCTCAGTACGACCACTGCGCAGTTCTCGTCGCCGAGGATATAACGAGCCGTTTTTTGAATGTGATTTCGCTTTTCAACGGCTCCCTCCCGCTCGTTGCGATACAAATGCAAGCGCTCCGAATTGACGATCAGGTGGCGCTTGTATTCACAACGGTCTTTAACGAACTCAGTCGTGGTCTCGTTGACGAAGATGAAGATGCCGAGGCAACGCCCACCGACCGGGCGTATTGGGAACACCGAGCGAGCAAGGGCACACTCGGACTAGCAGATGAAATGCTCAAGATGGCACGAGAGTGCGAGCCCGGCTTGGACCTCAAGTACAACAAGTTCTACATCGGACTGTCTCGCGACGGTCAACCCTTCAATTTCGTGACTTTTCGGCCGCGAAAGAACCATATGATTCTGGACCTCAAGTTGCCCCAGTCTGAGGAGCTCACTCAGCGCATCGATGGAGCGGGATTTGAGACGCTAGAGTACAACAAACAGTGGAGACTTTACCGACTGTCACTTACGAAGGCGGATGTAACGCAGAAAGCGGAGCCGCTTCGCGAGCTCGTCAAGTTGGCCTACGAACAGCGCACGAGTTAGATCAAGATGAAGCCGATCACCCTGCAAAACTACGCTGAAGGCAAATGGGTCGCCGGTTCGGGCGGCATGGCTGAGCTTCGTTCCGCCATCGACGGAGACGTCGTCGCGCTGACCTCATCGCAGGGGCTCGACTTTGCCGCCATGTTGCAGCACGCCCGCGAGCAGGGCGGCCCCGCACTGCGCGCGCTCACCTTCCATCAACGCGCGCTTATGTTGAAGGCGCTGGCGGATGCGCTCACGGCAAAGAAGGAAGCGCTCTACGAACTCAGCTACAACACCGGCGCGACCAAAGCCGATAGCTGGATAGACATCGATGGCGGCATCGGCACGTTCGCTGTCTATCAAGGCAAAGGCCGTCGCGAGCTTCCGAACGAGCGCATACTGATCGACGGCAATGTCGAAGCGCTCTCGCGCAATGGCACGTTCCAAGGCTTGCACGTCTACACCTCGCTGCAAGGCGTCGCCATTCATATCAACGCTTTCAACTTCCCCGTCTGGGGCATGCTGGAAAAACTGGCGCCGACTTTCCTCGCCGGCGTGCCCGCCATCGTGAAGCCCGCAAGCGCCACCGCCTATCTCACCGAAGCCGCCGTACGCATCATGCTCGACGCCAACGTGTTGCCCAAAGGCGCGTTGCAGCTGATCGTAGGCTCCACCGGCGATCTCTTCGAACATTTGACGACGCAGGACGTCGTCTCCTTCACCGGCTCGGCGCAGACGGCGTCCAAGCTACGCACGCATCCGGTGATCACGCGCGAAAGCGTGCGCTTCGTAGCCGAGCAGGATTCCCTAAACGCCTCCATCCTCGGCCCCGACGCCAAAGCAGATTCTCCCGAGTTCGATCTCTTCATTAAAGAGGTCGCCAAGGAAATGACGACAAAAGCGGGCCAAAAGTGCACCGCCATCCGCCGCGCCATGGTTCCGGCCGCGCTGCTTGATGCGGCGCAAGAAGCGCTCATCGCCCGGCTTTCGAAAACCACGATCGGCGATCCCCGCGATGAAACCACCCGTATGGGCGCGCTGGTCAGCGTAAGCCAACGCGACGACGTCCGCGCCAAGATCAAAGAGATCAGCGCCGATGCAGCTATCGTCTACGGCGACCCCACCGCTTCTCCCATCAATGAGAAGGGCGCCTTTATCTCGCCAGTTCTTCTACGCTGCGAAAATCCGTGGCGCGCGCAAGCAGTTCACGACGTCGAAGCCTTTGGCCCTGTATCGACACTGATGCCGTACAAAGACGCGGACGACGCCATCGCACTCGCCAATCGCGGCAAGGGCTCGCTGGTGATGAGCGCTTTCACCTACGACACTGACTTTGCACGCGATCTCCTGCTCGGCGCCGGCTCATTCCACGGCCGCGTCGCATTCATCGATCGCGACAGCGCCAAGGAATCTACCGGTCACGGTTCACCTATGCCGCACATGATCCATGGTGGCCCGGGCCGCGCTGGCGGCGGCGAAGAGATGGGCGGCGTCCGCGGCGTCACGCACTACATGCAGCGAACGGCCTTGCAGGGCCATCCGCGCACGCTCGCCGCCATCGTCAAGCGCTACATCGCCGGCATGCCGACGGAGAACGCTGATCAACATCCGTTTCGGCGCAAGTTCCACGATCTGCCGATTGGCTATCAGCTTAAAACTAAAGCCCGCGAAATCACGCTCGGCGATATCGAGCACTTCGCACACTTCACCGGCGACACGTTCTACGCGCACATGGATGAGGAAGCCGCGAAAGCCAACCCGCTTTTCGGCGGCCGCGTCGCGCATGGCTATCTCATTCTCGCCTTCGCCGCTGGTCTCTTCGTAGATCCCGATCCAGGCCCTGTGCTTGCCAATTACGGCCTCGACAATTTGCGCTTCGTCAAACCAGTAAAGCCCGGCGACACCGTGCAAGTCGCGCTGACGGTAAAAGACAAAACCCTGCGCAAGCCAGATCAGGGCGAAGTACGCTGGGATGTCCTCGTCACCAACCGCGATGGCGAAACCGTCGCGGCGTACGATCTGCTGACGATGAACGCTGCTTAGCGCGTGATGCGCCAGATGGTGAAGCGGTCGCCCGTTTTGCGGTGATAGTAGATGGTGTTGCCGTCGGGCGAAAAGGTGGGCCCTTCAATGAGCTCGCCTTCAATCGGGTCAACTCGCACAGGCGCGTCGAACGGCGCATCGGTTCGGTCACGCTGCGCAAGCCAAATACTGGTGCGCACGAAGGGGAATTGGCTCTCTAGTCGCGTAAACGCCAACGTTAGTCCATCTGCCGAGATCGCTGCCGCGTACTCCAATGCGCGCGTGTTAATCGCCGCAAAGAGCGCATCATCTTCCGGTGACAGCACGAACCGGTCGTCGCGCCACCGGGCCTGTCGCAAATCCGCGCTCGCAGGCATAGCGCCGCCACGAAACTCGCCATCCGCCACGATAAGAGTCGAACCATCAATAGAGACTTCCAGGTCGAACATGAGCCGACCAGGGATGCGGACAGACACGTCGTCCTGCAGCGTTGGCGCTTCGGAGGACCCATCGCGCCATGTCGTGCAATAGACTGTGCCCAGCGTCTCTTCGTAGCTGCGGGTTGAGATGAAGCAAAGTCGGCCGTCCGCAGACATGCTGGCAACGCCATCGAGCGCCATGCTGTTCGCGCCAGAAACCGCCCCGCGATACTGGAATGTCGCATCGTCTGTGCGCTCAGCCCAATGCAGATCTGTCTGCGCGCTCGGTGCGTTGCTATTGTTGAAGAAGAGCACGTCGCCACCGCGCGCGAGGAAAGGCTCCATTGCGTCGCCTTCGTAGCCTCGGATTGTCACGCTTTGAGGTTGGCCGAAGCGTGCCCAGTCCGGCGGGGCTGGCTCCGGCGCCTGAGCGCAAGCAGCAAGCAGGAGGATCGCCGCCCACCTCAACATCATCGAGCGCTCCTACGCAACGGCCTTCAAGGCTTCCACAAAGCGTGGAATATCGCTCTCACGCAAGCCCGCCACGTTGATCCGCGCTGCATCGGTCATGTAAATCCCGTGCGTCTCGCGCAGAACGTTGATTTGGTCGCCGTTCAGCGGCAGCGTCGAGAACATACCCTTTTGCGCCGCGATCAGATGCATCGGCAGCGAGTTCACCCGCTCCGCCGCCAGCTGAGCCCGCGTGCGCTTGATATGTGCGCGAATCTGATCGAGCTCTTCGCGCCAGCTTGCGCGCAGCGCGGCGTCGCTCAGCACTTCGCGCACGATCGCCGCGCCATGATCCGGCGGCATCGAGTAATTGGCGCGCGCGATCGCCGCCAAATTGCTCATCACCGCCGGCCGCGACTTCTCCGCCGTCTTCACGAACAGCGCCCCGACACGCTCGCGATAAATCCCAAACGACTTGGCGCCCGAAACCGCGATCACCGCCTCAGGCACGCGCTCCAGCAACACCCGCGCGCCCGCGACATCCTCATCGATGCCATCGCCGAAGCCCTGATAAGCGAGGTCAACGAATGCAATCAGCCCGCGCGCATTCAGTGCGTCCGCCAGCGCTTTCCACTGATCGGTCGAAAAATCCGCGCCTAGCGGGTTGTGACAGCACGCTTGCAGGATCACCGCATCGCCGCGCTCGGCGTGATCGAACGAGCCGATCAGCGCGTCCATATCGATGCGTTGTTCGGCGATGTTGAAGAAGGGCGCATCCACCGGCTCCAATCGCGCCGCGCGCACGATGGAAGGATGGTTCGGCCAGCACGGCTGCGGCAACACGATGCGCTTTGCGCCGCTTTCACGCAGTAAGTCCGCGCCGAGGCGCAGCGCGCCAGTGCCGCCCACCGCCTGGATCGAAACGAAATCGCGCGCCATCTCGCCAAAGGCGAGTTGACCAATCAGCTTCAGAAAATCCACATCGCCCTGTTGGCCGACATAGGTCTTCGTCTTCTGCTGCGCGAGCAGTAGCGCTTCCGCGTCTTTCACCGCGCGCATCACCGGCGTCGCGCCCGACGCGTCTTTGTAGACCCCCACGCCGAGATCGATCTTGTCCGTCCGCGGGTCCTCGCGGAACATCTTTATGATCTTCAGGAGCGGATCGGGCGCCTTAAGCGGCAGCGTTTCGATCATGTCAGTCTCCTGCAGGCCAAGTTTCGAGAATTTCTACAAAGCGCGTCAGCCAAGCATTGGTCTGGTGCCCGTCGAGCACGCGGTGGTCGATGGTCAGCGATACATAAGCCATTGGCTTGATGACCATTGCATCGGCGCCATCGACGGAGCGCACCACAACGCGCTTCTCCAGCTTGCCGACGCCAAGGATCGCCGATTGCGGCTGGTTGATGATGATCGGAGTCGCCACCAGCGAGCCTGATACGCCATGATTGGAAATCGTGAACGTGCCGCCTTGCACGTCAGCTGGCTTCAACGCGTTCTTGCGCGCACGCTCGGTGACATCAGTCAGCGCCGCTGCCGTCTCTTGCAACGTCAGCGCCTGCGCGCGCTTGATCACCGGCACGATCAGACCCTTATCGCCGAGCGCCACGCCCATGCCGATGTTCGCGTCCTCGAACACTTCAAGATAATCGTAATGCCAGCGCGCATTGACGTTCGGCGACACCTTCATCGCCTCCGCCGCCGCGCGCACGATGTAGGCGGAATAGGTGAGTTGGGCGCCTGCCTTCGCATACGCGTCCTTGTGCTTGGCGCGATGTGCGACGATGGCGCTGAAATCCGCCTCGAACACCGCCGTCACGTGCGGCGCCACCGCGACCGAGCGCGACATGTGCTCCGCGATGGACCTGCGCATCGCGTCGTGCGGAATCCTTTTTGGACCGCCGGCGTCCTCGCCGGCAAACGGCGCTACAGCCTTTACCGAGCCATTCGCGAGATGCTCTTCCACATCCTGATGCGTGATCCGCCCATCGCGTCCGCTGCCGACGATCGCGCTCACGTCAAGACGATGCTCTGACACCAATCGTTTCACCAGCGGCGATAAGCGCTGCTCATGCTTAGCGCTCTCCGACGACCGCCCGCTTCCAGCCGGCTCTTTGTTTACGATTGGCAGAGTGTGATCGCCAGTCGCGTTGCCGGCTGGAAGCCGGCGGTCCGTCGAAGCTTGCATGTCTCCGACCGAGAGCACACCCAACACCACACCCGGCCCAGCTTCATCGCCTTCATTCAACGCAATCGAGTGCAGCACGCCATCCGCCGGCGCCGATACCTCGACCGCAACCTTATCCGTCTCCAGCTCAACCAGCGGCTCATCCTGCTTCACCGCGTCGCCGACCTTTTTCAGCCACGCGCGCACGACGGACTTCGTGCCTTCCTGCTCAATCGGCGCAATGATGTTCGCAGTCTTCTCCATCAGAAGCGCACCTGTTCTTGCATCTTCGCCGCGATCTTCTCGACTGACGGCAATGCCCATTCCATGAGCTCAGGGTGATGCGGCGAGGGAATGTCCGGCATCGTCAGCCGCGCCACTGGCGCATCGAGATCGAGGAACGCCGAATCGGCAACCACCGCCGCGATCTCGGCGCCAAAGCCGGCGGTGCCGATATCTTCGTGCACGATCAAGCAGCGATGTGTGCGCCGCACGGACGCAAGCACAGCTTCGCTATCCCAAGGCGCCAGCGTGCGCAGGTCGATGATGTCCGCGTTCACGCCGGCCATTTCCGCCGCCGCCTCGCAGCGCTCAACCATCGCGCCCCACGTCACCACACTCAGCGCATCGCCCTCGCGCACGCGTTTGGCGACGCCAAACGGCAGAGCAAAATCGTCGCCCGGATAGGGCCGCCGCGCGCTGGCTGCATCAAGCATGTTGCGGTGCTCGAGAAACATCACCGGATCGTTGCCGCGCAGCGCCGTGCGCAAGAGGCCCACCGCATCTTCCGCGTTGGAAGGGCAGGCGACGCGCCAGCCGGGGCTGTGAACGAACTGCACTTCGTTGGTCTGCGAGTGCCACGGGTCGCCGCACTTGAAGAAGCCGACAGGCATCCGCACCACCATCGGCGACGCAAACCGGTTTGCCGTGCGCCAACGCATCGTGCCGCAATCATTGATCTGCTCGCACGCCGGATCGGCATACTTGCGAAACTGAATTTCCGGCACGGGCATCAGCCCGGCGATCGCCATGCCAACGGCGCGCCCAATAATGCCTTCTTCCGAAAGCGATGTGTCGAACACCCGCTCGACGCCATACTTCTCTTGCAAGCCCAATGTCACGCCATGCACGCCGCCCTTGGGACCGACATCTTCGCCGAACACCAACACGCGCGGATTGACCGCCAACTCGTGATCGAGTGTGCGCCGGATCGCGGTGATCATGTTGATGCGCGCACCTTCGGGCTTCGCCACATCGCTCGCACGCGGCGCTTCATAGCCGCTCGACCAAAGCCCGCCTTCATCCTGCAACGCGCCATCTTCGCTGAACACAAAGCGCGTCACTTGCGCGGGCTCGCTCACCGGCCGCTGATCAGCAATCTGCGCGGCGCGCGCCACGCGCTCTTTCGCCTCCGCCTCTGCCGCATCCCAATCCGCTTGGCTCATCAGATCAGGGACAACGTGCGCTTTCAGCTTCGGCAACGGATCGCGCGCCCATTCGGCGTCAACGACCTCTTTGCTTTTGTACGCTTGCGTATCTTGAAATGAATGCCCTTGCAGGCGCGGCACGGCCAAGTGCAGCAAAACCGGCCCGCGCCCGCCGCGCGTGTGCGAAACCGCTTCTCGGATCAAAAACGCCGCTTCCTCGGGATCGGTGCCATCACCGTCGAGCACTTTGAGGCCCTGAAAGCTCGCCAGGTTTTTCGCGATGTTGCAGCCGGGCGTTTGCAACCATCCCGGCGTCGAAATGCCGAAGCCATTGTCTTCGATGTAAAACAACATCGGCAGCTTCAACGTCGTCGCCATCGTCAGCGCCGACCAGAACCCGTTCGTCGCCACCGAAGCATCGCCGCCCAGCACGACACCGATCGCGCCATCATAAGCGCGATCGCCGAGCACCTTCGTCTGATACTGGATCGCCTGCGCGTAGCCGGCGGTCGGCGTGTATTGCGCGCCGACGCCGCCGCACATCGGCAGCGCCGATGCGCCGTGGGCGTTCGGATAATTGAACACGACGCCGATATCGCGCCCGTCGCTATAGCCGCCAGCGCGACCCATCGCCGACCCCAATGCGTCTTCAAGCGCAACGCCGAGCGAGAGCAGGATCGGGCGCGAGCGATAATAGCCGCAAATCGCGTCCTTCGGGTGCGTGAGGTGCAAACCGAGCAGCACTTGCGCCATGTCGTGGCCGCGCGCGCTGAACTGGTAGAAAATCTTCTTGCCCGGAACGAGGTCACGCTCCTCGATCTCGTCCATCGCGCGCGAGCACTGAACGAATTTGACCACCTGTTTCCAGTCGGTCTGGGTCTGGGCTTTCGGGGCGGGCTTTGATTTGGCGCTCATCGGCGCAAGAATACCCGCGCTCTGGCGCAATTTCCGTGCTATTTGAAGCGGCGGAGCGCCATGCGGCGCATGAAGCAAGCGAATGGAGGCATATATCTGCATGAAACAAGCGGATTTAAGCTTGGACGAGGCGGACCAGCGGCTGTTGCGCGCGCTCCAGCGGGACGCCTCGATTTCGCAGGCGGAATTAGCGGAGCAGGCCGGCGTTTCGCCCAGCCTGGTCTCACGCCGCCTCGCGCGCCTCAAGGAAACCGGCGTACTCCGCGCCGTGGTCGGTCTCGTCGACGCCGAGCGCGCCGGGCTCACGTGTTCGGCCATCATCCGCGTGCGGCTCAAGGATCATGCCGCCGCCAGCGTTAAAGCCTTCCGCGATCTCGTCACCCGCATGAACGAAGTCACGCTCTGCGTGATGCTGACCGGGGAGGCGGACTATCTTCTGAAGATTGTCGCGCGCGACCTGCCGCACTTTCAGCAGATCGTGCAATCGAAGCTACTTCGCTGCGCCGCCATCGCACACATGGAAAGCTCGATTGTCCTGGAGCATCTGAAAGATACGACTGAGCTGCCGCTGGAAGAGGTTTGAATGCCGCGCACGCTGATCGCCCGTAGCGAAAGCTGGCCGCTGAACCGGCCGTTCCGCATTTCGCGCGGTGTCAAAACTGCCGCCGAAGTGGTCGTTGTCGAGTTGCATGAAGAAGGGCGGAGCGGCGCTGGCGAAGCGGTCCCTTATTCACGGTATGGCGAGAGTCCAGCGAGCGTGCTGGCCCAGATCGAGTCCGTCCGCAGCGCGTTTGAGTCCGGCATGACCAGTGCTGCTCTGCAGAGCGCCTTGCCGCCCGGTGCTGCGCGCAACGCTGTCGATTGCGCGCTCTGGGATCTGGAAGCGCAGCTCACCCGCCGCAGCGTTGCGGATATCGCAGGCATCATGGCGCCGAGCGAAATCATCACCGCTGTCACCATCTCGCTGGATACGCCCGAACGTATGGCCCAAGCCGCCGCCAGACTCGATGCTGCTCCTTTGCTGAAGGTCAAAGTCGACGCGAGCGAGCCGCTGGCCCAACTTCGCGCCGTTCGCGCTGCAGCGCCCGCCGCGAGGCTCATCGTCGATCCCAACGAGAGCTGGTCACCCGCGCTGCTCAAGCGTTTGCTGCCTGACATTGCAGCCCTCGGCGCCGATCTGATCGAGCAGCCAGTGCCAGCTGCTGATGACGCGGCGTTGGAGCACATCGAATCCCCAGTGCCGATCTGCGCCGACGAATCTGCGCACACCAGCGCCGATCTCGAACGTATCGCGCGGCGTTATCAGGCGGTGAACATCAAACTGGATAAAGCGGGCGGTCTGACCGAAGCGCTGGCCATGCGCGCCGGCGCCGAAGCGCTCGGCCTCACGATCATGGTCGGCTGCATGGTGTGCACGTCCCTGGCGATTGCGCCGGCGCTGCTGCTGATTAACGGCGCTGGGTTCGCCGACCTTGATGGCCCGTGGTGGCTGGCGCGTGATCGCGACAACGGCGTACGCATAAGCGACGGCCGCCTCTATCCCGCAGCCTTGTGGGGCTTTCCGCGCTAACGGATCAGTGGCCGCTATGTTCTGGGCTGGCGGCGGAAGGCGTGCGGATCGTCAGCGTCGCGGACACCTCGCCCACGTTCGCGAATGTAAGCGTCACCGGGATCGACTCGCCAACCACAAACGGCTGCGGCGCGTCATAGAACATGAGGTGCAAGCCGCCGGGCGCCAGAGTGACGCGCTCGCCCGCGGCGACCGCCAATCCGCCTTCAACGGCGCGCATGCGCATGACGCCGCCATCCATACTCATCTCGTGCAGCTCAACGCGCGGCGCGCGCGGGCTCGAAACCGCAATGAGACGGTCTTCCTCGGCTGTGCCGTTGGCAATCTCCAGGTAGCCGGCGCTGATCGGCGTCCCGCCCGGGGTGGGCGTCCCCCACGCTTCGCTGACCTCAATCACACCGGCAGTAGCTGGCGCCTCTACCGGTGCTTCCGGCGTGGCGGGAGGCTGGCCGCACGCGGCGACGAGAAGGGCGGTGGAAATGGCAAATAAAAAGGCTCGCATGATGCGAGCCTTTTCTCATTTGGACGGTAATTTGTCGTCCGTACGCAACGTCGCACCTTGCGGTGCAAAGCGTTACGGCGTGTTCGGGTTGCCGTCGTTGGTTTCTTGCGCCGTTTGCTCGATCACGGTGCCGGCCTTTTGAACGTCCTCGCCTACGCCTTCAACGGTGTTGCAGGCAACGAGCGAACCAGCTCCAACGAGCGCAGCCATAGCGACCAGCGTGGTGGTGATGTTCTTCGACATAAATCTCTCCATTCCGCGCCAGCCCTGCCAGCGCGGTAAAGCAACGCGGAACTTCAGTTCAGGTTTCCTGTGCTTTCAAAGAAGAGCGCTTGGCTCACCGCGGCACGCACCATGTCCGGTGAATACGGCTTCGTGATCAGGAAGGTCGGCTCCGGACGTTCGCCGGTCAGCAAGCGATCGGGGAAAGCGGTGATGAAGATCACCGGTACTTCGAACGATGAGAGAATATCTTTCACCGCGTCGATGCCAGACGATCCGTCAGCAAGCTGAATGTCAGCCAACACGAGATCAGGCAGTTCACGGTTCGCTGCGGCAACGGCGCCAGAGGCGGTGGATTCAACGCCGCAGACGCTATGGCCTGCCGCAGTGACGAGGTCGCTCAAATCCATCGCGATGACGGCTTCGTCTTCGATGATTAAAATGCGCGCCTTGGTCTGCTTATCGAGTGCGTCAATCGCGTCGTCGAGCAAGGTGCCGACTTCTTCCGGCGAGCGCTCAAGAATTTCACCGGTCTCTTGGGTCGTGAAATTTTCGAGCGTCGTCAGCAGCAGCGCTTGGCGGCTCAAGGGCGCCAGCGCCCGCAGGCGTTCATGCGCCTTGCGTGCGCCTGGCGAGTCTTCGCCCAGGTGGCCATTGAGCTCGACGTTGCCGCTCTCCCAAATCTTGTGAAATACGCGATAGAGGCCCGCACGCGGGTCCATCTGCCGCGGAAATTCTTCCGGCCGCGCCACAATGGCCTCCAGCGCCGCAACTACGAAAGCGTCTCCACTTTCCTGCGCACCCGTCAAAGCCCGCGCATATCGGCGCAGCAGCGGCAGGTGAGGCGCAATTTCCCGGGCAAGCGTCATATATGACCCCTTGGTTTCATTAACATTTTTTGGAGAATTGGCCTCGGTATGCATATCGTCTCCCAATCCCGTCGAGAGCCAATGAACGCCGTATCTGAAAAAATGTTCCAGCCCTCCGGAACAGGTTTGTGATCGAGGCGTTGAGTGCGCCGAGGGAGAGCCGCCATTGGTTTCCCTGACTGGTCGCGCGGGGGCTTGGTTGGCACTATGGCACGGAAAGAAGAAATGGAAGCGCTCGTGAGCAAGAAACCGCCCGAAGACGGATCCTACAGCCAATCCAAACCTGCCTCTGCTCAACACAAGCAGTTGATCACCCGAAATTTAAAGATCGCCTACGGCCAGGTCGCCAGTGAACCTGTGCCGCAAAGGCTGCTCGACGTCCTTTCCGCCCTCGACGCCGTTGAGGAGAAAAAGTCGTGAGCGCCTCTACAGCCTTCAAATCCGAGCTGATTGAGCTCCTGCCCAGCTTGCGCGCGTTTGCGCGTTCGTTGGCGCACAACTCAGCGCAAGCTGACGACTTGGTCCAAGACACGCTTGTTAAAGCGCTGGCCAACGTCGATCGCTTCGAGCCTGGCACTAACCTGCGCGCTTGGTTGTTCACGATCCTTCGCAACCATTATTACTCGCAACTCCGCAAGCTGAAGCGTGAAGTGGAAGACGCTGACGGCAAGTTCGCTGCACGGTTGGCCGTCCGCCCAGAGCAAGATGGATCGGTTGATCTTGAAGACTTCAAGGTCGCGTTCCAGCAGCTTGCCCCTGACCACCGTGAAGTTCTTACGCTCGTCGGGGCGTCGGGTTGCTCCTACGAAGAAGCGGCGACGATCTGCGGATGCGCCGTTGGCACGATCAAGAGCCGGGTCAATCGCGCGCGTCGCAAGCTCGCCGATCTGCTTGGTCTTGACGACGATGGCCAAGCGATCCCTAGTGAGGGTCGGTTAATCGAGGGCACGGCCAGCGTGTGAACGCGCGCGAAGATCGGAAATTCAGATACTGGCCCCGCGCATTGTCCCTCCGGTCAATGCGCGGGCGCATGGCGCTCTTGCTTGGCCTCGCGATGCTTCCGGCCGGCGCCATTGCGACCCAGGTGGGTCTGAATGCTGTAGCTTCCAGCCAATCCGCATATGAAGAATCGCTGAGCCGCCAAGCGCTGCAATCCATCTCGGTCGAGAAGGGCGCGATCGACGAGGTGCGCGAAATGCTTCGCGTGCTATCGACGACGCCAGCCTTGCAGCAAATCGCAGCTGGCGACTGCCGAACTTGGCTCGGCGACGTGGCGGCCCGCTACCCTTATGTCTCAGCGCTCGCTGTCTCTGATAATCGCGGCGTCATCCGCTGCAGCTTTCCTGTGGCCGCGCCTGGGCTCCGCACCGCGCCGCAAAGCGATTTGCGCGAACGCGCCAGCGAACGCGACGGCTTCGCGTTTGGCTATATTGAGCGCGGCGCACTCACCGGCCAACCCGTGCTCGGCGCCATTGAGCCTATTCATGACGGCGACCGCCGCATCGGCTTTGTCAGCGCGTCAATCACCGTCACCCAATTGCGGGAATTACTGGATCGCGGCCGCGACTTGGATCGCGCCCGGGCGGCCATAGTCGATTCCGACGGCTTCATCATCGCGCAGTCCACGCCCCGGCCAGACCGCCCGGACGTTGACTTGCCGCGCGCACAGCAAATCCGCGATCATTTGGGTCCGGACCCCGGCTTCGTGCGAGTCGATAACGGCGCAGCCGTGATCGTGCCGCTGCATCGGCCCGACCTCTACATCGTCATGTCTTGGCCAGCAGATCAGCCCGCGTGGCAGCGTTGGGGCGAATTATTGTTCTCGATCGCGGCGCCGTTGCTGATCTGGATGCTTGCGGTCGCGGCTGGCTGGTTTGCGATTGAGGTATTTGTCGCTCGTCCGCTCTCGGCGGTCGAAGCCTCGGCTCGCAATCTCGCCCGCGGCGGCGAAGACATCGCCGAGCCGCCAGCGCTCAAAAACGCGCCTGAAGAAATCCGCTCACTGCGTCGCACATTGGCGGCGATGGCGAAAACCTTGCGCGGCCGTGAGCAACGCTTGGTCGAGGCGTTGGCTGAAGAGCGCGCGCTCCTTCGCGAAGTTCACCACCGGGTGAAGAATAACCTGCAAATGGTTGCGAGCTTGCTCAATATCCAAGCGCGCAACGCGCGCGATGAAAGCGAAGCTTGGGGCCTCGCCCGCGCGCATGACCGCGTGCAATTGCTCGCTCTCGTTCACCAGCGCGTCTATTCGTCAGGCGAAGTCCGCGAACTGCGTGTAGATGATCTCGCTGCCGAGATTTCCCGCCAATTGGTGCAATCACGCGGCGCCCTGGCAAAAGACGTCACGCTCACCTTCCATCTTCAGCCGACCCGCGCAGATGTCGATCGCGCCGTGCCGCTCTCGTTCTTGATAGGCGAGGGCGTTTCGATCGCGCTGGATACCCTTGCCGATGCTGGGCCGGCCGCGCTCTCCATCTTCCTCTGTCAGGACGACGACGCCACCGTTCGACTCGTGGTGGATTCCGACGCAGTGCTCAACCAGCACCAGCCGCCGAGCCCAAGCTCACGCCTCATAGAGGCGTTCGCGCGCCAACTCGGCGCGAATGTCGGCCGCGATCCGGCGCGTCCATTCCGGCTTTGGGTCAGCGTCCCGCCGCCGATTGCGCAAATCACGCAGCCCGTGCGGCGCGAAGATCAAACCGCTTAGCGGGAACTCTGCCGCAAGTGCGAACGTTGGCTCCGCCAATCGCACGGAGATCACACCATGCTTGGCTGGGCGCTCGCGTTTTTCATTCTCGCACTTGTTGCAGGGTATCTGGGCTTCGTCGGCCTTGCTGGGATCGCCGCGAGCATCGCGAAGATTCTGTTTCTCATCTTTCTCGCCTTGCTCGTGATCAGCTTCGTCGTCCGCGCCGTGCGCGGACAAGATGTCACTTAAGGCTTCGCCTCGAAATGCCGTCCTGCTCGCCTATATGACCGAGGAGGAGGCCTCTCATGTTCAAACTTATCGATCTTCCGTTCGACGCCGCGGCGCTTGAGCCGCACATGTCGCGCGACACGCTCAACACCCACCACGGCAAGCACCATGCCGGCTACATCAAGAAGCTGAACGGCTTTCTGGCCGAGCGAGAGAACGCGCCGTCTTCGCTTGAGGAGGTTGTCCGACTCGCCAAAGCCGAGAACGACAAGAAACTCTTCAACAACGCCGCTCAATCCTGGAATCACGGCTTCTTCTGGATGAGCCTCACACCACAGTCGCAAGGCGAACCGCAAGGCGAACTGCGCGCCGCGATCGAAAACGCCTTCGGCGATCTGGCGAATTTCAGCCAGGAATCAAAAGCCAAAGGCGAAGGCCACTTCGCGTCCGGCTGGCTCTGGCTTGTCGCTGATAAATCAGGCGCAGTGCAGCTCGTTGATATGCACGACGCCGACACGCCGATCGTTGACGATAAACTCACGCCGCTCAGCGTCTGCGATCTGTGGGAGCATGCGTACTATCTCGACTACAAAAACGAGCGCGGCAAATTCCTCGACGCGTACCTCAGCACGCTGATCAATTGGCGCTTTGCCGAAGCGCAATACGCTGCCGCACGAAAAGGTGAGCAGGGTTGGACGTATCCAACTTAAGGCAAACGCGGAACTCTGGGCCCGAATATGAGTTTTCATTCCAACTGCATTCCAGGAGACATCAAATGCTCAGTTGGGCCCTTATCTTTTTCGTCGTGGCGATCGTGGCGGCCATTTTCGGCTTCGGCGGCATCGCCTCGGCATCTGCCGGGATCGCGCAGATTCTGTTCTTTATCTTCCTCGTCCTGTTCGTGGTCTCCCTGATCATGGGCATGGCGCGAAGGGGATAACGGGTCGCGGGCGCGTTACTCGGCGCGGCATTTACTGGGTTCCAGTTTGACGCCATAAGAGCGGCAAATTCCGAACCCGGGAGGCCCCGCCGATGCGCGCGATCCGTAACTTCATCAATGGCGCAGGCGCGTCCGCTTCCGGCGGGCGCGCCGGTCGTGTTTTCAATCCCAACACCGGCGCGCAACAGGCCGAAGTGGCGTTCTCAAATGCGCGCGATCTTGATGCTGCAGTGCAAGCAGCGTCCGCCGCATTCCCTGGTTGGGCCGCGACCAATCCGCAGCGCCGCGCGCGCGTGCTGTTCGCGTTCAAGCAGCTTGTCGAAAAGAACATGGACGAGCTCGCGCATCTGCTCTCGTCCGAGCACGGCAAAGTCATCGCCGACTCCAAAGGCGACATCCAACGTGGCCTCGAAGTCATCGAATTCGCCTGCGGCATCCCGCACGCGCTGAAGGGCGAATACACCGAAGGCGCCGGCCCGGGCATCGACGTCTATTCAATGCGCCAGCCGCTCGGCGTCGTCGCCGGCATCACGCCGTTCAACTTCCCGGCCATGATCCCGATGTGGATGTTCGGCATCGCCATCGCGACCGGCAACACCTTCGTACTGAAGCCAAGTGAGAAGGACCCTTCCGTTCCGGTCCGCCTCGCCGAACTGATGATGGAAGCCGGCGCGCCGGCT